>NZ_CALPBW010000001.1 GCF_943169845.1 Peptoniphilus rachelemmaiella
TCCAATTTCTAAGCGCTTCGATCCATAAAATACTTTTCGCCTGTATTTCGGAGCAAACACTACGTGATACTTACAATTCCATTTTGTGTGTGATAAACTATGGGTGTGATTTAGTGATGTCATTATTCCCTCCTGATTGTGATTGGTTGGCAGACCTTTCTTATCATACCATTCTGGGAATAACGGGTGATTATCGCTAAAGCTAAACGGAACCCCCGGTCTAACCGGGGGTTTTCTAATGCAATAAAAAATGCGCACCGAAGTACGCATTTTTGCTATCTTAATTATTTTTAGAAGGCGGGCTTTATGTCGTGATCCGAACGTTTCTTGCCCATGCCCATTTTGCCGCAAACCGTGCCGATTAATGCGCCGACGACGCCGGGTACGAACCAGCCAAAGCCGAATTCGGCTAAGGGCAAACTGTCGATCAAATTGGCGGCGCCTTCGAAGGAACCGGTCATGTTGTAAATGGTGGTAAAGGATGCGGCCACGATGGTGCCTACAGCCATACCGATAATGGTTCCGTCATAGGGTAACTTGCGATCGAAGATCATGATGAAGGACATGGCGATAATGGCGGGATAGACGATGTCCAAAACGGGACCGGCCAAGCCGATAATGCCTTCGACGCCGACGAGGGAGAAGGTAAAGCTTACGAGGACGGATACGCAGACGATGTATTCGTATTTCCACTTGCCGTTGGAAACGGAGTTAAAGAAGTTTCCGCAAGCCGAGGTTAAACCGACGGCGGTGGTGAGGCAAGCCAAGCTGACTGCCACAGCCAATGCCGCTTGACCCCATTTACCTAAGAGCAGGCCGACGCTGCCGACGAGGATTTCGACGCGGGTTGCATCGGGACCGAAGTGGGTGCCGCCTTGGGCGCCGACGTAGGTGAGGCCGCCGTAGATGATGATTAAGAGCACCATGGCCAAAACGCAAACTTCGACGATCATTTTTTGCTTTTCAGCCTTCGGCGCATCGCCGTAGCCTTTTCGAATCAAGTCGCCGGTTACGATGGCGGTACAGAGTAAGGATACCATGGCATCCATGGTTTGATAGCCTTCGATCATCCCTTGGGTGAAGAATCCCGTTCCCTCTGCGGGGAGGACGGGCCCGATGGGGGTCGCAATGGCTTTTGCAATAATAAGTCCTAAGAAAATGAGCAGTACCGGCGTAATGTAATTACCGATAATGTCGATAACGCCCGTTTCTTTAATGGACAGTGCCAGGGTGATGGCGAAAAAGATGCCGGATGTTACCCAAATCGGTGCGCCGGGAAAGAAGGGCAGGATGCCGACTTCGTGGGTGGTGGCTGCCGTTCTCGGAATAGCGAAGACCGGACCCAGACTGATCATGGCCGCAACGGCTAAGATCAGAGCGAAGGGGTAATTGACCCGTCGGCCCAAGTCCACGGCTTTACCGCCTGCAAAAATGGTGACGACTAAAGTAATAATGGGGATAACCGGGTCTGCCAAGAGGAAGCCCAGCATAACCGAGGTCCACGAGTCGCCTGCGTGGAAGCCGAGATAAGGCGGGAAGATTAAGTTGCCTGCGCCGAAAAAGATAGCGAACAGCGCGAAGCCTATTACAATAACGTCTTTCGTTCTACTGCTTTTCATATAGTCACTCCTCCAACAGTTCAATATGTCATTCATTATACAGAATATTGAAGGCGGTCGCTACTTTCATGACAAATAAGAATGATTTATTTGTGAAAACCTTTATTCATGGAAAATATTTCGTGTGTTTAACTTGATTTCAAACTATTTTTTACATCACCGTTTCGTATGCAATCGTCGTTATATTGTATACTGAATAACGGTGTGTCAATTGACCTTTTTTACTCTTGCATGGCGAGAAGCCACGAGCACGAGGACGTCGTGTTCCAACAAAAGGGTGCCGCTCTCATCCCGCGTCGAGGCGATCATGTGCACGACGCCGTAGTCGCCGTCGCTTTTGATTTCGATGCCGTCGACGACTATGGTGGTGTAAAGGTCCACGCCGGGATAGATGGGATTGACCCAGCGCAGGTGATTCATGCCGATGCCGGCGACGACGCCGCCGCAGTCCAGCCCCGTGGCGACCCAATGGCCCCAAGTGGCGCTTAAGCTGTGAAGGCCCGAGGCGATAATGGTGCCGAAGCGGCTTTTCTTCGCCGCCTCGGGATCCGTATGAAAGGGCCGGTCGTCGTAGGCCCGGGCGTAGTCGATGATTTCTTTTTCTGTTAAGGCGAAGGGATCGGTTTGAAAGGTCAGCCCTACTACATAATCTTCTAAATACATTCTGCCTCCTTATCCGCGGGAGGCGACGATGGTGCCGCCGCCTACCACTTTATCGCCGTCGTAACAGACCACGGCTTGGCCCTTGGCGATGGCGCCGTGGGGCTCGTCGAAGATTAAGGTAATGTTTCCGTCTTTTTTGTCGATTAAGGTGGCCGGCGTTTCCGCGCCGTGGTAGCGGGTGCGGGCGGTAACTTTCATTTCGTTGGTTTCGGGGTAGCTGAGCCACTGAAAGTCGACGGCGTCAAGTTCCTTCTTCTTCAGGCTGCCTTTGTTGCCTACGACGACTTGGTTTTTCTCCATGTCCTTGTCCAGAACGTAAACCGGGTGGCCTGCCGCCACGCCCAGGCCCTTTCGCTGGCCGATGGTGTAGCCCACGGCGCCCTTGTGGCGGCCGAGAATGCGGCCTTCTTCATCGACAATATTGCCTTCGGCGTAGGTTTTGTTTTCCCTCCGCTCTAAAAAACTTTTGTAGTCGCCGTCGGGAACGAAGCAAATGTCCTGGGAATCGTGTTTCTTCGCATTGACCAGGCCCGCTTCTTCGGCGATTTTACGCACCTCGCTCTTTTCCAAATCCCCTAAGGGAAAGAGGGTGTGGGCCAATTGTTCTTGGCTCAGGCTGTAGAGGACGTAGGACTGATCCTTCTTTTCGTCCGGGCCCTTCAAGAGGGCGTAGCGCTTAAGCTTCTCGTCGTATTGGATGCGGGCGTAGTGGCCTGTGGCGATGTAGTCGCAGTCCAATTCCCGCGCCCGGGTGTAAAGGTCTTCGAATTTTAAGTAGCGATTGCAGTCGATGCAGGGGTTGGGAGTCCAGCCCTTTTCGTAATAGGCGACGAATTTGTCGATGACTTCTTCTTCGAATCGCTCGGAAAAATCGTAGACGAAGTAATCCATGCCGAGCTTCGCCGACACCATGCGGGCATCGTCGATGTCGTCAAGGGAGCAGCAAGTGTGGCCGGTGTGGGCCACCGTGTCATTTTCGTACAGTTTCATGGTCACGCCGATGCATTCGTGCCCGGCTTTTTTCAGTAAGTAGGCTGCCACGGAGGAATCTACCCCTCCGGACATGGCGACGAGTATGCGACTCACGATCTCTTCCCTTCTACTATTTCTTTTAATGCGTCTAAAAATCCTTCCACTTCTTCCATGGTGTTTTCTCTGCCCAAAGACACCCGCATAGGGGCGCGGCCTCGTTGATCCACGCCCATGACTTCGAGGACGTGGCTCTTTGTGGCGGCGCCGGCCTGACAAGCGCTTCCCCCGGAGAGAGCGAAGCCGCGGCGGTCCAATTGATACAATAAAACGTCCCGGGACATGCCCTCCACCATGGCGTGGACGATGCGGTCGTCGCCGCCTTCTGCGGTAAGCACGACGCCTTTTGTGGCGGCGAGGCCTTCACGTAGGCGAAGACTGAGGCGGCTGATTCGTACGGCCTCTTCTTCTCTGCGATCTTCCGCCTCTTTTAAGGCTTCCACCATGGCGCAGATGCCCGGCACATTTTCCGTGCCGCTTCGAATGCCCCGCTCCTGACCGCCGCCGTAGATGACGGGCTCCAGCTCTTTTCGCGTCAGCAAAATGCCCACGCCTTTGGGCCCGTAAAATTTATGGCCGCTCATGGCCACGGTATCGGCGAAGGCGTAGCTGTCTCTTGGGCGATGGCCCGCCGCCTGCACGGCATCCACGTGAAAGTGCACGCCCTCGGGGAGACCGCCTTTTATCTCGGCCAGGGGCTGAAGAGAGCCCACTTCATTGTTTACGGCCATGACGCTCACCAAAAAGGTGTCTTCTCTTACGGCGGCAAGGATGTCTTCGGCACGGACCACGCCTTTTTTATCCGGGGCGATGTAGGTGACTTCCACGCCCTCTTTTTCAAGGGCTTCGGCGCATTTCAACACGGCTTCGTGCTCGATGGCCGTGGTAATCATGTGGCCCGGGCTCTTTTTTCTGTTTTTGTAGGCACTCATCATGGCGATGTTGTCGGCTTCCGTGCCGGATCCCGTAAAAAGGACGTTTTTCATGGAAAGGCCGAAAAGATTGGCCACATCCAGGCGGGCGCCTTCCAAGGCATTTTTCGCCTCCCTGCCCAAGCGGTGTTGGCTGGATGGATTGCCGTAGCCTGCTTTTAAAAGGGCGGTCATGGTGTCGATGGCTTTTTCGCTCATGGGACAAGTGGCCGCGTGGTCGAAGTATATCATGGATCTCCTTTCATAAAAACAGCCCCTCGAAAGGAGCCGTCATCTCACTACAGGGCCTTCGCCCGGGCCTTGAGGGCCGGGGGTACGCGGCGGGATTCATTGATTTTCCGAATGGTCTTTTTCTGCACCGAAGGGGAAAGATCCCCTGTTGCCAATCGCTTTAACACGGCCTCCGGCTCGTATAGGGCGGCTTCGGCGAAAAACCAGGCCATGGCCATGTCCACGTAGTAATGGCCGTTTTCCACGCCTGCCACGGCTTCCATAAGCCTTTTTGTGTCTTCCGTCACATGGCGCAGGGCCAAAACGATGCCCAAACGTCTGCCGTAGGGCGCAGGGGACTGCATGAGGCGAATGTAATCCTTTAAGTAATTCCCCTGATAGAAGGCCCGTGGGTCGATGGCATCCACCACCGCCCAGTTGTCTAAATAGGGCACAAAGGCGTCCATAGCTTTCAGGGCTTCCTCGGCGGGCAAGTCGTTAATCAAAAGCCCGTGGAGGATATTTTCCTCGTAGCTTTCGTGGGGCAGCTTCTTTAAAAAAGAGGGCTCCGCTTCCTTGGCGAGCTTTCTTAAGGTAGGCATGTTCACACCTAAAATCATCTCCGGCGCCACGGTGGGGATCAGTTTCTCCAAAAAAGCTTTGTGTTTCGCCGTGGCCAATGGCTTCAGCGCCTCTCTTACTGTTTTCATTTCACCAACTGATAGATAATAAAGAGAAGGACCAAAAGGGCGATGGCCATGAGGACCGGGCTCATGCGGCCTTTTTTCGCCGGCGCCTCTTGCGCCTCGGTTTGGATTTTCTCTTTTTCTAATTTGAAATCATCGGCGGCTTCGATTTTTTCCTTCGGCTTTTCCACCGGCTCTTCCCGTTTTTCTACCGCTTCTTCCCGTTTTTCTGCCGCTTTTTCTTCCGCTTTTTTCGCAGGCACAACCGATTCCTTCTTGAAATCGTCAGCAGCTTCGATTTTTTCTTCTGCTACAGGTTCTTTTTCAACGGGGGCGGCTTTTTTCTCTTCCTTGGTTTTTCGGGCTTCGCCTTCGCCACTCTTTCTTTCCCCTTCGGCGGATTGCTTTCTCGCCGCTTTTTGTTTGCGCTTTAAGGCCTGTCTTTTGCGCTTGTCCATGGGCTTGGATAAATCGAAATCATCCGCCGCCTGAATTTTTTCTTCCGGTTGGGAATCTTCTTCAACCACGGATTCTTCAACTGCAGCTTCTTCTGCAATTTCTTCAACCACAGGTTCTTCCGCTACAGGCGCTTCAAATGTATCTGCCGCTTCGATTACTTCGGCCTTTTCTTCCGCAACAGCTTCTTTGACCGCAACTTCTTCCGCCACGGCTTCTTCGACTACAGCTTCTTCGACTGCAACTTCTTCAACCACGGCTTCTTCGACTACAGCTTCTTCGACTGCAACTTCTTCAACCACAGGTTCTCCCGCTACAGGCGCTTCAAATGTATCTGCCGCTTCGATTACTTCGGCCTTTTCTTCCGCAACAGCTTCTTTGACCGCAACTTCTTCAACCACGGCTTCTTCCGCTACAGAGGCTTCGGTTTCTTCTGCCACAGCTTCTTCCGCTACAGAGGCTTCGGTTTCTTCTGCCACAGCTTCTTCCGCAACAGGGGCTTCGGCTTCTTCAACCACAGGCTCCTCAACCACAGCTTCTTCCGCCGCAATTTCTTCCTCTACCACCGGAGCCTCGTCCTCGGGTTTGTAGCCTAAGGGATAGACCATGGGCGTCTCGCAGGACGCACAGTATTTGACGCCGGGCACATTTTCTTTTCCGCAAAATCGACACTTCATTTCATACCCTCCTTGACATAGTCCTTTGGATTTATCTATACCCGATGAATGACTATTTATCGCAGAAAAGCCCCTGCCTCGAAAAATTTATTTAATTTTTCGCCATCTTGATTAATTTATCCACGGGCAATTGGGCGATGAGTATGGCCGCAAACAAAAGCACACAGCCAAGAGCTTCCCGCCCCGTCATGGTTTCGTGCAGAAACAAAAAGCCCCCCAGGAGGGAAAACACCGATTCCAAACTTAAAATCAAGCTGGCCGTGGTGGGGTCTGTGTGGCGTTGGCCTAAAATCTGCAGGGTAAAGCCCACGCCGCTTGAGAGAATCCCCAGGTATAAAATGGCGGGCAGGGCCTTGGCGTATTCCCCGAAAAGGGAGGCCCCGGTGGGCAGGACGAAAAAGAAAGAAAGGATCGCCGCCGTAAAAAACTGAATGCAACTCATGGCCACGCCGTCCACATCCTCGGCAAAATAGTCGATGACGAGAATATGTACGGTAAAGGCGATGGCACAGAGAAAGACGAGAAAATCCCCGAGGCCCATGGAAAAGCCCGCGCCTTTTTTGATGCTGATAAAGTACAGCCCCACGGCGCCGACGGCCACGGCGAGCCAGGTCTTTTTGGAAATGGCGTGGCGGAGCAAAATCCCGCCGATGGGTACGAGGACGATGTAAAGGGCCGTAATAAAGCCGGTCTTGCCGGCGGTGGTGTACTTCAGGCCGTATTGTTGCAGGGCCATGGCCACACTTAAGCAGATCCCGCAACAAATGCCGCCTTTTATGGTGGCATGTAAATCCTTGCCCGTATCCCTTAATTTCGGAACAAACAGGAGAATGACCAAAAGAAAAAGCCCTGCCGCCAGGGAACGATGCATATTCAGCACAAAGGGATGGATGTGGTTCATGCCAGCGACTTGCACCACCACCCCCATGCCCCAAATCACCGTGGTCAATACCAGGAGGAAAATGGCTTGATTACGCTTCATTCCCGCCTCCCTTATTTAAGACCACGCCGGTGGCGTGCATATTGAAAATCGCCTGAAAGCAGAGCTTGTCCTTTTGAAAGAAATGGACTTCCACATTGTCGTTGACCTTGCCCCGCTTGTTGAAAAAGGCCTTGGCCACCACTTCCCCTTCGTAAAGGGGGGCGTGGTAGAAGCAGGAGGCACCTTGGGTCACCACCACGCCTTTGCGGTTGCAAAGGATGGCGCTGATTACATCGGCCATGCCGAAGTGGATCATGCCCTGGCAAGTGCCGGCGGAATTAATGGCGCCGGGCCACACCTGCCAAGTGGCGGTTAGGGCCTCTTGATTTTGCTCAAGAACGGTCAATTCGGAATCGGCCATGAGGCGGTGATCCACGCTGTCTTCTAAGTATTCGTAGCGAGCCATAAATCCTCCTTACTCCATCTCGATCTGTTCCGCTTGCGGCATATAGGCCATATCAAACATGCCCTTGGCACAAAGCTTGCCCTCTTGACGCACCTCAGCCGCCATCACCGAGGTGTAGCTTCCCACTTTTTGAAAGGAGGCGGTAATGTAGGCATCACCGGGAAGGACGGAATGGTAGTAATAAAAGCTCACGCTTTTGGTAAGCAAATGATTGTTTCGCAGGCCAAGCGCCGCGCAAATGGCGTCGGTGACGGAAAAAACCGCCCCGCCGTGGGCGATGTCCGCGGGATTTAAAACCGTCTTGTCTACATGCCAACGGGCGTGAATCTCATCGTCTGTATGCTCCAAAATCGTGAGATCGAAAAGGCTTGTAAAGCGCTGAAAAATCTCCTGCACCCGTTGTTCTCTCCATGCTTCCATGTTGCACCTCCTATAAAAAACGCAATTGCCTGCTGTAATTTTCTTCCAATGCGGACACACTCAGCCCCAGGAGGCGAAGCTTCTCGCCGCCGTAAAGGGAATCGAAAAGGGCCTTTGCCTCACGATACAGCGCCTTTTCCCCTTCCACCGGCGTGGGAAAGGTCTTGGACTTGGTGTGGGTGTCGAAATCCCTCGTCTTGATCTTTACGGTCACCGTGTAGCCCACAATCCCCTTTTTCTCCATAAGAAAAGCCGTCTCTCTCGCCGATTCCATGAGCCGCTCCTTAAAAAAAGCGCGGCTTCTGGTCTCGGCGAAGGTTTCTTCCGTGCCGATGGATTTTCGCTTCCTGCCCGGCACTACCGGCCGCATGTCCACGCCTCGCACCCGGTCGTAGAGCTCCGTGCCCATTTTGCCGAAAGTTTCCTGTAAAAAATCCCGCTCCAAAAGGAGCAGATCCGCCCCGGTGTGAATGCCCAAATCGTTGAGCCGCGCCGCCGTCTTCTCGCCGATGCCGTGAATCTTCGAAATGGGAAGGGTTTTGATGATTTCCTGCCCCCGCGCCCCGTCGATGACCGTAAAACCCGCGGGCTTGTCCATATCCGAGGCGATTTTTGCGAGAAATTTATTGTAGCTCAGCCCGCAGCTCATGGAAAGGCCGAAGCGGTGCGCCACTTCCCGCTGCATGGTCCGCGCCACAGCCTCGGGATCTTTCTCCCCCGTTAAATCCAAATAAGCCTCGTCGATGGAGACCTGCTCCATTTTGTAGCCGAAGCTGTGCAAATAACCGAAGACCTTTCGGCTCACCTCGCCGTAGACGCCCTTTCGCGTAGGCACCACGATGAGATTCGGGCACAAACTTTTCGCCATAAACATCGGCATGGCCGAGTGGACGCCGTATTTTCTCGCCTCGTAACTGGCCGTGGTCACGATCCCCGAAGGATTTCTCCCACCGACGGCCAGGGGCTTGTTTTTCAGGGCGGGATTCAATAAAATCTCAACAGAGGCGAAAAACGCATCCATATCCACATGTAAAATGTTCAAATGCATCACCAATCCACTATAACAAAAAACCGCCGCCGGCGGAAGTGCGACGGACAAAGGAGAATTCATGAAACAAAAAATTGCCCTCTTCGATTTCGACCGCACGGTCATATCGAAAGACTCCATTTTTATATTATACGACGTAACGGCAAAAAAAATCCCGGGCTTTCGGGCAAAACTTTACAAAGAGCTCTTGGCGGGAAGCCTCTTTCGCTCGCCGAAAACGGTGAAGAAAAATGTTAAAAACAGTTTTCTCTCCATGCTTCGCTACTACACGGAAGATGAAGTGAAGGCCTTCGTCTACGACGACGTCATGGCCTACGCCTTTAAAGAAGCCGTAGACGAGATCTATGCCCTGAAGGCGGCGGGCTACTACCTGCTTCTCGTCTCCGCTTCCGTGGAGGACTATTTGAAATATGTAGGCGACGTGCTGCCCTTCGATCACATTATCGGCACCTCCACCGACGCGCAATTTGAAATGGTGGGGGACAACAACAGGCACGCAAAAAAAGTGGACAACATCCTCGCCCATCTCACGGAAAAAGGCATGGAAATCGACTACGAAAACAGCGTGGCATACAGCGATTCCCTGGCCGCCGATCGCCCCATGATGGAGCTCGTGAAGACACGCTATTTAATCAACAACAAAACCGACGCCGAGGGCTATTTGCATCTGAACTGGCAGGAAAAAGCCCAAGGCCCCCTTCGCGCCTGATTCGATTAAACTATTCATTCCCGGGTATCTATTGACCAAAGTATTTAACAAATTGATGAATGCACCTTTACGTGCACATAATAGATCCCAGATTAGGAAGGAATGAAGTATGAGTCGATTAATTTTTTACGGCGTCGACGACGAGGCGCGGCGAGCCCATTTGCTGGAAGCCGCCGAGGCCCAGGCCATTGACGTGCGGGAAGTTAAAAAAGAAGAAGTGGGCGAGCTTTTGGGCTACTTTGCAGGCCTTGAAGGCTACGAAAAAACCGGGGAGGCGGCAGAGGCGCCGGAAGAAGAGCTCTTGGTTTTCGTGGGCCTGCACTCCCACGATCTGCAAAAAATCCTGCTCACCTTGCGTGAAATGGGCGAAGTCTTCCCCCACAAGGCGGCCATGACCGAAACCAACAAAGATTGGCCCTTCGCCCGGCTCGTTACGCACATTCGCCGGGAAAATGCCATTATTCAGGCCTGGTCCCAAATGATGGCCGTGGCCAAAGAAGTCATTCAGGCGCAGGAAACCGAACCCACTCAAGCTCGGGACGAGGCCCTCACCTTTGCCAAAGACCTTCGCTTAAAAGGCGAAGACATCGAAGAGAGCGATGTAAGAGAAGCCATTCGCCGCTTAAAAGAAAGCTTGTAAAAGAAATGAGCCCCCGAGAGGAGGCTCTTTTTTTACGGATAAATTTTCTGCCCTATGGGCACATTCCGCCTAGTGCAAAATTCTACACGACAGGCTCCCTTATGAAGCCTGAGGCAGTCATTTTTTAACATTCCACCCCCGGTTGCCTCCGGGGGTTATTAAATTTCTCCCTTTAAAAGGCCTCGCTTCATGTAGGCAATGATTTGAAAGGACACATTGAGCAGAAAGCGTGTTTGGCTGTCGCTCAAGTCGACCCGGCAAAGGTCTGTAATGCGGTGCAGGCGATAACTGACCGTGTTTCGGTGAAGGTAAAGTTCTTTGGCTGTTTTTTGGACAGAGGCTTCACAGGCCAAGTAAGCCTCCAGGGTGCGATAAAGTTGGCTTTTGTTCTTTTTATCGTATTCCAAAAGAATGTCCAAGCCGGGATGAAGATAATTTCTCCAGGAAAAACCCTTCTCGCTTCGTCCTTGAAATTCTTGTAACAGGGCCAGAAAAAAGACTTGATCGTAGGAATTGACCGCCTCGGGAGTTGGCATTTCCAATGCCATTTGCCCTTGGCGAAAATAGTCGGACACTCGGTTCAAATCCTCAAATCCATGGCTGAGGCCCACAATCAAATGCTGTTCTGATGCCAGATCCTCCAGCTTTTTCACTATTTTTGCGAAGGAAGATTTTTCTTTGGAAAAGGAAAGAAAGAGCACGGCCCGGTTTTGAATTTGAGCCAAGGGAGGAGCGGGAAAATGCCGCCGAATCGTCGACATAGGCGGCGGCATTTTCTCTTCTTTTCCGCAGCCCTCGAAGACGGCAATTCGATGGATTTCTCCCATGGCAAGTAATTCATTTGAATGGTCCAACTCTTCAGGATGGGCCCCGACCAGGAGACGATAAAACGCCTGATCCACAGGTCGCCCCTCCGGAGAGGGAACGGGAAGAAGTCGAGGCAGGATTTCTTCTAAAAGCCGGCTGATCTTCGGTAGATTTTCATAATGCACCGCAGAAAGGGGGGAAGATTCTTCGATAAGGATGATGGCGCCCCAATACCGGCCATTGTAAAAAATCTTGCTGTAAATCTTCGGACTGGGCGTATGCTGACAAATTTCCCCAAGGTACGCTTCTCGGCTCCGCTCACCATGTCGAAATGGCGGGGAGCTTTCACTTGCCTTGATTAAAGGATACAAACAGTAGCCTCGCTGAACGATTCGAGCCCAAAGGTCTTCTTTCACCGACGGGCAATTGGAGCTTGCGATAACGCGGTAATCGGCATCCAGTAAAATCAGGGGATTGTCTAAACGCAAGGCCAGGGCATTAATAAAGCTTTCAAAATCCTTGGCCTGATACGCCAAGTCTTTAAATTCTTCATACAAATCCGGCACTTCTTTTTCCCGAAGCAGTTGCTGCGCCCTATTATAGACGGAAAAAATCTTATCCTCGGGAAACCGAACGAAGCAATGCACCTCTCCTTTAATTTTTGCATCGCCGAAAAGAAAGCCCTGACGGGGCGGATTCTCTCCGAAATCATAAGCAAAGTAAAGAACATCCTCCCTGTAGCTCTCTTCACTGCCGTCCAAAAGGCGCACCTCGCGAATGGCGGGGGCCTCGTCGATGGCCAAGTCCTGAAGGGCAAAATGGTTTTTCAAAAGATGAATGAGTTCGCCAAAGTACATAAAAAGCTCCTCTAACAATTGATTTCTTTTATTTTGGTGCATTTTGCACAAATGGTCAAGGTTTTTTTGTCCGACGCGTCCATTGTTGGCTTCCCTTTGCAAACGTATACTAAGGGCACGAAGATTTCGTTACGAATAAGACAATTTGAAGGAGGATCATTATGGATCAAGTTGAAAAGTTACTTGCAATCGAGGAAATCAAGCAATGTAAAGCGAGATACTGGCGCGCCATCGACAGCAAAGATTTCGATCTCTTAAGAACCGTTTTTGCAGAAGACATTGTCTTTGACCTTTCCGATTCCACTCGAGACCCCCTGAAGGGACAGCATCCGGACATTCCCGAAAAGTTGGAGCCCTCGAGATCCTGTGAGCAAATTATCAGCAACTCAAAAAAACTAATGGGTGCGACTACGCAAAGTGCACACATGGGACATATTCCGGAAATTGAACTTACATCAGAAACCACGGCAAAGGCCTATTTCCCCTTTGAAGACAAAGTCATCACCCACGGCTTTGCCGCATTCACAGGCTATGGTTACTACGCAGACACATTCGAAAAGATCGACGGTTGCTGGAAGGTTAAAACCAGCAAGATTCACCGTTACCGCGTGATTTTCGACGATATAAACGACTAGGAGGCACTATGTATTCCCATTTATTTTCAAGAGGTAAAATCGATAAGGTAGAGACGAGAAATCGCGTCGTTATGCCCGGCATGCTGACGCTTTTGGCGGATCCGTACGGTCGCGTCGACGACGCCTTGGTGAAATATTACGAAGAAAGAGCAAAAGGCGGCATCGGCCTGATTATTGCAGAATATGCCAATATCGACTTTGAAACCGGTCGCGCGGCACCAAGCCAATTGACCATGCTGGATTTAAATTCCGCCTTGTCCATTCAAAAAATCGCCAGAGTCGTTCATCGCCACGGCGCCAAGTTTTTCGCCCAGCTCGCCCATGCCGGTCAGGGCGCCAATCCCCTCTTATTAGACGGAAAAGACCCCATCGGCCCTTCGGAATCCACCACCCCTGACGGTCGTCGGGTGCGGGCCATGACCGTCGAGGAAATTCAAACCTTAATCGATCGATTCGTTCAAGGGGCGGTTTATGCACAAATCGGTGAAGCGGACGGGGTTGAAATCCACGCCGCCCACATCTACCTTCTCTCGACCTTCTTGAGCCCGCACTTAAACCGCCGGGACGATGCCTACGGCGGAAGCCACGAAAATCGTGCCCGCGTCATTTGCGAAATCATCCGCGGCATTAAGGAAAAATGCGGTAAAGATTTTCCCGTCAGTGTCCGCATAAACGGCTCGGATTTTGTCGAGGGAGGCACCACCTTGGAGGATGCCGTTATCACGGCGAAACTCCTCGAAGCGGCCGGAGCCGATGCGTTAAACATTTCCAACTCCACCTTCGGCGCTGAAAAGCCCGTCATCGAACCGGTCTTTTTCGGCCAAGGATGGAAGAAGCACTTGGCAAAAACCATTAAAGCCGCCGTTCAGATTCCCATAATTGCCGTAAACACCATTAAAACACCGGAATTTGCGGAATCCCTCCTCGAAGAAGGGGTCAGCGACTTCGTCGGTTTGGCAAGACAGTCTCTGGCAGATCCTTATTGGTGCAAAAAAGCCATGGCAGGAGAAGAAGACCTTATCCATCACTGCATTTCTTGTCTGTATTGCGCCGACTGTGAAAGTAAGTTCAAAGTCGTCTCCTGCGCCGTCAATCCGAAAACCGGCAGAGAGTCTGAACTTGCGCCTCTAAAAGTCGACGGCCAAGGGCGACAAGTGGTTGTTGTCGGCGGCGGCGTCGCCGGCATGGAAGCCGCCTCTGTTTTAGGTCAGAGGGGTTTTAAAGTCACTTTATTTGAACAAAAAGACCATTTAGGCGGCGATACCTTCTTGGCCGGCCAACCGCCCATGAAAGATTGGACCCACCAATTGCCCGAGGTTCTGAAAAGAGAATGCGACAAGTATGGTGTCACCATTCATTTAAATCATGGGCCCACTGTCGAAGAGATCAAGGCTTTAAATCCCTACGCCGTCTTTGTCGCCACCGGTGCGGATCCGGTGATTCCTAAAAAAATTCCCGGCATCGAATCCGATCATATTTACACCGTCGGCCAAATTTTGGATCAAGAGGTAGCCCTTTCCGGAAAGAAAATCGTCGTAATCGGCGGCGGTCTATCGGGGCTGGATGTGGCATCTTTCCTGGCAGAGGACAATGACGTCCAAGTTGTGGAAATGCAAAAAGCCATCGGCATCGGCGTCCTTCCCACCTACATTAAGCCGGAACTGGACCACTTAAAGGAAAAAAATGTGACTCTCCACACGTCTAGCGCCCTTCAATCGATTCAAGAAAAAACCGTCACCATCGAAGATTTAAAAACGGGCAAGGTCTTTGATTTGGAAGCTGATGCCGTCATCCTTTCCTTAGGCGTCCGCCCTAATAACGAGAAAATCCAAACGATTCAAGACAATTTCGAAAACGTCCGCGTCATCGGAAGTGCCGTCGCCACCACCGGTCGCATCGGCCAAGCCATGCGAGACGGCTTCGATGCCGCCTACGCCCTGGATTAGGAAGGAGACAGCCATGGAAAAGAGTATGCCGAAAAAAATTCATTATGCCTGGATTATTTTAATTGCCTGTTGTTTGATGAGTGTTGCCGGAATCAGTATTTTCGGAAGCTGCATGGGGATTTTTATGACGCCGGTATCCGAAAGTCTCGGCGTGGCGAAAAGCTCCTTTACCCTCGCTACGGCCACCCTTTCCGGATTGGTCACCGGTTTTTTGAGCCCCTTGGCCGTCAAGCTCATCCAAAGAAAAAAAGTCAATCTCTTGGCGGGGGGAAGTTTTGCCCTTATGGCCCTTTCTTTGGTCCTTATGTCTCGTGCCCAAGGACTGACTACCATGGCCCTGGCCTTTGTTCTGGCCGGAATGGGCGCAAGCGTCGTGTTTTACGTCTTAACCCCCATCTTAATCGGCAATTGGTTTAAAGAAAAAATGGCCTTCGCCCTGGGAATTGCCCTCGGCTTTTCCGGAATCGGCGGCATGATCTTAAGCCCCTTGGGCGCCGCTTGCATCGCCAAATTCGGCTGGAGACGTGCCTACCTCTTTTACGCCCTGTTAGTATTTGTTCTCGGTGTTTTGCCCGCTTTATTCCTCATTAAAAAAAGCCCGAAAGAGATGAACCTTCATCCTTACGGCTACAAAGAAGAAAAAAAAGCGGCCGATACCCCATCCGTAAACAATGAAGAACTGACGGGAATGACCAAATCCCAGGCCCTTCGTTCCGCGAAATTTTATTACGTCTTGCTGGCGGCGGCCCTTATGATGATTTTAACTTGTTTTACCTACCACATGCCGTCCTACGCGCCGTCGGTGGGCCTGAGCCCTGTCTTCGGCGCCTCCATGATCTCCTATGTCATGTTGACCAATACACTGAGTAAATTTGTTTTAGGCAGCGCCTGCGATCGCTTCGGCATCTCTAAAATTACCTGCCTCGTTTTAACCCTCGTCGGGGCCGGCTTTGTCCTTTTATACTTTGCCGGATCCAATCCCCTGTTCAACAGCTTCGGGGCCGTTCTCTTCGGCTTCATCGTTCCGACGACCAGCATGTTTCTGCCCCTGATCGTTCGAAGTGTTTTCGGCAATCGCGATTACGGCGAAATTTACTCCTATGTGGTCCTCGTTACCACCGTGGCCTCGTCTTTGGGCGTAACCCTCATTGAAGTTATTCGCAGCTTCACCGGAGGCTACAGCATGCCCTTCCTATTGGCT
The DNA here is from genome assembly GCF_943169845.1 of Peptoniphilus rachelemmaiella. Taxonomy (GTDB): domain Bacteria; phylum Bacillota; class Clostridia; order Tissierellales; family Peptoniphilaceae; genus Aedoeadaptatus; species Aedoeadaptatus rachelemmaiella. Next base: position 15,924 of record NZ_CALPBW010000001.1, read on the forward strand.
GTTGTGCTGGTTTTTATCACCATCGGTTTAATCGCATTGGCCTTTTCCGGAACAAAAGCGACGGAAAACAAATCCTTTGCGTCACTGTAAAAATTCCTTTCAATTCGACACGTTAATCATTTTTTAGAAATCAGCCCCAACATCTCAAATCCGATGGCGGGGCTTTTTCATGCTCAAAAAAATCGAGCAAAGTGCTTGCTCGATCATTTTCTTTGTTTTTAATCCGATTTGTTTCGATGAAATGCACTACGGCTTTTCCACCTCGTCTTCTTTTTCGTCTTTTTGCTCCTTTTTTTCCGCCGCCTTATTATAATCCACGGTCTCCAGGGCATGGGGAAGCATAATCAAAATCACCAGAATAAAAAGAAGACGCAACTCATAGTCTCCACCATCCATACCTTCCTGCGGAAGGGCGATCCACGGTTTCCACGCCAATAAGCCTAAGAAAAATAGGCTGATGGCGTAACCGACCTGCTTAAAATCTTTTTTCATAAAATCACCTCATTGAAGAAACTTTCTATCGCCTTCCGAGTCACGCCCCTGCACCCCGCTCCAGGGCGAAACGGAGAATGGTAACGATCAATAGCAGAAATGCCAAGACGCGGGAGATCGTTCGGTCGTGTTTTTCAAGCCACGGGCACTTTTCCAATCGCACCTTTTTCCCGGACAAGTAAAAGGGCAAAGTGGCCAAGGCATAGAGTGTAACCAGCACCGTGACAATCAGTTGAATTCGAACAATGGTCATAAAGGCTCCTTTCTTTTCGTCTCACTACTATAACGTTTCACGAAGGAAAAACTGTACAGTCTTTTTGAAATTTTTATTTCTTTTCACGGATGGATTCGGCCATTTTTATTAAATCATCCACCGTAACATCTCCATCAAGTATGAAAATATAATCTTCATTTTCCATCGTAATGGAATTTGAAAACCCTTCACGTTTGGACACATAGAGGAATGCTTCATTTTTTCCTATTCTTAATTTTTTTCTTTCTCCGTTTTCATTGTCTTCTCCAAGGGTAAATGCACCGTCTTTCGCGACGCACTCAAAGCTAAAGTTTTTTCCTTCCTCGTTCTCAAAAAATGTAATTTGGTATCCCTCATCTAATTTTTCAATTTTAGATACCTTAAAGCCTTTCGGAATATAGGTGATTTCCCAGTCTTTTTTCTCTATTTTTTCCTTTTGGGTAAAGTAGATGGCGGTATGGTCGCTAAACCACGCTTCCACATAGGATTGAATTTGGGCGAGGGCGTCGCCGTGAAAGGCAAAGAGGCTCACAAGGCCGATCCCGGCCACGAGAAGTACGGCAGCGGCTTTTTTTAAGGGATTTCTCTTTTTGCTCTTTCCAATGGCGGCGAGGATTTTTCGGTCGGTTTCGGTCGAGGGGGCGTAGCGATGGTCGTGGCCACTTGTCCACTGCTCTTCGAGGGCGCGGATCTCTTCTTCCGTGTTTTTCTCCATGGCATTTTTTATCCATTGATCCAATGGACGATCATTCATTTTCCCCCTCCTCTCCAAGCATTTTTCGCAATTTTTGTTTGATTCGATAGAGCTTCACCTGAACTAAATTGGTGTTTATGGCCAGAGCTTCGGCGATTTCTTTGTAGGATTTCTCTTCAAAATACTTTAAGTACAGGATCTGTTGGCTCAGGGGATCCAGTTTGTTTAACGCCTCCCGCGCCATTTGCTCCCGCTCTTTTTTAAGATAGGTCGCCGACAGGTCGTCGAAACCATCGAGGGCATTATCATACGAGTCGACGGCCCGATTCGCCCATTTCTTCTCTCTTCGCAGGCGATCGATGCATTTGTATTTCATCATGGTGACGGCCACTTTTCTGAATTCGTCGTCGGAAAGATCGGCGTAATTGGCTTTTCTCTCGATGATGGCGAGAAAACACTCCTGGAGGACGTCTTCCGCCTTTTCTTTTGATCCCAAGATTTTGCTTCCGTAGGCCATAAGGAAGGCTTTTTACTTCTCGTAATGGTCTTCGATTTTTTGATTGAATCCTTCGTCTCTTCTGTCCTTTAAAAGCAAGGGGCGCCCTCCTTTCTCTTTTATTAAAGCAAAGCAGATGGAAAAATACAATATTCGCGCCCCTGCCCTCAGAAATTTTTTCGGGCACAAAAAAACAAATCCCGAAGGCATCGAGATTTCAGAGTGATGACAAAGGGAGGGAGAATCATCCGATTCACCCTCTCTTTATTGTGTCATCAAACAGCATTCGCCTCAATTATAGTAAAATAGAAAAAAAGGAGGCTTATCATCTCCTCCTAAGCAAAAATAGCAACGCATAGTAGCTATAAAAAAGCAACTCTCCAATCATTTCACATAATATTTGTAAACCGTAAGATATTATTATGTGATGTGACGGAGAGTAGATAAAAAAATACGACTTATGGCTTTTTCGTTTGGGACATCCTTGCGGAATGCCAGAGAAAAACGAAACTATAAGAGAGAACAGATTGCGGAGCATGCAGAAATCAGTCCTCGTTTTTTAGCGGCCATAGAAAGCGGCAGGCGCAAGCCGAGCCTGGATGTCCTGATTCGCCTTGACAATGCCATTGGCGCTTCTTTTGATGAGATTCTTGCACCGCAGGTGAACGCAGACAGCGAAATCGTTGACCGGATCATGCGGTTGGTTCCACAATGCAGCCAGCGGGATCAGGAGTTGCTGCTTACCCCGGTTGACAAAATGCCGGATACCAAAGAGAAGAAAGCTGACAAATAATGCGGTCGGGTGTATTGCCCGGCCGCATTGCTCTGTCCGTTACTGAATGGGCCAACTATTTTCCCTTTTGAGAAGAATAGTAATCCCGAAGTTTCTCAAAGGATTCTATACTGATATTGTGTTCCATCCGGCAGGCGTCGTATTCCGCTCTCTTGGGATCAACGCCTGCGGCGATGAGCTTGTCGCGGAAGAAACAGTGCCGCTCGTAAATTTTCTCAGCAACTTCGCGGCCCATATCGGTCAGATGGAGAAAGCGATCTTCATCCATTGTGAGAAAGCCGCCATCCCGTAAAGCCGCTACCGCATAGCTCACGCTGGGCTTTGACACCTCCATGTGCCGGGATACATCCACGGAGCGTACCTTGCCTTTCTTTTTCTGGATTACCAACACAGCCTCCAGATAGTCCTCGCCGGAAGCGTACAGTTTTTTACCGGGAGGCATTGACTGCACCTGCTTCTTGCTCGCGGGAGAAGAAAGCCCATAAGAGACTCTCAGCCTCCCCGTCCATAGGTCGGTGCCACAGCACCTTGCTCCCCTGAATGAACAACAGGTAGGTGCAGCATTTATAAATAAGTTCCGGGTCATGTGTAATCAGGAACAGGCTCTTTCCCAGTTCTTTCAGGCGGTTTAAGTTGTCTGATACCTCCAGCATATGCCGGTAATCCAATCCGCTGGTAGGCTCGTCAAATATCAGGATCTTTTTGTCCGAGGCTATTGCACTGCCAATCGCCACCCTCTGTTTTTCACCGCCTGACAGGGACATGGGGTGCAGCTTTGCCTTCTCCGACAGGTCAAGGCTTGTCAGTATCTCCTTGGCGCAGGCTGTGTCTGCTTTCTCGTCCTCGCCATCCATACTAAGTAGCAATTCGTCCATCACATCTTCCGTGAATAGCTGATGATTTACATCCTGCATGACCATATAGGAGATATGCCTGCGCTGCTTCGCGTCATAGGAGGCCCCATCCATTTCAAGCACACCTCTCGCTTTTTTATCTAGACCGCACAGACACCGGGCGAAGGTGGATTTTCCTGCGCCGTTGTATCCGATGATGCCGATAATCTCGCCTTGAGGCAAGTTTAGGTCCGGAACATCCACATTGAGGGGGCCGTGCTTTTCATAGGAGAACCGGAATCCTTTGATATGCAATTTCGGAGCGGTCGGTTTGGGGGCAGCCTCTGGGGACAGGTGGAATGGGTCCAGTGCCCGTAACCCCATCTCCTGCAATTCATCGGGCGATAATTTTTGAAACTCCGCCCCGGTAAATTCCCGCACAATACTTCCATGCTTCATATAGAGAATTCGATCTGCATAGGGAACGAGATAATAAAGTCGGTGTTCCGCGACAATCACAGTCTTTTTCTCTGACTGCCAGTGCCGAATCACACCAATCAAATCTTCGATAGTGGCAATATCTAGGTTGGAGGATGGCTCGTCCAGTACAAAGATATCCGGGTGGATTGCGTCGGCAGAGGCACAGGCGATTTTCTGTTTTTCTCCGCCGGAGAGAGCAAACAAGCTCCTGTTCAGCAGCTTTTCCAGCTTGAGGCTGCGGGCAGTCTCTTCCAGGCGCTCCCGCATCTCCGGGACCGGCAGGGCCATGTTTTCACACCCAAAAACGATCTCACTGGTGGTGTCCACATTGTAGAATTGTGTTCTTGGGTTTTGGAATACAGATCCCACCCGTTGCCCGATTTGATAAAGAGGATAGTCTTTTAACTCTTTCCCATCTAAAAGGACTTGCCCAGTCAGCTTCCCGCCGTAATAATGCGGGATCAGGCCGTTGATTAGCCGAGTCAGCGTCGTCTTGCCGCAGCCGGACTCTCCGCAGAGCAGGATGGTTTCGCCATCCTGGATTGTCAGATTGATATGGTTCAGGTTGTTTTGGGTTTCTCCGCTCTCATAAGAAAAGGAAACATCTTTCAATTCGATCACAGTATCACCTCCTTACCACGGCCTGAAAAAGTATGTGGAGAGCAGTGCGGCTCCGGCAATCAACACCACCAGTAGATCCCAGCCAGTAAAACCGACCTTTGTGATATTGGTGCGCTGGACCGGGTTATCCAGGCCGCGGGTCAGGGCCGCCGCAGAGAGATCATCCCCGATTTTGACCACCGAGATCATCAGGGGAATAAAACGGTATTCAATCAGAGCGGCGGGGTTTTGCCAGAATTTCTTTGTTCCGAACTGAACCTCACGCATTCGCATGGCATCTTTGATGGCTGCCGACTCCTCTTGCATAGTGGGGATGAATCGAAACAGGACGGAGAGTGGAATAGTGATCTGCCGCCCAATGTGCATCCGGCCCAGCGCGGTAATGCACTCGCTGGCCGTAGTGGATTTGATGATGTAGGCCCCCATCACATAGGCCGGAAACAGCCGCAGGACCAGCCCCACCAGCAGGACTACCAGCATATTGACGATCATGGGGAACTGGACTGAGTTCTGGATGGCCTGCACAAACAGCCCGACCACAAACAGGCAGAAGAACACGGTTGCCGTTTTATACTGCCGGTTAGTCAACAGCAGGATAAATGGGATCATCGCTACCGCAATCATAAAGGCGGTGTGGCTGTATAGGAATTCTGCAGTAGCGACAACGGCCATTAGCAAAAGCTTGGTTCGTGGGTCTAAGCAAAAGCCTGTTCTGTTTTCAACAACTGCTTGAAGCTGCTCCATTACACAATTCCCGCTCTTTCAAAGTGTTTTTTCAGCATTTTATGGCCCAGAAGCGCGCCCAGAATACCGCCCACAAACAGCAGCGCAAAGCCCACATACATCATCCGGGAGGGCATCATGGATTGCAAAGTGTTTGCGTACTGATCACCCATGGAGGTGTGAATGTTTTTCCAATATGCTTCACCGGCAAACCAGAGATTGGCGGGGCAGCCCATGAAGCCGAAGCAAAAGCAGGCATAGCTCAGAACAGTGACCTTAAATTTCTGATAGCCGCCGATTTTGAGCACGACATCGCTTAGAAAACCGCCGAGAAACCAGCCGAGCAGGCCAATCCATCCATAACCAATGAGGTAGAAGAAAATACCACCAATAGCGCCAGTAATGGTAAGCATTCCGAATTTTCTGATTTTCGTGTAATACAGCATCATAGGGATGCCGCAAACGATCGGCCAGATCAAGAACAAGAACGGGTATACTACCGGCAACGCAGTCAGCAGTCCAACAACAAAGAAAACAACCAAGGTCATGGCAGAATAGATGCCGATGTTAATAAGATCTTTACCTGTGAGCTTATTTGTATTTTCCATTTTCAAAAAGTCCTTTCCATATAATTAGATAAATAAATAAGTAAAAAAATTTCTTTATACAAAAGCAATGCTACAGACGCACCTCCTAGATAGATAGTTAGACTACGCTAACTTATGGTTAAAAATTTTGGGGATCAAATCCCCAAAACGGTTTGCCACCCGGAACTGAAAAAAGTGGCTAATGTATGAGCGTATTTTATCGCAGCATCTTTTGAATAATTGTGCAAGACAATTTCTGCGATAGATGAATAGTAAGAATGAACGAGCATATGCCACTCGTCATCCTCCAGATCATGTACGGAAACTCCGCGATCTTTCAGCTCTGCTATTAGCTTTTTTGTCTCCCGAACATCGGAACGCACCACATCATCCAGAAAAGAAGCATATTTTGTGCCGGCAGACTGCATCAGCAGCAATTTGAATACATCGAAATGTTCGTAAATGTATTCGATAATCTGACGGATCGTGTCCTCCGACAGTTTCCAGAGCTGCTTTAATTCATCCGTCCGGGCCAATTCAAAGTGCTTAGCAACAGAATCGGAATACATCTCTGATACCGCCTGAACTACCGGCTCTACAAGTTCGCCAAACAAAGCCTCTTTATCCTCAAAGTGATTGTAAAAAGCCCCGTTTGTCACATGAGCAGACTTGCATATTTTACGGATACTGGCACGTTCAAACCCGTTTTCCAGAAAATGTTTTTTTGCACAGGCTAAAAGATTTTCATGGGTTTGTTGAAAATCCATTGACATTTCTATCCCTCATCCTATACTTAAATTACAGTGTAATATTACATCGTAATTTACGTTATAGCACGGTTACACGAAAAATGCAATACCTTCCTTGCATTTTGTGGCCTGAAAGGAGACTTTCTTATGTTCCAAAAAGAACCGGGTGCAATCCGCCAACTATTTGCTTTTGTCGGTGAGAGTAATGGAAAAATGCGCATTTCTATTCTTCTTGCTGTGTTGGGAGAGATATTTGGTATCGTACCATTTCTAATGGTGGCACTGTTGGCAGATGAACTCTATCACGGTACAGCTACTCCGCAGAGCGTTTTGTTTTTCAGCGGAATTGCTGCCATATGTCAGATTATAAAAATGCTTCTTACATGGCGTTCCTCTCTTATTTCCCACAAAATCTCTTTTACGATTTTGAAAAATGTCCGTGAAGCGATTACAGATCGGATGGCAAAAGTCCCAATGGGTGTTATGCTGGAAACGCCCACAGGAACTTTCAAAAACTTGATTGTAGACAATGTTGCAAAGCTGGAAGATTCTATGGCACATTTTATGCCAGAGCTTCCATCAAATATTGCGGCACCGTTGTGCAGCATCCTCCTGATTTTCATCCTGGACTGGCACATGGGGCTTGCATCCCTAATCACAGTTCCACTGGGTATTCTCTTTTTTGCTGCTATGATGCGCGGTTATGGCCCCCGAATGGAGAATTATATACGCTCTGCGAATAATATGAATAGTTCTTTAGTGGAATACGTCAACGGCATTCAAGTCATTAAAGCCTTTAATCGCTCTGCTTCTTCTTATGGAAAATACTCGGAATCTGTCAACTATTTTCACGATTCCACAATGGAGTGGTGGAGCCAATGCTGGTTCTGGAACGCCGCAGCGAGGGCCGTTCTGCCCTCTACTCTTTTGGGTACATTACCGGTTGGCGCATGGCTCTATATGGAAGGAACGCTTTCACTCCCCGTATTTTTAATATCTTTAGTAGTTCCGCTGGGGTTTGTTGCTCCATTGATGAAAGTGTCTGAAGCGATGGAGCAAGTCAGCATGATAAAAGGTAATTTGGAGCAAGTAACAGCTTTCCTAAAAACCCCGGAACTTGTCCGGCCCTCTGAACCTGTATCTTTGGGAGAACGTACTTACCAATTCGAGAATGTACATTTCGGTTATAAAGAAACCGAAGTTCTCCACGGTATTTCTTTTCAAACCAGACCCGGCACTATGACGGCTATTGTTGGGCCTTCCGGTTCCGGTAAATCCACGATTGCGAAACTGATGGCTGGTTTTTGGGATGTGACTTCCGGCTCTGTGCGTTTCGGCGGCCAGGATATTCGTCAAATCCCCTTTGAACAATTGATGGGTGAAATCAGTTATGTGGCACAGGACAATTACCTATTCGACAAATCCATTCGGGAAAATATCCGCATGGGTAATCCAGCAGCAACAGATGAAGAAGTGGAAGCTGCCGCAAAAGCTGCTAACTGTCATGACTTTATTATGCAGTTAGAGCAGGGATATGACACACTGGCCGGTGATGCCGGAGACCGTCTTTCTGGCGGGGAGCGCCAGCGTATTACGATTGCGCGGGCCATGCTAAAACCGGCATCTGTAGTCATTTTAGACGAGGCCACTGCCTATGCTGATCCGGAAAATGAGGCACTCATTCAACAGGCAATCAGCAAATTAGTGGCTGGAAAGACATTGATTGTTGTAGCGCACCGTTTGAATACAATTCGCAATGCCGACCAAATTCTGGTTGTGGCAAACGGAAATATTGCAGGCCGTGGGACACAAGAAGAACTTCTCCGGGAATGCCCCATCTATCAAAAGATGTGGCAAGATTATGCCGGAACCATAGAAGAAGCAGACATGAAAGGAGGAGTGAAAAACCATGTTTGAAATGATACGCCGAATTTTTAAGATTGCGGGTAGAAGCCGAAAGAAAATCATCGTTGGCATCACATTTAATATTCTCAAATCCTTTTTCAACAGTTTTATGATGTTCGGTGTTTTTTGGATTTTATTGCATTTAGAAAATCTTACACCCACTATTATCCTGCAAGCCTTTGGCGTTGTATTAGGAAGTGTTATCGGACGCTTTTTCTTCCAATGGATGTATGACCGTACCATGAGTGGAACGGGATATGATATTTTCCGTGATTATCGTCTGGAAATAGGAGAAAAATTGAAACAGGCTCCTATGGGCTACTTTTCAGAGCAAAATTTAGGAACTATTCAGACAATACTTACTACGACGATTGCGGATTTAGAGGGTTACTCCATGCTTGCAATCGAGCAGATGACAAGCGGTGTTGCTATGACAGCTCTCATGTCAATTATGATGTTCTTTTTCAACCCAATTATTGCCATTTTGAGTCTGATCGGGCTATTATTAGGTTTACTTGCTCTTCGTTGGGTCCGCAGTAGAGCCGCACAATATACTCCCATTTATCAAGAAGCACAGGAAAATCTGGTGAGTAAATCAATGGAATATATCCGAGGGATTTCTGTTCTACGCTCTTTCTCCAAAGGTGAGGAAGGACAACGAGAAGTACGCAGCGCATTTCAAAAAAAGTGGGATGCAGATTATGGGCAGGAAAAAGCCACAGCCGGAGTTCTTCGTTTTTATATTCTGGTATATAAGCTCATGAGCTGTGTGCTGATTGCTGTGGCAGCATTGATTTTCATGGCAGGAGAAATTAGTTTGCCGTATTGTTTGACTTTCCTGTTTTGTGCGTTTACGGTGTACTCTGATTTGGAAACTATGGGAAACAGTGCTTTTTTGAGCAAGAAAATAATCACAGAACTGGAACGTTTGGAAGAAGTCACCAATATACCGCAAATGGATACCAGCACAGATAAATTAAAAACTTCCCACTACGATATAGCACTGGATTATATCTCGTTTGGCTATGGCAAGCGGCAGGTTATCCATGACATCTCTTTGGAAATTCCAGAACATACAACCTGTGCTATTGTAGGGCCATCCGGCAGCGGTAAAACAACTTTGTGTAATTTAATTGCCCGATTTTGGGATGTGCAGGACGGCGCTGTTCGGATTGGAGGAAAAGATGTCAAAAATTATACTGCGGATAGTATTTTGGAATATATCAGCATGGTCTTTCAGAATGTGTATCTTTTTCACGATTCCATTGAAAACAATATCAAATTTGGTAAGCCGGACGCCACACATGAGGAAGTGGAAGCCGCCGCAAAACGCGCTTGCTGCCATGATTTTATTTCCGCATTGCCAGATGGTTACAACACAATCATTGGTGAGGGCGGTTCTACACTTTCCGGGGGCGAAAAGCAACGGATTTCTATTGCTCGCGCCATGCTAAAAGATGCCCCCATTATCATTTTAGATGAAGCCACTTCCAGCGTCGATCCAGAAAATGAGCAAGCACTTCTATCTGCCATTGTAGAACTAACAAAGAATAAAACATTGATTTCGATTGCCCATCGCTTGAGTACGGTGCAGAACGCAGATCAAATTGTTGTAATAAATCAAGGTAGAGTTGTTCAGCGGGGAACTCATCAATCTTTGATTTCACAAGAAGGAATTTATAGAAATTTCTTAAAGCAAAAACTTGAATCCGCTGGATGGGCACTCTAATTAAGTTAAGTACTTTTCAGGGGCAAACTCATTGTAGCAAGCAATGCCTGTGTTAATACACACAGGCCCGCAGAGAAGAAAATCCCTTTGTGATTTTCCTCTCCGCTTGCTTGTTGAGGGCAGCGCCCCCAAGCCCCTTTGAACACAGAATTTCATTCTGTGGCTGCGCGTTCTGTGAACGCTTTTGACCAGGACCGGCTTACCGCTGGCCGTGGTCTTTTTCTTTTTCAACATCCTGAAATCCCGAAGGCCTTGAGATTTGTCTTAAAAAATCATTTCATCCTTACCGCAGCCCTTTTTTCGGAAGGATGAATTCGAAAATGGTGCCCGTCGGGGGATTGTCCTTAATTTGGATTTTTCCGCCTAAGCGGCGGGCGATTTCTTTGACCAGGGCCAGGCCCACGCCGTAGCCGTCGTGGTTTCTCGAAGGATCGGCCCGGTAGAAGAGGTCGAAGGCTTTCGCCTTTGCGTCATCATCCATGCCCACCCCCGTATCGGCCACGGCGATCACCGCATCGTCGCCTTTTTCCGAGAAGGTGATGGTTAATCTGCCCCCGGGCCGGTTGTATTTAATGCCGTTGTCGAAGAGATTATACAAGGCACGCTCAAGAAGGGCGTCGTCGGTTTCAAGAACCATGTCTTCTCCCTCAAGGGAAAGGGCCACGTCTTTCGCCTCGGCCTTTTCCTCCAGATCCAAAAGAAGCTCCTGTGCCATGGCCTTCACATTTACCGGGCGAAATTCCGGGGCACCGTCGCGACCTAAAAAGAGGACCTCTTCTACTAAATCGCTGAGGCGGCGGATGTTTTTCTCCATGCTTTCCACAAAGGCAGAAAGTTCCGGATCCATGGTGCCTCTTTTTTTCTTAAACACGTCCATGCGGGTGCGCAACACGGCGAGGGGCGTGCGCAGTTCGTGGGCCACGTTCACGGAAAAGAGCCGCTCTTTTTCGTAATTGTCGTAGATTTTATCCAGGGTCTTTTGAAAGGCTTCGGAAAGGGCCACGATTTCGTAGGCTCCTTCTTTTAACACGAGGCTATTTTTTTCCGCCATGGCATCCATGTCCGTGGCCGCCACTTTTTCCGTTAAAACCGCGAGAGGGCTCAAGGTGCGGCGAATCAAAAGAATAAATATGGTGCCGCCGAAAAGCCCCGTGGCGAGAACGACGCCGAGGGCGTAGAGCTTAAAATCCGCCAGGTGGCGCACTTCCTCCTGGTCGATAAAGACCATGACCGAGTCGTCTGTCTTTCCTTTCATGCGGCTTTCCACTTGAGCGGTAAGGTTTTCGGCGATGTCTTGCTGGCGCCGGGCGATGAGAAAGTTTGATAGGACGAGCATGAGCATAAAAAGGGCCACGCTCGCCGCCGTCAGCTTGAATATAATGGAGCGCCGGGTTTTATTCCCTATCAATGACATACCCCCTTCCGATTTCGTTTCGAATGATGTTTTCTCCCAGGGCCTCTTTGATCTTTCGCCTCAGGGCGGACATATGCACCCGCACGGCGTTTGACACGTCGCTTACATTCATATCCCACACGTGTTCCATAAGCTCTTCGGCGGAGATGGTGCGGCCCTGATTCAAGATCAGGTATTCGAAAATGCCCAGCTCCTTGGCCGTAAGCTTAATCACTTCCCCGTTCACGGTGAGGATTTTCGTCCCGGTGTCGAAGGAGAGGTTTTTGTACGTAATGACTTTGTCTTCCACCACCTGTTTTCGGCGAAGGAGGGAGCGAATCCGCGCCTCCAGTTCATCGAAGTGAAAGGGCTTAATTAAGTAGTCGTTGGCCCCGAGGTCCAGCCCCTTTACCCGGTCCGCCACTTGGGTGCGGGCGGTCAGCATGATCACATTGACCTGCTTGTCTTCCTCGCGAATTTCTTTGAGCAGGGTGAAACCGTCGATTTTCGGCAGATTAATGTCCAGCACGATGAGGTCGTAGGTCTCGCTCCAAAAGAGATCCTCCGCCTCGACGCCATCACGGGCCGTATCCACGGCGTAGCCCGAAAGCCTGAGCCCTTCGGCGACGGATTCCAACAATTCTTTTTCGTCTTCTACAATTAACAGTCGCATGGGCGCCTCCTTTTTTCTCATTATAGCAAAAACGCAAACAGGCGGCGCCTCTTTGCGTTTTCGGAATCTTTTAGTTTTCAGGTATTGCTTTTGTTGTCTGTTTCATAGAAAGGCCTTTGGTAATGGCCCCGGTGGGGCAGGCTTTCTCGCATTGGCCGCAGCGGATACATTCGGCGGCGTTTGCATTTTCAACAGGGTTGACGTTCATTTTACAGGCCCTCGCACAAGCGCCGCAGTGCACACAAGCATTCTCGTCCAGTCTGTATTTAAATACGGAAATGGAATTGAAGAGAGAGTACACAGCCCCGAGGGGGCAAATGTATTTACAGAATGGGCGATAGATGATGAGGCTCAGGAGCACTGTGGCGGCGAGGATGGCGCCTTTCCAGGCGTATAAAAAGCCGACGGCGCCACGCATACTTTCGTTTTTCAGGACCAGGGGGAGGCCCCCTTCAAGCATCCCGACGGGGCAGATAAGTTTACAAAAATACGGGGATCCCTGACCCAGGACGTCCACGAGAAAAAGGGGGAGGAGTAGGACGAAGATCAGTAAGATGGCGTATTTTATTTTTCTCAAATGCTTGTCCGCCTTGAAGCTTTTTATTTTCTTCGGAAAGGGAATTTTGTGCAAAAGATCCTGCACCAGACCGAAGGGGCAAAGCCAGCCGCAGACGAAGCGGCCCATAAGGGCGCCGATAAAGAAGAGAAATCCCACCACGTAAAAGGAAAATTTATAGTCCATATTTCCTATGACGGCCTGCAGGGCGCCGATGGGGCATGCCCCCTTGGCACCGGGGCAGGAATAGCAATTCATCCCCGGTACGCAGAGGTTTTTCATTTTGCCCTGATAGATTTTGCCCGTCTTAAATCCTTCCAGGTAGGAATTGGTGGCGAGAAACCACAGGCCCTGAAAAAGGTGGCGCTTCGTTTCTTTCATGGATTTTTTTTCACTAGCCAATGCCGATACACTCCATGCAAATTCTTATGGCCTTGTTCAGAACCACCTGCATCTCTCCCCGATTGACGCCGTAGGCCATCATGGCCACGGAGGCGAGGAGAATAGCAGGGCCTAAATAGGCACGGTATTTTTCTTTCATCTTACTTTACGTTTTTCAATTCTTTTTCCACAATGGCCTTCCATTCGTCCAAGCTCTTGGCGCCGGAATAGGAATCGCCGACAATATTGCCCTTGCTGTCCACGAAGAAGGTTTCAGGCAATGCTTGAATGCCTTGGAGGCGGCCCTTCATTAATTGATCGTCGGGTTTTAAGAAGGGGTAGGTGGTCTTTAATTTCTTTTGAATGGCCTTGGCTTTATCCAATGCATCGGGAATGTCTTTTCCGTCTTCGTGGGTGTCCATGACCACGCCGACGACGCCGACGCCTTTGTCTTTCATTTCGGCGTTCAGCTTTTCCAGATCGGGAATTTCCTGAATGCAGGCCGTGCACCAGGTGGCGAAGACATTGACCATGGTGAGTTTGTTCTTGGCCAGATCCGCGTCGGTAAAGGCCTTGCCGTCGATGTCTTGGGTTTTAAAGGGAGCAATGGATTTCGCATCGGACGTTTGCTTCATTTCTTTTTCTTGGAACACATAGCCGTTTTCCGCCATGGGCGTTTGATCCATGGTTTCAAGCTTCACGCCCTTTAAGGCTTCCAGAATGGCGGGATCCACATCTTTCGCCGTGGACAAATAGTAATTGTACTTTCCGTCTTTGCTTTCACCGAGTTTCGTATGGGTGTCTAATTTGGTGACCTTACTAATGGCGGCCTCGTCCATGGATTTGTCGTAGATCCCGATGGTGCCAGCCCGCTTAATGGCTTCCAGCCACTTCGGATAGTCGTCGCCCATTTTCGGGATTTCCTTGTTCTTGTCTTCTTCCGTTAAAGCGGAGAAGGTGAGCATGGCGTATTTAATTTCGTTTTTCTCGCCTAAGGACTGATCGTCCAGCATGATCACGTCTTTTTTCGTCATCATGTCTTGTAAGTTTTTCGGCAAAGTGATTTTTGCACCCATGTAGGGAAATTCATAAGTATCTTTTACTTGCCAGGCGTAATCGGCGGGCTTAATCATTTCATTGCCCATGCCGGCCTTGGAGGCCTCGATGCTTTCGCCTTGGGCCACTTCTTCCGGATGGTCTTCCCGGCGATTGTCTTTCTTCTCGCAGGCCAAGAGGCTGAAGCTTAAGCTTGCGATTAAAGCGCCTGCCAAAATCTTTTTCATTTTCTTATTCATGTGAACACTCCTTTTTCGATGGTAAATCCATTTTAACCGACGGCCTGTTAAGGCCATGTTAAGACAATAAAAATCCGAGGAATTATTTTTCCTCGGAATGTTTAATCGGACAGGGCATCTTTAAATTCCCCAATGGCCGCCTCGAATCGATCCTGAAGCCCCTGAAGGGCAGCTAAATCGACATTTTTCTCATCCAGGGCTTTTGTCAGCGCCCGGACATAGGCCTTTTCCGTTCGCAACATATCTTTTTGCAATCGCCTAAAGGTGCGAAGGGATTCTCTGTCCACGCCTTACACGTCCTTGTGGTTGGGGTAGTACATTTCGTCCATTTCTTCGGTGACCGCTTCCACAATGCCGTCGTCTAACACGTCCAGAACTTCTTTAAAGACCTGCATCTTTTCTTCGGGCACCTTTTCTTCCAGGCATTTCAATACATCTTCCACAAAATCGTAATTGACTTGGTAGTACTTCTTGAATTTGTCCGTAACAAACAGGTGTACTTGGCGGCGGTCTTTTTGGCTGCGTACTTTTTCTACATGGCCTTTTTCCACTAAGTTATTGACCTTGTAGGCGGCATTGGGTTGGCTGACGCGAATAAAATTTGCCAGTTCGTTAATGGTCGGCCCTTGCAAGGCATAAATTGCCTCGGCACAAAACTTTTCCATCACCGTTAAAGAATCCGCTTGTCGGTTATTGCGATACAGATTCTTGTAGAAATTTAATTTGTATTTCAAATAAATTGAATTCATGACTTCTTTCATCGATTTATTGTTTTCCATTACACACCTCACTCGATTAGATAAAAGACTATGATCGTGCCATACATAATTAATCGTTAGATTCTTGCCAAATCCATTGAATTTAGAAAAGAACAATGCCCGCATCGGGATTGTTCTTTTTTCGTTAAAGCGAATTGTCGCTTATGTATTGGCGGAGCTGAGAGGAATCGAACCCCCGGCACGTGCCTTAGGAGGGCACTGCTCTATCCAACTGAGCTACAGCTCCACAATGAATAGTATACGCAGGTAAATTATTTTTTGCAATTCATATTCATTGCCACACAAAAATCTTTTACATTTATTTGTATTTATCTTCCAATGCGATCATGCGCATGCGTCCTTCTTCCATTTCTTCCACTTGATAGACGTAGCGTTCGTCTTCCACGACACCGCCTAATTCTACGATTTTACCCTGTTCGTCGAATATTTTTTGAATGTAATCCCCTAATAGCTCTTCTTTGCTTTCGATGTCTCGAACCAAGTGCTCATTGACTTTGTCCATTTTCGTTTTGGCATCGAAAATAGCCACGCCGGCATTGGCGAGGATTTTGTGGATGGTAAAGTATTTGCGCACGATAAATAAGACGGCGATGGCCAAGACGCCGATGAAAAGATCCCGCGTGTTGTCGCCGTAAATAAGCATTTTTCTCGCCACCACCATAATCATAATGTAGATGATTTGGTATTCCTCGTGATTAATCAGCATGGCCACAAATTCCAGGCCGATGACCATTAACAGCACGTGGGAGAGAAAATCCTGAAAGAGCTGATAGCTGCTTCCTTTGGTGCTGTGGAGGATGTCCACCATGTATTTAAAAAGATCGGGAACGGAGATAATAATCCCGAAAATAATGGTGACAGCCATAGCAAATTCCAAGGCGTAGAGCAGGCTTTGGAGCCCGGATACATATTGCTTTCGATTCATCCCATTTCTCCCGACTTTTCCATTTCCTTACGCATTTTTTCCAAGAGTTTTTTTTCGATGCGGCTCACGGTCATTTGGGAAATACCCAATTTTTTCGCAATGGACACCTGGGTCTTCCGGTACTGGTAGCGGTCGATTAAGATGGTTTTTTCCACATCGTTAAACTTTTCCATGGCCCGTTGAATAAAATCGTTCATCTCGACTTTTTGGAAGTATTCTTCTTCCACGCCGATTTTATCTCCCCGGGACAGATCCCTGTCTTCGCTTCCCGTATCGAAATTCATGTCCAAACTTTCCGGCGAATACACCTTCGATGCCTCCATTACTTCCAGCACTTCCGCCGTGGAAATGTCTAAAAATTCGGCAATGTCAGAAATGGTGGGGGTCTTTTGGTTCGTCTGGGCCAGGGTTAATTTGGCGTCGTTGATTTTTTTCGACAACTCCTGCACCCTGCGGGGCACGCGAATGGTCCAGCCCTTGTCCCGGAAGTATTTCTTAATTTCACCGATAATGGTCGGCGTGGCAAAGGAGGAAAATTCAAAGCCTTTGGACGGATCATAGCGCTCCACGGCAAAGATCAGGCCCATGGAAGCCACTTGAAAGATGTCGTCGTAGTCGATGCCCTTTCCCGTGTATTTTTTCGCCAGAATTTCGGCGATGTAAAGGTGCTCTTCGATTAAAATGTCCCGAAGGGTCTTGTCGCCGGTTTCGGCGTATTCGGCAAATAATTCCTTTCGCTTCTGTTTTGAAAGGGGCCGATCCATGTTGTAATAGGCTTCTTTGTCCATGCTACGCTCCGAAGGTTTTGTAGACGAGGAGATAATCGTCGCCATAGGAAAATTCATCGGCCAAGGATTCGATAATCATGGCCGTAATGGCCAGGCGCTCGTCGGCCTTCACTTTTTCCTCGCTAATGCCCGAGACGCGGAAGCGAATGGCCCCCTCTTCCGGCTCCATGACGATGTCGATGGTGTCTTTCATGCCGATGGCAAAGGATAAATTGCAGCTTTCCGTAAGAAGCAGGCGAATATCCCCTAAAGTGTCTATGTCGATGTCTTCTTCCACGCAAATCCCCGACACATTTAAGCGGGCCAGGGATAGGTAGCGTGGCTTGGCCGGAATGGTTAAATAGACTTTTTCTCCCATTAGGCCTCTCCTTCAATGTGAAATAATTTGTCCAGTTTCGTAATGGTAAAGAGCTTTTTTACATTGGGATCCAAATGCTTTAATTGCACCTGATGGCCGTTTTCTTTGACGTAATTGAGCAGGTAAATAAACCCGCCCAGTCCCGTGGAATCCACGTAGTTTAAATCGGTGCAGTCCACGAGAATGTTTTTCTTATGGGCGTCGTAAGCGGCCGTGGCTTCATCTTTGAATTGGGCCGTGTAGTACATATCCATTTCGCCGCAGGGGATGAGGCATAAATGATCCCCTTCTTCTTTTATTTTCAGTGTAAACATTCCGCCCTCCTTTATCTCTCAGTATATCGGCTGTAAGGCGTCGAGGCAATGAATTATTCTTCCCCCACGTATTCCGCCACGGCGACGATGTGGCTGTCTTTAATGTTCATGAGCTTCACGCCGGATGTGGCGCGGCCTAAAAGGGAGATGGATTCCGCTTTCAGGCGAATAATGACGCCGTCTTCGGAGATCATCATGATTTCATCGGAATCATTTAAAACTTTCGCCGCAACCAATTGGCCGGTTTTTTCCTTGATGCGGTAGGTAATCAAGCCCTTGCCGCCGCGGTTTTGTACGTTGTATTCCTCGATGGCCGTGCGCTTGCCGTAGCCGTATTCGCTGATGACGGCCAGGGTCTTGCCCGCTTCGGCCTTTACGAAGCTGACCACTTCGTCGTCTTCATCGAGGCGAATGCCGATGACGCCCATGGCGGTTCGGCCTTGTTCTCTGAGATCCTTGCCTTTAAAGCGCAGGGACATGCCTTTTTTCGTGACAAAGAGCAGATCTTCGTCGTCGCCGCATTGAATGCCGCCGATCATGGTGTCGCCTTCTCGTAAGCCCATGGCAATAAGGCCGTTTTTGCGAATGTTTTTGTATTCGCCCATTTTGGTCTTTTTAATGTAGCCTTGTCGGGTAACGAGGAAGAGATTGTCGTCGTCCGCCACCTGATCGATGGGAATAATGCTTTGAATCCGCTCCCCTTCTTCCAATTGAAGGAGGTTGACAATGGCCGTGCCCTTGGCATTTCTGCCGGCGGCGGGAATTTCGTAGGCCTGTTTCTTGTAGACTTGGCCGCAGTCGGTGAAGAATAAAATCGTATCCAAAGTGGATGTAATAAAGAGGCTGGTGACGAAATCGTCGGCTTTTTTATTTAAGGCGCTAATGCCTTGGCCGCCGCGATTTTGCGGCTTGTAGGTGCCTTCCGGCATGCGCTTGATGTAGCCGGAATTGGTGAGGGTGACCACCACTTTTTCCTCTTCAATGAGATCTTCATCGTCCATTTCTCCGTCGGATTTGGTGATGACCGTGCGGCGCAGATCGCCGTATTTTTCCTTGATCTCTAAAAGTTCCTCTTGAATGGTCCCGTCCAAGACCTTGGGATCGGAAAGAATCAGCTCTAATTTTTCGATGAGGGCCAAAAGCTCCCGATACTCTTCTTCTAATTTTTCCACTTGCAGGCCGCTTAAGCGCTTAATGCGCATATCCAAAATGGCCTGGCCCTGAATATCCGTGAGGCCGAAGCGTTCGGTAAATTTCGCCTTAATCTCTTCGTCGGTGCGGTAGCTTTTGACGATTTCGATGATTTCGTCAATATTGGCGATGGCGAGTTTCAAGCCCTCGATAATGTGCACCCGGGCCTTGGCCTTGTTTAAGTCAAAGGTGCTGCGGCGGGTGACCACGTCGCGCTGATGCTTCACATAATAGTGAATGAGCTCGAGAAGGGTTAATTCTCGGGGCACGCCGTCGACCAAGGCGAGATTAATAATGCCGAAGGTGATTTGCAGCTGGGTTTCTTTATAAAGGCGATTTAAAACCACATTGGGATTGGCATCCCGCTTTAATTCAATAACCATGCGCACGCCGCGGCGATTGGATTCGTCGCGAATGTCGGAAATGCCGTCGAGTTTTTTATCCTTCACCAATTCGGCAATTTTTTCGATGACCCGCGCCTTGTTTACCTGGTAGGGAAATTCCGTGACCACGATTTGGTGCTTGCTCTTTAGGGGCTCGATTTCCGCCCGTGCACGCACCCTTACTTTGCCGCGGCCGGTTTTGTAGGCTTCTTTAATGCCGTCTTTTCCCATAATAAAGGCGCCGGTGGGAAAATCCGGTCCCTTAATGTGGGTCATCATTTCTTCAAGAGATATGGCTTCGTTGTTCATATAGGCAATGACCCCGTCGATGACTTCGTTCATATTGTGGGGGGCCATGTTGGTGGCCATCCCTACGGCGATGCCGGCGGAGCCGTTGACCAAAAGATTGGGAAAACGGGAAGGCAGCACCGAAGGCTCCATTAATTCTTCGTCGAAGTTGGGCACGAAGTCCACGGTTTCCTTGTTAATGTCCCTGAGCATTTCCATGGCCAGCTTCGACATGCGCACTTCCGTATAACGCATGGCCGCCGGGCTGTCCCCGTCCATGGAGCCGAAGTTCCCCTGGCCGTCGGCTAAGGGATAGCGTATGTTAAAGTCTTGAGCCAAGCGGACCACGGCGTCGTAAATGGACGAGTCCCCGTGGGGGTGATACTTACCCATAACATCCCCGACGAGGCGGGCGCTTTTTCTGTGGGGCTTATCCGGCGTGAGGCCCTGTTGCTGCATACCGTAGAGAATACGGCGATGCACGGGCTTTAAGCCGTCCCGCACGTCGGGCAGGGCCCGGGCGACGATGACGCTCATGGAATATTCTAAGTAAGCCTTTTTCATGGCTTTTTCTAAGACGACGTCTTGAATGCCGCTTTCATTTGCAAATTTTGCCACTGTATCCTCCTAAGCGTCGATATTTTCGACGTAAATTGCATTTTCTTCGATAAATTCCCGCCGCGGTCCCACTTCTTGGCCCATGAGCATGGAAAATACTTCGTCGGCCATTTGGGCATCTTCGACGCTTACGCGAAGGAGCACCCGGTGTTCCGGATTCATGGTGGTTTCCCAAAGCTCTTCCGCGTTCATTTCACCGAGACCTTTGTAGCGACCGATTTTTAAATTCTTGTCCCGGCCCAGGCGGTTCATGGCTTCTCGAAGCTCGTCTTCGTTATAGCAGTATTCCAACACTTTCGATCCCCGCTTAATGCCGTAAAGGGGCGGCTTGGCCACAAAGACGTGCCCCGCCTCGATAAGCGCAGGCAAATGACGGAAAAGGAAGGTTAAGAGCAGGGTTTGAATGTGGGCACCGTCCACGTCCGCATCGGTCATGATGATGATTTTTCCGTAGCGGAGCTTTTCGATGTCGAATTCCTTGTCGATGCCCGTGCCGAAGGCGGTGATCATGGCGCGAATTTCATTGGAGTTTAAAATTTTGTCCATGCGCGCCTTTTCCACGTTCATAATCTTTCCGCGAAGGGGCAAAATAGCCTGATAGCTGCTGTCTCTTCCGCCCTTGGCGCTGCCGCCGGCGGAGTCCCCTTCCACCAAAAAGATCTCTGTCTTTTCGTTGTCGTTTAATTGGCAATCCACGAGCTTGCCGGGAAGGGGGGTGTTGTCTAAAATGGAGCGTTTCCGCGTCAAATCCCGGGCTTTTCTCGCCGCTTCTCTCGCCCGGCGGGCGGAGAGGGCTTTCGTTAAAATAATCTTGCCGATTTTCGGGTTTTCTTCCAAAAAGGCCGTTAAGTAATTGTTCAACACCCGCTCCACAATGGCCTTGGTTTCGGAATTGCCCAGCTTGGCTTTGGTTTGGCCTTCGAATTGGGGATCGGGAATCTTCACGCTGATGACGGCGCTGATCCCCTCCCGCACGTCGTCACCGGAGAGATTTTCTTCTTTTTCCTTAATGTAATTGTATTTTCTTCCGTATTCGTTAATGCTTTTGGTGAGGGCGCTTCTGAAGCCGGATAAGTGGGTGCCACCTTCTTCCGTATTAATGTTGTTGGCGAAAGATAAAACCGTCTCCCGGTAGCTGTCCGTGTACTGAATCGAAATTTCCACATTGGTGTCTTGTTCCGTTTCGTCCAGGTAGAGAATTTTGTCGTGAATGGGCTTTTTATTGCGGTTAATGTATTCCACATAGCTTTGAATGCCGCCGACATAGTGGTAGATTTCCTTAAATTTATCGCCGTCTCGGTGGTCAATAAACTCGATGTAGGCGCCCTTGTTTAAGAAGGCCATTTCCCGGAAGCGACGGGCCAATACCTCGCGACTGAATACCACGGTTTCCTTAAATATTTCCTCGTCGGGCCAGAAGGTAATGGTGGTTCCCGTATCTTCAATGTTTTCGTCTACGACGGTGAGTTCCGTTTGGGGAATGCCCCTAGAGAAGACCTGTTCATAGGCCTTTCCGTTTCGATGAATATGGGCGATGAGTTTTTTCGACAGGGCGTTGACGACGCTGACGCCGACGCCGTGAAGGCCGCCGGAAACTTTGTAGGCGTTGCTGTCGAATTTACCCCCGGCGTGGAGGATGGTAAGGACGGTTTCCACGGTGGATTTTTTCGTTTGGGGATGAATATCCACGGGAATGCCGCTGCCGTTGTCGCGCACGGAAACAGAGCCGTCTTCGTTTAGTTCCACGATGACCTGATCGCAGCGGCCGGCTAAAATTTCGTCGATGGAATTGTCCACCACTTCGTAAACCAAGTGATGCAAGCCCTTGGGCCCGGTGGAGCCGATGTACATACCCGGACGTTTGCGAACCGGTTCAAGGCCCGTTAATACCTGTATGTTACCGGCATTGTATTCATTTTCCCTTACCATAAATCCTCCTCACGCAAAGTGTCTGCGCTCTTTTTTATACTGATTAAATCAATGGGCCGAGAGGCTTCTTCCAAGGCCTCCATGGGCTCCGCCGCCGTAATAAAACATTGGCCTCGTATCATGGAAAGAAGCATGCGCCGCCGCTTCTCATCCAATTCCGACATGACGTCGTCTAAAAGTACCACCGGCGATTCGCCGACGTGTTCGGTAATGCGATCAATTTCCATGCACTTCATGGCCAAGACAATGCTTCGTATTTGGCCTGTTGATGCAAATTTCTTCGCTTCTTCCCCGTTTAGCAGAAAAGATAAATCGTCTAAGTGGGGCCCGATGGACGTCCGCCCCCGCTCGCGATCCGTTTCGCGTCTCGCCTTCAGGCTTTCGTAAAAAGCGCCTTCCAATTCCCCGTCCAGGGCCACGGGAAAGGACGCCTTGTAGCGTAGCTCCAAGCGCTCCCCGGCTCCTGCAATGGCTTCGTAGTAGCTCGACACGGAGGTGGCCATGCGCTTTAAAAATTTTAGCCGCTCTTTTAAAATTACCGCCGCAAAGGAGGCCAATCCCCGGTCGTAAACATCTAAAAGATCCGTATCCCGAAGTTTTCTGAGCACAACATTTCTCTGATAGAGCACGTGGTAATAAGAACTGTAGGCCTCGTCGTAGGCAGGGGAGATCATGCGAAGCATCTCGTCGATAAATCCACGGCGACGAGAGGGAGAACCCTGCACCATTTGCAAGTGGCCGGGCTCAAAAAGCACCACACCCATGCCTCGACCGTAGGCCGAGGTGTTTTTTACCGGGTTGCGATCCCTTAAAAAGCGGCGCTTGTCTTTTTTTACGGTAATCTCCATGTCCCGCTCGAAATCGTCGAGTACGACGGTGGCTCCCACAAAGGCGCTCTCTTCGCCGAAGGCGATCACTTCTTTTAAAGAAGCGGTTTTAAAGCTCCGCCCCGTCATGGATAAGTAAATGGCCTCTAAAAAATTCGTCTTTCCCGTGCCGTTTGGGCCCACAATGCGATACATTTTGGGCTCAAGGTCCATAAAAAGGCGTCGATGATTGCGAAATGAGACCATGTTTAATTGTGAAACAAACACATCGTCCTCCCGCCGCGATTCATCTTCGTCGTTTAACCTTAGTATAGTACAAATGTTCTATTCCGACAAATGGGTTTCGTCTCCTTCGATGGTGTCTTTTTCTCCCATAAATTCCACCACGTCGCCGGGGTAGAGCTTTCTGCCACGGCGCTTCTCCATCTCGCCGTTGACGAAAACCAAACCGTCTGATACCACCATTTTGGCCATGCCGCCGGAATCCACCCACTGCACGTATTTCAAAAAGCTGTCGAGTTTAATATAGTCTGTGGTTATTTTCATAGATTGGCCAACCTGACGGGGAGTACGAGGTACAGTGTATCGGCGCCTTCTAAAGGCGTAATGATGCAGGGATTTACCGCATCGGTAAAGCCTAAGGAGATGCGCTCGTCATCCATGACCCGAATGCCTTCCAATAAATAGCGGGCATTAAAGGCGATGGTTAAATCGCTTCCTGTCTTTTCGGCGCGAATGGTTTCGTGGACTTTGCCCACTTCGGAATTGGAGAGGATTTCGATTTGATCGTCTTTAATTTCCAGGCGCACCAAGCCGTTTCGCTCTTTGCCCGTCATTAAACTGGCCCGCTCCAAGGCGTCGATTAATTGTTTTCTGTCGGCGACAACTTTCACGTCGTGTTCCGTGCGAATCAAGCTGTTGTAGCGGAAAAATTCGCCGTTTAAGAGCTTGGTAAAGAATTTCGTCTCGTCGAATTGAATCAAGATGTGATTGTTTCCGATTTCCAATGTGAGGGTCTTGGTCTCGTCGATGAGTTTTGAAATTTCCGAGACGCTTCTCGAGGGCAAAATTAAATCCCTACGCACGGATTGTTCTCCCTTAATGCGGCTTAATGCCATGCGGTAGCCGTCCAATGCCACGAAGGTAATGCCCTCCGGCTGAACGTCTAATAAGACCCCGGTTAAGACGATGCGCATGTCGTCGTTGGATGTGGCGAATTGCGTTTCCTTAAAGGCCTTTAATAAGGATTCGCCGGTGACCACGATTTTTTCATCGCCGCCCAGTTCCGGCAATTGGGGATATTCTTCCGGGTTTTGACCCATGATTTCAAATTCCGATTGCTCGCAAATTAAGGTGATTTTTTGGCCGTCGCTTTCTATATGCACCATGGCGTTGGGAAGTTTGCGCACAATGTCTCCGAATAATGAGGCATTTAATACGATGCTACCCGTCTCTTCCACGAAACAGGCGTGGCGTGATTCCATGGATATTTCCGTATCCGTGGCTCTGAGAATCAATTGATCCTCTGTGGCTTCCATGTAGATGCCTTCCAGAATTTGCATACTGGTTTTTGCCGAGATGGCTCTGGAGACGGTAGAGACAATAGAAGCTAATGCGGATTTTTCGATTTGAAATTTCAAATGCTTTCCTCCTAACTAATAGATTAGTACTTCGTATTCGTAGTAGGGGCTGTGAATATGTGGATACCCTCGTTTAAAAGGATTGGATTCGTAATAGCCCTGTGGATAATTTATGGATATTCCCGTGGATGATTTCTCTTTTTATCCACAATCCCATTAATTGCCCTTAATGGTTTCTTTCAGGGATTCGATGGTGACGAAGAGATTGGTGTCTTTTTCCATATCGTCTTTGATTTTATCGCAGGCGTGAATCACCGTGGAGTGATCCCTTCCGCCGAATTCCTGGCCGATTTTCGGCAAGGACATGTCCGTCAGCTCCCGGGTCAGGTACATGGCGATTTGTCTGGGATAGGCCAATGGGCGGGAGCGCTTCTTGCTGTCCATTTGTTCCACGGTTAATTGATATTTTTTACAGACCACATCTTTTATCCGCTCCACCGTAATCTTTACGGGCCGATTGTTTTCGTAAATATCTTTTAATACCGTCGCCGCCGTCTCTTCCGTAATGACGCCGGTGGTGAGCTTGGAATAAGCCGTCACCCGAGACAGGGCCCCTTCCAGTTCACGAATATTGCTTTTCACGTGGGTGGCGATGTAATTAATCACCTCGTCGGGAACGTGGAAGCCGTCGCTTTTAGCTTTGTTTCTTAAAATGGCGATGCGGGTTTCCAGATCCGGCGCTTGAATATCCACCACCAGGCCCCAGGCGAAGCGGGAAATCAGTCGCTGTTCCAGTTTTTGAATATCCTTCGGCGGTTTGTCGCTGGTCAGGACGATTTGCTTGTCTCGTGCGTGGAGTTCATTAAATGTATGGAAAAATTCGTCCATGGTGGATTCTTTGTCGGCGATAAATTGAATATCGTCGATTAAAAGCAGATCCTGTGAGCGGTATTTCCTGCGAAATTCTTCGTTGCGATTGGTTTGAATGGATGCGATAAATTCGTTGGTAAATTGCTCACTGGTGACGTATAAAATACGCTTGTTCGGATCATTGCGATGCATAAAATGGCCGATGGCGTGCATTAAATGGGTCTTCCCCAAACCGACGCCGCCGTAGATAAACAGCGGATTGGCGTGGGCCTCGATGGGATTTTCCGCTACGGCCAAAGACGCTGCGTGGGCAAATTGATTGGATTGGCCCACGACAAATGAATCGAAGGTGTATTTAGGATTTAAGTGGTACAAGGCCTCGGCGGTATTTTCCGCAGGCATGGACCGGTTTTCTCCGTCGGCGGTGAGGACAAATTGAATCTCCAGATCCCGGCCGCCGGCTTCTTTCACTACGCGGCGAATGAGGTTTTTGTAATTGTTGTTATTCTTTTTTAAATGGTTTAAAACAAATTCCCGGCTCACGCCTAAAATGAGGGCGTCGCCTTGAATGGCCAGAGGTTGAATGGGGCGAAACCAGGTGTTTATTTGAGACTCGTAGAGGTTTTCTTCGAGAATCAATTGAAAGGCATCGTCCCATAGCTTTTTAACATCCGTTGACATATACGTCGCTCCTTAAGGGTATGTATTAACATAGTCACATGTGGAAAAAATCCCTATGGATGAAAAAATCCACATAATTGTGGATTGTGAGGATAAACTGTTTATGAACAAGGTGTCGTTATTCACTTGTTCATAAAAAGGGATCATTTTTTCGTATTTTACGAGAAAGAAAGTGAATAAAGAAAACTTATCAACAACTTATACACAATTTGTGCATAACCACCATCTATCCACAGACTTTATTTTTATTCACAGGCTCGAAATAATTATACACAAAGATAAAATAGTTATCAACATATTCGCCGGCCCTCGATTGCCGCAAAAAGGGCCTTTGTTTCGAATTTTTTTATCCCATAAAGAAGGAAATTCCCCACTATTTATTGACTTCGGCGGCGTGAGTCCCTATAATATATAGAGTGTATTTAAAAAAATAGGTCCATTGGGCATTTTTTTATCCCATAGAGGAGGTGTAATCATGAAAAGAACGTTCCAACCGAAACGCAAACAAAGAAAAAGAGAACACGGTTTTCGTGCGCGCATGAGAACGCGCGGCGGTCGTAAGGTTTTGCGCGCCCGCAGACTTAAGGGAAGAAAAAGACTTTCCGCATAATCCATGGAAAAAAAGTACTTTCTTACGAAAGACGGGGATTTTAAAAGAGTATATAGGAAGAGAAAAACGTTCGGAAACAGAAATTTTACTCTTTACGTCAAGCAAAACGGCCTGGCCCATTCCAGGATGGGTTTTTCCATCAACAAGAAGGTGGGCAAGGCCGTTGTTCGTAATAAAATAAAAAGGCGACTGAAGGCCCTTTATCAGGAAGCGTACCCGCGTCTCACACCGGGCTATGATTATGTCATCGTCGTCAAAAACAATGTGGCGGAATTGGATTTCAAAGCGACAAAATCCGCCTTTTACCATCTGTTTCGCGTATCGAAGTTTTTAAAGGGGGGCAAAAAGTCATGAGGACTTTGGCCTTAGGACTGATTCGTTTCTACCAAAAAGTGATTTCTCCTTATATACTGCCCGGGGCGCACTGTCGTTTTTACCCGACGTGCAGCCAATACGGCTACGAAGCTTTTTCGACATACCCCTTCTTTAAAGCGCTTTATTTAACGATAAGGCGCATTTTACGCTGTCACCCTTTCCACAAGGGCGGCTATGATCCACTTCCATAGATTAGGAGGAAGTTCACTTGATTAACGCTTTAGCGAGTTTCTTCGGCACCCTTCTCCACGCCATCTACAATTTCGTGGCGGGGCTCGGGTCGGAACCGAAGATGATTTCCTTTTATGCGATTTCCATTATCGTCACGACCCTGCTTTTTCGTTTGGCCCTTTTGCCTTTGAATTTATTCCAAACGAAAAACCAGCTGAAGATGGCGAAATTGCAGCCGGAAATGAAAAAAATTCAAAAAAAATACGAAAAGGACCCGCAGCTCTTGGCGCAAAAACAGTCGCAGCTCTACAAGGAAGCGCAGTTTAATCCTTTAAGCGGCTGTCTGCCCATGCTGGTTCAATTTCCCGTTCTCTTGGCTTTTTATCGGATCTTTATGTTCCCGACGAAATTTGCCTTTACGAATCCGGAATTTTACGCGTCCATGCAGAAAAATTTCTTTTTTATTCAAGATCTCGACCACGGGGACCCTACGAAGTTGGTCTTTCCCATTATCGCAGCCTTTTTTACCTGGCTGTCCACCTATCTCGTGCAAAAGAGCAACAAAGCGCCTTCTACGGAGCAATCGGAGCAAATGATGCGCACCATGTCTATGATGATGCCTGTCATGATCTTTATTTTCGCGAGAAAAATGGCGGCGGGTTTGGTCTTGTACTGGATCGTCGGTAGTATTTACACGATTTTCCAACAATTTGTGAGCAATAAAATCATCGAAAAAGAAAAAGAAGCGGAGGCATAGCATGAATTTCTCCATTCAGTCGGCAAAAACCATCGACGAGGCCGTGGAAAAGGCCCTTCTCGAGTTGAAAGCCACCCGAGACGAGGTGGACATCGAAGTAATTGAAGAGCCCTCCGGCGGCTTTTTAGGGCTGATTGGGGGCAAGGATGCGATTGTCAAAGTGAAGAAAAAAATGGACCACAAGGACATTGTGGAATCCATTTTAAAGGATGAAGAGATCCAAAGTGTGCGCACGGTCTTGGAGGAAAAAGCCCAAGAGGAAGCGGCGATGATCGAAGACGACGAATCAGAAGCTCCGTCTGACGAGGCGGATGAAGGGGAAGCGGCGTCTGAGGAGGCTTTGGATTTCGATTATCTCGACGACGAAGCCATGGAAGAGATGATTCGCGAGTACATCGACCGAATCATGGGGGCCATGGAGTTGGCCTACACCTTGTCCGTGGATTTCAGGGAAAATGAAATTGACGTTTCCATCGACGGCAAGAAGGAGGAGACGGGCATTGTCATCGGCAAGCACGGATCCACATTAAACGGCATTCAAATCGTGCTTTCCGCCATGGTGAATCAACGGAGCGAAGAATTTCGCCGGGTCATCGTGGATTGCAGCGGCTACCGAAAGAAGCGGGAGCAGGTGCTGAAGCGCATCGCCGGAAAGACGGCGAATAAGGTATTAAAGACGAATAAATCCATTAAATTGGAGCCGATGAATGCACAGGAACGGCGCATTATTCACGCCTGCCTGGCCAATGTCGATGGCATTCGAACGCGAAGCGAGGGCAAAGATCCCCATAGGCGCGTCGTTATTCATAAGGATACATCCCAGCCTTCATAGTCTCTATGAAGGCTTTTTTATAGGAAAGGTTGACGACTATGACTATTGCGGCTATTTCTACAGCCAAGTCCCCGGCGGGGATCGGCATCGTGCGATTAAGCGGCGAGGCGGCCATTTCTCTGGCCGACGGTTTTTTTCAGGGCAAACAGCGCCTCACAGACCCTTTAAACGACCGCAAGCTTCTTTACGGCCACATCGTCTCCGATGGCGAGGTGGTGGATGAGGTCTTGGCCGTGGCCTTTCACGCACCCTTCAGCTATACCGGCGAAGACATGGTGGAAATTCAGGCCCACGGCAGCCGCATCGGCCTGGAACGGATTTTAGATTGCTTTATTCGTGCCGGGGCGGAGCCTGCGAAGCGCGGGGAGTTTACGAAGATCGCTTTTTTAAACGGCAAGCTGGATTTAACGGAAGCCGAGGCCATTATCGACATGATCGAGGCGGAGAGCATTTCGGCCCAGAAGCAGAGCGCCCGCCAACTCACCGGCCATTTGTATCGTAAGATCGAAGACTTTCGCACGCGGATCAAGGACACCTTGGCCCATTTGGTGGCGGATATCGATTTTTCCACGGAAGAGGTGGAACCTGTCGATATAAGCGCTTTAATTACCACTTGCGAGGCCATTTTAGATGAAATGAAAGCCTTGGAATCCACTTTCACTCGAGGCAAGCTGATACAGGAAGGCATCGCTACGGCTATTGTAGGCAAGCCCAATGTGGGAAAGAGCTCGTTTTTGAATAAAATGCTCCGGGAAGACAAGGCCATCGTCACGGATATTCCAGGCACCACGCGAGATGTGCTGGAGGCCGGTTATTCCCTGGACGGGATTCACCTCAAGATACAGGACACGGCGGGGATTCGCAAGACCGATGATACCATCGAGCAAATCGGCATCGAGCGGGCCATGGCGAGCATGGAGGAGGCGGATCTCATTATCGCCCTTTTCGACGCCTCTCGCCCCCTGGATGAGGAAGACATGGAAATCATCGAGCGAGTCAAGGATAAGCGGGTGATTTGCCTCTTAAATAAGCAGGATCTCGGCTCGGTATTGGACAAGAAGGCCATGGAGGCCTACTTCCCCGGCGCCGTCATCGAGACCAGCTTTATTCGAGACGAGGGCCTCGCCGCCGTAGAGGATTTAATCCAGTCTTGGTTCCTCTCCGGCACCATCGAGGAAGACGAGACACAGATCTATTCCCTGCGCCACAAACTTCTTCTTTCTGAAGCCGTAGAATCTCTTTCGAAGGCGGTGGAGGACATACGTTCGGGTATTGGGTTGGATCTTGCCGAGGTGTATATCGAGGATGCTTTTTTGAAATTAGGCGAAATTACCGGCCAAACCGCCGGCGAGGAAGTCTTGGATCACGTGTTTTCTAAATTCTGTATCGGGAAATAAGGAGCGAAAATGAATTTTTTAGCTAAAACCGTCGATATCGTCGTCGTCGGCGCGGGCCACGCGGGCTGTGAAGCGGCTCTGGCGGCGGCGCGCATGGGCCATTCTGTGGCTATACTTACGATTAATTTAAATAATGTGGCGGCCATGAACTGCAATCCCAATGTCGGGGGCACGGGCAAGGGCCATTTAGTCCGTGAAATCGACGCTTTAGGCGGCGAAATCGGAAGAAACATCGACAAGACCTTTATTCAGTGCCGCATGCTGAACCGCTCCAAGGGCCCGGCGGTTCACTCGTTGAGAGCCCAGGCGGACAAGTGGAACTACCACGCCGCCATGAAGGAGACTTTAGAGAACACGAAAAATGTCCACCTAATTCAAGACGAGGCCGTTGATTTTTACATGGAAGACGGGGAAGTTTCCGGCGTTATCGGAAAAAGCGGCGCCATTTATCAATCGAAGAAAACCATTTTAGCCACCGGGACCTACCTTCGTGGCCGGGTCTTTATGGGGGAGGTGAATTACGCCTCCGGCCCCGACGGCATGCAGCCGGCCAACCAGCTTACCGCCGCCATCGAGGGATTGGGTCTTAAAACCATGCGCATGAAAACCGGGACGCCGGCGCGGGTGCACCGTGATTCCATTGATTTTTCGGGCATGGATGTGCAAAAGGGCGACGAAACCATCGTGCCCTTTTCCTTCTCTAATTTCGATGTGGATTACAGTGACAAGAAGCAGATTGAGTGCTATTTAACCTATACGACCCCTGAATGCCACGAGATTATTCGGGAAAATATCCACCGCTCGGCCATGGCCATGGGGGACATCGAGGGCATCGGCCCCCGCTACTGCCCTTCCATCGAAGACAAGGTGACCCGCTTCGCCGATCGGGATCGCCACCAGGTGTTTCTCGAGCCGGAGGGGCTAAACACCAAGGAAATCTACGTTCAGGGCGTGTCTTCTTCCCTGCCCGTGGAGGTGCAAATGGCCCTTTACAAAAAGATCGACGGTTTGGAGCATTGCGAATTTATGCGTCCGGCCTACGCCATCGAGTACGATGCCATTGACGCCACGAAACTGAGGCTAAGCCTTCAGGTCACCGAATCGCCGAATCTTTACATGGCGGGGCAAATCAACGGCTCCAGCGGCTACGAAGAGGCGGCGGCTCAAGGGCTTATGGCGGGCATTAACGCGGCCCTCGCCATCGAAGGCAAGGAACCCTTTATTTTGGGGCGGGATCAGGCCTATATCGGCGTCTTGATCGACGACCTCGTCACCAAGGGCACCCGAGAGCCCTACCGCATGATGACGGCCCGGGCGGAGTATCGCCTCACCCTGCGCCAAGACAATGCGGATCTGCGCCTAACGGAGCGGGGACGCGAAATCGGATTGGTCGGCGACGAACAGTACGAAAAGTTCATCGCCCGACGGAATGCCATTGAAAAGGAACGGGCGCGCCTCGCATCCATTCAGATCAATCCCACGGACGAAAACATCGAAAAGCTGGATGAACTCGGTTCGGCTACATTGAAAAATGCCACGCCCCTTTTGAATCTCATGCAGCGTCCGGAGCTTACCTACGATAAACTGGCTGTTTTTGATCCTGATAGGCCCCATCTGCCCCGCCACGTCATCGACGAGGTGGAGACGGACATACGCTACAGGGGTTACATCGAAAAGCAGGCGGCGCAAATTCAAAAATTTCGGAAGATGGAAACGAAATTGTTGTCCAAGGAGTTGGACTATGCGGCCATCGGCGGCCTCAGGAACGAAGCCAAGGAAAAGCTGTCGAAGATTCAACCGGAATCCGTGGGACAGGCGAGCCGCATCAGCGGCGTGAGCCCGGCGGATATTAATGTCTTGTTGATTTATTTAGAGCAAAAACACAGGGAGGAGAGCAATGAACTGGCAGACGCGTAAGGACTATCTGAAGCAATTTCCCGTAGAAATTCCCACCAAGGCCTTCGACCGCTACGGCGACATCCTCCTCGACTGGAACGAGCGCATGAATCTCACCCGCATCACCGACGAAGACGAAATGATGGATAAACATTTCATCGACTCCCTTACCCCCACGCTGGTTTCGGCCTACGAGGGCACGGGAAAGATTTTGGATTTAGGCACCGGGGCAGGCTTTCCAGGCATGGTCCTCGCCATGGTATCGCCGGAGCGAGACGTTCATTTAATGGACAGTTTAAATAAGCGGATCACCTTTTTGGATCACGTGGTGGAGGAACTGGGGCTTACGAATGTAAGCACTTTCCACGGCCGCGCCGAAGAGGCAGGGCGGGAGAATAAGTTTCGCGAACAATACGGCCTCGTCGTCTCCCGCGCCGTGGCGCGGCTAAATATACTGGCGGAATACTGCCTCCCCTTCGTACGCTTAGGCGGCCATCTCATCGCCATGAAAGGCGCTGAAGGCGTGGAAGAGGTGGAGGAAGCCAAGAAAGCCATCGACATTTTAGGCGGAAAGATTGAAGAAATAGTCGACCTCCGGCTCCCCGGGGGCGACGAACGCCACCTGGTGGTCATAAAAAAAGTGAAGGGAACGCCGGCGAAATACCCTCGCGGCGGCGGCAAACCGCGAAAGGATCCTCTGTAGTATGATTTTCTATATACCGGCCCTTATTTTTCTCATCTACCGTCTCTACAAAAGCCGCACGAAGACGGCTGTGGTTCTCATTCTTCTGTGTTTAGTCAGCGGCGCTTTCTATATGGGGGCGGAGAACTATTTCATCGAGCCCGTCCACGTGATTTTCCCCGCCGTGGCCATTGCCTCTTCCCTTTACTTGATCTATCTGTCCCGCCGGGAATACACCAATGCCAGAAGCGAGTACTTAAAGGAGCGGCGCATGGCTCGGGAGGCAGCGGAGCACGAGGCGGAGATAGGCGATGAGCATGAGCGCATCGTCATTACAAACGATAAGTCCGACGAAGAAAAAATAATCTACTTAAAACGAAGTGAGAAAAATGTTCCACATGGAACAATTGGCGAGACGAAACAAAACGAAGAAGAAAATTGAGCGGAAATGTTCCACGTGGAACACTCCGCTCTTTTTATTTGCCCGAAGCTTTGATACTATAGTGGAGAAGGGAGTGGCACTATGACAAGAAGTATTGCCGTATTTAATCAAAAAGGCGGCGTCGGTAAGACGACCACTGTAATAAACTTAGCCGATGCCCTGGCAAACAAGGGCCATCACGTGTTAATTTTAGATTTGGACCCGCAAGGTAACGCCACCAGCGGACTAAACATAGAAAAAGATCGAGAGAGCATGATTTACGATTACCTCTTAGGAGCGGAAGGCGACTTCGCCGTTCAGGTGAAGGATAATCTGTCCATTATCCCCTCCGGTGCTACGCTGGCAGGAATCGAAATCGAATTTGCTCGAAGAGACAACTGGCAGAGTGTGCTGAAAGATCGCATCGCCGAATTGAAAGGCTACGATTACATCATCATGGACTGCCCGCCCTCGCTTGGCATTCTGTCTATTTTGGCACTCACTGCGGCGGACGGGATTTTAATTCCCGTACAATGCGAATACTATGCGTTGGAAGGCCTCTCTCAGCTCATGGAATCCATTCAGCTGGTGCGGGGCGGCTTCAATCCCGACTTAGCCATCGAAGGCGTGCTCCTCACCATGTACGACGGACGCACCAATCTCAGCATGCAGGTGGTGGAAGAGGTAAAGAACTACTTTAAAGACGCCGTCTTCTCCACGGTGATTCCCCGCAATGTGCGCTTGGCGGAGGCACCGTCCTACGGCATGAGCATTATGGATTACGACAAAAACAGTCGCGGCGCCAAGGCCTACGCGTCGTTGGCCGACGAAGTGGAAAAGAGGAGGTCCTAATGGAAAAGAAACGTGGTTTAGGTCGCGGTCTGGATAATTTTTTCGGGCCCCAAACAGAAGAGGAAAAAGTGGCTGAAACTTTGGCCGTGGACGCCATCGTCGCCAATCCCCATCAGCCGAGAAAGTACTTTTCCGACGAAAGCATCGAGGAATTAGCAGAGAGCATTAAAGCCGTAGGCGTTCTACAGCCCCTTTTAATTAAAAAAGACGGGGACAAAAACCTCTTAATCGCCGGAGAACGCAGGCTTAGGGCGGCGAAAAAAGCCGGTTTAACGGAAGTGCCCGTGCGCTTCATCGATGTGGACGAAGAAAAAGGCGATCGAATCTCTCTTATTGAGAACATCCAGCGGGAAGACTTAAATCCCATGGAAGAAGCCGAGGCCTACGACACATTAAGGAAGAAATACAAATACACTCAGGAAAAAATCGCAGGCCTCGTGGGTAAATCACGGCCCTACATTGCCAATAGCCTGCGCCTTTTAAAGCTGGAGCCCGTGGTCATGGAAATGCTACGCAGGGAAGAGCTCACCATCAGCCAGGGCAAGCTCCTCCTCTCCGTAAAAGATGGAAACGAACAGATTAAGCAGGCGAAGCGCATGGTGGAAGAAGGCCAAACCATTGCCGAAAGCGCGGAAAATACGAAAAAGAAATCGAAAAAAACAAGCGGCCATCAGGGCTACTACGGCTATTTGGAAAACGCCCTTATGGACGCATTAGGCACGAAGGCGGAAATTAAAGGCAATCACGAAAAGGGAAAAATCGTCATCGATTATTACACGGAGGAAGATTTGATGCGCCTCTGCGACATTATTTTAGGAGAAGACATCGATGGTTAGAGAATACAGATACTTTGTTGCTGACGCCTACACGGATCGCTCCTTTGTGGGCAACCCCACGGGCATCGTCCTTTCAGAAGGCAAAATGACCGACGAAGAGCTTCTAAAAGCAGCTCGGGAGCTGAAGCACGCGGAAACCACTTGCGTTCAACAAATGGATACGGACATTTACCACGTGCGCTACTTTTCTCCCGTGAAAGAAGTGTCCCTTTCCGGCCACGCGGCCCTGGGAACCTTCTGGATCCTGGCGGAATTAGGCTACATCGACGGCAGGGACGACGAGCACCAAATTCGCCAGTATACGAAAGTCGGCCCACTGCGGGTAAAAATTCAATTTCATGAAGAAAAAGTCACCTTCGTACAGGTTGAAATGCCGAAAATGGCAATCGGCGAAGAAATCGAAGCTGTGGATGAGGTTGCGGCGGCCTTTAAGCTGACGCCTGAGGAGTTGGACGGCACATTAAAGCCTGTCGTCATGGACGCGGGCATGAAGGCCATGATTATTGCCGTAAAAAATCGGGATCTGTTGAAAAAGATGGAGCCCAAGCGGCGACGCATGGCCCTGCTCACGGAAAAATACGGCGCCCAATGCTTCCACCTCTTTTACTACGACGGCAACGGCGCCGTCCATCAAAGGAATTTCTCCCCCGCTGTGGGCACTTGGGAAGAATCGGGCACAGGCACCGCCAGCGGCGCCATGTACGCCTATTTAAAGAAGCAAAACCGCTTGGCTCAAGGAAAAATCACCTGCTACCAAGGGGATGAAATCGGCCGTCCCTCGGAAATTGTCCTCGAGGAAATCGACGGCGCCATTTACGTCGGCGGCAAAGCCTGCGTGGTTATGGAAGGAATTATGCGCCTATGAAATTAGTGGATATGCGTTTGACCGATTATATAAAAAAGGCCGAAGACAAGACCTCGGTGCCCGGCGGCGGCTCCATCGCCGCCCTTTGCGGCGCCCTCTCCGCCTCACTGGCCGCCATGGTGCTGAATTTATCCGGCGCCGAGGATGCGGCGAAGAACTACGGGAAATATTCCGAGGTGCTTCAAAAAAACATCGACGACGACAGCACCTCCTTCGACGACGTCCTGAAAGCCTTTCGCATGGCGAAAACCACGGAGGAAGAGAAAAAAATCCGCAGCCTCGCCATTCAAGAGGGTTATAAGCGGGCCATCGACGTGCCTCTTTCCACCATGGAAGCGGCCTTGGGCGTCGTCGAAACCTTAAAAGCCCAGGAAGCATTGATCGGCGACGAGGCATTGAGCGATTTGTACATGGCGGCGGATTTGGCCCTTACCGCCTTTAACGGCGCCAAAGACACGGCCATGATCAATGTGGCCGCATTAAAAGACGACGCGACGCGCAGCGTCTACAGCGAAAAAATTCAGGCCATGACCGAGCATATGATCGAGATTCACGGTGACGTCGCAGCATTTCACCGGGCATGAAGACATTATTTATCTTAAACCCCCGATTAAAGCCTGAGAAAAAGAAGGAAGTCGAAAACGCGGCGAATGCCTGTCTAAACGAGGACTACGACTTTTTAAAGGGAGACATTCGCGACTACGACGCCCGAGCCCTGAAGGACTACGATCATTTCGTGGCCGTCGGCGGCGACGGCACCATATTTGCCGCGGTTAACGCCATGATGGAGACGTCGGCGCGAAAGCTGACCATCGTGCCGGCGGGAAGCGGCAACGACTTTGCCAGATCCTTGGGAATCAAAGGGGATGTATTCACTATATTGAAAGAAGCGAAAGAGGCCGCGCCTCGCCCCATGGATCTCGCCATGTGGAACGATCGCTACTTCATCAATATTGCATCCGTGGGCTTTGATGCCGATGTTAATGCCAACAACAGCGATTCAATGAAGCGCTTCGGCCCCTTCAGCTACACATTAAGCGTAGTCAAAACCCTGTTTACCTACAAAGCAAGGGCCATCGAAAAAGAAGGCATTCCCCTTACGCGCTGGACCCTTTTTACCATAGGAAACGGCGGCTATTACGGCGGCGGATTTCCCATTTTTCCGAAAGCAAGCCCATTTTCCGGCGAGCTCCTCTTCTTGGGGGCGGGCAAGAGCCGATTGAAATTCATCCTGCCCTTTTTAATCTGCCTCTTTGCGGGGAAAGATCATCTCTGGAAAAAAGACATGGTGCACCAATCCTTTCAGTCCATGGAGTTTACCTTACTTGAAGAAGCCAATGTGAATTTAGACGGGGAAAACTTCCGAGAAAAAGGCCCGGTGACGGTACGCGTTCTGCCGAAAGAGCTCCTTTATGTAGGGCCGTCGAATCAGTAAAGACATCACTCTATTGATAGAATTGGTTTTAAAAGCCCTTTCGATGAAAGACAAAGGCGAAAATTTTCCGCAAAAAAACAGCCCCATTCATAAGAACAGGGCTGTTAAATTTACCGACTGAAGGTGCGTTGATAGCCGGCACGCTCCGCCGCCATGGCATTTTCAAACATTACCGCATTTTGCGGCGACACCTTGTTGTAGGATTTGTCCGAAGGCAAATGATAGATCTTGCTTTTTTTATTGCCCTTGGCCGGGCCCTCCTTTCCCTCCACGGCCCAAATGCCGCGGACGTGGTCCATGGCGACGATCTCCCCTTCGTGGAGCAGGGCCTGATACTTGGTGTTGGGCTCGTAGGCCCGCTCTCTGGCGTAGCCGGAGGCCACCAATTGGTAATTATAGAGAATCTCTTCCTTGGGCCTCTCGCTCGTCCTCGGGTCTTCCGTCCAGACATAGGCCAGGGTGCGGCCGTAGTGATCCTCTTTTTCCTCGTCGTATTCCAAAAAGACGGCCTTTCCCGTGAGAGACTTCTTCGAGAAATCCGAGGCCTCTTTTCCCCAAGGCTCCACCCGACCCCGAGGCTTCACCGTCTCCGGCGTGTCCACGCCGATGAGGCGCACCCGCGTGTCCTGTCCATCGTCGAGAACCAGGGTGTCCCCGTCCACCACCCGCTTCACCATCACGCCGGCAGCATCCGGGGCGGGGGAAAGACTTCCTTTGGCGGTAAAGGTCGCCGCCAGAGCCAGTACAATCAGCAAAAATGTTCGTAAGCGTTTGTTTAAATGTTTCATACCCTCAGTATAACAGAAAGAAGGAAAGCCATGGCCATTCAAATTTTCGGCACGAAGAAAAACAATGACACGAAAAAAGCCCAACGTTTTTTTAAGGAGCGGGGCGTTAAATTTCAATTTATTGATTTAAATGAAGTAGAAATGTCGTGGGGCGAATTCGATTCCATTACATCATCCATCGGCGGATTGGACGTATGGATCGACGAAAATTCCAAAGACGCAGACGGCCTGGCCTATGTGAAATACGCGACCGATGAAAGCAAAGAAGCCTATATTATCGATCACCCGAGCATTATGAAGCTGCCCGTTGTCAGAAGCAAAAAGCGGGCAGTATTGGGCCATGCGCCTGACGTGTGGAAAAAATGGGCCGAAGAGGAAAAGAAATAAGGCACGCTGAGGGGCGTGCCTTTTTCTCTGGTAAAACCCGTGCCATTAGGTGCGAATGGTGGGGTCCATGTGAAGAATCATAAAGGAGACGGCGAGAAAAGCGGCGGAAAGCCAAATGGTCTTAAGGCCCAAAAGGGAAAAGAACAGACCGCCGATAAGGGCGCCGATAAAAAAGATACATACGATAAAAAGCACGGTGCGGCTCGTGTCCCGGTGGACGAGGCCTTTGGTGTGGTGGTAGCCCGCCAAATTGTGCATAATGGTGCGCACATTGCCCACGCACATGGTGGTGGCGGCGTTAATGTCTGCGAATTTTCTGAAGGTATTCACCTGCATGCCGCAGGAGAAAGCCATCATACTGTTGGCCAGGCTGTCGAATTCGCCGGAAAGAAAGCCGACGACGATGAGAATAAGAATCTCCACGGCCAAAATCCGCTGCTTAAAGTGCAGGCCCATGCGCCTTTTTTCAGCAAAGGCCACGCGGCCGGAGACATAGACCCCGAGGGCGAAGGATGCGATTTGAATAAAGTAGCGGAGCATGGCGGGGAAATTTCCCTCGGCCAAGTTAAAAGCCATGAGCACCACATTGCCCGTAAGGGCGTTGACGAAGACCTTCCCCCGAAGGGCGTAGGAATAGCCGTCTTGCAGGCCGCCGGCCAAGGTGAGAAAGGTGGCGAAGAACAGGGATTCGGACCAAGCTTTATTTTTCATAAATCCCACGCATCCTTTCGATTAAATCTTCGTATATAGGAAGCATATGGGCTTCGGAGACAAAGGTGTCCAGCTCCCTAACCGCCACCCACTTGCGATTGTCCTTCACTTCAAGCAAGGTGTCGTCTTCGTGGCCCACAAAGCCGTAGCAAAAATTAATGTGGAAGTGGCTGTCCACGGCTTCGCCCTTTCGAATGTGGGCGGAAACGGGCATGAGCTCCAAGGCCAGAGGCCCTTCTGAGAGGGGCTTCACATAGAGAATCCCCGTCTCCTCGTAAAGCTCCCGAAGGGCGGAATAAAAGAGATCCTCCCCCTCCTCCACGTGGCCGCCGGGCCAGGAGAAGGATTTGTAAATGGGATGATAAATCATCAAGAGCTTATCCGCCTCAAAATCCATAACCATAGACGAAGTGGTGTAGTGGTAAGGGGCGTCGCGATTGGTTGCAATAAGGGAGGGATCCAGCCGTAGCAAATGGGCCCTGTCCTCGGCTTCTTTTTCATTTTTCGGTTCGTAGGATTCAATCCATTCCATCAATGACCTCCAGTGCCGGCGCAAAGGCCGACGGTATGGCGTACACAGTTTCAAGTGCTTCCTTCGTGGCCCAGATGCGGGCATCTTCCGCGGCAAAGAGGGACTCCACATGGGCGTAATAGACCCACACATTCCATATGCGGTGGGAAAAGATGTGGCGGTAGGCGGCCATCTTTTTTGCATCATTCACGACGAAATCCGACTCCGCCAAAAGCTTCATGACATCTTCCTGCCGAAGGTGCCCTTCGATGGTGGGAAAGCCCCACATGGACGCCAAGAGCCCGCCGGTGCGCTTCTCGATAAAAAAGCGGCCCCCCAGATCCAAAAGAAGCACCGTCACATCCTCTTCTTTTTGCTTCTTCTTCGGCGTCTTTTTCGGGTAATCTTCGGCGCAGTTTGCATCATAGGCCATACAACTGTCCCCAAGGGGGCAGTGGCCGCAGGCCGGGGATGTGGGGGTGCAGATTTTATTCCCCAAATCCATCATGGCCTGATTAAAATCCCCGGGCCGATCCCGGGAAATGGCCTCGTTGGCCAGA
Source organism: Peptoniphilus rachelemmaiella (assembly GCF_943169845.1). Lineage (GTDB taxonomy): Bacteria > Bacillota > Clostridia > Tissierellales > Peptoniphilaceae > Aedoeadaptatus > Aedoeadaptatus rachelemmaiella. Next base: position 56,194 of record NZ_CALPBW010000001.1, read on the forward strand.
TTAAAAATCAGCCGCTTCCCCGCCGACTTGTCGATCTTCTCATCGATCCTATAAAGGCGGCTGAAAATGCGCAAAAGATTCCCGTCCACCGCCGCCACCGCCTCCCCGTAGGCAATGGATGCAATGGCTGCCGCCGTGTACTCGCCGATGCCGGGGAGGGCCTTTAAGCCGGCAAAGTCCCGGGGCATGCCATCTCGGGCCACAATCTCCGCCGCGGCCTTTAAATGCTTCGCCCGGCGGTAATAGCCCAGGCCCTGCCAAAGCTTTAAAAGAGCCTCCTCCTCCGCCCGGGCCAAATCCTTTGCCGTAGGAAAGGCCGCCATAAAACGCTCGTAATAGGGAATCACCGTGTTCGCTTGGGTTTGTTGAAGCATAATTTCAGAGACCCAAATGGCGTATGGATCTTTCGTTTTTCGCCAAGGCAATCCACGGTCCTCCGGTGCGTACCAATTTAAAATTTTACTCGAAATACACATAAAGCTATTATAACAAAAAGGCCGAAAAGGTCTATATTGACGGTATTTCCCAACCATGTTATAGTAAAAAAGGATATCATACAGAAATAATCGGATATAGGAGGAAAGTTGAATAGATGAATGCATTATTGAAGGTAGAAGGCGTACGCGCCTCTGCAGGAGAAAAACAAATTTTAAACGGCATGAACCTGGAGGTCAACAAAGGCGAAGTACACGTCATTATGGGCCCCAACGGCAGCGGGAAGTCCACCCTGGCCAATGTCATTATGGCCAACCCGGCCTACACCATGACCGAAGGCAAGATTTACTTCGAAGGCGACGACGTCACCGACGAATCCACAGACAAGCGCGCCCGTCGCGGCCTGTATTTAAGCTTCCAAACCCCCTACGAAATTCCGGGGATCAGCGTGGAAAACTTTATTCGCCAAGCCCTCTTGGCTCGCGGCGAAAAAACATCCATCGTGAAGTTTAAAAAGGCCCTGGAAAAGAAAATGGAGCTTCTGGACATGAAGCCGGAATACGCCGGCCGCTATTTAAATGTGGGCTTCTCCGGCGGTGAACGGAAAAAGACGGAAATCCTTCAACTCTTAATGCTCGATCCCAAACTCGCCATTTTAGACGAAACGGACTCGGGCCTCGACGTGGATGCCGTCGCCACCGTGAGCCGGGGCTTAAAGGAATACCTGGACGGCGAAAAATCCGCCATTATTATTACGCACCACCGGGAAATCCTGAAGGAAATCCACCCGGATTTCGTTCACGTCATTAACAACGGCCGCATCGTCACCGAAGGCGGCGACGAAATCATCGATCGCATCGAAGAAGAAGGCTTCGGCTGGATTAAGGATGGGCAACATGCGTAAGAAGACAGAAATTCAAGACATGGACCGGGGGATTTACGACGAAAGAAATCCCTTCACCTATCGCAAAAAGACGGAACAAGGCCTTAACGAATCCATCGTGCGCCAAATTTCCGCCGAGAAAAACGAACCGGCTTGGATGCTTGAAAAGCGTCTGGAAGCCTTAAAGATCTTTAACGAAAAGAAAAATCCCGACTGGGGACCGGATCTGTCGGAAGTGGACATGGACAAGGTCATCACCTACATTCGTCCCGACGCGGATTTGGCCGCCGATTGGAAGGACGTGCCGGAAGAAATCCGCAGCACCTTCGACAAATTGGGCATTCCCGAGGCGGAAAAAGAAGCCATGCTTTCAGGTGTCGGCGCCCAATACGACTCGGAAGTGGTCTATCACAGCATTCAACAACACTTGTTGGATCAAGGAGTTATTTACACGGACTTTGAAACGGGCCTCCACGAATACGAAGACATCGTGAAGGAATACTTCGGCAAGTGCATCAACCCGAATCTGCACAAATACGCCGCCCTGCACTACGCCGTATGGAGCGGCGGCAGCTTCGTCTATGTCCCCGAAGGCGTGGATGTAGACGTGCCTCTGCAGTCCTACTTCCGCTTAAACGCGCCGGGGGCGGGCCAATTCGAACACACCCTCATCATTATCGAAAAAGGCGCTAAATGCCACTTTATCGAAGGCTGTTCCGCGCCGAAATACAACGCCCTGAACCTACACGCCGGGGCCGTTGAGCTCTTCGTCAAAGACGACGCCACCCTGCGCTACTCCACCATCGAAAACTGGTCGAGAAATATGTACAACCTAAACACCAAGCGAGCCATTGTCGGCAAAAACGGCAAGATCCAATGGGTCTCCGGCTCCTTCGGCTCCAAGGTGAGCATGCTCTATCCCATGAGCGTCTTAGTAGGCGACGGCGCGCAAAACGAATACACCGGCATCAGCTTTGCCGGGGCCGGCCAAAACATCGACACCGGCGCTCAAGTCATTCACGCGGCCAACGACACCAAGAGCTCCATTCAATCGAAATCCATTTCAAAAGGCGGCGGCATCGGCGTCTACCGCGGACTCGTGAAAGTGGCGGATCATGCCAAGCACACGAAATCCACCGTCTCTTGCGAATCCCTCATGCTCGATGACATGAGTCGTCAGGACACGATTCCCGCCATCGACATTCACAACAGGGACGTAGACTTCGGTCACGAAGCAAAAATCGGCCGCATTTCCGACGAGGTCATCTTCTATCTTATGACCCGCGGCATTCCCGAAGAAGAAGCGCGGGCCACGGTGGTTCGAGGCTTTGCCGATCCCATCGCCAAGGAACTGCCCCTGGAATACGCCGTCGAGATGAATAATCTCATCTCCTTGGAATTAGAAGGGAGCATTGGCTAATGAAGGCACACAAGGGAAATATTTTAGAATACAAAACTTACGACTATTTAAATGTCAACGAAACCGACGTGGCGGCACGGGAATCCGCAGGCGTTAAAAAAGCCGAAGGCCAATCGGTTTTCGACGGCTACAATTACGGCATCAGCCCGGAAATGATTCAGCTCCACGACAACCACGCCACTGTCTACCGGAAAATCGTCGCCGAAGACACGTTGGATATGGGCATCGAAAGCCTTGAAGGCACGAAAGATGAAGTGGTTACCATGGACTTCATTGTGGAAGAAGGAGCCCACATGACCGGCTGCTTCAGAAGCAAAAAAACCGGCGGCTACCGCTCCTTCTTAAGCCGTATTCACGTGAAGAAAAACGGCGTCGCCCGCCTCTACTTCGTGAATATCGATCAGACGGAAGTGGACAACTACCTGTCCATGGGTGCCATATTGGAAGAAGGCGCCAAGCTCGACGCCTACGTCTTCCACTTAGGCGACGGCAACGAAACCAGCAATGTGAAATGCTTCTTAAAGGGCGATGGTTCCCTGGGAAACATTCAGTCCATCTACCTGGGTAAAAAGGGCCAAGCCTACGACTTCATTTACGACATGATTCACGAAGGCAAAGACACCACCAGTAACCTCATCGTCGACGGCGCCTTAATGGAAGACAGCTACAAAGTCTTTAAGAGCCGCATCGACTTTTTGGAAGGATCCAAACACAGTCGGGGCAACGAAGAAGAATTCGCCATTCTTCTGGATTCCACGGCCCGGAGCATTTCCGTGCCGGCCCTGTTGAGCCACGAAGACGACGTGGAAGGCAACCACGCCGCCAGCGCCGGCAAACTGGATCAGGACATGCTCTACTACTTCCTCACCCGCGGCTTCGACGCCGAAACGGCTGAGCGCATGATTATCGATGCGAAATTTGCCCCGGTTATCGACGCGGTGATTTACGAAGAGGAACGCAAAGCCATCTACGAGGAATTGGAACGGATTATGGGGAGGCGACATCATGTTGCAAAGTAGTGAAATCAGAGAAATCCGCAAAGACTTTCCCTTCCTGGAACTGTCTACGAAAGAAAAACCGCTGGTCTATTTAGATTCGGCGGCCACGACGCAAAAGCCGAGACAAGTCATCGAAGCCATGAACCGCTACTACAGCTATGAAAACGGCGGGCCCCACCGCGGCGCCCACCGCCTGTCCATGGCGGCCACGGAAGTCTACGAAGGCGCCCGGGAAGCGGTGAAAAACTTTATCGGCGCAAACAGCGTGGAAGAAATCGTCTTTACCAGAAACGCCACGGAAGGGCTCAACCTCCTCGCCTACTGCTGGGGCCTTGAAAACCTCAAAGCAGGCGATGAGATCGTTCTGTCCATTATGGAACACCACGCCAACCTCGTCACCTGGCAGTACGTGGCGGAAAAAACCGGCGCGAAACTGGTTTACCTCTACATTGACGAAAACAAAGAGATTCCCAAAAAAGAAATCGAAGAAAAAATCACAGCCAAGACCAAGCTTCTGGCCATTACCCAATCCTCCAATGTGTTGGGAACCATGCCCGATGTGAAGGCCATGATCGCCCACTTGAGAAAGGTGAGCCCCGACGCCAAGGCTGTGGTTGACGGCGCCCAAGCGGCACCCCACATGCCCGTGGATGTGAAAGATCTGGACTGCGACTTCTACGTCTTCAGCGGCCACAAAATGCTCGCCGCCATGGGCGCAGGGGTCCTCTACGGCAAGCTCGACAATTTAAACGCCATGAAGCCCTATATGTACGGCGGCGACATGATCGAGTACGTCTATGAAGATCACTCCACCTTCCTGAGCGCCCCCGGACGCTTCGAAGCCGGCACCCAAGACGTAGGCGCCGCATCGAGTTTGCCCGTGGCCATAGACTATTTAAACGCCATCGGTCTCGACAAAATCCACGAATACGAAAGCTACCTCGTGGACTACGCTTATGAGGCCATGAGCCAAATGGACGACATCACCATTCTCTCCCGCCCCACCAACCCGAGAGGCGGACTCATTACCTTTAACTTTAAAGATGTCCACCCCCACGACGTGGCATCCATTTTGGATTCCAAGGGCATCGCCATTCGCAGCGGCCACCACTGCGCTCAACCCCTGCACAGAAGCTTCGGCATTCATTTCTCCTGCCGGGCAAGCTTTGCCGTCTACAACACCATTGAAGAAGTGGACTACTTTATTAAAAATCTCGACGAAGTAAGGAGGTTGATGGGCCTTGGCACTCGATGATATTTACACCACACTGATTATGGAAGAGTCTCGCTCGCAGCACAACAAAGGGGATTTGGAAAACCCGGACTATAAAGAACTGGGCCACAACCCGAGCTGCGGCGACGAAATCACCTTGCAGATTAAAATGGACGGCGACGTGCTGAAAGACCTGTCCTACACCGGCGAAGGCTGCGCCATCTCTCAAGCGTCCACTTCCATTATGATCGACACCGTGCGTGGCAAGACGCGAGATGAAGCCGTGCACCTGGCCGACACCTTTATCGGCATGATTAAAGGCGTCTCCCTTACGGAAGAGGAAGAAGACGCACTGGAAGACGCCATGGCATTCGAGGGCATTTCCAAACTGCCCGCCCGCGTGAAATGCGCCGTGCTTCCCTGGTACACCCTGAAAAACATTTTGGAACGATGATTTGAGCCGCCAGGTGCGGCTCTTTTTTTATGCAAAGGGTTATAAAACGACAGAAAAATAGAAAAACATGGAAAAATAATTAAATATTGTATTTAAAAATGTAAATATGTGGTATAATCTCACTAACTACCTATATCAAAAAGGTGATCGGACACATGCTCTTTCGGGTTTGTGCAGTTAGTTAACACGAGGAGGCACCTATGGAATCCAGAGAATTTTTATGGTCTTATTGGAATTTAATCAAAGATGCGTCGGATACAAAAATCGCCCTAACGGAATTCTTTTCAAAATCCTATGAGCTTACGCAATTGCAGGTGCTCGTCATGGGCCAGGTCGACTCCCTCGAGGACACCTCCATTCGCTCCATCGCCAAGTCCCTGCACCGGGATCACGGCAACATTTCCAAGATCTGTACCGTGCTGGAAGAAAAAGGCTTCGTTTACCGTGAGCGTTCCGATGTGGACAGCCGTATCGTGAACATCAAGCTGACAGAGCAGGGTCAGGCCTATGTGGGGGAATTTCGCAGCATCGTGGCGCCCTTCATCGAAAAATTAGGCGACTACCTGACAGACGGCGATTTGCGCTTTATTTTAAAGAGCATGGAAAATGTCAACAAACTAATTAACGAGTCGGAGGATGTGAAGGCCATTCGGAGAAAAGAAATGCCCCTCTTGCGACAAAAACACGAGAAATAAACAGGCCTCCGCTTCGGTGCGGAGGTTTTTTAAATGTGTCAAATCCAAGTCATCGTTAAGAGCGGGGAAAAATCCTCGGCCCATGATTTATAATAGAAGGAGAAAGGAGAGAACATGAAGAAATTTTTTAAACGCAGCATCTTTCTGCTTATTTTTTTAATGGCGATGATTCCCGCAGCGGCCCAAGCCAAAGGGGCCCAGGCGGTGAAAAGCCCCCAGGCCCTTCGCATCGACGGCGAGCTGACGAAGGTGCGGGGCTATAATATCGGCGGCTACAACCACTACCGCCTCCGGGATCTGGCCCGCGCCCTTCAAGGCAAGGTGGATTTCGACCTTGCGGGAAACAGCAAACAGATCACCATCGATTGCACCAAGACCTACACCCCCATCCCCGGGGATCAAATCGGCGGAGCGCGGGAGCGGGCTTTGGGGCGGCAAATGCAGCTCACGGTCATCGGCGCGCATCCCGCGGAGCTTGTGGAAACCGCCTATAATATTAAGGATTTTAACTACTTCCGCCTGAGAAGCTTGGGCGTGATTTTAGGCTTCGACGTAAGCTACGACGCGGCGAGAAATGAAGCCGTGATTACGACGAAAGCCGCGGAAAAAAAGCCGGTGCCTGCGCCGAAACCGACCCCTGAGGCGCCTCGAGGCCGGGTGATTTTAGGCAACGAACGGCTCCTTACGGAATACAACAATTTAATCGACAACAAGCGGGTGGGCCTCATTACCAATCAAACGGGGGTCGATGCCAATGGCATCCCCGTAGCGGAAAAAATCAAGGCCTATCCCCGCGCAAAGCTCGTGGCCCTTTACAGTCCGGAACACGGCCTCGACGGCAAGCAAAGCGCCGGCGCCTACGTGGCGAGCTACTTCGATGCGAAAATGAACCTGCCCGTCTACAGCCTCTACGGCCCGACGAGAAAGCCCTCCCGCGACATGCTTAAGGGCGTGGACGTCTTGGTCTACGACATGCAGGACATCGGCGCGAGGACCTACACCTACATCTCCACCTTGCAAAACGCCATGGTCGCGGCGAAGGAAAACAACATTCCCATCCTGGTTTTGGATCGGCCCAATCCCCTGGGCGGCGAAATCGTGGAAGGCTTCCTTCGGGAGACCCGCTTCAAATCCTTTGTGGGCATCGACAAAATCCCCATGGCCCACGGCATGACCGTCGGGGAACTGGGGCAGTTCTTTAATCGGGAAATCGGCGCCGACCTCACCGTGGTGCCTATGAAAAACTGGACCCGCACCATGGTATGGCAAGACACGGGCCTGCCCTTCGCCCAAACCAGCCCGAACATTCCCAATTTGGAAAGCGCCTTTTTATACATGGCCACGGGAAGCGGCGAGGAAACCGGCATCGGCCAAAGCGAATACTTCCACTGGGTCGGCGGCAGAAACATCGATTCCAACGAATACGCCCGCCGGCTCAACGCATCGAATTTGCCCGGCGTCACCTTTGTTCCCGCACCGAAAGGCGCAAGGGGCGGCGTACGGGTGAAGATCACGGATCCCCACCGATTTAATCCGGCCCGCACCGGGATCTACACTCTGGCTATGGCCAATCAAATGCGGCCCATCAATGTGCCCGCCTGCAAAAAGCCCTACTCCATGTTCTATCTCATTCAGGGATCGGAAGAAATCGCCAACCTCTTCCGGGCGAGAACCTCGCCGGAAGCCATGGTGAAGGCCTATGAAAAAGATGTAAACGCCTTTAGAGCCCAACGACAAGCCTATTTACTTTACAAATAAAAGAAGCCTCCGAAAAATCGGAGGCTTTTTACATGGCATTAATCGTTTTTCACGGCATCTTGCAATTGCCGGCGCACGTCCTTCACCGGCGCCATAATCACCCGGCCCGTGCCTCGATAGGCATTGACCAGGCCTTCGCCGCTGGCGGCGGAGCCGATTAAGCTTTTGCCGCTTCGTTCCACGGTAAATTCCAAGCTGTTGGACCAGGCCAGGGCCAAATTGCCGTCGATTTTCAGCACGTCGTCCACGAGATCGATGACGATGAGCTCTTCCCTCGGCACAGGGGATTCGAGGCACACGACGCCGTTGCCTTTGAGGCTCAGATTAAAGAGGCCCATGCCGCCGAAAGCGGAAGAGACATTGGTGCGTGCCACGACTTTTTGCTCGAGTTTTCCGTCACAGGCCATAAAAAGGCCGTCTTTTAAGATGATGGCGCCGTTCCAATCGGCCAGGTCTTCCAGCAGGATATACACATCCGTGGGCTCGAGGCACAAGCGTCCCGTGCCCGTGTATTCCGGCTTAATGGCGCTTTCGCCGGAGAGGCTGCCCTTTACGGCCTTGCCGAAAAAGTCTTTGGCGCCCTTAATTCCCGTGGTGGCCCTTACATCCCCCAGCATCCATTGCATGGCTCCGGGTTGGACGGTGACATCGCCCTTGGAAAGATCGCAGTACACTTGCCGCTTCCTTACATTCATTTGAGAAGCGAAGTAGGCCTCCATGGCTTCTTCTCTGCGCACGGAAAGATCCCGCTTGTATTCCAGCACCTGAAAAGGTCCTTTTTCTTCTACAATGCGAATGTCGTCGTTGTCGGTAAAATTGTGGATGGTAAACATAGTCGCTCCTTATCTTTGGAAATAGCGATTCAGGGCCCGCAATATGCCTAAGGCCATGGCCTCTTGGTAATTGGGGTCGTTGAGTTTTTTGTCTTCCTCGGGATTGGACATGTAGCCGCACTCGATGAGGCTCGTGGGCATATGGGCGAAATTGGTGCCTGTTAAATCGTCTCTTGCGATGGCCCCGCGGGGCTTCGCCGAGGTGGCGGCGGCCATTTCGCTTAAAATCAGCTCCGAAAGGCGCATGGATGCGTCGCTTAAATGGCCCACGTCGGGATTATTTTTCGACGGATAATAGGTCTCGATGCCTGCGACCGCCCTCGGCCCGCCGTTGGCGTGAATCCTTAAATACACATCCGCCCCGGAATCATTGGCGATGGCCGCCCGCGCCTGATTGGAAAGATCCACGTCGTTGGAATCGCGAATCATCACCACGCGGTAGCCCGCCGATTCCAGCTTTTGCTTCAGGCATCGACTGAAAGTCAGATTAAATTCATATTCGTAGATGCCCGTGGCCACGCCGCGGGTGCCGTCAGTTACCTTCGCCTTCATTTCATTGGACGAGGGGGCGATGGTTTCTTTCTCCGGATTGCCGTGGGCCTGATGGCCGGCGTCGATGGCGACGATGGGGCCCGTGCCTGCAGGAACCTGCGTTTGCGCCTGAGGCGGATTCTCTTTCGGCATCTCTGCCGGGGCAGGCGGTTCTTTTTTCACTTCCTTCGGCGGCGTTTTCTTCGCCGCTTCTTTTTTTCGGGCTTCTTCTCTTTCTTCGCGCCGCGCCTGTTCCTGTTTTACCTGGCGGGTAAGGGCCGCTTCCGTTTTTGCGGCATAAATTTTCAGGCCCACGGCCGTCACAAGAAGGAGAAGGATGGCACCGATAATCCATTTTCTCATAAATCGCTCCTTTTCTCTCATTTTACCATAGATCTTTGGAAAACTTTTGAGTTCCTCGCCTCTTCATTTGGTATAATGTAGCTTTGTAAGGAGGCAGTATGAAGAAGACATCCATCGCCAAATCCACGGTGCTCATTATTTTATTTTCCCTTATCGGAAAAATGATGGGCTTCGTCCGTGAGTCCATGGTGGCCGCCATATTCGGGGCAGGTTTTGAAAAAGACGCATTCGTCGCCGCCCAATCGGCAACGTCGACGGTGAGTATGTACATCGTCATGGGGATCAGTACCGTTTTTATCCCCAGTTTACAGTCGGTCTTTTCCAAATACGGAGAAGAAGGCAAGCATAAATTTACCAACAACATCTTTTCCATCGTAAGTTTGCTTACGATTTTAATCATGATTTTAGGCATTGTGGGGGCGCCCCTTCTGACCATGCTCGTCGGCCCCCGCTTCGATCCGCGGACCAAGGCCCTTACGGTGCAGCTCATTCAATTGGGTATGCCCGTCATCGTCTTTTCCGCATACGAGGGGATCTTCACCGGCTATTTACACTTCCACAACCGCTTCGGCATCGCCGCATCGGTGCCCATTTGGTTGAACCTGGTGTATCTGGGCTACCTTATGATCTTCTCCACGAAATTCGGCATCTACGGCCTTACCATCGTTTCCGTTCTCGCCGTCGTGGCGGAATACATCTGCGTTTGGTACGGCTCCCACCGTGTGGGCTACCGCTTTCAGCCCATGCTGGATCTAAAAGACGAGCACACGAAGCAGACCCTGCTCTTGGCCATTCCCGCCATTATTACGGTCAGCGTCAACAACATTAACACCTTGGTCAACCGGGCATTGGCATCGGGCCTCGCCTCCGGCTCCATGAGTCGCCTGGACTACGCCAACAAGCTCAATGTGCTCGTGATCGGGATCTTTATTACCGCCATTACCTCGGTGATCTATCCCGCCATGAGCAAGGCCTTCGACGAAGGAGAAATGGAAAAAGGCAAGCGGATCATGAACGGCTCCGTGCGCTCCGTGCTCCTCATCACCATTCCCGCCATGGCCGGGCTTATCGTCCTGGCGCAGCCCATTGTGGAACTCGCCTTTATGCGCGGCGTCTTCACCCAAGCCGATGCCGACGCCACGGCAATTTGCCTCCGCTTCTACACCTTGGCCCTCGTGTCCATCTCCGTGAACAATGTGCAAAACCGGGTCTTCTATAGCCTGGAAGACACGAAGACCCCCTTCTACCTCGGCGTGGTCAATGTGCTCTTTAATGTGGGATGCAACTTGATTTTGGTACGCACCATGGGCATCAACGGCCTGGCACTTTCCGTGTCCATCGCCCAAACCGTGGTCACCTGGTTCTCCTTCACCATGCTGAGAAAGAAAATCGGCCACATCGGCATGCGAAGCTATGTGAAGATCACCGTAAAAACCGTCATCGCCTCGGTGATTATGGGGGCCTTCGCCTACTACTTCTATTTCGGCGGCCTCGGCCTTTTAGGCAATGCGGGCAACGCCGTCAAACTCATTCTCTTCACCCTCACCGTGGCCCTTTCCTCCGTACTCTACTTCTTTATCCTGGATCTCTTGGGCTTAAAAGAAGTAAAGGACATTAAAAAAATCGTGGCCATTAAATTCATGAAGAAAAAAATCGCATAAACAGAAAGGATACCCATGAAAGCAACCAGCGCCCGCTTAACCGACGCCGCCATGGCCTATGTAAAAAAGAAAAACATCACCGCCCTCTCCGTGGATACGCCGGAGATGGCCTGCTGCGGTGTCGCCGATGTCATGAGCGCCACCGTATCCAAGGGTCTGCCGAAGAAAGATCCCATCGTCTACAAAAAGTGCGAGGATCGCGGCGTGGACGTGTACTACCCCTACTACACCGAAGTGGAGGGAGACTGCATCATCATCGATGCGGAAAAATTCTTAGGCGTGACCCGGCTCTTTGTGACCAACGGCGTCATGGAAATATAAATTGCGGCACCTGCGGGTGCCTTTTTTTGTACCGCTCGGGAGAAAAAAGATACCGCTTGTCGAAAAACAGCGGAAATTATCCGTCCCGTCCATTACTATAAACGCAGGAGGTGCGACATGAAGGTCGAAATCATTTTAGACGACGCTTACGAGCAGCCGTCGGTGAAAATTTACACCCGGACCATGACGGAAGAAGTGGAAAAACTACGAGAGGCATTAAATACGGCAGCCATCGAAAAGCTAGTGGGCATGAAGGAAGAAGAGGTCTTTCTTCTTGATTACGGTGATACCCTGCGGATCTATGCCCAAGACAAATCGGTTTACGCCGTGGCGGGGGGCGAGATCTACCGCCTCAGGCTGAGCCTTGCCGCTTGCGAAGAGCGCCTCAGGGCCCACCGCTTTTTGCGCATATCCCGCTTCGACATCATTAATTTAGATTACGTGAAGAAATTGGATTTAAGCTTTACGGGAACCATCGCCGTGGAAATGAAAAACGGCGACGTGGTCTACGTATCTCGGCGAAACCTGCGGGCATTTAAAGAAGCCCTGGGACTTTAGGAGGTCTATTATGAAAACTTTAAGAAATGCGATGGTCTCTTTTTTAATCGGCGTGGGCATCGGTGCCCTTATCGAAGCCTTTGTCTCCATCAGACTGGGCATGAACATCGTCGGCGTATCGGAATTTGTCGATACCGCGGCCCCCGGTTATGCGAAAATCATTCAGTGTTTCTGCTACGGCGGCTTCGGCCTCGTGTCCTATCTGTGCGGCGAATTTTGTAAAAGCAAGAAAGGCGCATTCTACCTTATGCATGGCCTGCACTTTTTCATCCTTCTCGTCTACTTTGTCTTCGTGGGATTTTACCTAAAGTGGTTCACAGACCCGACCTCGGTCCTTTATTCCGTCCTTTCCTTTGCTGCGATCTACTTCATCATTTGGATCGCCATCTACTTTAAGGAAAAGCGTATGGTGGAAAAAATGAATCGACAACTGAAATAAAAGCCGCCGCCATGACGGCGGTCAGACTGCAGACAAACCTCGATAAAAACTCGAGGTTTGTCTCTTTTTTATGGCTTGAATTGTCAAGCCAAGTCAAGTGCAAATCTAGCATGAGGCAATCTTCGGAAAAAAGCTTACATAGAATGCCGGTTATGATAATATCTATCAAGAAGCTAATCGTAGCAAAAGGGTCTGATTTAAGGCCACTACTATTGGCGTCACTTAGCAGGTATTAGATCGGAGGAAATGACATGAAAGGCACTTAAAAATTTAGCTTATATTTTGCTAGTTTCATGGGCAGCAATTCGCATAAAGCGCCAAGGCAGATTATTTATAAAAAGGAGGACAGACATGAGAGGCAGACTATTTCAACGCATAGCGTCATTTATAATATCCTTGTTACTTATATTTACATCTATGGGATCAGCAACTTTTGCAGATGGGGAGAAAGACACATTTGAAAAAGATGGAATAACATATAAAGTCATAAAAGATAAAACAGAGGACACTCCTGGGGCCGTCCAAGTTGGTAATGGAAAATTTTCTATGACTATTAACAAAAAGAGCCTTCAAATACCAGAAACTGTTACCAATGATAAAAACGAAACTTTTAAAGTAGTAGCTATTGGAGACAAAGCCTTTGATAATAGTACAGAGGAAAATAGCTTAGGTAGCGTGACAATACCTGCTTCAGTGACTTCAATCGGCAAATCTGCTTTTTCAGATTTAACATCATTGAGCGACGTCCAATTTGCAGAAAATAGTCAGTTACAAGCTATTGGAGACAATGCATTTGACACTACATCTATTAAATCTATCAATATACCTGCTTCAGTAAAGACGATAGGTACGTCAGCTTTTACGAAGTGTAGTAAATTAACTTCTGTAGTCATACCTGAAGGGGTCACTTCCCTCGGAGACGAAGTTTTCTCACATAATAAGCAGTTACCATCTATAACTCTACCGGCCAGTTTAACTACAATGGGAAAGAATGTATTCAACAATTGTCCTAGCTTAAAGAATATATCTGTTACTCAAGGGAACACACTCTATGCCAGTGAAAATGGAGTGGTGTACTCAGCGGATAAAACGACAGTTATAAAGTATCCTGAAGGGAAAAAAGATACAGACTTTACTGTCCCGGCTTCAGTAAAAAACATAGGGGATTATGCATTCGCGAACAATAGCAATATTCAAAGTGTGAAATTACCGGAAGGAGTTAAAGTCCTTGGAAAGTATGCCTTTTCCAAATCTACTGGCTTGACGTCACTGGACCTGGGTAATAGCTTGGAGTCAATAGGAGACTTGGCTTTTTGGAATTGTTCTAGGCTTGAAACATTGACCATCCCAACCTCGTTGCATTCCATTGGAAGAAATGCCTTTTATGGGTGTAGTGATCTTAAGTTTGTGGTTGCTTCTGAAGAAACTAGAACGCTGTTGAAATCCTCTGGCATCGCTGACGATAACATTACGCTATCAGCACCAATTGCCGAGCCAACATTTGTAGTCAATGGTGTGATGTACAAGGTGTTGTCTGAGGCGAATGACGGTCAAAAAGGAACAGTCCAAATTGGGGATGGAAAAACTTTAGCAACCGATGCTAATGGAAGCCTTTCAATTCCGGCTAATGTCAAGAGAGATGAAAAGGACTATACTGTCGTATCCGTTGCTCCCTATGCATTTAAAGGTTCCAAACTTACTTCGGTGACTTTACCGGAAGGAATTAAAACCATAGGGAAAAGTGCATTCCGCGGAGCGCAATTAACATCTTTTGAAATGCCTTCTACCGTAGAACAAATAGACGAAAGCTCCTTTTGCATGGCCAGCAACTTGATGAAAATAACCCTATCTCCCAAGTTAAAGGTTATTCCAAAAGATGCCTTTTCCTATAGTGGTCTAAGAACAGTTGATCTTCCGGAGGGCATTACAGAAATTGGCGAGATGGCTTTTAGCAGTTGCAGCGATTTACAAAAGGTGAGTTTGCCTGCAAGCCTTACAACAATAAAAGAACAGGCTTTTTGGTGTGATGAGGCACTTCGAGAAGTCGTGATCCCCGTGGGGAGTAGGCTAAAAACAGTTGGTAAAATCGCATTTCAATGGTGCAATAGTTTAAAGGGCATTCAACTGCCTGACACCTTGGAGATTATTGAAGACAAAGCATTCAATAACTGCACGGCACTAAAAAGCATTGGCTTGACAAAAAACAATCAATTAAATAGTTTGGGAGAGAATGCCTTCCAATCTACTTCGATCACTAATTTTCATTATTCTGCTTCTCTAAATAAAGTTGGCAAGCGGCCTTTAGAAGGCTGTAATGGTTTAACAGAAATTACTGTTGCGAACAATAACCCCATGTTTAAGTCTGTGGATGGGGTCTTATTTAATAAAGATGGGACATCATTATTGCAATATCCGGCCAATAAAAAAGGCTCTAGCTACACAACACCGGCGGGCGTGAAAAAAATTTCGACTTATGCGTTTCAAGGGACATCGCCTAAATTGAGAGAGATTGTTATTGGAAAAGGCGTAGAAAACATTGAATCTCTTGCATTCCAGCAATCGAAAGTGGAAAGTATTTCAATTGCCGATTCTGTAACATCAATTGAACGACTCAGTTTTTACAAATGCCCCAATCTGGAAACATTGAAACTTCCTTCCGGCCTAAAAACAATGGTCACATATTTAATATGGGATTGTGAGAGCTTAAGCAATTTACAAATCCCTGCATCTGTAGAGAAGATTGAAAACTCCGCCGTTGGTAAATGCCCTGGCCTTTCTTCCATTGAAATTTTAGCAACACAAATGAATTCTATGGCAAAAGGTGCATTCTCTGTAACATCACCCGATTTGGTTGTGACAGTTACTAACAATGCTATAAAAAACATGGTTGTAGCTAGTGGTATTAGTGAAGCACAAGTTAAGATAAAGGACTCGCCACTACCTGTACCAAGCGGCTCTTTCACAGTGAATGGTGTCTTTTATAAAGTTCTTACAGAACCGGCTTCCGGAGAGAATGGCACTGTTCAAATCGGTGATGGGTCCAATGAAATTAAAGCAAAAGGTATTGTTACGATTCCTGCGACTATAAAAAATGAAGACAAATCCTATAATGTTATCTCTGTGGCATCAAATGCTTTGCTAAATAGCCTTGTTACGGAATTTCATTTACCAGATACGGTAAAAACCATATCAGATCATGCTCTCTACAAAGCTCCGGAGTTGACAATGTTTGAAATTCCTTCAGGCGTGGAGACGATAGGGGTTAATGCGATTAGCGGTTGCCATAAGCTAAAAGCGATCACTTATAAACCCGGCAGCCATTTGAAAAAGCTAGGAAATGGAGCCTTAAGTGATAATTCCGCACTTGAGACAATTTCTTTACCAAAGACGGTGAAGGATATTGGAAAATGTACGATGTTCTTTAACTATAGTCTGCGTGAGGTAAATTTTGAAGAAGGTTCTTCATGGACGGAATTGCCTGAAGGAACCTTTGCCCGCGATTCCAAGTTGGAAAGAGTTATTTTACCGGCCACCGTAACATCAATTGGCGATACTGCATTTTGGAATTGTAATGCGCTGAAAGACATTGATTTGACGAAAATCAGCAACATAGGCGAGAAAGCGTTCTTTCATTGTACTGGGCTCAATTCCATTGAGCTTAGCAACGACATTGAAGTATTAAAGGGCGGAACTTTTGAGGGTTGCACAGGACTTAGAAGTATTAAATTAGGAAGTGGCTTGAAGGTATTGGGCGACCTAATTCAAAAGGATGAAGATGAATTGACCGGCGTCTTTGAGGGCTGTACTTCTTTGGAAGAAATTAACATTCCGGAAAAAACGGATGTTATTGGTAAAAACACATTTAGAGATTGTAATAAGCTAAGAAGTATTGTTATCGAATCACCAGCATTATCAAAGGTTGGAGCAAATGCATTCTATCGAATGGCAAGCGACTATGTCATTACAGTCCAAAACGAAGCGGTCAAAAATAAACTGGTCTCCGAAGCATTGGTTGACGGCTCTCATATACGAGTAAAAAATGGCGAGTCATTAGAAACACCCACCGTTAAGCTTGTCGCTCAAGGAAATGGAGGATTAGGTAAGGTGGCTCAGGTTAAGGTTTCAAACATGCAAAATGGTAATTATCTGTTGGTTCAAATTACGAATCCCTCTGGTGTAAATTCCATTTACGCAGTGCCCGTACCCCAAAACGGCTTAATGAACCTTTCTTATGCCAAAGATAATCGTGTGACTGTATGGCTAACAGAACGTCAACCAAAAATGACCGCCGAAACACCAAATGCAGGTGGTAGAATCTTTGGATCGGCCTCTCTGTAGTCAATGGGGGATATCTATGAATAAAAAACGTAAAAGAATATCATCTTTATTGGCAGGGATTCTATTATCATTTATTTTAGCTGTGCCAGTACATGCAGCACAGCCTGAAATAAATGCTTCTTATGATGCAGCAAGCGGAACAGTTATAGTGGCCTCGACAGGTCTTGATCCGAACAAGTTGTATCATCTGATTTCTATTCAGAAAGAAGATTCTGTTATTGCGTTAAAAAGTGGGGATTCTAATGCCGAGGGAAAAATGAAAGAAAAAATCCCGACGGGAAAATTGGAAAAAGGTTCTTACCATATTTATATTTATAGTAACGATGACGGTTCTGTGGTTGTAAGTAATACGTTCACAGTAGGCGGCGGGTCGGACAGTCCAGGAGGCACCGTCAAGCCAGAAGATCCAGATAATCCAAGCGGAACGGTTAAACCTGGTGGGCATAATAATCCTGTAGGCCCAGGAAGCCCCATCAAACCGGAAAAAGGAACAAATGCAGGGTCCGGTTCTTCTCCAGGGAGTACTCCGGACGCATTTAGTGGAATGGTTAATCATTTTACAGATGTTCCGTCTGGTTCCTACTATGAAAATGCGGTCACTTGGGCAGTCAATAAAGGCGTTACCAAGGGCACGTCCACCAATACCTTTTCACCTAACAAAGTATGTACTCGTGCTGAGGCTATTACATTCCTATGGAGAGCTTCAGGTAGTCCGACTTCAAATACGTCTATTAAGAAGTTTAAGGACGTTACGAAAGATAGTTATTACTACGACGCAGTTGCATGGGCAGTAGAAAAAGGTATCTGCTTTGGTACAAGCAAAGATACATTTAGCCCGAATAAAAATTGCAATCGCGCCGAAATAGTGACATTTATTTGGCGAGAACAAAAGTCTCCGGAGGTCAATGTAAGTAACCCGTTTAATGACGTGGCGTCAAACGCTTACTACTCAAGAGCGGTAATGTGGGCAGTTAAGGAAAATGTAACAAAAGGGATAACAGAATCCTCATTTGGTCCGAGTAACGATTGTACTAGAGCACAGATCGTTACTCTCATCTGGAGGACAATGGGGAAAAGATAAGGAATGCCACCGGCAGAAGTGGTGCAAGATCATTAGAATTATCCTTGCCCGTAAGTCTGTAGGCTTATTATGAAAATCAAATGATAAAAGGAGCTACTTCAGAATTGATTTGCTTAAATCTATAGTAGCTCCTTTTAATATAATCTAATTAATATATATTATTTTAGAGTTAATATAAATTACGGCATCTGTGGTGAAATAAAGCCGCCGCCACAACGGCGGTTTTTTTATTGCGAAGGGTATGAATCTAAAAAGAGGTGAAACAATGAACAGCCACGACGCATACATGACGGCCCGGGATTTTTTCCGCTCGGGAAAGACCCGGCCCCTCCTTTATCGAAAGAAACAACTCTACGCCCTCCTTAAAGGCATCGATGGTTTCCGCGGCGCCATCGACGCCGCTTTAAAGGCGGATTTAAACAAGTCTTCCAGAGAAGCCTTTCTCACGGAAGTCTATCTCGTAAAAGAAGAGATCCGCCACATGATTCGCCACATGAATCGCTACGGCCGCACGTTGCGCCCCCTTCCCGGGATGGCCCAATTGCCGAGTACTCTCGCCGTTTGCCGCAAGCCCTATGGGGCGGTGCTTATTATCAGCCCGTGGAACTACCCCTTTCAGCTAAGCCTTTTGCCCGTGGTGGGAGCCATTGCCGCGGGAAACGCCGTGGTGGTGAAGCCATCGGAGTTTGCGCCCGAGACGGCAAAGGTGCTCGAGGCCCTGTGCCGTAGCGTGCTCGATGAAGGCCTGGTGTCTTTCGTCTTCGGCGAGGAAGCGGCGGCGAAAGCCCTACTGGCCGAGCCCTTCGACAAGGTGTTTTTTACAGGCAATAGCGATGTGGGCCGCGCGGTGATGAACCAGGCGGCGGCACACCCCTCGCCCGTCGTCTTGGAGCTTGGAGGCAAGAGCCCGGTCATTGTCGATAAAACCGCCGACATTCCCATGGCGGCGAAGCGCATCGCTTTCGGCAAAACCATGAACGCCGGGCAGACCTGCGTGGCGCCGGATACGGTCTACGTTCACGGGTCGCAAAAAGGGGCCCTCATCGATGCCCTCGCCGATGCCTTTGAAGAAGCCTTTCCCACGGAAGATTACTTTATTAACGAAACCGTGCGCATGAACCACCGGGGCCGCTACCTACGCATGAAGGAGCTGGCGAAGGAGGGGGACATTCGCACGAAACACGGGCGCATTTTCTACGACGAGAGCCTCCACGTCTTTCCCTGCGTCGTGGAAAATCCTCGGGGGCGGCTCCTCGAGGAAGAAATCTTTGGGCCCCTTCTGCCCGTAATCGCCTACGAATCGGAAGACGCCCTCTTCACAGAATTAAGGGAAAAAGACAAGCCCCTGGCCCTTTATCTCTTCTCAACGGACGAAGGCTTTATTCGCCGCGCCATCCGCGCCGTGGACAGCGGCGGCGTCTGCGTCAACGACACCCTCATGCACCTGGCGTCAAACAAGGCGCCCTTCGGCGGCATCGGGCCCTCGGGCATGGGATGCTACCACGGCAAGTGGAGCTACGAGGCCTTCTCCCGCCCCCGCACCGTGCTGAAAAAATCCCCCCGCTTCGATCTTTCCCTCCGCTACCATCCTTTTTAAATCTGAGCATAGAAAAAGCCCCGAAACTCAATTCGGGGCTTTCATAATAGACGATTAGTCGTTTGCGTAGTTGTCGAAATAGCCTTGAACCATGACCACCGGCGTACCCTTGTCGCCGCTGCCGCTGGTTAAGTCGGCGAGAGAACCTAAAAGGTCGGTGAGACGACGGGGCGTGGTGCCCAAAGTTTCGTCTTTGCCTACCAAGTTGGCATCTTTTTCGTGAATTCTGTCCACGATGGCCGCTTGCATTTCTTCCGTGCTCAAATCTTTTAATTCCGTATCGGCGAGATACTTCATCTTCAGCTCGCTGGGCGTGCCTTCCAGGCCGTCGGTGTAGGCCGGGGAGACCACCGGGTCGGCCAGTTCCCAAATCTTTCCGACGGGATCTTTAAAGGCGCCGTCGCCGTAGATCATGACTTCGAAGTGGGCATCGAAGTATTCGTTGAGACGCTTTTGCAGGGCGTCGACGAAGATTTGTCCGTCTCTCGGGAAGAGCTTAATGGTTTCCGGGCCGGCCATGTTGCTGCCCAGAACGCCGTAGTCGGCATTGTAACCGTGTTCGGTGCTTTCCTTGGCCAAAACATCGTCCAGACCCAGAACCTTATTTGCGCCGGAATCTTTTAATTCCCGCTTAATCAGTTCCCGGGTGTGAATGCTTGCCACCAACACGTCCTTGGTGTAGGAGAGGATGGTGCGGGGGTCGTTGGAGAAGTAGATTTCGCTGTTCGGGGCAATTTCCTTGTAGAGCTTCACATAGTCGATGCCCGTGAATTCGTGTTTTACTTCTTCGCCGAAGTGTTCCCGGTATTCCGCTTCCGTAATGACGTCGCGGTAGGGGTTGATGCCTGTGCCGTAGAGCTTGTTTTCATCCATTAAGTGGTTGCCCACTTCGTCGGAGGGAAAACTCAGCAAGATATGGAGCTTGCGGCCGCTCTTTGCCAGACCCTTTAAGATCGTGGAAAAGCGGTTCCGTGATAAGATCGGAAAAACAACGCCGAAGGGGCCGTCGAAGGATTCGGCGACGTCCTTGGCAATGTCGTCTACCGTGGCGTAATTGCCTTGGCTTCTTGCGACCAAAGATTCCGTGACACAGATAATGTCTCTGTCCTTCGGTTCGATGTTTTCCGATTCGATGGCTTTTTTCACCGAATCAAAAACCACGTCGACCAGGTTGTCACCTTTCTTTACGATGGGCAGTCGAATGCCTCGGGTTGTCGTTCCAATGTAACGCTTCATAATACGTATCGCCTCTTTCATATTCAAAAGTAAAAATGACTATCCTATTCTACCATACTTCGCCAAAAGGTGGTATGATGAACATCAAAGAGATGGAAAAGGAGGGCGGCCGGTGGAAGGCGTGTATCGACAAAGAAACAATTTTTTCCGCAACCATTGGGTGATGCTTATCATTGTTTGGTTGCTTTTTTTTGAGCGCCTGTGGATGCTTTCCCGTTTAGGCGCCGCCTACAGCCTTAAAAGCGACGACTTAAGCTACATGAAGGCGGGCATTACCATGTACCGCACCGCCACCTTAACCATGCACGGCGTCGTAAGTGCCCAGATCATGCCCGGGCTTCCCGCTCTCATCGCCTTATTCGCCAAGGCCTTCGGCACCGGCCGCGGGCTATGGCTCGCCTTAAAAGTGGCCTGGTGCTTCATGGGCACCCTGGCCGCCTGGTTTACTTACCTCACCATAAGAGAAAAAGCCCCCACCTACGCCGCCGTCCTGCCCACCCTCATGTACTTTACGCCGGACTTCGCCTGGCAAGACAACTTGATTTTAACGGAGACCCCCTACCTCTTTCTCGTGACCCTCTACCTCTACGGCGTGATTCGCATGGGCAACAGAAAAGACTGGGCGGGCTTCATTATCATGGCCCTAAGCGCCTTCTTGGCCTTTCTGCTCAAAGCCCAGGCCATTTGCCTTTTTTTCTTGCCCCTGCCTTACTTGTGGATCAAGAAATACCCCTCCACCCGCCTCTACGGTCAGGCCTTTATGATCTTCTTGGCCCTCTTGGCCTTTATGCTGCCCTGGAGCGTGCGCAATTACAAACAATTCCGCGCCTTTATTCCCACCACCTACGGCATCGGCAATCCCCTGCTCTTAGGCACCTATCAGGGCGAAGGCTATCCAACCGATGAGGAAGTGGATCGGGCACCCTTCGATGAAAAAGTGCGGGAAGAACACGCCTTCTTAAAAGACAAAGACGGCAAATTTTCCGCGAAACACCAGCGCTACCTGGAGCTTTTAACCGACGAAAAACTGGCCCGCGGCCGCATGGTCTATTGGTGGAAACACGACCGGGATTCCATGCTGAAAAGTTATTTGTGGCTCAAGCCCAAGAGCATGCTCTTCGATACCTTTTATTGGGACGAAGTCATTCCCAAAACGAAATACCCCATCATCCACCTGCGGCAGATCGACTTTACCCTGGCCATGGCCGCAGCGGTGGCGGTGCTTCTCGCGAAAAAAACCGTGGCGGAAACCTACTTCGTGCTCTTCGCCTACTGGGTTCAGGTCTACATGTACGCCTACGCCTACGTCTTCGATCGCTACGCCCAAACCTTATTGCCCTACCGCTACGTGGCCATCGGCTTCTTGATTCCCGCGGCGGTGGACATCTTCCGGCGCCTGCGGCGCTACATTCGCGGCAAGCGGGCCTATCGGGAAGGGCTGAAAAAGCAGAAGATGGAAAATTAATTTCGAGCAAAACAAAAGCACTCGGATGCGTCCGAGTGCTTTTTCTGTGAAATTAATAAGCCTTTGCGTAGTAGACCATGTGCTTGGCGGGTTTGCCGCAGTGGACACAGGTGTCTGACAGGTGTTCTTCTTCGAAGGGGATGCAGCGAATGGTGGCGGTGGTTTCTTCTTTGATTTGCGCCTCGCATTCTTCGTCGCCGCACCACATGCCTTTCAGGAAGGGATTGCCTGCGGCCATTTTTTCCTTGAAGTCGTCGTAGTCCGTGACGGAGAAGGTATTTTCTTCCATGCGTTTTTTCGCCGCTTCAAACATTTCTTTTTGAATGGTTTCAAGCATGTCGTCGATCGTATCCGCCAGGTTGTCCATGGGAACGAAGATTTTTTCGTTGGTGTCGCGGCGCACGAAGACCACTTGGTTCTTTTCGATGTCTTTCGGGCCGATTTCCACGCGTAGGGGCACGCCTTTTAATTCCCATTGGTTGAATTTCCAACCCGGGCTGTATTGTTCACGGTCGTCCAGTTCCACGGTGAAACGGTTCTTTAAGCTGTCGTAGAGATCTTGGGCCTTTTCTTTGACACCTTCTTTATGCATGGCGATGGGCACGATGACCACTTGGGTCGGCGCCACGTGAGGCGGCATGACCATGCCTCGGTCGTCGCCGTGAACCATGATGAGGCCGCCGATTAAGCGGGTGGAAATGCCCCAGCTCGTGGTCCATGCCGTAGCGAGCTTGCCTTCTCTGTCTTGGAATTGAATGTCGAACATTTTCGCGAAGTTTTGGCCCAGGTTGTGGCTCGTTCCCGATTGCAGGGCCTTGCCGTCGTGCATCATGGCCTCTAAGGTGTAGGTGGCATCGGCGCCGGCGAAGCGTTCCGATTCGCTCTTCTTCCCTAAGATGACGGGAATGGCCATTTCATCTTCGATGACTTGGCGATAAATTTCGTGAATGCGCAGGGTTTCTTCCTGAGCGTCTTCGTAGGTTTCGTGGACCGTGTGGCCTTCTTGCCACAAGAATTCTACCGTGCGCAGGAAGGGGCGGGTGGTCTTTTCCCAGCGGAAGACGGAGCACCATTGGTTAATTAACACCGGCAGATCCCGATAGGTTTGCACCCATTTGGAATACATGGAGTTAATAATCGTCTCTGACGTGGGGCGTACGATTAAGCGTTCCGCCAGTTCTTCGTCGCCGCCGTGGGTAACCCACAACACTTCCGGGGCGAAGCCGTCGAAGTGTTCCACTTCTTTTTGCAGCAAATGTTCCGGAATCAGCATGGGGAAGTAGGCGTTTTTGTGGCCCGTGGCCTTGAAGCGCTTGTCCGCTTCTTCCTTAATTCGTTCCCACACGGCGAAACCGTAGGGGCGAATAATCATGCAGCCGCGAACCGGGGCGTAGTCTGCCATTTCCGCCTTTAAAACCACGTCGGTGTACCACTGAGCGAAATCATCGTCGCGGGCTGTAATCTCTCTTACAAATTTTTCCTTGTCTTTAGCCATTTTATCCTCCTAGACTATAAAAAAACCACGGTTTCTCAGGGACGAAAAACCGTGGTACCACCCAAATTCAATACCCTCATCGGGTATCCTCCATGTCGTAACGGGACAAGCGGTCCGTTTTGCGGACAACTCCGGAGCGGGATTCCGCGGGCGGCCATCGTCGAATCTTGCAATCGATGAATTCGACTCCCTGAGATTTAGCCACGCGTACTTTTCTCCATCGAAGTTTTTAATACATCCATTATACAGGGACGAGGGGTCTTGTCAAGTGAAGGGGCGTCGATTTCATATTTTTTCCCGGGCCCCTCTATCGGTTCTTGACATTGAAAATTCCTTTTACTATTATAAAAGAAAACACCCCTTGCGCCGCGAGGGTCATAGGTTTTTTTATATTGGTTATCTTTCGAGAGAACCAATTTTTTCTATTTTAGGAGGGAATATGGATCTAGACAAAAAATTCGGGGAAATGGCGTTTAACAAGCGCATGATGCGGGAAAGATTGCCCCACGCCATTTACCACCGCTGGAAAAATGCCGTCAGAAACGAGGCGCCGTTGGATCGGGAGACCGCCGATGCCATCGCCCACGCCATGAAAGAATGGGCCCTGGAAAAGGGCGCCACCCATTATTGCCACTGGTTTCAGCCGCTAAACGGTCTTACGGCGAAAAAACACGACGCCTTTTTGGACCGCACGGACAAATACGAAGTGATTCAGCGGTTCTCCGGCAAGGAATTGATTCGCGGCGAAAGCGACGGATCCTCTTTCCCCACCGGCGGCATGCGCAGCACCTTCGAAGCCAGAGGCTACACCTATTGGGATGCCACGGCCAATTCCTTTATTATCGACCGGATTTTATACATCCCCACCATCTTCGTTTCCTTTAACGGCGACAAGCTGGACAAAAAAGGCCCCTTGCTCGCCTCCATGGGCCTCATTAGCGAGTACGGCTCCCGGGTGGTGAATCTCTTTGAAAAGGAAGAATACACCTACCGCATGAAGCCGAAGGTGGGCCTGGAGCAGGAATTTTTCCTTATCGACAAGCGCCACTACGACAAACGGAGCGATTTAAAAAGCGTGGGCCGCACCTTAATCGGCGCCGGCGCCCCCAAGGGCCAGGAAATGGGCGACCATTACCTGGGTGGCATTCCCAAGCGGGTCATGGCTTTTTACGAGGCCGTGAACGAAAAGCTTTGGGAACTGGGCATCTTCGCCAAGACGGAGCACAACGAAGTGGCGCCCTGCCAATTTGAAATCGTGGCTCTTTTTGAAAATGCCAACATCGCCGTGGACTACAATCAGCTCATTATGAGCATATTAAAAGAAACGGCCACCGACTACGGCCTGGTCTGTTTGCTCCACGAAAAGCCCTTTGCCGGCGTCAACGGCAGCGGCAAGCACAACAATTATTCCCTCACCACCAATTACGGTAAAAATGTCTTCGATCCGGGAGACAATCCGAAAGAAAACCTCACCTTCCTTTTATTCCTCGCGGCCATGATCGAAGCCGCCGACGACTACGCACCCCTGTTTCGCATCGCATCGGGCGGGCCGTCCAACGACAGGCGCTTAGGCGGGCTGGAAGCGCCCCCCTCGATTATTTCCATCTTCCTTGGAAACGACCTGGAAGAAATTTTAAAAGACATCGCCCACGAAGAGTACCACGCGAAAATCGAAGCCCTGCCGGAAATCAAGATCAATTCCCTGGGCTACACGCCGCGGGATTCCAGCGACCGCAACCGGACAAGCCCCTTGGCTTTTACGGGCAACAAATTCGAATTCCGCATGGTGGGCTCTTCCATGACCGGGGCCGATGCCAACATCGTCATTAACACGGCCCTGGGCCACAGCTTAAGAAAAATCGCCGAGCGCCTGGAGCCCTTTGCCGCCGACGAGGAAACCCTCAGAAAAGAAGCCTACACCGTCATCGCGGAAATCATCAGAGACCACGAGCGGATTCTCTACAATAAAGACAATTACGCCCAAGCCTGGATAGAAGAAGCCGAGCGCCGGGGCCTGCCCCATTACCGCACCTTCTTTGAAGCCATTCAAGCCTTAAAGGACAAAGAATTAATCAAGATCTTCGGCGACTACGACATCCTGAGCGAAAGCGAAGTCGAGGCCATTTACGAAGTGGGCCTGGAATCCGTGTCCGTCCACGGCTTTTTGGAAGCGAGAACCCTTATGACCATGCTCACAAAAGACGTTGAACCGGCGGTGGTGGCGGAATTAAACGACATTTTAAACGTCACCGGTCGCTTGGAAAATGCGGCACTTAAAGAGCGCCTGGAAACCTTAAATGTGCTATTTGAGGAACTCCTTTTGCGCCACAAGAAATTAAAAGCCACCTACGCCAAGGCCAAGACCCTGGAAGGCTACGCCCGGGCGGAATTTTTCGAAAAAGAAGTCATTACCCAATTCCCCCACATACGCAAAATCTGCGACGAACTGGAAAATCGCATTTCCAGAAAACACTGGACGATTCCCACCTACGAAGACATTTTCACTGAACTCAACTAGGAGGCATTATGACGAAGTATATATTTGTAACCGGCGGCGTGGTCTCCGGCATCGGCAAAGGCATTAGCGCGGCAAGCATCGGCCGCCTCTTGAAAAATCGCGGCTTCAGCGTATTTATGCAAAAATTCGATCCCTACCTGAATGTGGATCCCGGCACCATGAGCCCCTACCAACACGGGGAAGTGTTCGTCACCGCCGACGGGGCGGAAACAGACCTGGATTTGGGCCACTACGAACGCTTCATCGACGAGGAGCTCACCAAAGCCGCCTCCGTCACCACGGGAAAAATCTATTCCCGCGTCATTAAAAAAGAACGCCGCGGGGATTACGACGGCGCCACCGTGCAAGTCATTCCTCACGTCACCGACGAAATCAAACACGCCATCTACCGCGCCGGCAAAGAATCCGGTGCCGATGTGGTCATCACCGAAATCGGCGGCACCGTCGGCGACATCGAAGGCCTTCCCTTTATCGAAGCCATTCGCCAAATCCACTCGGAATGTGCCGTGGAAGACGTGCTCTTTGTGCACACCGTGCTCATTCCCGTGATTCCGGGAAGCGACGAGCTGAAGACCAAGCCCACCCAACACAGCTTTAAACAACTCATGAGCCAAGGGATCAAGGCGGACATCATCATTACCCGAAGCGACGGCGCCATCGACGCCTCCATTCGCAAGAAAATCTCCCTTTTCTGCGACGTGCCCGAAGAAAATGTCATCGAATCCCGCCACGTCGACTTAATCTACGAACTACCCAATGTGTTCAGAGAACAAAACCTCGACGAAATCATCATGAACCACCTGAAGCTTGAGCCCAAGGCATTAAAAGCCGACGATTGGCGCCACATGGTGGAAGCCTTTAAACAAGCGGAAGGCACCATCCGCATCGCCCTCGTCGGCAAATACGTGCAGCTTCACGACGCCTACCTCTCCGTCACCCAAGCCCTTTTAGATGCAGGCTACGACATGGGCCGCTTGGTCACCATCGACTACGTGGATGCGGAAGATTTGGTCGATGAAAAGGCCCTGGACGAGGCATTAAAAGACGTTCACGGCATCATCGTTCCCGGCGGCTTCGGCGAGCGAGGCATCGAAGGCATGATCCGCGCATCGAAATACGCCCGCGAACACAAAATTCCCTACTTCGGCATCTGCCTCGGCATGCAAATCGCCGTCATCGACATTGCGAGAAACATCGCCGGCTTAAAAGACGCCAACTCCACGGAATTCGACGTCAACGCTCCCTACCCGGTCATCGACCTTATGGAAGCCCAAGTAGGCGTGGAAAACATGGGCGGCACCCAACGGCTGGGCAACTACCCCTGCCACTTAACCGAGGGCACCCGCGCCGCCAAGCTCTACAAAGAAGCGGACATTTTAGAACGCCACCGCCACCGCTACGAATTCAACAACGAATTCAGAGGCATGCTTAGAAACGCCGGCCTCACCATCGCCGGCATCAACGAAGACTTGGATCTCGTGGAAGTCATCGAATTGGAGCAAGACAGCTACTTCGTGGCCTGTCAATTCCATCCGGAATTTAAATCCCGCCCCAACCACATCCACCCCTTGTTCCACGGCTTTGTCGAAGCAGCGGGAAAGCGAGCCTTGGTGTGAGCGAACGTTGGGATCTCTACGATGAAGCCAATCGCCCCACCGGCGAAGAACTCCGCCGAGGCGAGCGCATGCCCAAGGGCCGCTACCACCGCGTCGTGGAAGCCTGGATCCGCACCCCCGACGGGCGCTACATCCTGCAAAAACGCTCCATGAACAAGAAAAACTACCCCGGCTACTGGTCCTGCACCGCCTGCGGCAGCGCCATCAAAGGCGAGACGCCGGAAGAAGCCATGATCCGCGAAATGCAGGAAGAAATGGGCATTCGCCTTCAAGAAGACGAACTGATCCTCGATCGGATCATTACAGAATTTCCCGCCCACTACTACATCTATCGCATCGAAAAAGAACTCACCGAATCCGACATCACCATGGATCCGGAAGAAGTCGACGACTTCATCTTCCTTGACAAAGACGCCATCATGAACTGGGTGGAAACAAGACACATGACCAAACTGTCCTACTACCGAGAATTCTTCGAAAAATGGAAATAAAAAAACAGGGATCTCAAGACCCCTGTTTTTTCAAATTCGAAGGCGGTAAAAACACCCACATAGACAGACACGGCTCCCGGTGTTCATTAAAAAGCGCATACCGGGCACTGCGGTCGAAGGCAATGCTGTCTCCCGCCTCGATGGGATAGAGCACATCGTCCACCATCACCGTGAGGCGGCCCGCCGTAATAAAGCCGAAGGCTTCCCCCTCATCGTCGGTGGTAGGAAGCACATCCTTCCTGTCCGTGGTTTCAAAGCGCATCTCCACCACCTCGTAGTGGCGCCGGCCTTCAGGCGACAAAAGGCGCACCCTGCGGTCCGCGGCACCGTCGTCCAACATCATGTGGTCGCCGCTGTGAATAATCGTGGGCTTCTTCTTCGAAGGTACATCCTCGAAAAATTCCCCCATGGTCGTATGTAAAGCATCCACAATGCGCAACATGGCATTCACCGAAGGCGAAACCAAATCCCGCTCGATTTGACTGATCAGCCCCGTGGACAAATTGGCCGCCTCCGCCAAATCCTTAATACTCATGCCCAAAGCCTTGCGCATGGTTCGAATTTTTTGTCCCGAAAACTTTCCGGACATACAACACCCCCTGCATTTAATGTAAAAATATATACTGAACATAGTATACCATACATTCTTCGAAAAATTGAAAAAACAATGCGGCCGCGCGGGAAAAAGACCGGCGCCGAATATGCTATAATAAAAGCCGAAAAGGAGGTTTTCCATGGAAAGAGAAAAAATACTGGTCATCGACTTCGGTGGTCAATACAATCAACTGATTACACGGCGCGTGCGGGAAAAAAACGTCTACGCCGAAGTCGTGCCCTACAAAAAAGCCCTGGAGGCCATTAAAAAAGAAAAGCCCATCGGCCTCATCTTCACAGGCGGGCCCAACAGCGTGTACGACGACAAAAGCCCCGACATCGATCCCGAAATACTGAACATGGGCCTGCCCATCTTAGGCATCTGCTACGGCATGCAACTCATCGCCAAAAACATGGGCGGTACCGTCACCAAATCCGACAAGCGAGAATTCGGCAAGACCAAAACCATGGTCGATCCCGCCTCGAAACTCTTCGACGGCCTGGATGTGGAACAAAGCACCTGGATGAGCCATATCGACTACGTCAAAGAACTCCCCGAAGGCTTCCGCACCGTGGCATCCACCGACAGCTGCCCCGTGGCCGCCATGGAAAACAAAGAGAAAAACATCTACGCCATTCAATTCCACGGCGAAGTCAATCACACAGAACACGGTCACGAAATCATCGACAACTTCCTGAAAAAAGTATGTCACGCCAAAGGCGACTGGAACATGGACGACTTCGCAATCGAAGCCAAGCGCGCCATCCAAGAAAAAGTCGGCGACAAAAAAGTCCTCCTCGCCCTCTCAGGCGGCGTCGATTCCTCCGTGTGCGCCAAACTCCTCGTCGATGCCATCGGCGAAAACCTCATCTGCATCTTCGTCGACCACGGCCTCATGCGCAAAAACGAAGGCGACGAAGTGGAAGAAGCCTTTAAAGACACCGGCATGCACTTCATTCGCGTCGATGCCAAAGACCGCTTCTTAAAGCGCCTAAAAGGCGTCACCGACCCCGAACAAAAACGAAAAATCATCGGTGAAGAATTCATCCGCGTCTTCGAAGACGAAGGCAGAAAAATCGGCGCCGTCGACTTCCTGGCCCAAGGCACCATCTACCCCGACATCATTGAAAGCGGGGCGGGAGACGCCGCCGTCATCAAAAGCCACCACAACGTCGGCGGTCTGCCCGCCGTCGTCGACTTCAAAGACCTCATCGAGCCCTTAAGAGACCTCTTTAAAGACGAAGTCAGAAAACTGGGCGAAGCCATCGGCCTCGATCCCAAACTCGTCTGGCGCCAACCCTTCCCCGGACCCGGCCTCGCTATCCGCGTCATGGGCGAAATCACCGAAGAAAAACTCGACATTCTAAGAGATGCCGACTACATCTTCCGCGACGAAATCGCCAAAGCCGGCATGGACCACGACATCAACCAATACTTCGCCGTCCTTACCAACAACAGGAGCGTCGGCGTCATGGGCGACTTCAGAACCTACGACTACACCCTGGCACTTAGAGCCGTCACCACCACCGACTTCATGACCGCCGATTGGGCCCGCATCCCCTACGACGTGCTGGACAAAGTCAGCGTGAGGATTGTTAACGAAGTGGAGCACATTAACCGAATTGTGTACGATATTACATCGAAACCCCCGGCTACGATTGAATGGGAGTAAATTTTTGGTGAAAATGGCGAACTAGACTCGTTTCAAAAAGCCCGCGCTGCGGCGTACCTGTGTACGCCTCACTGTGGGCTTTTTTGCACTTCGTCTATTTCATCTATTTTTCCTCAAAAATTAATGTTTAGTCGTGGAGCGGGAACAATTTTAAGTAAAATTTGAAAAACGATAAGCTATAAAGAGAATGAAAAATGGCTACTGGTACTCAAATGGTACCGGAAGTAAAAAAGAATACACGAAATAATCGTTCCAAATGGTTTGCATTTGGACAAAATCAGACCGTAGTGAGCTGCTACGGTCTTTCTTTTGCTTAGATTTATAATCTAAGTCGAATAAAGATGAAATCTTAGACCTGTAAGAAGTTTTAGGCTATGTTATAATAGGGATAGATTAAATTTCGATTCAGGAGATTTAAAAGGAGAGGAATTTATGCAGAATTTTGGAAAGATTATTTTTAAAATAGACAAAGTTTTAGAAGCGAAAAATATCAGCAAAAATAAATTAGAAAAAGAGGCAAATCTTCAAAGGACGCAACTTAATTCTTATTGCAATAATAAGGTTAAAAGGATAGATTTAGAAACCATTGCAAAGATTTGTTATGTTCTAGAATGCGATGTTAAAGATATAGTGGAATACAGTAGGTGATTGATGATGTATAAATCCATAGACCTATTTGCAGGAATAGGAGGAATTAGACTTGGCTTTGAGCAAGCCTTTGGTGAGGAGATCAATACTGTCTTCGTATCCGAATGGGATAAAAAAGCGCAGGAAACCTATTTAGCAAATTTCGGAGATAAAATAAATATTTTTGGAGATATTACAAAAATCAATGAAATAGATATACCCAGTCACGATATTCTTCTTGCAGGATTTCCGTGCCAAGCATTTTCATTAGCAGGTCAAAAAAAGGGATTTGAAGATACTAGAGGTACTTTATTTTTCGATGTAGCTAGAATAGTAAAATTGCATAAACCAAAAGTTGTTTTTTGCGAAAATGTTAAAAACCTAGTTAATCATGACAAGGGTAAAACATTTAAGATAATTAAAAAAACGTTGAATGAACTTGGTTATAGGGTTTTTCACAAAGTTCTTAATAGTAAAGATTTTGGAGTACCACAAAATAGAGAAAGAATATATATAGTTGCATTTAGAGAAGATATTTCACCCAATAGCTTTATATTCCCAGACAAAATCGATGATACGAAGGTCATTGCCGACATAATGGAAGAAAAAGAGACATCTCCCAAATATTATTTATCTGATGTATATCTTGATTCTTTAAGAAGACATAAGCAAAGGCACCAAGATAAGGGAAACGGTTTTGGTTATGAAATAAGAGATGTCAATTCTGTTGCCGGAGCCATCGTGTGTGGAGGCATGGGAAGAGAAAGAAATCTAATCATAGATAAAAGGTTAACTGATTTCACGCCTGTAACTCATATAAAAGGAAAGATAAACAGAGAATATATACGAAAAATGACACCAAGAGAGTGGGCAAGATTACAAGGATTTCCAGATAAATTTAAACTGGTTGTTGCCGATACTCACTTATATAAGCAATTCGGAAATTCTGTAACGGTTCCAGTTATTAAAGCGATTGCAGAAAAAATTAAAAACCAGCTGGAGGGTGTTATAATTGATGATCTCGCTCAAGAGAATGAGTATTATGAACAATTAGAGTTTGCGTGGAGGTAAAAAGTGATAAGAGGGAACAAGGGTGAATGGTCCGAAATATATGTTTTGTTAAGACTCTTAGCTGACGGAAAGATATATGCAGCCGACAGTGAATTGAATAAATTGGAGAATGTGTACTTTCCTATCATTAAGATAATAAGAGAAGAGAACAAAGGTGAAATCAAGGAGTATGCTACAGGAGAGATCATATCCATATACATTAACGGTTCAAAAGTGAAAGAATTATCTGCGACCGAGTTTGAAACGCAGTCCGAACTTCTGTTAAATGAAATTAATTCTAAAACTTCGAAAGGAGCATTTTCTGTAGAAAAAACGCAGAATTTTATGGATAAAATTTTGTGCTATAAGTTGTCGGCACCTGCAACGGACAAAAGCGACATTACAATAAAAATAATCGATATAAATACCGGTTACAGCCCTACGGTAGGGTTTTCCATAAAATCGGAATTGGGCTCCTCTCCTACTCTGTTAAATGCTGGAAAAACCACAAACTTTATTTATAAAATCATCCACAGTTATCCCGACTTGGTTCGAGAAGCAAATGAAATATATATCGTATCGGCGGGTAAAAATCACACGGATGTTAGAGGACGTATCAATAAAATCATTGATGAAAACGGGCGATTGAAATATTGGAAAATGAATAATCGGACTTTTAGCGATAATTTGGTATTGATTGACAGCAATATGGATAAAATTATTGCCGAAACTCTTTTATATTTCTATAGGGACGGGATCAGCAATTGCGATGAAATGGTTGAAAAACTTGAACAGGTAAATCCTATGAACTACGGAAATGTTAATGCTTATAGGTATAAGTTCAAGAAGTTCCTGACCGCCGTAGCATTGGGAATGAAACCTGCTACGGTTTGGGACGGTGTGGATGAAGCAACTGGAGGGTATATTGTCGTAACGAAAGAAGGTAATATTCTTGCATATCATATATACAACAGAAATTACTTTGAAGAATATCTATTGAAGAACACAAGATATGAAACGGCATCCACTTCAAGGCATGGTTTTGGAGAAATATACAGCGAGAACGGGGAAGATTTTATTAACTTAAATTTGCAAGTGAGATTCAGATAATGAAGAAAAAGAAGCCTATGACCAGAAGTCAAAATATGGCAAGAGTGAAAAGTAAAAATACAAAACCGGAACTTTTCCTGAGAAAACTTCTGTGGCATAAGGGGTTCAGATATAGATTAAACTATAAGGAGTTGCCCGGAAGTCCTGATTTATATATTCCCAAATACAGAGTTGCTATTTTTGTAAACGGTTGCTTTTGGCATATGCATGAAAATTGTAGGTATTCATCCATTCCTAAAAACAATCACGATTTTTGGAAAAACAAACTTGAAGGAAATGTTGAAAGAGATAAGCAAAACTACAGCAAACTTGAAAACATGGGCATTAAAGTAATCGTTGTTTGGGGGTGTGAAATTAAACAGATGATGAAAGACAAGGAATTAGTACAAAGGAGACTGGATAACTTAGTTCATGAGATTATACGCATTGTTGAAAAAGAATGAAATGTCAAAACTGTTGAGCATAATATTGATATAATTTAAGGAGGAAGTTATGGATATAAATAGTTTAAGAACTAAGCTGCAAGAAAATGATTTAGAATTCAATCTATTCTTTACTAGAAAATTAAGAAATGGAAACTATGTGAGCTTTTCGCCTAACATTGATGCACAAATCTATGACGATTTAATTAGTTTAATAATAGTTTACATTGATAAATTTGCAGAGAAGTTGAGTGTAGATTATAATCCAACAGGGTACAGAGATGAGACTATAGAAAGTTGTAAAACATCCTATATAAATGATTATTGTAGGGTTTTAGAAAGTTTTAATAATTCAGATCATGTTGAAACAGAAATAGATCCTGACAATTATAGTTTTTATACTTTTGAGATAACTAAAAATGATGATCAATTTCCCAATATAAAAATATTTAGAAGAGTAACCAAATTTAAGAAGTTGCATTCAAGAGGGATTATTGCAAGATTTAATGGAAATACCTTAAATAAAATTGAAAGTAAATTAATTGGAATAGATGGAGAAGTAGATTTTATAGCTGTTAATGATGATATACTAATATTATCTCATTATTCATTAGAGAGAATTTTTAATTTAGACGATCAATTTAGAGATACAGCATCAGATTTTTTAAATCAAGAGGGATTAAGTGATGGCATAACTAACTTTGAAAGTTTTTATGAAGATTGTTTAAATGATGGGCGTTATAGAAAAACTCTTACAAAAATGACCAGTGAAAACATAAATATTAATAAAACATATGAAAATTATGAAAATATAAAGAAAACTATAGATATGTTTAATTTAGAGATAAATTATAACGAAGAGCCTTCATTTTCAATAGTGTATGAAGATAAAACTCAGATAATGGATATTTTAAGAATATTGAGAGATTCATATTATAGAAGTATCATTAATGAGCAAATAGGGGTAGATGATAAATAAAAGCTGGTGTTTTATGAATAATAGAATGGATAAAATTTATAACATAATAACAAGAACTATTATGTTTATATCATCCTATTTCCCACTTTACATTATGATTATAATTCTGTACCTCCCTAAAATAGAAAAAGGGTTCCTGGGAAAAAATATATTAATAATAATATTTGCTGCATTGACGTTGATCTTAATATTTATTTCAGTTATAAGCGTGATTTTATTGAAACTCGGAAAAGGAACTCAAGAAAAAGTTATTAACAATAATCTTGAAAATCCTGATGATACAGTATTAAGCTATATTATGACATATATAATTCCACTCATTACTAATGGAGATAGCTCAAAAGAAGTTTATATAGTTGACATTCTTTTGTTTATCTTAATTGGATATATTTATTTAAGATTAAACTTAATATATTTAAATCCTTTGTGGGCTATGTTTGGATATATTATATATAGAGACGCCAATAAAGAGATTGTAATAACCAACATTTCTAGAGAAGTGTTAAGGCATAAAGAAAGATTAAAAGGATACTATATAAGTAATGATATATTTATTGCTCATAAAAAAGACAATTAGTTTTCTCGTCTTAATAAATCCCAATGATATAAAGAATGAGAAACTAGAGAGGAGCGTTTTCTCTGCTTGCAATATGCTTGCAAAAAATCAGATAAACAGAAATAAAATGGATAATAGAACTAAAACCGATATAAAAAACCTTGATTTTATGTCGTTCATACAAAACAGTATCAATGGACATATCGAATGGGAATAAGTGAAAAACAAAGGATAGGCGCGTACCTATCCTTCTCTAATGCGTATCTGTATGAAAAGCACCGGTTTTAAACTGCGTATTTGCAAGTAGGTGGTTATGTGAATCGTAAAAGCTGCGACAGATTGCTGAGATCGCAAGAAATTTCCGGAAAAAAGATTTTGATCCCATCGACTCTTTTTGTGTCACTTGCGGGAAGGTTTAAAAGAGGCGTGCTGTGCATGTCCTTCTCCAGGGCCGTTTTTTTCTTCCGTCTCTTTTCTTGCATCATCCCAAAAATTTATAGTTGCCGTAAAACATGACGAAGGCTGCCACGAGGATAAAAATGTGCCAGATCGCATGGTTGTAGGGAATTTTCTTAATTGAATAGAAAACAGCGCCCAGGGTATAGAAAAGGCCGCCGAGAACCAAAAACAGAATGTAGCTCAGGCCGATGGCCCTATAGATCTGATAGATAAGGAGAAGGGAAATCCACCCCATGGCCATGTAGATCGCCATGGAAGCCTTGCCTATTTTGTCTTCTTTGGCCGTGGCAAAGGCGATGATGTTCATCGCGATGCCGATAAGTGCCAGAATCCAGATGAGAACAAAGATAACGATGGCAAAAGAGGACCTGAGCCCGATTAAGATAATCGGCGTATATGAGCCGGCGATGGTCAGGTAAATGACCCCGTGATCGATGGCCCGAAAGATGGTCCGCGCCATGGGCCGGGTCATGGCGTGATAAAGGCTTGAGGATAAAAACATGACGGCGATGGCGATAAAATAAACGAGCCACGCCAAAAATCCAATCACGTCTTTGCCTCTGTACGCTTCGACGATGACCGGTAGAAAGAAAATCAGGCTTAAGAGAAAGCCGATAATGTGGGTGGCAATATTTAAAGCCTCTTCAGACTTGCTGTATTTAATGATTCTCATTTTTCGCCTCCCGAAAATTTTAACACGTTTTAATCAATCGATGAAAGATCCAATGGGCTGTAGGAATCGAGTAAACGATTTGTCTCCATTATATCCTTCATGGCGCCGTGCGTACAACACACCGGAAAAAACAAGCCAAAAACAAAAGGACCCCCAAAGGCGGGAGAAAAATCCATGCTTCGGGGGTCCTTTATGTGCGTACGCGATTCAAGATATAGGGGGCGTTTTTACAGGCCCAAGAGGCGAATCAACAGGGGCATGACCATGGATGCGATAATGGCGTGCAGGCCGATGGTTAAACCGCTCATGGCGCCTTCCACTTCGCCCAGGGTAATGGCGTAGCTGGTGCCCACGGCGTGGGCGGCGGTGCCGATGCCCAAGCCTTTGGAGACAGGGCTTTTAATGCGCGCAAGCTTGATGCAGTAGGGCGCGATGACGGCGCCGACGATGCCGGTCAAGATAACGAACATAACAGTAATGGAGACGATCCAGCCCATTTTGCCGGAAATTTCCATGGCGATGGCGGTGGTCACGGATTTCGGAAT
Source organism: Peptoniphilus rachelemmaiella (assembly GCF_943169845.1). GTDB lineage: Bacteria > Bacillota > Clostridia > Tissierellales > Peptoniphilaceae > Aedoeadaptatus > Aedoeadaptatus rachelemmaiella. Next base: position 93,281 of record NZ_CALPBW010000001.1, read on the forward strand.
CGACGCCATGAGTACCTCTTGGGGCACGGCCAGAACATTGCCTAAAAACACCACAAAAAGCACCACAAAGACGCAGCCCACGGTGACCGACACGAGGACGGGCACCAGGTATTTAATCAGGGTGTCTTTTTGTTTGTAAAGGCTCACGCCGATAACGATGGTTTCCACCGGGGAAATCACCATTTGAATCATGGAGCCGCCGGCCTGGTAATTTTTCAGGGGAATGTCGAAGACGGTAAGCACGAGAATAATGGCGATAATGGAAAACAAAAGGGGATTCAAAATAGGCGCATTTAAGCGGGTGCTGAGCTTCGAAAACAAAATAAAGAAGAGAAGGGAAAGCACCAGCCCGAAATAAGGGGTTTGGGTGATGAGATCAAGCATCTTTTTTACCTCCTGTCACTTTTTCCTGCAGCGCGATCACCACATCGCTCACTTTGCCCGTCACCATCATGGTGGCGCCGGTGGTGATGACGATGATTACGACGATTTTAAGCCACACGTCCAGAGAAAATTCCGAGAAATACTCCATGACGGCCACGCCGACGGGGATAAAAACGATGGCTAAGTACTTGTTTGAAAGCCGGATCACGTCTTTCAGCTGATCCAATTTGACGATTTTGAACTCCAGCAAGAGAAACAAAATCAACGCAGCGATAATGGTACTGGGGAAAGGGAAGGGCAGAAGGCCGGAGATGATTTGGCCCAAAAGTGCCGTCCCGAACATGACGAATAATTGGAATAACACGTTTTCACTCCTCACTTAGTTTATTAAATAACATAGCGCCTCTAATATATAAAACAAAGGAGTTTATTACAAGAGATAAATTAAAATTTGCGGAAATATAACGTATTTACTGCACAATTATACAAAGTACTGAATTTTGCGGGCGGAAAACGGCGATTTGGCGAGAAAACGACATGGCGGTGAAAGAAACGACATGAAAGAAAGAAAAGGGTTTTTTCAAAAAATATAGGGTATACATGAGAGCAATATGAAGATCCTATTCAGTAAGGGAGGCAATTATGAAACGTGAATCCAATCGAGAAGGCGGCTTCCACTACGCCTGGGTTATTTTAATTGTGGCCATGATGGTCCTCGGGGTCTATGTGCCGGTGGTCAATTCCCTGTCCAACACCTGGCAGATCGCCGTCACCGAAGACTTGGGCTTTTCCAGAACGGCATTTTCTTTTACCGGCACCATCACCCAGGCCGTGGGGATTTTTCTCGGGCCCGTCGTCTCCGTGTTTCTCACGAAATATAATTTCAAGCGCATATGGACGGCGGCGGCCATCGCCTTTGCCGCGGCAGTCTTCGGTTATTCCCTTGCGCAAAATCAATACCAGTTTTACGCCCTGGGCCTCGTCGTCGGTGCAGCCTACATAACCACGGCGCAAATTCCCATGATGATGCTCATTAACAACTGGTTCTCGGAAAAGAAAGGCCTGGCCACCTCCATCGCCGTCTCCGGCATTTCCGCCGGCGGCGCCCTGTTGAGCCCCCTGGTCAACAGCCTCATCGCCAATGTGGGCTGGCGCATGTCCTATCGGGTCTACGCCCTGATTATTCTGGCATTGGCTGTGGTCTTCGGCATCTTCTTGATCTACCTCAGGCCGGAAGACAAGGGCATGAAGCCCTACGGCTACAAAGAATCCGACGACCTGCCCGCAGATCCCACAAAGGACACCAACAAATCCTTAAACGTCGGCCTTTCCATTGCCGCATCCCTCTCCTGCAGTTTCTTTATCTTCCTGCTCTTGGGTTCGGTGATGAACGGCCTGGCCAACGGTGCGTCCCTGCAATTTCCGCCGGCCCTGCAAGAAGCGGCGGGCTTTAAAACGGCGGGCACCGTCGTATCCATTTACCTGCTCCTCGGCGTCTTCGGCAAGCTGCTCTTGGGCCGCATCGCCGATAAATACGGCATCTACCACGCCCTCTTCTTCGGCGCAGCCACCTTGGCATTAAGCTTCGTGGCCATGCTCTTTGTGCCCTTTGCGTGGGGGCCCTGGCTCGTGGCCGTGGTCTTCGGCTTCGGCCTGGCTTTAGGATCCGTCCTTCCGCCTCTCGTTACCGCCTCCATTTACGGGCGGGATATGTACGGCGAGGCCTACGGCTTCGTGCAATCCGCCACCCAAGTGGGGGCGGCCTTCGGTCCCTTGCTCGTATCCTATATCTTCGACGCCTCAGGCAGCTACTACATGGCCTGGATCATTAACATCGGCTTCGCCCTGCTCATCGCCTTCCTGTGGCTCCTCGCCCATAAAAAGGCCGAGCCCTTCGCAGGGAAGACAGAAAAATAAAGGAGATAACCATGAAACGACACCTTCAGATTTTAAAAGAGCTGATTCAAATCGAATCGGTCAACGACGGCGAAGAAGCCGTGGCAAATTACATCGCCGATTTGTTTAAAGACTACGACGCCGTAAACACCGAGCTCATCCCTTCCTATCCCGGCAGGGCCAACATTCTCGTGAAGCTAAAAGGCGCCCGCCCCGGAAAAATCTTTGCCGTCTCCGGCCACCTGGACGTGGTGGAGGCCGGCGAAGGCTGGACGCACCCGCCCTTTGAGGGGGTCATCGAAGACAACAAAATGTACGGCCGCGGCACCTGCGACATGAAAGCCGGCGTGGCGGCGGCTTTGGCCATGATGCTGGATCTCGCCGATGAAGGCGCAGATTTCGCCGGAGAAATTTGGTTTATCGGCACCGTCGGCGAAGAAGTGGGCATGCAAGGCGCCCTGGATTTGGTGGAAGGCGGCCACCTGGATAAGGTCGACGGCATCATCATCCCCGAGCCCACCAAGCGCGACGGCGAAAACCAAGCCATCTTCGCCTCCAAAGGCTCCATTATGTACACCATCCACGGCGAAGGCAAAGCCGCCCACTCCTCCATGCCGGAGCTTGGGATTAACGCAATTATGACCGCAGCGGAATTTATTCAAAGCACCCAAAGAGAATTCGACGAGGTTACAAACAATCCCGACTACCACAACAAGGAGCTGGGCGTCACACTCAATGTCTTTTCCGTCATCGAAGGGGGCCGGCAATTTAATTCCGTCCCCGATCACGTGGTTATAAAAGGCAACGCCCGCACCGTGCCGGAATACGACTCCGCCCGCGCCGTCGAGCTCCTTCAACGTGCCGTGGACAAAAACAACGAAGATCCCGAAAAGGCCACCCTCACCTTGGAGTTGAACCAAGTGCTGGATGCCGCTGAGGCGAAAAAAGACACGGCCCTGATCCGCGCATTAAAAGAAGCGGGCAAAGACAAAAACATTCAGGTTCGCCCCCTTATCGGCACCTGCGAACTTTCCCGCTACATCCATTTGCCTCAGGACGTGGATCTCGTGGTCTACGGCCCGGGCCTTACGAAAATGGCCCACAAAGTCGACGAATACATCGAGCTGGACGAATACGAAGACACCATCCGCCTCTTTAAAGACACGGCGAATCTATTTTTGAGCGGCGAATAAAACAGCGAATAATAAAGCGAAGGCACGGGCAGATAGCCCCTGCCTTTTTTGCTGCAAAAATATCCCGCAAAAGGCGAAAAGAGAGTGGCGTTTTTTCCGCGGGGCGAGTACCATAGAAGGGAAGAAAAGAAAGGGAGGATGCTATGGAATTTGCCGAGGGATACCGCCTCTTGTGGCTGTTTTTTGTCTATTCCTTCGCCGGCTGGGTGACGGAAGTCTTTTTAAAATTCTTAGAATACAAACGCTTCATTAACCGAGGCTTTCTCATCGGGCCCTACTGCCCCATTTACGGCACCGGCGCCGTCATCATCACCATGGGTGCAGGCCTCCTTCTGCCCGTGGATCGCTCCTGGGCCATGAGCTTTCTCATCGCCTTCGTCCTCTGCGGCCTCTTGGAATACATGACAAGCTACCTGCTGGAAAAATACTTCCACGCCCGCTGGTGGGACTACACCCGTCGGCCCATGAATCTAAACGGCCGCGTGTGGATCGGAAACCTCATCCTCTTCGGCATCGGCGGCGTGTTAATCCTAAAAGTCTTTAACCCCCGCCTCTTCGCCCTGGCCGCCCACATGGAGCCGAGGCTTTTCACCGCCCTCTTAACCGCCCTAAGCATCCTTTTCGTCGCCGACGGCATCACGAGCTACTTCATCATGAACCTCCTGAAGCAAGGCGTGGAAAAAAGCCGGGCCGACAAGAGCGAAGAAATCGCCGCCGAAGTCCGCTACCTTCTGGAAAACCGCTCCGTCTTCCACAAGCGGATCCTCGATGCCTACCCCGAGCTCACCTTCCGTACCGAGAAGGTGAAGGCCCGCCTGGAGCGCATTCGAAACGAAGGCGAAGCCATTCGCCAACTCGCCGAAGAAAAAGTCGAGGCCATGGAAGCCTACGCCCGGGAAGCCGCTTCGAAAAACCTCACCCCCACTCGAATCCTGCAGCGTGAAATCATCGAAAAACAAGACGCCCTCATCGCCGCGTTAAAAGACGGCGGTGACGAGAAGGACCTTGAGGCGCTGGAAGAAGCCATTCGTGAAAACAAAGAAACACTGGAAAATAGAGAACGCCGCTTGCGGCTCATGCGGGCGGAATAAGAAAAGGCACAGACCGTGATGTCTGCGCCTTTTTCATTGCATAGATTTTCGAAAAACAGCCTACTTCATCGCCTCCGCCAAAGCCCCGTCGTAAATGGCCTTGGTTTTTTCGTCGAAGAGCACCCACATCACATCCATGGCGTGGTCTTCCACAAATTCAAGGGCCCGCGCCACGGCAATTTTCGCCGCCTTCTCCGTGGGGTAGCCGAAGATCCCCGTGGAAATCGAGGGAAAGGCGATGGATTTCAGCCCGTGCTTTTCGGCGAGGGCCAGGGATTTGTCGTAGCAAGAGGCGAGAAGGGCCGCCTCATTCCTCTCGCCGCCGTGCCACACCGGCCCCACCGTGTGAATAATATAATCCGCATAAAGATCAAAGCCCGGCGTGATCACCGCATCCCCGGTGGCGCAATAGCCGATTTCGCCGCAGGCCTCATCCAGCTCGTCCCCTGCCGCCCGGAAAATGGCGCCGCAGACGCCACCGCCCCGAAGCAGGTGCTCGTTGGCCGCATTGACAATCACATCGGCCTTGGCCTTCGTGAGATCCCCTAAAACCATGGTAATCGTACCTAACATATAAAACCCCTTTTCTTATCATCATCGAATCCATTCTTCCCATAGCCTATCGAAGCAGCGCGAAAAATGCAAGAAGGCAAAAAGGCCGCTCAAGCGACCTTATTTCTTCACCTTTTCATTGGCGCGGTAATATTCCATGCAGCGGTATTGGTGCACCATTTCAGACAGCGACGGGTTGTCGTCAATCAATTGATACTTCCCGTCCTTACGAATATAGGGTGTATGAAGCACCGTGGTTTCGGGCAGATACTCGTCCTGCACCGCCATCATCCCGTCGTGGGGCCAGCCCATGGTGTCGAAAAGATAGCGCATCAAGAGGCATGGACTCAGATCCGGACCCTCGCCGACGAAATCCTTGCCCAGCTTCTTTTTGGCGGCGTCGTTGGCCCAAATCACATAAGGCGTGGTGTAATAATTCATCTGCCCCTCTAAAGTAGATAGGTCGATGTCGATTCCCATGCTCTTGTAGCCGCTGTCCCCTTCGCCGAGGGCGGGCTTGTGGTCGCCGAAAAAGATCAGCACCACCGGCGCGGGATTTTTTCTGAGGCTTTCCACCAAATCCCCCAGGGCATCGTCCGTGGCGGCGATGTTGGAGAGGTAATTGTTAAACATGGCCCAGTCCTTTACGTCCTGGCCTTCCATTCGGTCCACATAATTTCTGTCCGCCATATTGTAATCGGCATAAGGCCCGTGGCCCTGGTAAGTGAGGGCGTAGGAAAAATAATACTGCCCCTTGGCCGCCGCATCATTCATGCGCTTTTCCACTTCAGGGAAAAAGTGATTGTCCCGCGTGTAGAGCCAATCCGTGTCCCCTACCCGCTCTTCCACCTCGTTGAAGTAATTGTCGTAAGAGAGAAACGCGTCGAAGCCCAAGCGGGGATTGACATTCTTCCGATTATAAAACCAGCCGTAAATCGGGTGGAGCGCCTCGGTGACGTAGCCATTTTCCTTCAGATACCGCACGTGGGAATAGGTGTCGCTCATCATGGCCGTGGATTCCGCATAGCCCGTGCCGGAAAAGCCCGTTAAAAAGCCCCGCTCCGTGTTTACCGTGCCGCCGCCGAAAATATCGGCGATCATGCGGCCGTGCACCGATTCCTTTTGAATGGCGTGGAAGGAATTATACACGTCCCGGTGAATGGGAATGTTGTCGAAAACCGAAAAATCCGAGAAAGATTCCAGCATGATCGAAATCACGTGCACCTTCTTCTCCTCGGGCACCTTCGGCTCCTTTACCTTCTCCCACAACATGGCCGAAAGCTTCTTGTCGTAGTTTTCGGGCTTGTTGCCGCTAAACTTTTTAGCACTCAGAATAAAAGGATACACCAGCCCCCGGGCCATGTAATTTTCCGTGGCGTTTAAAGTATTGATCGGCGCATTTTCGCCGACGCAAATAGAAATTTTCGGCGAAAAATACGGGCCGCTCACCCCCTGAAAAATAAAAAGAGCAGCCAGAGCCGAGCCAATTAAAAGCCGCCGCCGCGCTTTGCCCACCCAAGGCTCGCGATGCTGCAAAAACAAAAAGACAGTCACAGAAACCATGGCAATGAGGCCGATTAAAGTCAAGGGATTGGAGGCGAAGATCGATATATTGTAATGGCCCTTCATCATCAGCGATTCGCGGAAAAGCAAAATCTCCGGCATGACAAAAGGCTCCTCCCGATACATGAGCTTAAATTGCTGCACCACGGAAAGCACAAAAAACAAAGCCGACGTCACGGAAAAGCCCAGCCACATCCTGCCGCTTAAAGCATAGAGAAAGACCAAAGTGCAAAAGACCGGGAGAAAATTCATAAACAAAAGCAGCGGGTTATGTAAATAACTGCTGAACAGCGCCTCGTGCATCGGGCCGGTGCCGCAGGCGTAATGCAAAGTAAACAACGTAATCAAGCCACTTGCAACGACCATAAAAAGAAGAGGCCGCCACCAAAAAGTTTCACGCTTCATGCAGACATCCTTTCAAAAAACTTTACACACAGTTTACCACAAATAGGCGCCGCCCTTACAAAAATAGGTAGAAAAGAAAAATGCAGGCAACAAAAACTTCCTTTATATTAACAAAAAAGAAGAGACCCTTTTTGGCAAAAAGCCGTGGGAAAATAGTAAAGCCCAAAGGCAATTGCACCGCCGCCATCGGCATATTTTTGCGAAAACAGAGAAATATAAAATAAAAACGATTGAAAGCCTTCAAAAGACTTGCTAAGTAAATGAAACAAGGATACTATTAAAAATAAGGCACTGTATGCAATTATATTTTCCTGCCCGGCAAAAAGCGGCCGGCCGACAGATGAAATAGATAGACATAGAAACGAGGAGGGCATATGAAAAACATTTTGAAACAACTCTGTCTCTGGACATTGATCCTGACCATGGTACTGTCCGGGCCCATGAGCGCCTATGCCGAGGCGTTGAACGTAAATCACAACGACATCGCCGGCGACAAGGCCAAATTCGTCAACAGTCTGACCCCGGTGCAAATTGCACGGCCGGGAGAAGGCAAGACGGCGGCGGACCTCGTAAAAGCGCCCGATCTGCCGGCCATTTACACCCTGCGCACCGACTTTAAGGCGGAAAAGGGCGAAAAGTACAGCGTCAACTACCAGCCCTATGTGGCCAGCGTTGGGGCAGCAGCGACGCCGGAAGAAAAAGCCAAGGTCAACAAGAAAATCGACCTGCCCAACATGGCGGGCTACAAAATGCCCGTGGGAGAAACATCCTTTACTAATTCCTATGACGCCATTGTCGATGCGGCAAAAGATGGCCACGAAACCACGGACAACGGGAAGAAATACCTGGCCCTCAAGGAATACAAGTACACGGCCATTCAAAACAACATTCAAGTCAAACACACGTTCCAAAACATGGAAGACTTTAACAAGTTTACCAACAAAGACGGCACCATCACTAAAAATGACGGCACCGTCATCGAAAAAGACGGAACAGAAACAAAGTATGATCTCAAAGATCCGGCTCAAAAGGAACAATACCAAGAATTCGTCCGCGACCACGAAACCATCAAAATCCTGAGCGGCAACACCGGGTCTACCCTGGAAGTCCAACCCCTGCAAGAAAATGAACGGCCGGGCTTTGAACCCCAGGTAGAAAAATTAAAGACCCAAGTGCCGGAAGACACCTCGGAATTTAAAATCGAGTACCGCTACAACCGGGCGGCCTACGACGTGGTCTTCGACACCCAAGACGGCACCCCCCTGCCCACTCGCACCTACTACTACGACCAAGAAATTCCCAAAATCGATGAAAACAGCATTCCCACCAAGATCGGCTGCGAATTCCTGGGCTGGAAACCCTCCCGCGACCTGGAGGGGGCAGACGGAACAAAATATAAAAAAGGCGACATCATTAAAGATGCCAATGGCCATGCCGTCGTCGACCTGGGTAACATCTACTACAAAAGAGATAATGGCAACAAACTTGTCGTAGAAAACGGCGATCCTGTAAAAGAAAAGAATGCCACAGACATTCAACTCAAGGTGCCCGCCATGAAGCTGGGAGACGGCAAATCCATCCCCAGAGAAAAGCTCACCTTCACCGCCGTGTGGAAAGACAAGGAAAAGGCCGACTACGCCATCCAATTCTGGGCGGAAAAGGCAGACCACCCGGAAAATGCCTCCCTCTTAAATAAGTACGACTACATGGGCACCCGCGTCTATGAACAGCAGCCTACGGGCAAAAGACCTGCCTTAAAAGACGAGAATCCGGGTCCGGTAACGATTGAAGTCAATGGAGGTACAAAAACTTTACCGGGATTAAATTTCCCCGACCTGGACAAAACGCGCTTACAAAAAATCTGGAACGGCGATAAATTCAATCGTGGCAGAGACCTTTATCTAAATAAATTCTTTGTCTACAATGAAAAATTAACCGACGAGCAAAACAAAGACCCTAACAAACCAACCGTGACAAAGGCCGTATCCGCCACCGGCAAAACCGTCTACAACATCTACTACGACCGGCAGGTCTACGATCTTTACTTTACCAAGTCCAATGTACAACCTGAGAAAAATACCATCTACCCCGAAATTTGGGGATACGATCCGGCAAAGGGAGAATCGGTGATGTTAGGCGGCCCCGGCAATCCCTACCACTACAAGGCCAGATTCAACGAGATGATGTATAAGTGGCCCAATGATGCCAAGCAAACCAAGGGCTTCACTCTCGGCTATCAAAGTTTCGGTTGGGGCCCCAACTATACTACGCCCAACTGGCCCCTTCACTTAGATACGCCCCCCTATCGACTTAATGCCGATGAGTTCCTCGACATGGAAAACTACATTAAATGGGGCGGCTATGTGAAGCACATAGACAAGGGCGACGGCACAACCATCGATTTAGATACACTCGATTTTACAACCCTTTCCTTCGGCATCAAACAGGATCATCCTTCCATCCCTCACCACATGGACTTTTGGATGGACGGCTTTAAGAAAGGCGAAACCATCATCCGTTACGACTTGGTGCGGACCAAGGCGGACACCGCCGGTCTGGGCTATGGTCACCGGTACCCCATAGTTACAGGCTTTACCCCTCGTGACTATGATCCTAAAAAACAATGGCCGACAATTGAAGAGGGTTCGCAGGAGGATGGCCGTGTGGATGAAGATAGAATTGGGGAACTAAACGACGAACGGGACGAAATCACCCCCAACACCAGTGGGACGTACTACAACAACCAGGGCGTCAAATTGCCCATCGGCCAGCTGAACTTTATCCGCGTTTTCTTTAGCGATGCCGATGAATTTGGCGACAAAATTGAAGGCGGTCAAGAATTTACAGAAAACGGCTACCTTCAATTCCATTACAAACGCAACAAGTATCCCCTAAGATTTAATACAGACCCCACCAAGATCAAGGACGACAGTGAGTTTAGCTACCCTGTGAAAGGTGGAACTGGATTTACAAACGAGAAGGCCAACGCCCTGGAAACCTTCTACCAATTCCCTCTAAAAGTTTTAAGTCCCGATTTAGTTGATGATAAATTAGCTAGAGAAGATAGAGAGTATTTCAAAGAAAACCCGAAAAACCTCCTGGACAATCCGGACAATCTATACAAACTGGGCCTGTACGATCTCTTGCAAAGAGATAAAACGGATCCGAAGAAATTTGCCCAAGACAAAGGCAAGCATTATAGAATCAAACGACCGGAAGGCCTTTCCGACCAAATGATCTTTAAAGGCTGGGCCATGGACCCTGCCGGACAAAAAATGGTCTGGAAAAACAAGGACGAAACCATGCCCTTCCACCCGATGAACCTCTATGCCATTTGGGACGAACCGGACTACAAATGGAAGGTCACCGTCGATCCCAATGGCGGCACACTTAGCGCCATAGATCCGGGTAGCCTCACCACCGAGATGAAGAAAATCAAAGAAGGGGACATCGGTCGTGAAGAAGAAAACACCTATCCCGTAGCAGGTTATGAGGGAGAAACGGCCAAGGCGGGCACCCAAGTCTTTACCGTAGTCCAAAAACAAAAGCTGAAAAACCTTCCGAAACCGGAACGCTACGGCTACGACTTCCTGGGTTGGGAAGTTGTCCGCTACAAAACAGATAACCTCGGTAACTACACCAATGAGCAAGACAATTCCTACCGCGACAAATACAAGGTGCCCGAGCTCTACTCCTTCGGCACCGATGTGGTATCCCCCATTTACCTCAAGGCCATTTGGGTCGAAAACAAGCGAGCCAGAGTGAAAGTCTTGCACTACTACCTGAAGAACGAAAAAACCGAGAACGGCGAAAAGCTCGTCCTGGATACATCGAAGTACCCCAACCCGGAACCCAACGACCTCGCCTTCAAACGCGTCGGCGACTACGTGCCCGCCACAGGGGAAAAACAAGACGAGCACTGGATCCTGGCCGACCATGGCGAGTTAATGGAAAAACTCGATGGCACCTATAAGGATGGCGGGAAAGACCATGCCTTAAAGCCGGAATACGAAGCCTACAACGATCGTGTTAAGCTAAACAACACCTTCTTCCAATCCTTTAGGGTGCAAGACAATATAAATGTAGGCACCGAAGATAATCCGATCTACGAGCCCAATCCAGAAAACATCTTCAGATTCTACTACCGCCCCTTCCGTACTCGGAACTACAAGGTCAATTACATTGACGAACGGGGCAAGAAGGCAGTTGAAGACTTCTTCAAAGGCTTGGATCTTACAAATACCGCAGGCCTAACAGACGATGCGCTCTTAGAGGCAAATACTGCAAACAAGGCGAAGTTTAAAGCCAAGAGAGCAGAACTGGAAAAAATCCTCGGCGACTACAAAGTCATCAACAAGGAAAAAGTGACCAGTCAATGTCGTCACTACGATGCCCGAAACTACCGGCCCATTCCCGGCTGGACCTTAGTCAGCGATCCCCAACAACAACTTTTCTACGATGTCAACGAAAACACCAACGAATTTTTGGGCATCAACGGCACCGGCTCCAACGAAATTTACTTCTATTATAAAGACGCCCGCGTCATCGAAGTAAAGAACCCCAAGGATCCCGTACCCGACGGCTACGTCCGCGTCACCTTTAAAATCGACGACAAGCACAAAGGCGGCGTCTTTAAGGACAAAGATGGCAAAGAAGTGACCGAACTCCACTACGACGTCATCAAGGGACTTAAGTCCAACAACCTGCCCCACCCCGTCATTTGGGAAGGCGGCATGGATGCCCAAGGCAACGAAAAGAAAAAAGAAGCAAACCGCTATTACATTACCCCCGACCAAGGCAAGACCTTTAAAGGCTGGGATAATGAAAAGTGGCTCAATGCCGAAACCGAAATCAACAAAAACTACACCTTCACCGCCTACTTCGACTGGTCCGGCATGTCCACAAAATCCACCGGTTTGGTACGCACCGAAGCCTATACGGATCCGAACGGCAAATGGACCAATGACTTTGCTCCGAAGCTGGACGACTTGAAAGCGCAACTTGTCTGGAAAGAAGGGAATGAGGTTAAAGACATTCCCGAAGGCACGGATATCAAATTCGTCTATAAGGATAAAGCTGGAAAAGAAACAGAAATCAAGACTGACGAAGACCTCTTTAACCTGGTCAAAGAAATGAACGTAGAGGATAAAGATCAAACCGTCCGCGTCCTCGACATCGTCGCCAAGGTCACCTTTAAGGGCGGAGATGCAAAGAAGCCCCAAGAGCTTCCCATCCCCATCACCGTTTACAAAAACCGCTACGAAGCCTTGAACGAAAAAGGCGACAAGCCCAAATACCTCTCCGATGCGGAAGGAAAAGAAGCAAAAGACGGCGGGCTGAAAGACTATTTAAGCGACACTGTATCGAAAGCTTATGTCAAGGTCACCGTGTCGCCGACGAAAGACTTGAAGTCCAAAGACAAAAAGGTCTACTACGTCAACCCCAAGGCTTGGGTGGAAATTCCTGAAATTGACACGAAAGACAATTCCAGATTTACCAACTGGACAGCGGATAAAGATGCTCAAAATGAAGAAGGCAAAAAAGAGGGCGTCTTCGACTTTAAGAAGCGTCATAAGTTTACCGAAGACACCGTCATCACACCGGGCTTTGCCGGCGATGTGGTAGAACAAGAAAAAGGCAAAGACAAACCCAATGTGCCGGAAAGCTACGTGAAAGTCATTGTGAAGTCTACGGACAAGGCGACGACAGAATTCGAAAAAACCTTCTGGGTTAACCCCACGACGGAAGTGGCCATTGAGGTTACGAAACCCGAAGGCAAGTCGGATCAAGAAGTAGATTTACCGAAGATCGGCAAGAAGAAAGTCAACTACGTCTTCAACCAATGGCAAAAGGTACAAGCTGGCGAAAAGGAAGACAGCTTAACAAAAGTAGATCCGGCAGTAAAAATCGACCTGGCCAAGAATAAATACACCGACAAAGTCACCGTCATCGAAGCATCCTACTTCGAACGATTTGCCGCCACACCGATTCTCAAGCCCATTAAGGTTGAAAAACTCGATACCCCTGAAGGTAAAGAAATCACCGACAAAGACTTAATCGGTAAGATTACCCCGCGTGAAGGCAAGGAAATTGAATCGATTACGGTTGTCGAAAAACCCAATCCGAACAATCCGGGCAAACAAGAAGCCAAGGTCACCATCAAATACAAAGATGGCTCCACCGAAGGCAGCACTGACAAGCCCATCGTCATTCCCGTGGAAGTTCACAAAAACATCATTCCGGAAACGCCGGATGGTAAGAAACCTAGTGATGCCATGGCCAACTACGTCAAAGTCGTCTTTACGGCAGGCACAGGCGGAAAGCTGGACAAAACCCTCACCGGCAACTTCACCTACTATGTAAGCCCCGAAGTTGAAGTGGATATGAATGCAACGGCAAATGCTATCGGCAAGACACCGGATACCGGCTACATTGCTGACGGCGGCAAGTGGGTAAATAAAGACAATAAAGCATTGAAAGGTACTTTCGCAGACCCAGAAACGGTATTTAAATACGACTTCTTTAAATCCGAAGATATCGTAGAGAAAACCGACAAAAATCCCAACAAGCCGGATGGTTATGTCACCGTCATATTTAGGGCGGATACAAACGGTAAGCTCGAAGGTGGCATTACAGAAAAAACCTACTTCGTTAACCCTGACGCCGACATTAAGTTAAAAGTATTAGGCGAAAATGAAACAGCAGGTCAAAAAGAACTTGCAGTACCAAAAACGAGCCCCGATGCTAATTACAGTTTCAAAGGCTGGGTAGAACCCATCGATTCCAACCCCATCAAAGGCGATCAAGAACACGTAGCCAAGTTCACCAAGAACGACGTCACCTTAACCTACGACGCCGGCGGAGGAACGGGCACTGTACCCACCAAGCAATCCGCACCCTATGGAGGAACGGTTGTCCTTGCAAATGCCGACGGTTTGACGAAAGACAACTCCGTCTTTACCGGCTGGAAGATTGGCGACAAAACTTATCAAGCGGGCCAAGAAGTAACCCTAAACGGTGACACAAAAGCCATCGCCCAATGGAAACCCGTAACTCATACCGTGCGGTTCGACACCAAGGGTGGAAGTAACGTAGACATTCAAGAAGTTGTACACGGCGAAAAAATAAAAGCATTCGATCCGCCGACTTACGAAGGTAAAGTCTTTATGGGCTGGAAAGAAATCAAGAAGGAAGGAGAACAAGATCCCTTCTTCAAACTCGACCAAGCCATTACCGAAGATAAAGTCCTCGTCGCCATTTGGCAAGATCCGGTTCAAAAGATTAAAGAGAGCGATCCGGTTGAAGACCAATTTGTCAAAGTCATCTTCAAACAAGGTGCACACGGACAACTAGCAGGCGGTGAAGTGACCTACAAGGTTGCCAAGGGTTATGACCTGGTACAAGCACAAGCCAAGGGCCTCGTCGTTCCCGAAATTCAACCGAACAAATACTACAAGGCACTAGACGCTAATGCCGGATGGGATAAAGCACTCGACTTAACCCTAGCTCAAGGCGAAACAGAAAAAGTCTTTACGGCGAAATACGCACCGGTCGCCGACCTCATCCCCATCGACCCGAAGCAAACGGATCCGAAAATCATTGATAAAGAAAAGCCGGAAGGTATGGTTCTTGTTCAATTTGTCGTCGACGATAAAAAAGCCTTTATGCTGGCACCCAGCAAATTCTATGTGGCGCCGAATAAAGAAGTCACCATTACGCCGCCGACGGTTTACAATCGACCGGGTGCAAATAAATTTGAAGGCTGGCAAAAGATAACACTCGATGAAAAGGGACTCTTGAAAGAAACCTATACTGCAGACACTTCGATTTATGCCATTGGCTTAGCCCTTACGGAAATGGAAATAGTGTCTCCGGAGGCAGGCTTTGATTTTGTCGATGTTAAGAGAGAAAGCCTGGCAGAAGGCGTAGTGGGTCATCTGGAAATTATTCGCGACGGCAAAAAATACAGTGCCGAACCTGCTCAGGAATATACCAACACAAAAAAAATCGGCAAATTCAAAGTAAAACAAGTGAAGTTCGGATTTAAGATTCCTGCAGAAGTAGGTAAGTTACAATCCGGAGACTTGATTCGTCACTGGGCAGAAAACGACAAGTTGAAATCAAACATCAAAGAGATCACCATTAAGTAAGGAGAGGATACTTTGAAAAGAAGATATACAGCATTTATGCTGGCCCTGCTCATGCTGGCGCAAGTTTTTGCGCCGGAAGTGGCACGGGCGAAAACGAGTGAACCAACAAAGAAAACGACGGTTCAGCTCGTGAAAATGGGTGCATTAGATCCCAAAACGTATCCTAAACTGGATAAAAAGGCGATCTTAGCAATTCAAAAACAAGCAAGAACAAATCAAAGCAGATTTAGAACGGGGCGTAGCGGCTTCTTTTCAGTAGGAAGCCCCTACCTGCCCGGACAAAATCCGACGGACAATGAAAAGGCGGCGGCTTACGGTAATTTACGGGTAGAATTTGTTACCGAAGGTTTGAAAGACAAGGGAGAACCAAAACCCTTCCAATGGAATGAAATATTCGGCACAGATTCCAATGGCAATCCGGGAACGGCCAATATTTACTTCGTTCAAAGAGATGCCAAGACCAACAAGGAAATTAACACCTTTAAATTAACCGTCGATAAGGCAGGGAAATACAGTTTAAAGGACCTCTACGGAAAGCCCGCCAAGTTGCCCTTGTACTCCAAAGCCTTAGAGCCCTATAAGTACGAGGTGGAACTGGAAACAGGCGTTTCGGAAAAAATAACCCTATTAACCATGAATTTATCAAATACGGGTAGTGAAACCTCCTCCTACACAACGGATAGCGAGGGAAATCTTGTTGCCGACATTCCCCTGTATTTGAAAATAGGCCAAACAGCTTCGACAAAGTTTGTGTCCAAATGGAACACCAATGTCCAAGAAGCGAAACGGCCGAAAGTCGTGGGTGGCTTTAACAACAAAACTGCAGACGACTACAACTATTTTCCATTTCCAATAAATGACACTGACGTATTAAAAATACGTAGGGAACAGTTTGACCTAGATAAGGACGAATGGCCGGGTTATATGCCTCAAACACCGATCCAGTTAAGAGAGGTGCCCAAAGTTACCGTCGATGAGGATAAGCTTGAAGATCCGGAGACCTATACCATCGACAAAAATGCCAAGCGCATTACGGCCAATGACAAGGTCTACAAGTATGACCTAGAGTACGACGTCATCAATGGTGGTAAGCTCACCATGACGGAGATCTTGCCCGTGACCTTTGATGCTAATGGTGGGAAGTTTGCTTCCATTACTGATCCGAATGCAGAGCAAAAGATTAAGAAGGAAGTGGACTACGACGGCACGCTGACGGACAAGGCGGAAAAGCCCACGAAGGATCGTGAAACTTTTAAAGGCTGGTCGACAACCGAAGACGGGAAAACCCCTGCTACCGACGCAGACTTTAAAAACATTACGAAAGCCAAAACCTTCTACGCCATTTGGGACAACAACGCCATTGCGGCGGAAGAATTGACGGTTCATGAGTCTTTTAAAGCTGATGGAGCGACAGAATATACTAACGACTTTATTCCGACACTTGAAACCTTAAAGGGACAAGTGACGATTAAAGACGGAAATGGAGATCCACAAGCATTAGCAAATGATGATATCTTTGCAATAGTTGACGGCTCAAATGAATATAAAGCTGACGGCGATGACTTAAAGAATTATCTTTATGACAAATTAAAAGAAGAGGACACTACAGAAGTCTCCCGTAAGGTCACCGTCAAGGCCAAAGTCACCCACGCAAACGGCACGAGCCAAACCGTGGACATTCCAATTAAGGTCGTCAAAAACATTTACGAAGCCAAGACCTTAACGGATAGGCCCTACTATGTACCGACTGATTATGTAAAAGTCATTGTCGATCCCACCACCAAGGCGAAGGATCCTCAAAAGACCTATTACTATGTCAATCCCGAAGCGAAAGTGGTTATCCCCGGGGAAGACCCCACGGGAACGGACGGTAACCAATTTACCAAATGGTTAATCAAGGGAACGAAGACGGAATACAAACTTTCCGAGCATCCGAGATATCAATTTAGTGGCGAAACCACCATCGAAGCTCAATACGTTTCCGATGTCATTTCCCCGAATGAAGATGGAAGCAAACCGGATACAGTTCCGAAGAATTATGTGGAAGTGAAATTCGTTCCCACGGACAAGGCGACGGATGCAACCAAAGCGGAAAAAATCTTCTGGGTCAATCCGGAAAAGAAAGTCACCATTCCCGTGGCCAATCCCGTAGGGAAAACCTACTACACCTTTAAGGAATGGAAGGTAGGGGTAAATGCGGAAGGTGCAGTTTATAAACCTAACGAAGCACAAAAGTTTGAACAAGCCACTACCATCACCGCCACCTATGATGAATCGAAGAACATCATCCCTTATGATCCGAGCGCAGCAGATCCTATGGTCCGCCCGGAGGGTTATGTAAGAGTGACCTTTGCGGCGGATCCGGGCTTAAAGCTCAAGGAACAAAAAGCCTATTACGTCAAGAAAAACGCAAACATTAAACTTGGCGACCCGACTCTTGTAAAACCGAAATACGAACCAGAAACCGGCTACAAGTTTAAAGAGTGGGATAAAGACGACACAACTCCAATTGGAGCAAATGACATCGTCGTCACAGCAAAGGCGACTCCTTTTGATGAATTTATCCCTCAAAAGAATACCGACGGAACAGATAAGCCGAAAGGCTATGTAACAGTTACTTTCGTAGCTGATAAAAATGGCGAGATAAGGGACAATGGTACAAAGGTAGATAAAAAAGTTTACTATGTAAACCCGAACAAGTTTGTAAAATTACCGGCACCTACGCCGGTAGGCAACACAGGCTATGATTTCAGCACATGGAAGAGCGACAAGTCTCAAAGTGATTTTAGTCTAGCAAACTTTGTAAATTATAAAGAAAATACAGTTATAACTGCAATGTTCAACCAAAAGGATGCAGTGTATCCAAAACTGGATGGCTCAACAAAGCCGGCCGGCTATGTAGAAGTTACTTTTGCAATTTCCGGCATAGGCGGTAAGATTGCTGACAGTGAAGTTAAAACTTACTATGTGGATCCGACAAGACAAGTATCCCTTAAAGCACCTAAGACGATGGCCGGCACAGGATTTATCTTTGATAAATGGAGACTGGGAACGAACCCTACTGACCCAATAATTAATCCTGCTGACCAAAAGCAATATACGGTTAACACGACCATCTATGGCAGCTTTACTAAACTGAAAGACATCATACCGGCAACAAATCAAGACGGAACGCCGAACCTACAACCGATAGACTATGTCGCTGTCTTATTCATCGGAGGAGACCACGCGAACAGTGTGGATGGACAAATCTTGTATTATGTCAATCCAAAGGCTAATCCTGCGAAAACTATTAGAGACTTGACAAAGCCTACGGTAAAACCTGACACAGGTTGGAAGCATACAGGCTGGGATGTACAAGATTCCACAGTTATAAACGATTATACATTTGTAGTTGCACAATATGAAGCAATTGACGATGTAATACCAGCTCTTAAAGATGACGGCACTCCAAATGAAAAACCGGCAGGCTATGTAACAGTAACATTTAAGTCCGGAGACAATGGTAAGATCCAAGAAAATAGCAAAGATATTACAGAAAAAGTTTACTATGTAAACCCTGCTAAGTATGTAAAGCTTACTCCACCAACACCAGTTCCAAATACTTCCTATGAGTTTTCAACTTGGTGCAGTAATGGTGAGGATTTTATATTGGCAAACAATATAAACTACACTAAAGACACAACCATAACTGCAAAGTTTAATCCGGAAGGTGATGTTATACCTGAGACAAAGCCAGATGGAACAGCAAACAATAAACCAGCAAACTTTGTTACAGTTAACTTTGTAATAGATCCAGCTACAGGTGGAAAGATTGAAGCTGGCCAAACTACCACTTATTTTGTAAGACCGAATACAGATGTAACAATACAGCCACCAAAGACAAAAGCAAATGTAGGCTATGAATTTGAAAAGTGGAGTATAGACACTACAGAAGTAAGATCATATTCTGATCCTGTAACAACTGTTAAAGGCGAATTCACAAAGCTAGATGAGATAATTCCGTCTAAAAATCCTGACGGTACAGTGAATGCCAAACCGCAAGGCTATGTAACAGTTCAATTCCTAAAGGGAAAAAACGGCGTGCTAGATGGACAAACGACATTCTATGTCAATCCAAATGCTGGCAAGAAGCTAAAAGACCTTGATACTAGTGGAATTACTGTAGTACCAAGTCCAACTTACAAGTTTGAAGCTTGGGATAAGCCAATGAGTACACCTATAAAAGGACCGGACAATATAAATGTAACAGCAACCTATACTCAACTTCCAAATATCATCAAAGCAGGACCCAAGGACACAGCCCCGGATGGCTATGTAGTAATTATCTTTGAAACCGATGGAAGGGGCACGATAACAGGCAATGCAGCATACGAAGATAAAACTAATCCAAAAACTAATGAAAATGAGATAGTTTACTTTGTAAATCCGGACAAGGGTGTTAAACTTGCCGCTGCAAATGCAACAGCAAGTGATACAGTTTTACCTGTACCAAGTACCGCTCCTTATGACGCTACTAAATATGGATTTGACCAATGGCGTGCAGACATTGACACTGAAACACCTATCACAAGAGGTAGGGTGCATATAGCAATGTTTAAGCCTAAGCAAGTAAAATTAACTTACGATGCAGGTGGAGCTACAGAAGGAACGGCACCTGCTGAAGTAAAAGTTGATTACAACACAAGCGTTAGACTTGCAAACCAAGGCGATCTTAAAAAGACAGATGCAAGCTTTGCGGGCTGGACAATTGATGGCAAAGACTATAAAGTCGGCGAAGAGATTATCTTAACAAAAGATAGCAAAGCTATTGCAAAATGGACAAATGATAAGACGATCATTCCTTATGATCCGATTAAGAACCCTACAACAAGACCGGATGACACCTATGTAAGGGTTACCTTTGCGGCGGACCCGGGCTTAAAGTTAACTCAACAAAAAGCCTACTACGTCAAGAAAAACGCAGGCATCACCCTTGGAAATGCTGAGCTTAAGAAACCGGGCTATGAAGCAGAAACCGGCTACAAGTTTGTTAAGTGGGACAAGGAAGACGCTCTTGTCATCGAAGCATCGGATATTGTCGTAACAGCCAAGGCGGCATCGATTCCTGATTTCGTAGAGAAGACCAACGAGCATCCGAATAAGCCTGATGACAAATACGTGACGGTCACTTTCAAAGCGGATAACAGCGGAAACGGCACCGTGAAAGAAAAGACTTACTTCGTTAATCCGAATAAGTATGTAACCTTAACGCCGCCTGATGATGCGAAAGGTAACACCGGCTATGAATTCGGTGCTTGGAGTCAAGATGCGAAGATTCCTACGGTGTACGACAAAGACACCACCATCACCGCTTCTTTCAACGGACTGGGAGACGTCATTCCCAAGACGAAGAAAGATGAGTCTGAGAAGCCGCCCGGCTATGTCACTGTGACTTTTGAAGCCAACAAACAAGGGCAGATTCCCGCAGACGAAATCACCGTTTACTATGTCGATCCCAATCGCGACGTAATCATCAATCCACCGACAGCGAAGGGGAACACCGGTTATGAATTTGAAAAATGGGACAAAAAAACGACAAGAAAGCAAAGGTATGACAAGGATACGACGGTAACAGCCAGCTTTACGAAGCTGGATGACATCGTAGATGGCAGTAAGCCAAAACCCGCCGGCTATGTCACCGTCAAATTCTATAAAGGCGACCACGGAGAATTGTCGGGTCAAACGGTATTCTACGTCAATCCGGAGGCTAATCCGCTGAAAACGATAGGTGACATTAAACCGACGGTAACACCGGAAACCGGCTGGGAATTCGTTGGGTGGCCAGTACCAGATAAGACCAAGATTGACCGCAATTTTGACATCACAGCTAAATATGTTGGTATCCCGGATGTCGTACCGAAGGATAATCCTGAGGGCGGGGAAAACAAAATTCCCGACAAATATATTACTGTGACCTTCTCAACGGAAGAAAATGGTAAGATAAAAGACACCACGAACACGAAGACAAAAGTCGTCTATGTCAATCCGAACAAGGCCGTCGCGTTGGATACATTTGCTCCGGCAGTGGATCCCAACACCGGATTTGATTTTGCATCTTGGGATACCCAAATCGAAAGAGCAATTCAATACAAGGACAAAGATGTTATCAAAGCGAAATACAATGCAAAGGACGATGTGATTCCCCAAGGAAAAACCGGCGGCAGCGACAAGCCGGCAGGTTATCTTACCGTCACCTTCGACAAGGGCGAGCACGGAACGTTAAGCGGCAAGACCGTTTACTATGTCAAGCCCAACAAAGAAGTGACCGTCCCTGCGCCTACCGTAACGCCGGCAACGGGCTTTAAGCAAAAAGACGGAGCGGAGGCTTGGGATAAGCAATTAACGCAAACATTTACCAAAGACACCACCATCAGGGCTCAATACGATTCCATCAAGGAGGTTGTTCCTCAAAAGAATACCGACGGTTCCGACAGACCTAGTGGTTACAAAACAGTTAGGTTTGTAGGAGAACATGGTACTTTGGCTGTCGATACGGTTTTCTATGTGAACCCTGAAAAGGTCGTAGATTTCACCAATACAGTAAATGGCTTTACGAAGACGCCGGACTTCAGTTATACAGATGTCGGCGGAACATGGAGTTCAGAAGAATTTAATAAAAAATTCACTGACGATACCACCTTCACCTTTACCTTTAAGAAGCTTGGCAATGTTATTCCGCAAAAGAATCCGAATGGGACAACGAATGATCAGCCCCAGGGTTATGTAAAAGTAACGCTTATCCCGACGGCGAAGGCCACGGATGACACGAAAGAAAATAAAGTTTTCTTCGTCAATCCGAAGGAAACGGTTGAAATTAAAAATAAACCGCAAGGTAAAGAAATTACTGCAAATGGAAGCAAGTCTTCTTTCAAATTTATCGGCTGGACAGTAACCAGGGGTTCTATTGCATCCTGGCCCGGCGAGGCTATTTCAGGTAAATTTATCGAGGAAACGGAAATTACGGCTAAGTATGAGTTTACCTGGATTAATATAGTGAAAGAGCCTATTGCAGAAGAAAATATTGTTACGGGGAAAGGTGACAGACCTAAACCTGAAGACTTGATTAAAAACAAGTATGACAAGAACAATCCGACAAATACAAATAACTTACCCGAGGGAACGACTTTCACTTATGAGGAAGAACCCAAGGTTGACAATGTCGGAAATATAACGGCAAAAGTGAAAGTTGAGTATCCGGGTGGGGCAACGACCATCGTTGAAGTGCCCATTAAAGTTGTAGAGCATGTGGTTCCCCAAACGGGCGGCGAAAGCGGCAGCAAGCCTCTCGTTCCCGCCAGCTACGTCAAGGTCACGGTGGACACCACGGACAAAGCTGCGGACAATACCAAGTTCGTGAAAGTGTTCTGGGTAAAACCCAATGTGGAAGTCAAGATTCCCGGCATCCTCGATCCTACGGGTAAATTAGAAACGGATGCGAAGGGCGTTACGCTAACCAATAATTTCAAAAAATGGAAATTAGAAGACAGTAATCCCGAAATCACCTACGACCACGGAACGGACATCAAGGGTATCTTTACGGCAAAAGAATCGAAGATTGTCGCTATTTACGGGTACGGTAAGAATGTAGATCCTCAGCCGAACAGCGGTCAATGGATTCCTAAAGGAAGCGTTCCTTCGCCGAAGGATTTCATCAAAAATCCCTACAATGACGACGACCCGAACAATTCGAACAATCTGCCTCCGGGAACCAGATTTGATTTCGTTCCGGGTAGTGAACCGAACACGAATCAACCCGGAACGAATAATTCCACGAGCATCAAGATCACCTATCCCAATGGCGAAACCAAGACGGTGGATGTCACTTACAATGTCACCGGCGATGTGGTGGAACAAAAGGATCCCAATACAAAGCCCGTCGTTCCGGACGAATTCGTTAAAGTTATCGTCGATAAAACCCAAAATGCGAAACTCGCCGCAGGCGAAAGTCAAACGCAAGTCTTCTGGGTCAATCCGACGAAGACAGTCACGATTCCGGTGGATGCCCCGACGGCGAATAAAGAGGACATGGTCTTCACCGAATGGGACAATCAGTTGACTCAACAATTTACGGCTAAAGAAACGACGATTACAGCGAAATTCTCCAAGAAACAAACGCCACTCCCCACAGCGGGTTACGTTATAACGGAACGAGGGGTTCAGCCCAAGCCGGACGACTATAAAAAAGTTATTACGCCTCCGGCAGGCAAGACCATTAAGCGTGTCGCTGTAGTGACAGAACCCAATGTGGATAAGGGAGGCATGACGACGGCCAGGGTATCGGTCACTTATGAGGACAACACGACGGTTCAAATTCCCGTTCAGGTCTTTGTTCAAAATAAGGAGCAACCCTACCCCACACCGCAGCCGGATCCCATTCCGCAACCCTACCCCACGCCGCAGCCCAATTTCGTGCCTTATCCCGTCCCCGGTGAAACGAAGACGGTCTATAAGGATCGCACGGTGCTTCGCCGCGAAGTGCGCTACATGCAAGGTTTCGAAGGCAAGTTCCGTCCCGACGACGGCTTGACCCGTGCCGAAGCGGCGCAAATTTTGGCCAATGCACTGAAGGAAGACGGCTATCCCTTCGATCTCCGCTACAAGCTTCCTTATAAGGACACGACGAAGGAAATGTGGTATAACGATGCGGTAAGGATCACCACCCAAGCCGATGTGTTTATCGGTTATGACGACGGCGAATTTAAGCCGCAACGAAAGATCACCCGCGCCGAGTGGATCGCCACCTTGCGCAGGTTCCAATACGTGGATAAAGTGGGCGGCAATTCCCTCCACATGCGCAAAAACCACTGGGCCATTCCCGAGGTGGAAGCGGCGTACCGGAGCGGATGGCTTTCCATCTACACGGAAAAGAAAGCCCCCTTTAATTACGATGAACCCATTTCTCGGAAGGAAGTGGCCGCCGTATCCAACCGCGCGTTCCGCCGGGTGCGCGACATGGATTACATCCGTAGAAATGACAAGTTCATGATTAATTACACGGACATTAACAGAGATATGTGGGCTTACGACGACATTCTCTGTGCAAGCAATACCTTCCTTCACCAACGTCAAGGTGCCTACATCGCCTACAAGCGCGGCGACAAGGCCTACACAATCGACGTGAAGGATGCGATTATCGAGCAGGATCTCTTCCAACGGATCCCGAGGCATCGCTAGTGTAAAGAGAAAAGACAGCATCGCCTGTCTTTTTTCTTTTGCCCGGGAAGGAAAAAGTGAAAAAACCCCCTCGCCCCTTATGGTACAATCATAGGAGGAGG
Source organism: Peptoniphilus rachelemmaiella (assembly GCF_943169845.1). Classification (GTDB taxonomy): domain Bacteria; phylum Bacillota; class Clostridia; order Tissierellales; family Peptoniphilaceae; genus Aedoeadaptatus; species Aedoeadaptatus rachelemmaiella. The sequence goes on from NZ_CALPBW010000001.1 coordinate 117,832, forward strand.
AGGGGGTTTTTTGCGCGACAAATATGCCATAGACGTAGCGCCTTTAGAGGAAGCCCACGTCCGCGATTTTTTGACCTGGACGGATTACGAGGACCCGCTCTTTAGTATGTATAATTTTATGGAAGACGAGGACACGGTGGGGGATTGGTACCGCTGGAAGACGAAGGGCCACAGGGATCAGTATTTCGCCATTTTGGAAGCGGGCCGCGCCGTGGGCTACATGGGCCTGAAGCATATTTCCCTCATTACCCGCACCGCCGAAGTGGGCATTATTCTTGACCGGGCGGTCATCGATCGGGGTCTGGGCCGGGCAGCCATGCGCTGGCTCTTGGACTACGGCTTTTACACCTTGGGGCTTGAGCGGATTCTTCTGGAGGTGCTTCCCTGGAACGGGCGGGCCATGCATTTGTACGCGTCTTTGGGATTTGAACGGATGGGCAGGGCTTTTCGCCGGGTGGATTTGCCCCAAGGGGCGTTGTATGAAGCGGCCTTTGCCCCCTATCGAAAGCAGATGCGCACCATGGGGCAGTTTTGTGTCGTGTCGGTGCATCAAATGGAACTCACGAAAGGCAGGTGGCGGCGTGGAATTTAAATTGGATCCGCCGAAATTGGATTTAGGGGATACGCCCATTGAAAATATTTTTTTAAACGATTACATGCCCCAGGCCGACGGGGATTTCGTGAAGGTCTATTTGGCCGGGCTGCAGCTGGCTTCAAACGGTGGCGAGGGAGACCACAAGGCGTTGGCCGATCGCCTGAATCTCTTGGAGACGGACGTGAAGCGGGCCTGGGATTATTGGGAATCGGAAGGCATTGTGGAGAAGATCTACGAAGGGGAAAGCTACGGCATTCGCTTTTTACGTCTGAAGGAGCTTTACACGAAAGAGGTCTACAGCCCCGAGGACAAGAAGAGTGATTTCGTGCGCCGGCTGGAGGACACGGAGATCGCCAATCTTTTTTCCAAGGTGGAATATTACATGCGCAAGCAGGTGCCCTATCAGCAAAAGCTGGACATCGCCGCCTGGCGCGAGGTGTACAACATGACGCCGGAGATGATTTTGGAGGCTTTTCGCTACGGCACCGAGGAGAAAAACAAGCGCTCTGTCCCCTACATCGAGGGGATTGTGCGGAATTGGGCCGACGCCAATGTGCGCACCCCCGAGGCTTTGGCGGAAAATTTCCGCACCCACGATGGGGCCTACTACCGCTACCGCCACTTGCTTCAATTGATGGGCTTATCCGATAAGCCCTACATTCGCGGTGAGTCCGACGCCGTGGCCTCCTATGCCGAGGAAATGGACTTCGCCCTGTTGGAAGAGGCGGCGAAACGCACCGGGGGCATCGGAAAGCCCAACTGGCGGTATTTTGAAAGCATTCTCGCCGCGTGGAAGGCGAAGGGCATTAAAAAGCCCGAGGATCTTTCCAAGGATCAAAAGCCCAAGGTGCTTCGCGGCCATCGAACCCAGCCCATGGCGGGCTCGGCCACGGCCAAATACAGCGCCGACGCCTTGGAAAAAATGGCGCAAAGGAAGCGCCGGCAATTTATAGAGGGGAAAGGACAGAAATAGATGGCATCCATCTTCGATAAAATTCGGGCGGATTACGACGCCCTCAGGCGAGCAAATGAACAGACCCTCCGCGAGCGCCGGGAGGAAGCCTACGCCATGGCGCCGGGGCTTGAGGCGGTGGAAGAAAACATCCGCGCCCTGGGCTTTGAAGCGGCCAAGGCCACCCTCGTGAGCGGCGATGCGTCTGTGGCCGATGCGGCCGTGAAGGAGCTCAAAACCTACGAAGCCATGGCACGGGCCATGCTTGTGGAGGCGGGGCTTCCGGCGAATTACCTGGATCCCGTCTACCGATGCGGCCAATGCAAGGACACGGGCTATTTGGAAAACGGCCTGCGCTGCAGCTGCATGAACCGGCGGATCACCGCCTATCTGCACCGCTCCAGCCACATCGAGCGGCAGATCGAAAAAAACAACTTCGGCAACTTTCGCCTGGACATTTACTCCGACCTGCCCTTTGCCGACGAGGGCATTTCCCCGCGGCAAAACATGGAAGAGATTCTCGCCGTGGCGGAAAACTTCATCGCCACCTTCGACGAGGCCAACGACATGAATCTGCTCCTCTACGGGCCCACGGGCTTGGGCAAGACCTTTCTTTCCCACGCTGTCGCCGCCGAGCTTATGGCGGCGGGAAAATCCGTGGTCTACGAAACCGCCTTCGGTATGGTGCGCATCTTCGAAGAAAAAACCTTTAATCGGGATGCGACAGACGAAGTGAAAATGGCCTACGACAGCTTATTTTCCGCGGATCTTTTGATTATCGACGATTTGGGCACCGAGCTCACCAATTCCTTCACCAATTCCCAACTCTTTAACATCGTCAACAGCCGCATGATCGACGGCAAAAAAATGATCATCAGCACCAATCTGAGCCCGAGAGAACTCTCCGCCGTCTACGGCGACCGAATCTTCAGCCGCATCTTCCATAAATTTGTACCCATGGCCTTTTTCGGGAAAGATTTACGTTGGGAAGCTGAATAAAGCCACTTGCGAGTCGCTTTATTCAGCGAGCTACGCATAGCGAACGTAAATGAATTCAAGTTACTTTCTTACTTAAAAATTGATTCCTACATGGCTCTGAGACCAGGGGAAGGGCCTAGGGCGTTGCGATTCGCCCTCTGGCCCTTCCCCTGGACCCCATCCCCCTCCACCCTAACGCTTTTCTAATGTGCGAAGCCCTGGCGGGCTTCGATTCCTATTGGGCTGTGTCGCCAACGTGAGAAAGTGAATTAGGCAAAGAATTCTTATTAGCGAAAAAGAAACGTCGCCCGACACACATTCTTCAGTCCGCGGCACGCCCAAATAGCAGAAAATGCCGCAGGCATTTTCATACAGCTTAAACGCGGCCAAAAAAGGGGTGGGGGCCCCGGGGGCGGGGAAAATGCGGCCTTCCGCTCTGAGCTCTTTTCCCTGCCCCCGGGTCTCGAAACCATGGAAAAATGCTGTTTAAACGAAATAGAAAACTTGATTCCACAACGTAAGCTTTGCAATTTAAATTAGGTGCCTCGCTCGAACTAACGCCCTTTTTCCCTCCCCCGGGACCGGTGGATGAAGACATAGTGTGAAAAAATAAAAGGAGATCATGCACATGTAGTGCGCTATCAAAAGCAAAGGATAAAAGATGGGCGAATAGAAAAAATCATGTGAGAATGTCGGCAAAATAATTCCGGGGGCTCAGGGGAGAATCTCCCTGCCTTCCTCCCTTGAGAAATCGTTTTATATCCACTATAATGAAGATAGTCATAGAGAAAGAGAGGAGACTATTATGAAATTATCCAATCGTATCGAGTCCATGCCCTATAGTGCCATTCGTAAACTGACCCCCTACGCCAACAAGGCGAAAGAAGCGGGCAAAAAAGTTTATCACCTGAACATCGGTGCACCGGACGTTGAAACCCCGCAAGAATTCTTCGATGCCATTAAAAACATCGACATGAAAGTATTAAGCTATGCACCCTCTCCGGGGCTTCCCGAACTTCGTGAAGGCATGGCAAAATACTACCAACGCAGAGACACCCCCATGACCGCCGATGACATCGTCGTCACCGCAGGCGGCTCCGAAGCCCTTCTTTTCACCCTGCTCGCCATTACCGACGTAGGCGATGAAATCCTTACCTGCGAACCCTACTACACCAACTACCTTTCTTACTTCATCGAAACTTCCACCACGGTAACCACCTTCCCCACCGTCGTAGAAAACGACTTCCACCTCCCCTCGAGAGAAGTCATCGAATCGAAGATTACCGACAAAACCAAAGCCATCCTCTTGGCCAACCCCGGCAACCCCACCGGTGCCGTCTACACCCAAGAAGAAATCGAAATGATCGCCGACATCGCCATTGATCACAACCTTTGGATCATTGCTGAAGAACTTTACCGCGAATTCATTTTCGACGGCAAAAAATTCCACAGCTTCGGTACCATCGAACGCATCCAAGACCGCTTGATCCTTCAAGACTCCATCTCCAAACGCTTCAGCGGTTGCGGCGCTCGTATCGGTAACCTGGCCTGCATGAACAAAGATTTCATCGCCGCCGCCAACAAACTGGCCACCGCGCGTTTGGCCTGCCCCACCGTGGACATGATCGGTGCCGCAGCCCTCTATGAAATCGACGATTCCTACCTGGATCAAATCTCCGAAATCTATCAAGAACGCCGCGACGTCATCGTCGAAGAATTAAACAAAATCGACGGCGTGAAATGCAACATGGCCGGCGGCGCCTTCTACACCGTAGCCGACCTGCCCGTTGACGATGCCGAAGACTTCTGCCGCTGGTTGCTTGAAGAATTCGACGTCGACGGTGAAACCTTAATGATGGCTCCCGCCGCAGGTTTCTATGAACACAGCGAAGACTACATGAGCCAAGTTCGTTTGGCCTACGTATTAAACGTCGACGCTTTGAGAAAAGCCATGCACATCCTCGACGAAGGCTTAAAAGCCTACAAAGCGAGATAAGAAAAACCATAAGAACCACGGGTGAAATCCTCCGTGGTTCTTATTTTTTTACATAGATTATCCTGCGCCGATGTGGGAAGGATAAAAAAGGCCACAGAAAAAATCTGTGGTCTTTTTCTGTGCTGGCCTTTACGACTTCACTTCCACGGTGCTCACGTAGTTTGCCTTATTGCCTTTTTGCCGCATAATGGGCACGTTTCTGGTTTTGTGGCGTTTGGTGATGCCCAGGGCGCCGTCGAAGGTGTTGAAGCGGCGGAGGTAGCGGGCCATGGCGTCTCGATCGATTTCTTTAAACGAGGGCTGATTACGGAGGCCGAGGGAAACGCTATTTGGCAGGCTATGTTGAATAAGCGCAGACAGATCGGCGCGCGGTCCTTTACGGAATATCTTAAAAATACTAAGAGAGCGAAGTGACAAACGCACAATAGATGAAATCGCCTCGTCCATGTAAATCAAGCCAAAAAGGAGGGGAAGCGTGGCGACAAAAAGTTTTTTAAAGTCGGTGGCAGTTCGAAAACAAAAGTAAAAAAGAGTTATTGCCCGCGCCATGGCACAAACCGAAGCCTATGCAAAGAGCACGCCTTCCAAAGAAGAGCCTGCACGAATTCTTTATAGAAATGAGATAAAGCAGGTTTTTGCGAAAAAAGAATAGGAGACGGTTGCGAAAGTCATAAGGCTTCCTCTCGACCGCCGATAGGGCAGACATCTTCGGAAATCAAATCTCCCTCGAATTCGAGGGGGATTTGATTTCTGTGGGCCGGGTTTCAAAAAACAACCCACATCAGCTTTGCCCTTTGTCATGCAAAGATAAAAAGTGTGCGAAGAAAAATAAAAACAACAAATCCTCTCTCTTTTCCATTGACTCCCATTATCATTCATATTATGATAACTTTAGATGACGCGGAGGAGATCGTTTATCTACGCGGAAAACCATTTCCTCGGCGATCTTCGTCGTTCTCGCGGAGGATTTTTCTCTCTTCGCGGGTGTTATATGGTTTTAGAAAGGAGTTATTGTGAAAAAGAGGTATCTATCGGTCCTTCTGGCTCTGATCATGGTTTTTGCTCAGGTGCCGACGCTTGTGCGGGCGGAGGGCTTTAGCGATGTCAAGGGCCACTGGGCGGAGCGCACGATTGTGTGGGCCGCGAAGGAAGGGTATTTGAAGGGGTATCCCGACGGCACGTTTCGTCCCGATGCGCCGGTGAGCAATGCGGAGTATTACCGCATCGTCAATGAATTTACGCCGCAGCTTCACGATCCGGCGCTTTCGTCGAAGGATGTAAAGGTGAATTATTCGGACGTGAAGGAGGACGATTGGTTTTATGCCGAGGTAAAGAAGGGCGTACAGGCCGGTTACTTAGGATCGGGTGAAGGGCAAAGTCTGAAATCCGGTGAAAAGATCGAGCGTCAGGAAGCGGTGCGGATTTTCGCCGTCGTTCAAAAGTGGGACGACGATGCGGAAGCGGCCCGTCAGTTTGCGGATTATGATTCCGTGAAGGAAGAGCTGCGGGGAGCCGTGGGCGCGTCGAAGACACATAATTTGATTCAAGGCTATCCCGACGGGACGTTCCGCCCCGAGGGCAGCATGACGCGGGCGGAAGTGGTGACGGTTCTGGCCAATCACTTGCATCCCGATTTGGGTCCGGAGCCCGCACCGTCGCCGTCGCCTTCCGGCAATTGGAATTGGAATTTCATCAATGAGCCGTCGAATTTCGGCAAGGGCTATCAGATTAATTCCGATGTCTTGCAGCGTGCGGCGAAGTTTTTCAATGGGACGGACGCCCAGGAAATCCGTCGGGCCATGCGGGGCGGCTGGGGCGGTTCCTGTTACGGCTTTACGGCGACGGCGGGCCTTTATAAGGAAGGCCGCTTGCCGGTGAATAATCTCAACGAGCCCGCGCGCTCGACGATCGGGGATTTGGAAGCGCAAAGTAATTACAAGGCGCAGTCGGTGATTAATCTGCATCAAAACATGCAAAGTACGCGTACGTTTCATAATAACCGCAACAACAACGGCATTGGCTGGCTTTGCCCTCGGATTAAGAGGAATACGCAGGATCTTTCGACTTACGCCGCGAATTTAAAGGCCATGGTGGATCAGGCGAAGGCGAAGAACACCACGGTGCAGTTGGCTTATTTCTGGGAAATGGGCGGCCGGAATGTGGGCCATGCCAATGCGATTTACGATTACGTTCAAGAGGGCAATGTGCTGCGCCTGAAGGTGTATGACCCGAATTACATCGGCTTGGATCAAAAGGAAGTCGTGATCGATTTGGGCACGAACCGCATGGTCGCCAAGTCTGCGACGACGGCTTCCGGCGGGTCCGGGCGGATCATGGTGGCATATTCTTATGCCTTCCCCACGAACACGATTATGAAGGGGGCAAATCCTACGCCGACGAATACTCCCACGCAATTTATTGTCAAGGGTAAGCAAAAGGTTACCGTGAAGAGCGGTTCCGAATCCTGGGTACTGGATCCCAAGAAGGCCGAAGTGGTGCCGGATGAAGATACGTACATCTATACGGTACCGGCGAGGTCGGTGTATAAGGTGTATTCCTTTGCCGGAGGGAATATTGCCATTCGCGGCAAGGACTATTATTTAGCCTTTGAAACGGAGCGGCCTACCGCGTTGGATGCGGGCAAGGGCACGTTCCACATGAAGGATCAGACGGGCAAGTATTGGGTGAGCATGGGTGAAGATGCGCCCAATAAGCTGTTTAAGTGGAATGCCGTGGAAGTGGAAGGCAGCGGCGAGCGGGATCTGTATTTGAATAAGGATCCCTTCGGCTATTCGCTTCGCGGCGAAAACTTAAAGGGCGCCCGCGTCACGGCCCTGGACAAGTTTGTGGCCAAGGAAAAAACCGTGGACCGGAAGGCCAAGGTCGTGCAAATTCGTCAGGACAACGATCAGTTGAAGTTTAAGTACGACGAGTTCGGCAAGTACGATCAAAAGCCCGGCGAAGGCTTCGTGGGAAGCTGGATCGGCCACGATTATTTACGTAGAGTAAGCATTGGAGCGATTCACAATGTAGAAGCCACTTTCCGTATTTCGAAAAACCCCGATGGGACGTATTTGGTGCGCAAAACCGGTCGTATCGTCGAAACGGGAGAATATTATGTAGGCGAGTACAGGAATGTACGCCTGAATCCCTCCACCGGGGAATTGGAATTTCGGCGAAGCAATTACGTGAGCCTGGAAGGCATCTCCACTAGAGGGGCTGACAAGGGTCCGGAGCTGGAAAACGGACGCTTGGTGATTCGTTATTCCGAAAACAAGGTTGCCGAATACACGCGCTATTAAGTCCCTTTGTATGACATGAAAAAAGACCACAGAAAAATCTGTGGTCTTTTTATGTGCCGGCCTTTACGATTTCACTTCCACGGTGCTCACGTAGTTTGCCTTATTGCCTTTTTGCCGCATAATGGGCACGTTTCTGGTCTTGTGGCGTTTGGTGATGCCCAGGGCGCCGTCGAAGGTGTTGAGGCGGCGGAGGTAGCGGGCCATGGCGTCTCGATCGGGGCCGGCTTGGTTCATGGCGTCGGCGATAAGGTTGTAGGCGTCGTAGCCGATGGCGGCGTAGCTTGTGGGGGCGCGGTCGTATTCTTTTTCGTAGGCTTTTAAGAAGGCGTCGGAGGCCTGGTTAAAGGTTTCGTAGCGGGCGTAGTGGGCGGTGAAGTAGGCGTCTTCCACGGCGTCTCGGCCGATTTCTTTAAAGGAGGGGTTTTCCCAGCGGTCGGCGCCCATAAGGGGGACGCGGATGCCTGCTTTTTTTGCGGCGCGAATGAAGTAGGCGCTTGCGGCAGCGTCTCCCGGGCAGTAGATGCCGTCGACGGGGTATTTTTTCAATCGGGCGATTTCTCGTTTGAAGCGGGTTTCGCCGGTGTGGTAGTCGATGGGGTAGGTGCGGACGTAGTCGGGGAGGCTTTCGATGAAGGCGTGTGCCAGGTCGTTGCCGTAGCCTGTTTCGGCGTCCACCACCACGGCGATGTCTCTGAGGCCCAAGGTGTTTGCGGCAAAGGCGGCCATGGCGCGGGCCTGTTCGTTGTCGTTCATGGACAGGGGGGTGATGCGGTAGTCTTTGTTCAGATCGGCGGCGGTGGAGCCGGTGACGGTGGGGATTTTCGCCGCTTTGATGACGGGGCGGGCGTGGTTCATGCTGTCGGTGCCGAAGGTGCCGATGAGGGCCAGGGCGCCTTCATCGGAAAGGACGCTGACGCCGTTGGCGGCTTCCATGGATTGGCTTTTGGTGTCGTAGAGGGCGAGGTGGATTTTTTTGCCGCCTGCCACGGGGCGCAATCGGTGGGCGAGTTTGACGCCCCGCCAGGTGTCTTGGCCTGTTTCGCCGTAGAGGCCTTGTTGGGGCTCAAAGACGCCGATGGTGACACCATCAGTTGTTTTTTCTCTTGTGCAGCCCACGAGGAGCAAAAGGACGAGAAGGGTAAGGAGTCGTTTCATTCTGCATCTCCGAAAAAGTTCGCCAGGGCTTCCAGATCCCGCTCTTCGCAGAGGACGAGGAGTTCGTCGCCCCCTTCCAGGGTGGTGTCCGCGTTGGGGGTGAAGGTAATGTCTTCCCGCTGCACGGAGGCGATGACGGGGTGGTGGGGGATGTGGAGGCTTTTCAGGGGAACGTTAATGTAGTTGGCGCCGCCGGGGACGAGGAAGTATTGCATGGTGTAGTCGTCGTGAAGCTTGCCGATGTCTTTTTGGAACATATTGTCGTAAAGGGATTCGTAGATGGGGCCGCTCTTTAACAGCTGGGCGATGATGTAGGCGATCATGGCGGTGGTGGTGACGGAGATCATTTGCAGCATGGTGCCGCTCATTTCCGAGACGAGGAGGATGGAGAGGAGGGGGGCCTGCACCACGGAGGAGAGGATGGCGGCCATGCCCAGGTAGAGGAAGTTGGCGTAGTAGATGTCTGTGCCGATGAGGATGCCGTGGAGGAGGGCGCCGATGAGGGCGCCCAGGGTGAGTACGGGGAGGAAGATGCCGCCTTGGGCACCGGAGCCGTATCCGGTCCAAACGAGGAGCATGCGGATGGCGAAGAAGGCGATAAGGGCCTTGCCGGCGACGGTGGTGGTGGCCAAATGCTCGATGAGGTCGTGGCCGCCGCCTAAGAGGATGGGGTTGTAGAGGCCGGCCAAAAGGGCGAGGACCATGGCGAGAAAGATGACGAGGTAGCGGGGCATGGGGAGTTTTTTCGTGCGGGTGCTTGCAAAGAGCAGGCCTTTGTTGAACACGGCGCCGAAGATGCCGCCGACGATGCCCACGACCACAGGCGCCCAGATCATGCCGGTGGGGAGCATTTCTTTCATGGGAAAGGAGAAGGCGGGCTCCATGCCCAGAATGCGGAAGCTGATCCAGTTGGCCACCACGGAGGCCACGACGCAGGGCACGACGAAGAAGTGGGAGAAGCTTTTGTGGAGCTCTTCCAGGGCGAAGAGGGCGCCGGCCAAGGGGGCGTTAAAGGCTGCGGCGAGACCTGCGGAGGCCCCGGCGGTGATGAAGTAGCGCCCTTCCATTTCCGATGCGCGGAAAACTTTGGCGAGGAGCTTCGCCAAGGTGCCCCCTAATTGAATGGAGGGGCCTTCCCGCCCGAGGGTGAGGCCGGAGAAGGCGGCCATGGCGCCGCCGAAGAATTTTGAAATAAGGGTAGGCACCGGGGCGATGTCGGCTTTACCTAAAAGCTCGCCGCGAATTTGCGGGATGCCGCTGCCGCCGCTTAAGGGGGACCAATTAAGTAAAAGGTGCATGGCCACGGCCATGGCGAAAAAGAGCCCGAGCATGAGGGCGATGCGGCCCAGGGTGATGTTGGCATAGAGCAACATTCTCGCGTCGTCGAGCTTGCCTAAGGTGAATCGGTACAGGACGGAAATCATGCCCGAGGCCAGACCGACGACGAAGCCGCCGAAGACCAAGTGCATGCGCAGGCGATTGTGATCGTAATTTGTCGCGTGGTGGGTATCCATGAAAACTCCTTTCCCAACGGACGAAGGATGGCGTACATAAAATGAAAAACGAGACGAAAAACCGTCTATACAATATATTTTGAAAAAAAGCTTTACAATCGGGGGCAAAGGATGTATTATAAGTCCATGATAATTTACCGTAGTAAAGCGATAAACAGAGAAAGGAAACCGATCATGAAGAAAAGACTATTTACCTTGACCGCACTGACCATGCTTTTGCTTGTGGGCTGTTCCGGCGGTGCGAAGCCGGAGAATAAAGCGGCAAACAATGCAAATAACGCCAAACAGGAAGCCGCAGGCGAGCTGGACAAGAGCAAGACCTACGTCATGGGCATGGACGACACCTTCGCGCCCATGGGCTTCCGCGACGAAAAGGGCAACATCGTCGGATTCGACGTAGACCTGGCGCAAAAGGCCGCCGAAGAAATGGGCATCAAAATCGAATGCCAACCCATCGACTGGACGGTGAAGGAATCGGAACTTGAATCGGGCAATGTGGACTTCCTCTGGAATGGCTTCTCCATTACCCCCGAGCGTCAAAAGAAATTGCTCTTCTCCGATCCTTACATGGACAACCGCCAAATCATCGTTACCTTAAAGGATTCTCCCGTGAACTCCAAGGCCGACTTGGCCGGCAAGCGCATCACCGTGCAAGGCGAATCTTCCGCACTGGAAGCCGTCATGAAAGACGAAGCTTTTGTCAAAACCTTGGCCGAACCGCCGGTGGAATACGCCACCAACAACGAATGCTTTAAAGACATCGAAGCGAAACGCTGCGATGCCATCGTCGTCGACGAAGTGTTGGCGCGCTACTACATGAAGCAAAACGGCGAAGAAAACTACAAGGTCTTAGACGACAACTTCGGCGAAGAACAATTTGCCGTGGGCATGCGTAAAGACGATGTGGCTTTACAAGAAGCACTGAACAAGGCGCTGAAGACGCTGAAAGACAACGGCACCTACGACGAAATCTACAGCAAGTATTTCGCCGACTAATGGGATAGCAGGAGGCAGTTTTGGAAGTTCTGGAACGTTTAATCCCCCTATTGGGGGAAGGCATGAAAGTGACGGCGTCGGTATTTGCCGTAACCATCGTATTATCGTCCATCCTTTGTATCCCGGTGGCGTGGGCGCGCTTGTCCCCTAACCCCATTATATCGAAGTTGGCGGCGATTTACATTTATATTATGCGGGCGACGCCTTTGCTCCTTCAATTAATGTTCGTGTTTTTCGGGCTGCCCCTTTTGCCTGCGGGCATTACCTTGGGCCGGTTTACCTCCATTTTTCTGGCCTTTGTCCTCAATTACACCGCCTACTTGGCGGAAATCCTGCGCGGCGGGATTCAATCCATCGATCCCGGGCAGTGGGAAGCGGGCAAGGTCTTGGGCCTTTCCAAACCCTACACCTTCTTTAAAGTCATCTTGCCCGTGGTCATCCAGCGGAGTTTCCCCGCCTATTCCAACGAAGTCATTACCCTGGTCAAGGACACCTCCTTGGTCTATATCCTGGGCGTCATGGATATTTTGAAAGCGGCCAAATCCGTTTCCAACACCATGTCATCCATCCTTCCCTACATTTACGTCGGGGTGGTTTATCTTATCGTCGTCGGTCTGTTGACCTTGCTTTTGAGATACTCAGAGAGGAAGATTGAAGCGTCATGAAAATTACCGTGGACAATTTAAAAAAGAGCTTTGGCGACCGCTGCATTTGGAGCAACATCGACCTCACCTTTACCTCCGATGAGATCGTGTCCATTGCGGGCAAAAGCGGCCAGGGCAAGACCACCTTCCTCCGCTGCCTCAACGGCCTGGAAACCTACGACGCCGGCACCGTCGCCTTCGACGGCAAAGTGATGCCTGTAGGCACCACCGATGCGAAGAAAATCGGCATGGTCTTTCAAGGCTACTACCTGTTTCCGAAAATGACCGTGTGGGAGAACATCCTCCTGGCTCCCGTCTACCACGGCATCGACCGAAAAGAAGCGGAAGAAAGGGCCGAGCGGCTCATGAAAGAACTGGAAATCTACGAGGAAAAAGACAAATACCCGAGAAACCTTTCCGGCGGCCAACAACAGCGGGTGGCCATTGTCAGGGCCTGTATGCTTGAGCCCGACATCCTCTGCTTCGACGAGCCCACCTCCGCCTTGGATGCGGAAACCATCGACAAGCTGGCCCAAACCCTGGGGCGGCTAAAAGAAAAAGGCATGGGCATGATCGTCGTGACCCACGATAGGGCCTTCGCCGAGCGAATCTCCGACAGGATATTGCACTTCGAAGAAGGACAACTGAGAGAAGAGATTGTAGCATAAGAGAGGAATGTCTTTTGTTTTTCCTTTGTACACCACCATGTTTCGCAAAACCCACGAGAGGGCGGATGAGCCCCCATCGTGGGTTTTTTGCGGTGTTTTTTCTTCGCTCATCTTTTATCTTCGCACACCTTTTTTTCTTCGCTTTCATAGCGCTCACTTTTTGTAATTCGCGATCCTATTTTCTCTTTCACAATTTATATCTTCGTGATTCTTTCCGGGGGAGGGAAAAAGGGCGTTAGTTCAAGTGGTAGCTCCTTTTAAATGCGTAGTGAACGTAATGAAATCAAGTTACTTTTTTCGCTTTAAAATTGATTCTTACATGGCTCTGAGACCAGGGGAAGGGCCTAGGGCGTTGCGATTGGAATGGCAACACTTTTTTGGACACTTTTCTTAAGGTGTCAACTTTACATGGCCTTTGTCTTCCGCCGCTTTCTTTGCCCGGTAAGCGACCGGCGGCATGTTTTCAAGGCTTGTGTGCACCCGCTCGTTGTTCCACCACCGCACATAGTCGCTGAGTTTTTCTCTTAATTCGTTCAGGCTTTGAAAGGTGTCTCTCTCTAAAAACTCAGTTTTGAAACTTTTAAATATGTTTTCTGCTACGGCGTTGTCGTAAGGCATACCCGGGCGACTTAAGGATCTCTTGATGCCGTTCGCCTCTAAAATGGCTCGAATGGTGTTGTTATCGAATTCTTTGCCTCGATCGGTATGAAAATATTCGACGGCATCGAGGGGGTAGGGGATGGTGCTAAATGCTTCCTGAATAAGGGCAGCGTCTCTCCGAAGGCCACATGAGTAACCGATGACTTCGCGATTAAAAAGATCAGTAATGGCGCAGACATAGGCCCATCGCTGGTTGATTCGAACATAGGTCAGGTCGGATACGATGACTTCCAGCGGCCTGCGATGACTAAATTCTCGGTTGAGAACGTTGTGTATTTTCTCTTCGTTTTTCTTTGTCGGGTAGTGCCTGTATTTTGCTTTGGTGTAGACAGATACTAAGTGAAGCTTCTTCATGATGCCGCGAATTCGTCGCCTGGAGGCGACGATGTTTTCTGCCTCTAACTTGCTTTTTATCCTGCGCGCGCCATAGACGTTGTGGCTTGCGCGAAAGATGGAACGGACTTTGATCTCCAGTTCGATGGCGTCATCAGAAAGGGGCCTTGGCCGGTAATAGTAAGCGGAGCGGCTGATGCCTAAGGCTCTGCAAAGCGCTGATACCGGGTATTTGTGCTTCAAACGATCGATGACGTATCGTTTTTCTCTGCAAGTATCAGCGCGGCCTGCTTTAAAATATCATTCTCCATCTTGAGCCGTTGATTTTCTTTAATTAGGGCGAGTTTTTCTTTATCCGAATCGCTGAACGAATCGGCTTCTTTAAACGAACCGGTGGTGCGAAACTGGCTAACCCAGCGATCAAAGGCAGAAGGAGTTAATGCGTACTTCTCGATGATCTCTTGCCGACTCATGCCCTCCTCGTATAGGTCAACCACATGCTGCTTAAATTCATTCGTAAAGTGTCTTCTTTTTCTAGGTACTTTTTGCATTTGATCCTCCTTGGTGATCTTAAGATATCACACCTTAAGGAAACTGTCCTAATTATTGTAACCTATCCAGGGCGAATCGCAACGCCCTAGCCCCTTCCCCGGGTTTCAAAACCTTGCGGGAATGGTATTTTAAGCGAAATAGAAAACAACACGAAATTTCCTACGCTACGCATATCAATTTTTGGGGCCACGGGGACTTTCCCTGTGAGAAAATCCCGAAAAGATCCGTCTTTTTTAACAGAAAAAAGGGCAAGAAAAAAGAGGCTTATTCAAAAGCCCCTTTTCTTGCCTTATTTTCTGTTTTTTACTGCATTCACGATCCACAGCAAAATCACGGAGCCGATGACGGCGATGATCAGGCTGTAGAGGTTGAAGCCGGACACTTTGCCCATGTGGAAGACGTTGCTTGCAATGAAGCCGCCGATGAAGGATCCGACGATCCCGGTGACGATGTTTGCTACAGCGCCCATGGATTCGTCTTTGCCCATGATCTTGCTTGCGATCCAGCCGGCCAATGCGCCGAAAATTAACCAAAATAACATGAAAGATCTCCTTTCGAATGAGTCCTAATAATGATGTTATTTTATACTTACCCGCGCTTGTAAAAATTATTCAGTGAGGAGAAAAGTATTTGCAGTTAAATTTCTTTTCCTTCAAATTGGCTGTGGTAGAGTGCGTAGTATTCGCCTTTCTTCGCCATGAGGCTCTCGTGATCGCCTTGTTCCACGATGTTTCCGTCTTTTAAGACGAGGATTACATCGGCGCCGACGATGGTGGAGAGGCGGTGGGCGATGACGAAGTTGGTGCGGCCGTGCATGAGGCGGTCCATGGCTTTTTGGATGAGTTTTTCCGTGCGGGTGTCCACGGAGCTGGTGGCTTCGTCTAAGATCAGAATGTCGGGATCGGAGATGAGGGCACGAGCGATGGTTAAAAGTTGGCGCTGGCCTTGGGAGATTTCCGATCCGGATTCGGTGATGATTTCGTCGTAGCCATTGGGCAGGGTGCGGATGAAGTTGTCCGCATAGGTGGCCTTGGCGGCGGCGAGGATTTCGCCTTCGGTGGCGCCTTCTTTGCCGTAGGCGATATTGTCTTTAATGGAGCCTGTGAAGAGCCAGGTGTCTTGAAGCACCATGCCGAAGTGGCGGCGCAGATCGTCGCGGGTGAGGCGGTGAATGTCCACGCCGTCGACGGAAATGCTGCCGTGATCGGGCTCGTAGAAGCGCATTAAAAGGTTGATAAGGGTGGTTTTTCCCGCGCCGGTGGGCCCGACGATGGCCACGGTCTCGCCGGGGTTCACGTGGAGGGAGAAGTCGTCGATGACCACTTGGTTTTTCTCGTAGCCGAAGCGCAGGTGATCGAAGGTGACTTCGCCTTTTAATTCTTTCAGGACGGTGGTGTCGTCGGTCTGCGCCTCTTCTTCCCCATCGAGGACGCGGAAAATGCGGTCGGCGGCGGAGATGGCCGATTGCAGGGCCCCCACCACTTCCGCCATGCCGCTGATGGGTTGATTGAGTTTTCTCGAGTATTGGAAGAAGGCCTGTATGGCGCCCAGAGTAATGGCGCCGTTTAAGACCAAGAAGCCGCCGAAGACGGCGATGGCCACGTAGCCCAAGTTGGAGATGAAGCCCATAAGGGGCATGATTTCGCTGCTGATAAACTGGGCCATGTAGGCGTTGGCGTAGAGGGCGTCGTTAATTTCATTAAATTCATGGATGGCGCGGTCTTCGAAGGTGAAGCTCTTCACCACTTCCTGGGCGGAGATGATCTCTTCCATGTAGCCGTCTACCCGGCCCATGTCGTGGCTCTTGGCGCGAAAGTAGCGCTGGCTGAGGCCGGCGATTTTCGCCGTGACAAAGGCGCTTACCGGAAGTACGATCAAGGAAATGATCGTGAGCCGGGGCTCGATGTAAACCATCATGGCCAAGGTGCCTAATATGGTGACCACGGCGCTGATGATTTGGGCGATGTTTTGCCGCATATTGTTCACCACGGATTCCATGTCGTTGGTCATGCGGGAAAGGAGGTCGCCGACGGTGAAGCGGTCCAAATAGGCCACGGGGAGGCGCTGAATTTTTTCGGAAAATTCTTTACGCAGGGTAAAGACGGTTTTCTGGGTGATCTTCACGAGGATGCGGCCCCGGAAGAAGTAGAAAATCGAGGAGGTTACATACATGGCGAGGAGGATGGCCGCGATGCGGTTTAAATAACCGTAGTCGATGCCCGCCCCCGCCTTCACGGAATCGTAGATGTTCGTGATCCCCAGGCCCAAAATCCAGGGCGTGAAGATGTCGATGATGGTGGCCGTGGCCGTAAAGAGAATGGCCAGGACCATGGGCAGTTTGTCTTGATTTAAATAGCCGATGAGCCGCTTCATAATGCGGCGGCTGTCGGCGCTTCGAAGACTCCGTCGGTCCCGCTCCGTAACGCCTTTGAGTCTAGGCATAGAGCACCTCCTCTCCCAATTGAGAGGCGGCGATTTCCCGGTACAGGGTGGAGGATTTCATAAGCTCCTCGTGGGTGCCTCGGGAGACGATTTTGCCGTCGTCCAGAACCAGAATTTCGTCGCAGTCCAACACCGTCATGACCCGCTGGGCCACGATGAGGGTGGCGGTGTGCTCCGTCATGGGGGCCAGGGCGCGGCGCAGGGCCTTGTCCGTTTGAAAGTCCAGGGCGGAAAAGGCGTCGTCGAAGAGAAGCACCTCAGGCGCTTTCGCCAACGCCCGCGCGATGGAGAGGCGCTGTTTCTGTCCGCCGGAGAGGTTTTTCCCCGTTTGAGACACGATGGCATCGACGCCCTCTTCCATGCCGTGAACGAAGTCCTTCGCCTGGGCGATGGAAAGGTAGCGATCCGCCTCTTCGTCGGTTAAGGGCATATCGTGGGATAGGCCGATGTTTTCCCGCACGCTCCTTAAAAGCAGCATGGCCTTTTGAGGTGCATAGCCCATGCGGCTGCGCAGGTCTTTGGCGGAAAGGTCTTCGATGTTCACGCCGTTTAAGCGGATTTCGCCGCCGGAGACGTGGTAGAAGCGGTGGATGAGCTTTAAGATCGTGCTCTTGCCGCTGCCCGTGCCGCCGATTATGGCGACTTTTTGCCCGGCCTTCACTTCAAAGGAAACGTCCGACAACACGGGCCGCTCCGCCCCGGGATAGGCAAAGCTCACGTGGTCGAAGACGAGAGAGGTTTCTCCGCCATCCGGTAGAGAGGCCTTCACATTTTCCTTGGCCGGCGGCGTTTGGAGGACTTCCACGATGCGGTCGTAGGCGGCCTTGGCATTGGGGTACATGGCGAAGAGCATGGCAAACATACTGAGGCCAAACATGATTTGCACCACGTATTGGATAAAGGCCATAAGATCTCCCACTTCCATGGCATTGGCATGGATGCGGCCTGCGCCGAAGAAGAGAACGGCAACCATGGTAAAATTAAAGATCAAATTAAAGGCGGGAAGCATGGTAATGAGGTAGTTGTTTACCTGCTCCGAGGTGCGGCGCATGGACCGATTCACCTCGTCGAAGCGGCGATCTTCGTAGCTTTCCTTGCGGAAGGCCCGGATCACCCGAATCCCCGTGAGCCGTTCCCGGAAACGGAGATTGATCTCGTCCATGAGTTCGCGAATGCGGCGGAAGCAGGGAATGGATGCACGGGCGATGGCCATGACCACGGCGAGAAGCATGGGGGCGCAGAACAAAATAATGGCGGAAAGCTTCACGTCGGTGGTAAGGCACATGTAGGTGGCGCCGAGAAACATAAGGGGCGCGCGAACCAGGGGGCGAAGGGCCACCACGGCCATGCGCTCCAGCTGACTGATGTCGTCGGTGGCGCGAGTTAAAATCGAGGGGGCGCCGAAGGTCTCGAAGGAGGGAAAATCCAGAGAGAGCACGTGGGCAAAGAGGCCGCTGCGTAGGTCGCGGGCAAAGCCCATGGAAATCTTCGCCGCCATGAGCCCCGCCACCGTCATTAACAGCACCGACAGTGCGGCGAGTCCGATCATGGCCAGGCCTTTATGGATGATTAGAGGCACATCGCCTCGCAACACCCCGGCGTCCACAATGTGGCTCATGAGCCGCGGCAGGTAAAGATCCGCCAAAATACTCAGGGCGATAAGCAACACTTCGCCGACAATTAAGGGTATATAGGGTTTAATGTATTGTTTCATTTCACCATCCTTTTCAAAAAAACGCTTATCTATTATACCTACCCGAAAAGAAAGGTCGTACACATGAAGACCCTGGCCGCCTTAAAACACAAAAACTTCATCGACGTAGACGGAGGCTACGGCTTCGATCAAAGCCTGCTTCGAGAAAAGAGCGCCTACGCGGCGGATCGGGCCTGCGGCATCGCCGCCTTGGCCAACCTTATCGCCTACACCGAAGGCAAACGACGAATAGACAGAGGCGCGGCCCTGAAGCTTATGGGCGAGATCCTCCGCTTCGCCCCGCCGAGACCTTGGGGCATCGCCGCCGGGGGCATCCTCATTAGAGCCATGGGCCCCATGGGGAGGAAATACAAAGCGGAATTTCTAAAACCCCGCGCCACCGATGAAGAGATCAAAGGATTTCTCCTTCGTGCGCTAAATGGTGATTGCCCCGTGGCCCTTTTGAATACCAATCACCCCCATAAAGCCTTTCGCTATCATTGGGTGACCATTACGGAGCTGGTGGAAGACGAGGGCGAGGTGTATGTGCGGTTTTCCTCCTGGGGGAGGCGGTATAAAATGCGGTTTGAAGAGCTGTTTGTGCGAGGAATGATGTATAGGAGGATGTTTTTTATAAAATAGTTTTTTTCTTTTGTTCTCGCACACCGCTTATCCCTGCTTTCAGGGACACTTAAATTTTGCGTGTCGCGATTTTTTTGAAAAAGGTGTGCGAGAAGTGCGAGGAAATGATGTGCCTATAGTGTAGGTCACCCAATCTCAGTGGTTTAGAAGGCATCGGTCGCTTGTAGTTTTGTTGGTGGTATGCTACGCTGATTTCAGTATAAAGGAGGAATATATGAAGAAATGGTGTAAATTTTTGGCGGCGCTCATGCTGGCCACCTCTCTTTTGACTCCGAGCCCTGTCCGGGCAGAGGGTCGCAATGATAAGATCAATGTCCTAAAAAGTGAAGGGTTGGTGACAGGCTATCCCGACGGCAGTCTGGGCCTTGAGCGACCCATTAGCCGTGGGGAGGTTTCCGCGCTTTTAATTCGCATGACGGGCAACAAGGTCAAGGGGCACGGGGCGCAGGTGTTTAAGGATGTGCCTTCGAGCCACTGGGCAAGCGGCTATGTCGAAGCCGCCGCCCGCCTGAAAAATCCCCAAGGGGTTTCGGCCATTATCGGCTATCCCGACGGCACCTTCCGACCGGAAAACCCCGTCACCAATGCCGAGATGATGAAAATGCTGACGGTGGCGGCAAAGAAAGGGCTGACGCAGGCAGATGCAAAGGGCGCCGAATGGCCCATGTCGTGGATCCGCTGGGCGGAAGAATTAGGCATCGTCGGCGCAGGCAGTGATGTCGGCCCGTTGGACGTGAAAGCACCTGCCACGCGAGGCGATGTGTTTGTCATGATTTACAATGCGGGCGAAAAGGTGAAGCCGCGCAGTGAGAGCCCCTCTCGCCCGGCGACCAAACAACCCGCCCCCGCAAATCCCCCGCAGCCGGCGAGGCCTTCAGCAGGCAATGAATTTGCTTCCTTTAACAGCGGCAAAACCTTCGACCACGAAAAGTTTAACCGAGAATTTATGGCATTAATCAATGCAGATCGCACCAAGCGTGGCCTCGTGCCATTAAAATGGGGCGACGACTTAACCCCCGGCGCCACCGCGCGGGTGGAGGAACTTCTGAAAAACGGCTCCATCGACGTCAACGGCCAAGACCACGTGCGCCTCGACGGAAGCAGTTGGACCACGGCCTTTAATTACATTCGCCCGAAATCGGGAACCACCATGTTCGGTGAAAATTTGGCTGAAATCATCCACATGTCCAACGATCGGATCGGAAAAAAGAGCCGCCTTTTCATGACCGACGAACAGGCCCTTGCGAAGAATTTCTATCGCATGTGGTGGGATTCCCCCGGCCACCGCGCCAATATGATGGAGCCGACCTTTCGCTACATGAATCTGCAAGTTCGCGTCGGCGACTACGCCCAACTTCAAAAACCCGGGAAAAACACCGTGTACTTCGTCGGGACCACCCATTTCCGCGGAGAATATCATTAAATAAGGGCGGCCGCTTTTTCGGAAACGAGCCATAGGCCGCACCCTGAGATGAGCAGAAAAGAAAACGAAACGAAACAAAGGGCTGATTTGGAGGTCGCCATGTATCGTCTTTACGCAAAGCAGAAAGTATTAAAACTCGAAGATCACTACGCCGTCACCGACGAGTCGGAAACGCCGGTCTACTATATTGACCAAAACCTGAAATTTTTCGGCTTCGACGTCCGCGTCTCGGACAGTGAGAAAAAGCCGCTGTTTTCCGTGGAACAGGAGCTTATGCACCTGCTGCCCACCTACCATGTGTATTTCGAAAACGGCGAGGTCATAGACATCAAGGCCCGCTTCGCCCTCTTCAGAAAGAAAATCGACATTACCTACGAGGGGAAAACTCTGCGCCTCGAGGGCGACATCCTTTCTTGGGACTTTCGAATATTAGATGATGCGGACCGAGAAGTGGCCGCCATCGAGAAAAAAGTCTTCGCTTGGGGCGACACCTTCGTCATCGACGTCATCGACGACGCCTACGCCGATGTGGCCGTGGCCATGATGATCGTCGTGGATCATATCATCGATATGGAGCAGAATAGCCATTAGGCTATAGCCAATAAAGAAAGTGAGTTGTGAACCCGTTGCCGCTTTAGCAATGGGTTCACAACTCTTTTTTTGCAAAAAAAGCAATGCAGACTAAAGGTTGCGAGGCATTACGACGCCCTATCCGTTTCGAACAAGCACCGGCGCCTCGAGCCGGCGCAAGAGGGTATCTGATCTTCCGGCGACGCACCTCGCTCGTCGGAATAGGTTATGAGAAGGGGATGGGCCTCAAAACCACGAAAGAAATAATTTTAAGGAAATAGAAAAACCAATCTAAAATGATCGGCCGCAAAAAAGCAATAAAGTATGAAAGTAAAATCCTGTAGATCACATACAAATGGCGTAAATTCAAGGATAAAAGGCAAAATGGAGGGGCAGATCGCTTGACAGGGGAATGGTCTAACTATAATATAGCTATATAGATTTATTTTTCATCAAACCAAAAATTAAAAAAATTTTTTCCTTCCCTGTCGAGGGTAAAGAAACGGAGGAATCCGCGGCTCCCTATTTAAAGACAGTGATTGATGGTTTGATTGGAACATGACATTGAAGAAAGATGAAAGGAGAGGGTACTGAGAGCAAGGAGATCATAACCAATCGCGGAGCACCTATATAGCAAACGTTATTACAATAGCTTATCAATGAAAGGATAAATTATGCACGATTCAATGAGTACCTACTCAAGACGCTTACTTGCATTGGTTCTGGCAATGGTGATGGTGATCACCATGATTCCATTTGGCGTTTTCGCAAACGGCAATACGGGCCAAAATCAAGCAGGCGACGAAAGCGCGACGCCACCCAATACCTCATCCCGTGCCGTGGATGCCGAAGGTAAACCCCTGGTAGACTGGGATAAAAGTGCCGGAGAAGGTCGTGATGACGGCTCAGCCTATTGGTCGCTACCGTCAGGCGTGAACATCATCAACGCCCACAACTCTCCGGAAGTGATAAACACTTTTGGTTTCACCTACCTAGGCAAATACCTAGACGATCAAGGACGTATCGTACTTAAGTTCGACATCGGACACAGAGCCATGGCTGACTCCGGTGTGTGGAAAAAATATGTCATGCGCTTCCCAAAAGAACTTTACAATGCTATCGATACAGATGCGTCGTTTGTTCTATGGAAGCAAACCGAAACCTATCGAATCGACAACTTCGATAGATTCGAAACCACGACCGTAAGAGAGCAAACTGCCTATACCTATCAGTTCCCATATAGAAACTTCGGTGCCCAATACGGTCACAGAGAAGTAAACGTCGTTTTAAAGAAGGACGTCAACTGGGAAAAGGACTTTGCGGGCAAATCACAAGTAGTACAACTTAGACTATATAGTGATAACAATAATAACTTGAAGATGTTCTCCACATCAGCCAGAGGCGCAGACAAACAGTACACATCCTTCGGTTACAACACCCATACAAAGACGGCAGTTGTAGGCGATCTTTCAAAACGTCCTGGCGACCTTGTAGAATCAACTACTGCATCAATGAGAAGTCTTTATGATGACGTATTCCACACAGCCGACTCAACATTGCAGCTAGATAGAGAAAATAAAAAAGTAAGGATAATATATAACGTTGCAAAGGGATATACTGATAGTGCAGACTATAAGATGTATGGTGAAGATATCGGCCTACGTCAAACCCTTGACCCGGACTTTGTACGCTACCTTGATTTATCAAAACCGGATACAAAGATCGGTACCTACCAACTTTTCTATCCAAACGAAAAAAATATGGTGAACCCATTGATATCTTTGCAAAGGACCTAAATGGCGTTAAAAAGACAGCAGATGGAAAAATTGAGCTAGACGAAAATAACAACCCAATCTATACGCGAGAGGACAAATCGGTCTTCATCCAATTTGGCACAACAGAATTCAAAGATAAGGAAAACCCGGATTCGTCAGATCCAAACTATATCTTTACGAAAAGCACCGATGCCCAAAACATTTACTTTAAAGCCGAACAAGGTGATGGATGTTTGGGCGTATTTGAGTACAATATCGACCCTAGTCTTATTAACGCATCTATGATCGAGAAGAAAGAGTTCTCCAAGAACTTTATGTTTGACACCAGATATATAACATCTAACAATGATGGTGTTCGTAAGTACACAGGCGTTTTAGAAGAAGACCTTGTATTTGGACCAAACAGAAACAACTTTTACAGATTAAGCACGGAGCCTTACGAATCAATAACTACTGGTATGGTAGGCGCTAACAAGGTTGCAGATATTGTCTTAAATATAGGTGGACCAAATGGAATCTGGAAGTCCTGGAAGCGTGAAGGTGCTGCTTGGTTTAATGACGGTACTAACGCATATGCAATTTCGCCTTATGGTAAGGAAATGCATTTAACTAAGCACAACATGACCATTGGTGGAACAATCCCTAAAGGCACGCAAATTACAGTCTATATTCCTAAATCCTATTCAAGAAAAGTAGATAAAATTTACTTTGACTTAGTAACAGGTGACAAACTTGGAGCTACCAAGATCCAACTGACTAATGCCAAGTCATTAATGGGCGGTAAGAAGATAACCCTTAAGAAGGAAAAGAAGAAAAACGGGTCTGACGTATTCTATCCACCAATGTATATCAAGAACACCGTTTCCACAATCGGTGGTTCAGCAATCAGAGAGCAATATACACCTATAATCGATGAAATTTTCACAGACTCTAAAGACTTTACAGGCATTATGAGAACTGAAGGTGGTGTCCTGGCATCCCTTTACAAGCCTAAAAAAGAAGATAACTCGACTACCGAACACTTCGGCGAAAACTGGATTGACTCAGAATCCGATAAAGATGGAAACATCACTGGCTACGAAAGAATAGACGGTAAGCTTAAAGACAAGGAAAACCCTGAAACTGTAGATCCTGACAAAATAAAGGAAAAGAGAACGGTTAAAGGCCTTGATACTAAGAACAATGTTGTAGACAAGGAATTTGAAGGTTTAAGATTTACCATCAAAAAGCTTTACTTTGGTGGCGATGAATTTAAGGATGCCAATCAAGAAACAAAAGTTGAAGACATGGGCCTTATCAAGGACCAGCCGGTTATGTTCAACTCCTTTAGACATACCTCTTTAAAATCTGCGCCGGTTTACGAACAAGTTCAAGCGAAAGTTAAATTCATGCTCTATCCGAAGCAAAATGTTGCCCTGGATAAGATAGTGCCTCTAAACACGGAATACTCTATCGAGCCTGAAAAACTCAACGAAAAAGGACTTGAAGCAGCTGCAAGACTTGAAACCACCGGCAAGCCGAACCCGAACTATAAAGGAAACGGCTTTAAGGCAAAAGAAGGCGAAAACAACATTCGTGTGGATAAAGACCATCCCACCATTTCCGTTAAGAGAAAATCTCTAACATCAACAGACGCCTTTAATAAGGACAAAGAAGTAACCTATCCAAACTTCCTTAACCACGATGGCTATGCCTACGGCGTAAACAGCTCGGATCCGGCTATAAAAGAAAGAGCAGCTCAAGAATTCATTAAGCGCCTCTATCCGGATGCCGAATTCGATGAAGCCTTATCGAGAAAAGCCGACGCTTCACCAAGAACAGACGGCAAGACAGTTATCGGTTGGACGACCAAGGAACTTAAGGATACGCCTACAAAGGATGCCGTCGACCAATTCTATGAACTGGAAAAGAATAAGAAGGTTTTAACTGACCTTAGTCAATGGAAAGATGTTGATGATGATAAAGAAAACTACATCTTCAACGAATACTCACCGGTTGATAAAAACAGAACAGTCTATGCCGTTTGGGGTACACCGAGCTTAGTGCTTCACTCCAACAACACTAGCTTAGATAAAGAAACTGTAGTCCGTATTCCTTTCACGCCGGATGACGTTACCCATACAAACAAGATTATTGATGCTATGACATCGGCAACTAAGGAAAACTTAAAGAACAATAATGTAATCAAAGAACTTCCGCTGGCACCTTACAAATATAGGTCCAAAGCTCTTGGAGAGGAATTTGACCCAAGACTTGAAAACTTTATAATGGAAGGCTCCACTTTCGTTGGCTGGACTCTAGACCGTCATACAAATGATAAAAATTCTGACTTCGTTGCAGGTAACAACAACGACCGTCTTGGCGAAATCCAAAAGGGTGAAACGAAGAATGGCAAGAGTCTTCCAAAGAGAACAGAGTCAACTCAATATCTAGGTCATTTTAAAGATGCCTATGTTCCCAACGGTTATAACTTTGCCGTATCTAAAGGCTATGAAGCCTTGATGAAGGAAGGTAAGGACATCCACCTATATGCAAACTATAGACCTTACTTCGAAATCAATGTTAAGCCACAATATATGAACATTGGCGAAGCTGATGCAAATCATCAATATGGTAAGTATGTTGACGATGTAGAAGCAGCTAAGAAGAAAAACTTAGAAATTGCCCTACTATATAGAACTGCTGTAACTGGTTATAAAGAACCCACCGTACTTCAAGGGGCAACCTATAACCCACTTACAGAAAAAGACCTACTTCCAAATGACCTTGTCATCAAACCATGGGATGGAAATAATAATAATAAAACCCTAACATGGAAGGCACCGGGTTACGACCGTGAAGGTATGAGACAATCCTATGTAGCAACTGTAGTACCTCAAGGAAAGACAGAAGCCTACAAAAAATTCAAGCAAGAAAAGCCAGATGGCGGAATCTACGACTGGAACTCCCTGGGCATTACAACTTATGTTAAGCTTTCCGGCCAATCAGCAGAGCTAGACAAGGGGGCGCCTAGAAACCTACACGAAACAATTCCAAATGGGGACCCATACGGAATCGGACTTGCCAAGCAACAAAGCTTTGGTGTAGATGCTGCTGGCAAGGTAGACGCCTTTACCTCGGCAACATCGAGACAAGCTACAGTAAGAACAGCTCGTGGAACCAAAGAAGAAGTAACAGGTTACAACATCTCCCTTACAAACACACCGCAGTCCATGCCGACTCCTGAATTTAACTCGGTGAAGGAAACAGATACAACTATCGACATCAACTTTGGTCAAGGCCTTATCAATGAAAAGCTAAAAGCTCTTAAGTTAAAGATTCCTACATCAACAGATGGAAAGATTACAACTTATAAAGATTTCCGCTTTGAAATCGGCACCGATGGCAAAACCTTCACGGCACCTAATGGCATGACGGCCACCTTAGATCAAAACACAGGAAAGCTTACAATTGGAAACTTTGACTTCAAAGGTCTTCCAATAGATGAACCAAACAGAACAATCTACGGATCCTATGTCAAAGAAGTTGGCGCTGAAGGTGAAAAAACAGAGGTCGAAGGCGACAAGGGCAAGGTCGTTATCACCAGAGTATTAACTTCACTTCCGATTAAACAAATGGAACAAATCGCAAAGAAAGATGGAGATAAAGCCAGACTCAAATTTGTGATCCCCGACGAAGGCCCGACAGACCAAGTTGTATCAGGTACAACCTATACCGCTCAAAAATTTGACAAAACTCAAAACAAGTGGGTTGATGTAGGAACAACGACTGTTAGAGGAACGAACCTAAGAGGATCTTCAACTGAAATGCCAATCACTGGCGATGTAGCAGACGGCGACCTTATCCGCATCAAGTCCAAGGAACCCGGCAAGCTGGAATCCTACTCCGTAGGCGATGCCGACAGTGGAGCATACACACCACAAGTACAAGATCCTAGTACACCAAATGTACCACCGGCAGATACTGGCCACTACGTTAAACTTGACCTGGTAGGACCGACGGTACAAGGTGAAGCCAAGGACGAACGCTTCAGACGCTATATCAACATCGACGCTACTCTTGATGAAGTTCCCGGCAAACAAGTTACTATTGAAGTAGGCACTAAGGGTGAACAAGGCGCTAAAGGTAACGCAATCTTCACAGGCGACAAGGACAAAGTCATTAAGTTCTACAACGAAATCGCTCACAACGATGATATAACCCTACACGGCGTTTGGATCACCGCTACCGATGAGTTTGGAAATACAAAAACAACTAAGTTGACTTATGACCAAACTTATCAACTAGATATGAGAGTTACAGGACTTAGACCAGGACGTAACTATCTAAGACTTAAGTCGGAAAAGGCAAACACAAGTGTTAAGCTTACCTTCTACGTCAATGGAAAAGTTGATCACACTGAAACAGTTACGATAAATGAAGCTAACAAGTACCAAAAATTCACACTAAGCGACGGCTACAAGATGAAAAAAGGTACAGACCTTGATATAGAAGGTTCATGCGTAGAAGGCAATAAGACCTACACCACCAATCCCTGGGAGATGCCCATCGACTAAATTCATTTTGATGGAGATCTGCCATATAATATAGAAAGAAGTTAACTGTCCTTAGGGGAGCGATTGCTCCCCAAGGGATTATTCCTAAGGAGGAATAATGAGCAAGAACAAATATCTCTCACTGATCTTATCCATTCTCATGCTCCTTCAAATAGTTGCGCCGGTGCCGGCTCAAGCCCTGTCCATGGGACAAAGCGGCAAGGTTCAAAAATCAGAAGGACAAAGAATAAGTGATAGATCAGAAGTGTTTACATTCAACAACACTGAAAAACCTAAAATGTCATGGTTTTCTAGAGGCACTCAGTCCACATATGGGGCCAGAAATGCTTCATTAACTAAGACAGAAAACTTAAAAATCACTACAGAAACAACCGGCCTCGACGAAGGAGAGTTTAACTGGAAAGCCTTTGGAGATAACCAAAAATTTACAGCTTGGGTTGAAGTATCCTATATTGGCGAGAAAGATGAAAACGGCAGACCTAAAAAGTACAAGGTTTCCAAAGATATCGAGATCAGCCAAGCCGGAACGATTGAAACTCAAGTTGAAGTAGATGCAGAAAAGACAGTTGACAAATATTATTTGAGAACTGAGTATCAAGATTCGGCAAACGCATTTAAGATTAAAGCATTTTTTCCGGGAGCTCCACAGCTATCACCAAAAGGTGGAAAAGAATTAGTATTCAGCTTGGACATTTATCAAATTGTCAGTACAGAGATAGAGTACAATCTAATCGATGAATACGGCAAAGCAATTGACCTTAAGGATGATAAGGAAGAAAAACCACTTTTAAAGGATCTTAAAGGCATCGGTAAAATCGGGGACGATATTAGCTTTGACCTAAAGAACACAGGTAAAGAAATTCTTTGGCAAGAACAAAATCTAGATGAATGGGAGTTGATGAGCTCATCTCTAGCAATGACCTTAACAAAAGATAAAATCACTTCAATTGATATCGACTACAAGCTTACCTCCACTTACGATGTTATTAATGGTGGTAAAGTTACTATCCAAAGACAAAAAGATGTAGTAACACCAAAAGATCCAAAAAATCCTGGAAATACTCCAGATGGCTATGCAAGAATTAACCTTTCGGCAGATGCCCTAGGTGGAAAAACCGACGGTACTTTTACAAAAGGCGACCCAAAAGACACTCAAAGAGTTGTTGACGTAAGAGCAGGCAAAGCCTACACCACTGCCCAAGCAGAAATCGAAAAACAAGGCAAGCCCTACCCCTTAACCGCCGAAAAGAAAGAAGACACCGGTAAGACCTTTGACAAATGGACACCAGAGTTAGGCACACTAGGAAATGCCGTTGCAAAAGACACAAAAACTTTAAATGCAACTTACAAGTCAAGTGATAAGGAAATCATTCCTTACCTTCCGGGTGAAGAAGTTCCTACAAAGGATAAGGATGGACTTCCAATTCCAACTAATTACCTAACAGTTACCTTCAAGTCAGAAGACGCTAAAAAGGGTAATGTTAGAATTGGGGACAAGGAAGGCGAAACAGTACTTGCAAAAGTAAAACCTGATGTAGATTTATCCAAAAAAGAAGAAATCTCTACAAGACCGGTAAAGGACTACGGCTTTACAAAATGGGAACCACAACTAGGAGTTCCACAAGAAGGCAGTGTATACACAGCATACTTTATTAAGTCAGGCTCAAAAGTTGGCGAGAACGACCCAATACCAGAAGGCTGGGTGAGAGTTTCTGTAAGCCAAGACGATGCATCTATAAAAGCTGGAACTGTAACGAAGGGTTACTACACAGTTAAACCAGGAGATAAATTAGCAAAAGAAGCATTTGTTGATATTTCAGAAGCAGCTAATAAAGGCTACAAAGACCCAGCATGGTATGTTGGCACTGAAAAAGTAGCTACACCAGAAAACCATGTAATCTACGGACCAACAGACTTTATCGCAAAAGCAACTCAAGAAGCAGCAGACAAGATTACAAAGAACGGTGGCTTAAAGGCAGTTGACATTACAGCATTCAAGGGCGACTCAACAGAAGGTAAATTCTGGAACAAGGGTGTTGCATTAAGCACTGCAAACGAAGACCTTCAAAAGCTCTTAGATGCAGCCACTGTTACCGATGAATCCGGAAGAACCACGAAAGAAGCCGGCGAAAAACTAGGCATACTGAAAGTGACCTTCTCCGACGGCTCCACCATCGAAGTACAAAACCAAAAACTCATCGTCAAGGAAACGGAAGTTAAAATCAACTTCGACAAAGATGCCAATGATGACGCCAATGCACCTCGTGCAAAAGAAGAAGTCGTAAAAGGCAAGATTTCCGCAGCGGATACAAGCACCGTCGTCGCCGGGGCAACCATCGTCATTAAAGATAAAGACGATAAAGTGATCGGCAGAGGACTCGCCAACAAGGACGGCAGCTTTGTCGTCGGTACGAGAAGACCCCTCGTCGCCGGGGAAAAACTTAATATTATCGTCACCCTTCCCGGCGTCGATAAAGCATCGGCCCCCGTCGAAAAGCAAGTCAAACTCAATCCCGACGATTTAAACAAAGTCCTCCCCGTAGGCGACAAGCTTTACGACAATCTGAAAGGCAAGCCCGGCGTTAGCAAGGCGAAGCTGAATAAATTGAAAGAAGCGGTCGATGCCGGCTATGCATTAGTTCCAAAAGCCGCCGATGCTGATAAACAAATGGCACAAAAGCCTGCAGCATCCGTGGCAGTTTCCGATGATGGACAAAAATCCCTGGACAATGCGGCAAAGGCCATTAACGACGCCATTAAAGCATTAACCGACAACACCGCGCCCGTGGTTAAAGGGACGGCCTTTAAAGAAATCTTTAAGGGCGAAGACCTTAATTTAGAAGCCGGCATTAAAGTGACCGATGCGGATTCCACGCAAACCGAATCCGACATTGCACAACAAGGCGGCAAAGACTTCAGCTACAAGGTTTACACCACCAACAGTGAAAATCAAAAAGTTGAAGTAAAAGGCGATGCTCTAAAGAACTTAAATCAAACACCGGGCACCTATGAAGTTGTCTACATGGCAAAGGATAAATCCGGCGCAGAAGGCACCTTCACCATGACCTTGGTCGTCAAGGACATCGTCTACACCAAGATCGCCGTTACCACCGATCCCACGAAGACGAAATACCTTGTAAAAGATAAGGATACGAAAGCGAAGCCCGACTACACCGGCACCGTCATTACCCTTACCAAGAACAATGGCGATACAGAAACGGCGACCTACGATAAAGCAACGGGCAAGTTCAAAATCGGCGAAAAAGCCATTGACGAGCTGACCATTGCGCCGAAAGAAGTAGCCGTTGCAGAATCGCCGGCAGTGATTACGGCGACCTATGAAGCTGGCAATACAAAGTTAACAGCCAATGCGGGCAAGAATATCATTGTTCAAATCGACAGCGACGGCAATGGCGTGGCGGACACCGAAGAAAACTTCGATATCGCCAAGGCCAAGTCCATGGAAATCACCAATCAGCCGACCTTGAACTATGAACTTGATCACAAGACCGGCAAGGCAAGCCTGGATTTGAAATCCATCGTCGTCAAAGTCACCGACAGTTTGGGCAATTTCAAATACTTCGGTTACGAAGAAATCAAGGGCGACACTAAATTTGCCCTGGCTCTGGGAACCGATGCCTTTGATAAAGCGGCGGCAAAAGAATTAACGACAGCCGACACCGGTAAAAAGGTCAAGGTTACCTTAACCTACAAAGAAAACAAGACCTTAGACGCAGAAACATCTGCCATTAAAGTAGAAGACAAACGGCCGAGTGTGATCGAAAACCCGAAACCGGGCGAAACACGCGAAGGCTATGTCTCCGTAAAATTTAATGCAGACGCAAACAGCGGACTCAATGGCGTAAACACCTTCCTCGTTAAGAAGGATACTGCAAGCTCCGAAGTGAAGGTGCCGACCATCGTACCGGCAGCTGGCTATAAGGTAAAAACCGACAACGGCGGATGGGATAAGGCCATTCCGGCAACATTTGCCGCAGACTTTGAGACCACTGCCCAATGCGAATTAGATGACGCAACATCTAATACGCCAAAAGCCGGCTATACCCCCATTACCTTCGATGCCCTGGACAAGGGTAAAATTGGCGACGCAAGAACAAAGACCATCTACGTCAACCCGGCATTGGATGTAAACCTGTCTGAAAATGCCCCCACAGTCACAGCCAACACAGGCTACAGCTTTAAGGCGTGGAATCCCGCCATCGACACGGCAAAGAAATACACCAAGGAAGAAAGAATTCTCGCAACCTACACCAGCGATGATTTAATTTCCGACAAGGAAAAAGCAGGCTACATTAAAGTCACCTTCGCCAATGGCAAACACGGTAAATTTAATGAAACCAACCCTGCACAAAAAACAGACTACTGGGTAAAACCCGACACCCTTGTAGACTTGAGGGAAAAAGCACCCAAGGTAACGGCCAACGCCGGCTACATCCACACAGGCTGGAGCCAAGATCTCGTGGTGAACTTCAAGGCCGATGCAGGCAACCAAACCATCACCGCCCAATACGGCTTGGATTCCGACTATTCCACGACAGAAAAAGCCGGCTACACCAAGATCACTTTTGATAAGGGAGCCAACGGCGAATTTGCAAAAGATGCAAAGACCGAGCTTTGGGTAAACCCTGCAAAAGAATTAACCTTACCGGCACCGGGCATCGTTCCCCACCCCGGCTATTCCCACACCGGCTGGACCAAGGACAATGCAGCGGTTAATTTAAGCAAAAAAGCAAAATACACGGAAGCCACCACCATTACGGCGGCTTACGAATCCGACATTTCCGAAACGGAAAAAACTGGCTTCGTCAAAGTCTCCTTTGATGCGAACAAGAACGGAACCATTGCCGATGATGCCCAGAAAGATTACTGGGTCAATCCCAATAAAGAAGTCAACTTGACGGACAAGGCGCCGGTAGTTACGCCGAATTCCGGCTACCTCTTCATCAAGTGGGATCACAAGCTGGTTGCTAAATTTGAACAGCCAACCACCATCAAGGCGACCTATGCTTCCGCCGGCGACATTAAGACGGAAGAAACCGAAGGCTTTACAAAAGTCACCTTTGACGCCGGTACAAACGGCAAATTTGCCGAAGGCGCCCAAGTCACCTACTGGGTCAACCCGAACAAGGAACTGGTATTACCGGAACCTCGTGTCATCCCCAACAAGAGCTTTGAACACACCGGTTGGGATCCTGCCTTAACCCCGGCGAAGCAATACAAAGAAGAAACCACCATTACGGCAACCTATAAGCAAGAAATTTCCACCGAAAAAATCGACGGCCACCAAGAAATTAAATTCCTGGCAGGCGACGACGGAACATTTGCCGACGGCAAAAAAGCAATTTCCATTTGGGTCAAACCGGACACCCTGGTGGATTTAAGAAAATCCGCCCCGGAAGTGACGGTCACAGCAGAAGGTAAGACCTTCACCGGCTGGGACAAAGACTTAGTCGGCAGCTTTGCAAAATCCGACCAAGCAACGGAAATCAAAGCCCAATACGCAGGTTCCACATCTGAAACACCGGTTCCCGGCTGGACGGAAATCACCTTCAAGGCAGGCGAACACGGCAATTTCGGAACCCTAAACAAGACACCCATCGTTGAAAAGAAACTATGGGTCGATCCGAAAGCCGACGTAAAATTATCCGACAAAGCACCGAAGACCATTGACGAAAAGAACTGGTCCTTCGACAAGTGGATGGACGGCGAAAATGCCGCTACCGGCTTGGATGTTGCCGGCAAATACAAGGAAGCAAAAACCTATACAGCTTCTTATAAGTCTGATATATCTGCGACACCACAAGAAGGTTTCGTAAAAGTCACCTTTGCTCCGGGTACAGACGGTAGCTTCGCACAAGATGCTGTTACTGAAACTTATGTAAGAAAAGACAAAGAAGTCGACCTTACAAAAAAAGCACCTAAGGTAACACCTAAGAGTGGCTTATCACACAAGGGTTGGGCAATTGATAATGCTCCTGCTGACCTAACAAAGATTAAAGTCAGCACAGACACTACCATCACCGCCCAATACACCAAGGCCATTTCCGACAAGCCCGTGGACGGCTGGACAAGACTCCAATTCAACTCCGGTGAAAACGGACGCTTCGTCAAAGACGCCGTTACCGTGAAGTGGGTCGACCCGAAGGTGAAACTCACCTTGGGAGCAATCGCCCCCGGCATCACTCCGGACAAAAACTACAGACTGTCCGCATGGAACGACGGAAGCGCCAATGTGGATCTGGAAACAGAAAAGCTATTTGAAGCACCTGCCACCTTTACGGCACAATACGAAAAGATTTCCTCCGAAACTGAAATCGAAGGCTTCACCAAGATTACCTTTAACTCCGGTGAACACGGAAACTTCGGCACCAAGGAAAATAACCCGGTAAAAGCAAAGGACATCTGGGTCAATCCCAAGTCCGACGTCAAACTATCGGAAATCGCACCGGAGCTGGTCATCGACACCAACTGGTCCTTCGACAAGTGGATGGACGGCCAAGCTGCCGCCGATATGAACACGGCTCAAAAATTCAATGCAGAAAAAACCCTTACGGCAACCTACGAATCCGACTTCTCGGATGAAGCCAAGAAAGGTTTTGTAAAAGTAGAATTTAAGGCCGGCGACCACGGTAAATTTGAACAAGTTGGAGATCCAAAGAAAGATCAACAAACAATTGTCTATGTAAGAAAAGACAAAGAAGTCGACATGACGGCAAAAGCACCCAAGGTCACCCCCGAAAAAGGCTACTACTTCACCGGTTGGGATAAGCCTCTGCAAAAAGTTTATACGCAAGATACGATCCACACTGGGAAAAATGAAAACGCCATTGCAACGGAAGCGGTAGACGGATGGACCCAAATCACCTTTAACGCAGGGGACAAGGGCTTCTTTAAGCCAGACGCAAAGACCGTCATTTGGGTGAAACCCAATACAAAGATCACATTAGACGATCAGGTACCCGGCCTTGAAATCCAAAAAGGCTACTCCTGCATCGGCTGGAAGAAAGACAAAGAAACAAGCGTCACGGACTTAAGTGTTGCCGCAAGCTACGACAAGTCCACCACCTTTACGGCTGCTTATGAATCCGACTTCTCTGAAGGAAAAAAGGAAGGCTTCATCGAAGTGAAATTCAAGGCAGGGGACAACGGGAACTTCGGCAAAAATGGTGAAACACCTATTAAAGAAAAATCTCTATGGGTAAGACCCGATAAGGAAGTCGACCTGACGGATCAAGCACCGAAGGTTACAGCTCATGTTGGCTGGAAGGCAAATGGCTGGGATAAGGAAATAACAAAGGTAACTGTTAAAGCTGATACGGCAGAAGATGCTAGAACTTTCACAGCCCAATATGCAAAAGATTCCGACACGTCCAAGACGGAAAAACCCGGCTATAAAAAGATCACCTTTAAAGCCGGCGACCACGGCACCTTCGCCAAAGATGCGGAAACAGTGGTCTACGTCAACCCCGACTCGGAAACTGAATTAAGCACCATTGCCCCCGAGGTCAAACCTGACATCAACTATTCCTTCAAGGCATGGAATAATGGAACGGCAGACGTCGCATTAACTGCAAAGACAAAATATACTCAAGAAACGACCTACACGGCTCAATACGAATCGGATATTTCCGAAACAGCCAAGGATGGCTTTGTCGAAGTTAAATTCGACGCCGGAACCGACGGCGAATTTAAACAAGTAAACGGTGCAGACCAAAAGACCACCTTCTACGTCAAAAAAGACAAATTGGTCGACTTGACGGACAAAGCACCCACAGTCACCGGCAAGGACAAGAAGACCTTCACCGGCTGGGACAAACCGTTAAAAGCAGCATTTACGGATGCAACCACCATTAATGCCAAGTACACGGAATCCATTTCCGATAAGCCTGTGGAAGGCTGGACCCAATTAGACTTCGACCAAGGTGACCACGGTAGATTTGCTAAGGGTCAAAAGAATGTGAAATGGGTGGATCCCGCCGTTGACTTGAAACTCGAAGACATCGCGCCCAAGATCAACCCGGATCCCAACTGGAGCTTAAAAGCTTGGAACGACGGCACGAATGATGTCGACGCAAAACTAGCACAAAAATTCACTAAGGCGACGACCTTTACCGCCACTTACGAAGATGCATTCTCACCGGAAGCAAAGGAAGGCTTTGTAAAAGTTACCTTTGATGCAGGCGACCACGGTAAATTCGTGAAAGAAGCGGTAAAAGAAATTTACGTCAAAAAAGATGTAGAACTTGACCTAAGAGAAAAAGCTCCGAAGGTCATGCCAAATACCGGCTACGGTCACACTGGCTGGACCATCAACGGCAATGCCAACGACCTGACCAAGGTAAAGGTGACGGAGGCAACCAAAATTACAGCATCTTATACTGAAGGAACATTTGATGCGACAAAGATCAAGAAGATTATGGTTGTCGGCCCCACCCAAATGGGCTACGGCGTCGGTGAAAAACTGAACCTCGATGGGTTAAAAGTCATCGCTATTGACGACGCAGGCTTGCAAAAGACCTACGACTACGACAATGGCGAGTTGGTCGATAAAACAAACAACAATGCCAAACTAGGTGCAACAATTAAAGTTGCCGATAAAGATGTTACTTTTAAAGAAGAACAAGGCAAGAAAGTCGTAACCACAGAATTGGCAATGGCCGACAACGACAAACACATCGTCGTCACCAAGGGCGAAGATCCCAACAAGGTAACCGGTGAAACCATCACAGCCCTGAAGATCCATGAAAACAAATCTGCCAAGGCAGAAAATGTCAAAGCCCTGAACCAAAACGAAGTGGATGGCAATAACAAGCCCACGGACAAGGCGAAGGCAACCACCACCGTTACCGGTAAGGTCAAACCGGGTGCGACAGTTAAAATCACTTCGGCAGATGGTCAAACAGACCTTACACCAACAGACAATGCAAAGCTTACTATCGATCAAAATGGTAACTTTACAGCCGAAATTACCAAACAAAATGTAGGCGACAAGATTCAAGTCATCGCCACGGAAAAAGGCAAACAACCGGCTGAACCGGCAGACGCCACCGTAGCACGGGATGCCAACAACGACGGCAAAGCTGACAAAGATGCAAACCAAAAAACTGCAACACCTACAGCTAAAGCCTTCAATCAAAACATTGAAGAAGGCGGCAAAGTAACGGACAAACCAAAAGCGACGACGACAATTATCGGCACGGCGGAAAAAGGTGCGAAAGTCGTTGCCAAAGTCGGTAACACCATCGTCGGCACAACGACAGCAGATGCTCAAACTGGCGAATACACTATCGAAGCTACTAAAGACGGTCAACCAAATGGTGGCGTGATTGATGTAGACACTGAAATCAAAGTAACTGCTCAAGCAGATAAGAAACTCGTCTCCGATCCCACGGCGACAGTCGTCAGAAGAGACGCTGATAACAACAAAGAAGATGACAAGGGTCAAGACTTTGACATCAAAAAAGCAGCCAAGGTAGAAATCGTCGAAGAACCAACTAAGATGGATTATCTAGTTAAAGATAAGAATAGTAAAACTAAATTTGAAACAGCTGGACTAGTAATTAAGATTACTGACTCAGCAGGAAAAGAAATTAAATACACTGCTAGTGAATTAAAGAACATGACTGACAAAATTACGGTAGAACCTGCTGACCAAGCAGAAATTGGTGTGGATAAAAACAATACCAAACTTAAAGTTACCGTAAAAGGTTCTGATTTAACAGAAAAACCATCAGTAGAATCTACTAAACCTATCACAGTTCAAGTTGACGCAGACGAAAATGGTATAGCTGACAATGACGAAACAACAACAATCACATCAGTGATTGCTAGAAATATTGGTACTGGAACTACAAGTCCTAAGAAAGCTGCAACTTTCACAACAATTGAAGGTATGGCAGAAAAAGGATCAACAGTAACAATCAAGTTCCAAAATAATGGACAAGAAGTAGTCAAGACTGTCAAAGCAGATGACCAAACTGGAGCTTATAAACTTGAACTAAAAGGTGCGACAGAAGCAGAAAACATTCTACTTCCTGCTGATACAGAGGTTTCAGCAAGCGCTAAGTTCGGCGATAAGAACCCATCAGGCGAAATCACAACTAAAGTATTTGACGACCTAGACGCAGATGGAAAAGCAGATAATCCCAATGCCAACAAGACCGAACGCCCCTCCGCATTGGCTTACAACTTTAAAGACGAAGCCAAAACCACCATCAAGGGCGAAGCGGAACCGGGCGCTAAAGTTGTAGCAAAAGTAGGAACCGTTGAAGTCGGCAACGCAACAGCCGATAAAGACGGTAAGTACGAAATCAGCGCAACCCAAAATAACGCAAAACTACCCAAGGGAACCAAAGTAAGCGTCACCGCCACCTTAGATCCTAAGGGCACATCGCCTGCACAAGAAACCGTCGTTTACGACGACCTCGATGGCGATGGACAACCGGACACTTCACAAGCCTTTGACAAGACCAAGATCAGAGGACTTGAAGTCGTCGCATCGCCGAACAAAATGGTTTACAACAACAAAGAAAAACTCGATCTCACGGGCATGAAAGTACTCTTGACCGATCAAATGGGCAACAAGAAACTTGTCGAATTCTCAGAATTTGAAGCCTATGACATCAAAGTAAGCCCCTTGAACAATATCGAGCTTTCCGATAAAAATGTTGCCGACGGCGGTCACAACGGTCTAAAGATCAAGGCCGAAGTCAAAGTGGCCATCGGAAATAGCGAAAAAACCTATTCCGGTGAAACACCCACGGCACTTGAAGTCAACAAAGATCAAACGGCGAAACCCACAGACGTTACGGCAGCTAACCAAGGAAGCGACACTGCAACCAAGGTACGCTTCAAAGCTGCTGACGGTGCAGCCATTAAGATTTACAAAGCAGATGATGCGACTAAGGCAAATCTTATTGTCGACGCACCTGTTGCAGGAACCGGTAAAGATGTAGGCTACTTCATCGCCACATTAAATACCAAACTTCCCGAAGGAACCTTAGTGGAAATCACTGCTCAAGAAAGCGGCAAGAAAGAATCTTCCCCCGAACAAGCCCGTGTCATTCGCGACAAAAATTCGAATTGGGAAGGTGGCAAGACCATCAATCTTTCCGCTCCGGTCATTTCACCCATCCGTGAAAATGATAAAACCGTAACGGTCGAAGCACCGAAGGCGGAAGACAAGATTCAAACCATTGTCGTCGAAGATCCGAGTGGAAACACCGTCACCCTTGTAAAAGATACGGCGGATAAAACGTGGAACGTTCAAGGCTCTAATCCGGCAGCGACAGTGAAAGAAAAAGACGGTAAGATTGAAATCCCCGTCGATGGTAAACTTCCCTTAAAGGACAGAGAACTGATCAAAGTCACCTTCAAAGACGGAGAAGTTCCGGCCAACGAAGCCTTTGATCGCAGAGCCGTTCAAAAGGCAAGTCAAAAACCCATCGTCGATCAAGTCTACACCGGCGACGACAATGTAAAAATTGCCGACCCGACCCGTGCAGACGAAACGGCCACGACCATTAAGGTAAAGGTTAATAACAACGACTCAATGACCATCGAAAAACAAGACAACGGTACTTGGAAGATAAAAGAAAAACCGGGTACCAAAGTGGAAGTAGAAGATGGAAAAATCGTCGTTCCCCTCGATCCGAAAGCTGTAAAAGGCGACAAGATCGAAGTAAGGACGATCAATGATTCGAAAGTTGAATCGGATCCGACAAAAATCGAAGTTAAAGATAAAGTCTTAACTACGAAGCCCGTAATAAAAGAGGCAACAAAAGATACCAACTTCGTAACCGGTACTGCTGAAAAGAATGCAGATATCGTCGTTAAAGTGACGAAGAAAGACGGCACGTCCTCTGAATTTAGAGGCAAAGCCGACGAAAATGGAAACTTCAAGGTAACGACAGATACCTTAGTAGACGGCAATAAAGTTGTCGTAACGGCATCCGAACCCGGAAAAGCAGACAACACATCCGACGAAAAAACCGTTGGCGTCGATACCTCCAAGCTGAAAGAATCCATCGACAAGGCAGATAAGATTGTTGCGGAAGATGGCACGAACTTTAAACCTGACACAAACCCCGTCGATAAAGCATTGAAAGATGCTTTAGATAATGGTAAAAAAGTTAAGGAAGCCGGCGACAACGGCGATCCGAATACGGATCAAACAGTAGTGGACAACGCTAAAAAAGAATTAGACAAAGCCATTGCCCAAAAAGAAGCCGATAAAGCCGTCGATCAAGCAAAAGTCGATCCTTCTGATCAAAACATCAACGATGCCCAAGACAAGATCAACAACATTCCTGGTACGGTTGATGACAACCCAATCAAAAAAGACCTTCAAGACAAACTTGACCTCATCAAGAAAATCAAAGAAGGCGAAGAACGGTTGAAACAAGACGACATCAAAGATAAGCCGCCAAAAGATGTTCAAGACCTGAAAGATGCCATTGACAAAGGCAAAAAGGCGATCGATTCAAAAGACAGCAAAACTGTTACCGAAGCGACGAAGGCCATCGAAAAAGCCATCGATCAAATCAACAAGGAAAGAATCAAAGTTGGCGTCGAAAGTTTGGGTCGAGGCCTAGAAACTTTAGAAATTCGGACCTCCGTACCGGGTGCCACCGTAGTCATTAAGATTGGCGGAAAAACAATCAAAACCATTACAACAAGCTCCTTTGGCACCTACTCGCAAGGTTTATCGGAAGGGCTGAAGGCAGATCAAGATGTAACCCTTGAAGCCAGCAAAGTCGGTTATAACGATGGTATATATAGTGAGACTGTAGATTAAAGAAGAGAGGTAATTAGTGGAAGTAACTCTATTATTTCCTCATCCCAGCAAAATCTTCTCGTAGTCAACCGTCGAATCGACCTGACAAAATGGTTCTAAGGAAGAGACGATCTTTTGTAATAAGCCGCATAAAAATCGTGCAAAAAAAAGAGCGTCTAAAATGCACGGACCCCCAGGGGTTGGACAAGTGATCCAATCCTTGGGGGTCTTTTAATGGCAAATTTCAGTTATAAACCAAACGGAGAAACTGCTTAGGGGCCGGGGGCGAAGTTCGAAATGGCAGTCCACCCACTGGGAATGGCGAGGTAGAGGATCGTAGCGAAAGCATTTAGGAAACATAAGCATTCCGGTGACTTGGGAAGTGGCGATACAAACCTTGCGAAAAGCCCATGTCCTTCGTATAATATAAAAAAATAGATAGAATAAAGTAAACTAATGTAATTACGGAGGCACTATGAAAAAATCAAAAAAACAAAAAAGGAAGTCATTAAAGGAACAGCTACTTGAGGGCACAACGAAAGAGGAAAAAACAAAAATCCCGGAATCAAGCTATGTTTTACTAAAAAATGCGTTGCTCAAAGGCACATCCGAGGATATACGCAAATTAGTCAGGAATACAGAGGATGTGTATAAAATTGCGGGAGAGCTAGAAGGCTCCTGCGAACAAAGAAAAGAAATTGCCAATTCAATCGATATCTACTTGAACAGTAATTTCTCGAAGAGCTTTAGACCAATACTTGTCAGTACGATGTTGGC
This sequence comes from Peptoniphilus rachelemmaiella, assembly GCF_943169845.1. Taxonomy (GTDB): domain Bacteria; phylum Bacillota; class Clostridia; order Tissierellales; family Peptoniphilaceae; genus Aedoeadaptatus; species Aedoeadaptatus rachelemmaiella. The sequence continues at coordinate 158,851 of NZ_CALPBW010000001.1, forward strand.
GTTTGTTGCAACGGCAATGAACGATTTGATAAAAGAAACAATCAAAACAGGCCTTCTACTTTTTACGGAACAGGAATCGGCGGGCGGCATCGAATTTGGTGTTTCTATTGGTACCTTTGTAGCGATGGCGGCAATTATCACTTATTTTTGCATAAAAATGTTAGATTTATGGAACGCAAGCCTCGAACTAAAACGCGACCTCCTCTTACTCAAATCCCTATTGAAACAGAAGTAAAACCGGTTTTCTAACCAAATTTCAAAAACGAACACGAATCGTAACCAGTCCCCTGGAGATGTAGTCCATCTTCGGGGTTTTTTTGGCCAAAAGATAAAGAAGTCATAAAAAGGCTCTAAAAATCCATCGAGTAGAGTAACCTCCTCAATGGGTATTTTAGAGCCGGAATTCATAGAAAAAGTGAAGGTCCTTTGAAAGATCAAGGGGTCTTTAATGCGTCCTTTAAAACAGACCGAAGGTACATTACTTTAATTCCACGTAAGAAGAATTAGCGTGAACATAAAAAAAGGAAAAAAGCTTTGGAATTTCAATGTTTTTCCTAATGATCTATGATAAAATAGCAATGTATATGGAGGCGGTGAACAAATTTCTTGTCACAATTTAAAATCAGTCGGTTTTAACAGGTGTCAACCTTTTAGAATCACCTCCATGGCAACCAAGAAAATTCACTTCGTTTGCCGAAAGCAGTTTAAATCACCATTCAGCGGGAAAATGGAGACGCAGAGTTAAAGGGGTGATGTCCGGAGAGAATGGATGTACGACAATTAAAGCTAATTGAAGAATTAGTGGAAACACAAAGGAAGGTAAAATGATAAACAAAGGGATACTTAAAAAGCATTTATCACTGTTTTTGGTGATAGCCATGCTCTTCAGCATGATCCCCTACAGCGCATTGGCGGCAGGGGGCACGGGTGAGGGGACTGAAACTTCAGACCCGACCCTCGATATTGCAAACCCGACCCTTTCCACGAACCTGAAGACCTATTACGATGTCCGCGGGATGGAAAGGTCGAATTTACGGTATGCCAATATCAACTATGAAAGCACAGAAGTAAAAGATGGGGTCGAAACCATCACAATGAACTTGTCCAAGTGGACAGACTCAAGTGTCGGCTTTGGTCACAAAAGAGATGACAAGTATTCAGGTCAAATCATCCTGAACTTTTTCGATAAGAATTTCTATGAAAACATCGAGAAGATAGAGCTCTCAAGAGGTGGCTCCACTAGGCAATTAACAAAAGACCTAAAGTATAAAAACGAATCAGAAGTTATCCCTAACGGTGCTCAATGGATGATTAAAATCACGGACGCACCGGTTAGCTACGCTCTAGTAGGTGTTGTTACAAACTCTGAACTTAAAATCACCATGAAATCCGGCAAGACCTTAAAAGACCTTGGCCTTGAAGGCAAGGACATTGCCATCAATCATGTCTGGGTTCTTAATAACGGCAAGATTGCAGCTGAATCTGTATCCAATACGATGATCAACAGCAACAAGGAAACTACCAATGGCGAGTTTAAAAACAACTTCCTGACAGGTAAGCCGGGTATGAAGATTATCTACAGACCGAAAGAAGGCGTTTTACAAACGGTTCACTCTTTCAAGTCGGATGAAAACTTCCTGCAATCGGACTACAACTGGATTGTATATATCAAAGAATTAGTTCCCAAAGAACTGGTTCCGTTTATAGAAAATGTTGCCTGGGTCAAGAGGACTGATGAAGTAGGTAATGAAGATAGATTTACCAAAGGCAAGTTAAGCGTCGAATTGTACACCGACGACCAGGGGCGCTATGTCTTTGACACATCAAAAAGCTCCAATATTTCTATTCGAACGACAGGCAATGCCAATAAAGATAACTTGGATGAAGCTAGGAAAAACTTAGACCATAACGTCTTCTACGGCGTCCTCGGTCAATCGAGAAACTACACCATTGAATACAAGCTTAAAGACGATAAGACCAGCAAAGAGTTTGTTGAAACTATCGTTAAGTACGTTCAAGAGCACAACCAACAAGTTCAATTCACATCTTGGATGGAAGGGGACTATGTAAAATGGGCTGAAAAAGGCGATGCAGAACCGCCCAGAAAACTGGACCGTTCCGAACACATCGGCTTTATCGAATCGACCGACTCCGACGGCGACGGCTTGTTCGATATGCTGGAGTGGATCTATGAAACAGATTACAGAAATCCCGACACAGACGGCGACGGCGTGCCCGACGGGCAAGAAGTTCTGACGGACAAAACCGATCCCTTAAAGGCGAACAGCTACAAGCCCGGAAAGGCAACAACGGATACGAAGGCTATTCCGCGCGACAAGGCGATTGCTATAAAAGGAATGGCACCGAGAAGCAAATATGCTAAACCTTTCGTTAAACCCAAGGAAGCATTGCCGGTTGAAAGCGATGATGCAGGCGGTCTTATTGTACGAGCTGTTCCCTATTCTGTAAATGAAGAAGGAAAGCCGGAAATTAACGAGAAAGTCGTCTATGCCGGAACGACCATCTCCAAAGCGAATTTAGATAAGGGTCCCTTTACCTTAAACATCAGACCCAACATCATTCCGGATAGCGTCAAACAAATTGCCATTGTAACCTATAGCCCCGATGGCAAAAATCCGGTGATCGGCGATATTATTTCGGTAGGTACCGTCATTAACTTCAACCCCAATGGTGGTCAATTTGGCGATTCCACGGCGTCACAACCTGTCATCATGAAGGAAGGCAAAGTTACTTTACCTGAGCAAGCGCCTACGAGAAAGGGCTACACCCTATTGGGCTGGTCTACAAAGGCCAATATCTCAGAAAGTGACTTTGGAAAATTAGCCACACTGGCAACCGAAGCCGACTGGGATAAAGATAGCGCGATGAAGGTAGATGCCACTTCTCCGGGCAAATCGGGAGAAACGGTCTATGCCGTTTGGGCACAAGACACATTTAAAGTGCGCCTTCATAGAAATCTTAGCCCGACAGATGACAAGGTTGTGGAATATGTGGCTGAGCCGGATGAAGACGGCAACTGGGTTTTACCGGAAGTCAACAAGGACGGCTCCGAATTAAAAGATTTCCACATTGACAAGTACACCTTTAGAGGCTGGGCAGAAAATGCCACAGATAAAGTGCCGAAGGCAACGGGAACGGAAACTTTCAACAATCCCCGTACAGGGAAGTCTGTCGAAAGGGTAACCTACCAATTCGACGGATCCAAGGTATCCTTTAAAGGAAAGACCAAACCCTACACCATGGACTTATATGCGGTCTATGCACCTTATGTAAAAGTATCTGCAACCAAAACCTGGCATGCGGACGCCACATCGGGAGCGACGAAATACTCACCTGCCATTGGCGTTGGACTACTTTACAGAACGGCCGTAGGGGAAGCATCCGACCCTGTTATCGATGCGCAATTGGCAGACTACCGTTACTACCCGGGCTCTTACCAAGAGAGTGCGAAGAAAGTTTTTGCAGATGGTGATGCGGACAAATCCATTAAGTTTAACTGGGAAGTTCCGGGCTATGACGCCAAGGGACAGAGATTATCCTTTATACTGGGCGAAATCGAGCCGGAGCAAAAAGCAAAACTCGAAAACTGGTCGGGTAAATGGTCCGATATCAACATCGTTATTACAGATAACACGACCTCCACAGACGGCGGCAAGAAACAAATTGTTTACGCCAAACGTGACAGCGGTCAAATCGACGCCTACTCCGGCGCCACAACTCGTAGGGTTAAATCTTATGTAGATAATGGCTATGAGACCTTTAAATATGAAATCACAGCCAAAAACACCAAGCTCGGCATCGAACCGCCAAGTCTCGAAGACATTGTAGACGGAGACAATTACTTCACCATCGGCCTTCCCCAACAAGATACAGTGGCCAAGGTCGACGTCGTCGTAAAGGTGAAAGACGGCGGCGGAACGAAGAAGTACGTCATCAATTTAATCAAAGATGAACACGGAAAGTGGAAGGCACAAGACGGCAATGCCACAGCGGAAGCCATTGAGGGCACACCGAATTATAGAATCACTTTACCCAACGGCGTAACATTTACGGCGGGAGATAAGGTAGAAGCCTACTCAAAAGTAGACGCAGCCACTTCAGATACGATAACAAAGACGGTTATTCCAAAACCTCCAACATCTAAAACCAAGGCACCGACACAAGCCAAGAGAGACGAAAACTATAATGTAGTTCTTGAAGCCGAAAGACCTTTCCTCGGCATTTCCTCATCGAACAAGTACATCCTTGTGGATGATCAAGATAAGCCCATTACCACAAATGACGGCAAGGAAATAGAAGGCAAGTTCTCCAATGCCGTCGAAGGCGATAAAACCATTCGCTTTACAGTACCTGACGGCGTTTTAAAAGACGGCCAAAGAGTGAAGGTAAGGGCTTCAGAAGACAGAAAGACGGATAGCATCTCCGATTTATCTCTACCCTTGGTATTAAACGGACCTGAAATCACAGCGCCGGACATCGTCTTAACCGTGGATCAAGATTTAAATCAAGCGATCACAACCAATAGATATGCAGATTTAACCTTGGATACAAAAACGCCACTGCCAAAAGGTTTCGATTTGAGAAAAGACGATAGAAAAACATCGACGCTGCTTGGTAAGTCGAGTGAAGTGGTGAATGAGACGACCCTTAAATTACATGCCGTAGACGATTTAGGTAATAAATCGGAAAAGGTCTTTACGCTTAAGGTAAATCCATTGCCGGAATCCGCTCAACCGAAAGTTACTCAAATCGCCAAAAAAGGTGATGAAACGGCAAGAATTGTAGTAGAAGGTAAGCCAAATGCCCAAATCGGCTTCAAAGATGCCGATGGAAATGTGGCTCGTACCATTACACTGGACGATTCCGGTAAGACGGAATTGATTGTCAATCCGAAAGACATCGTAGAGGGCAAGATTATTGTTTCTCAAAAAGAAGAAAATCACAGACCTTCAAAAGATGTTCCGGTAGTACTTGATACGGAAGGTCCGGACAAACCGTATATTGCAACAGCCAAAGAAGGTGCAGATAAGATTATCGTCGTGCCGAGGGACAAGGATACTGAAAAAGTAACTTTGAAACTTCCCGACGGAAGAGTCTTAACTCAAGAAAAGAAAGACTTTACAAATGGCACGGCAGTCTTTGAAATACCCAAGGGTGTTGAAGCAGACACTGCTAAAGATTATGTTGCAGTCGCCTATGATAAGTTCAACAACCCGTCTGATGAAGCGACGGCAACGATTATCTCTAAATCGGCTGATGCAGAAGATGTAAAAGCATCCAACAAGGGAGAAAATCCGACGACGACAACTGTTGAAGGTAAGACGACGCCGGGTGCGGAAATTACCTTAAAGGATGCCATGGGCAGACCCATCGAAACGGATAAACCCGTTATTGCAGATCAAGATGGCAAATTTACTGCAGAAATCCCATTGCAAGATAAGGGAGCGGTCGTCTTCGTCACAGCAAAAGAAGAGGGCAAAGATCCGTCCAATGCAGTTCCGACGAAGGTCTTTATTGACAAAGACAGCGACGGAATTGACGACGACAAACAAGCGTCAAAACCGGCTGAAGATGTTAAAGCTCTTAACCAAAACAAGACGGAGCCCAATGCAGATCCCACAAGGAACGATCCGAAGGATACCACTACGGTAACAGGTAAGGCGGTACCGGGATCCAAGATCACCATCCAAGACGAAAACGGCAAGGACATTACACCGGCAGACGGAGTAAAAGTCGATGATGATGGCAACTTCACTGCCGAAGTTGAAAAACAAGAGCCCGGAAAAATCGTGAAGGTCATCGTCACCGAACCGACAGCGAAAGACGGAACGGAAAAGAAACCATCCGAGCCGGTCGAAGAAACGGTTGGCAGAGATGCCAACAACGACGGCAAGGTGGATCTGGAAAAGACGGAAAAGCCGACCATTGAAACGGCCAACAAAGATGAAAACTCCGTATCCGGTACGGCAGCACCGGGTGCTGAAGTAACAGTAACCGTCACGCCTAAAGGCGGAGAACCCAAGACCTTTACAGGCAAAGCTGATGGAGATGGAAACTACAAGGTAACGACCGATCCTCTAGTAGATGGCGATAAAGTGGTCGTAACTGCATCCGAACCCGGCAAGGCAGACAACACATCCGACGAAAAAGTTGTCGGCGTTGACACGTCCAAGCTGAAAGATTCCATCGACAAAGCGGACAAGATTGTTACGGACGATGGTGCAAACTTTAAGCCTGATACAAACCCGGTCGATAAAGCATTGAAAGACGCTTTAGATAAGGGTAAAAAAGTTAAGGAAGCCGGCGACAACGGCGATCCCAACACGAATCAAGCAGCAGTGGACGATGCTAAAAAAGAACTAGACAAAGCCATTGCACAAAAAGAAGCCGATAAAGCCGTGGATAACGCCAAAGACAAAGTCTTAGATCCCGAAGCAACCGATGATGCTAAAAATGAAGCCATCAAGGATGCGCAAGATAAGATCGATAAGATCTCGGGATCTATTACAGATCCGAATGCGGCAGACTACAACCCGATCAAAAAAGACCTTCAAGACAAGCTTGACCTCATCAAGAAAATCAAAGAAGGCGAAGATCGGTTGAAACAACCGGACATCAAAGATAAGCCAAAACAAGATGTCGATGACTTGAAGAAAGCGGTTGAAGACGGCAAAAAAGCCCTTGAGACGAAAGATAACAAAACCATCACTGAAGCGACGAAGGTTATCGAAAAAGCCATCGATCAAATCAATAAGGAAAGAATCAAAGTTGGCGTCGAAAGTTTGGGTCGAGGCCTAGAAACTTTAGAAATTCGGACCTCCGTACCGGGTGCCACCGTAGTCATTAAGATTGGCGGAAAAACAATCAAAACCATTACAACAAGCTCCTTTGGCACCTACTCGCAAGGTTTATCGGAAGGGCTAAAGGCAGATCAAGATGTAACCCTTGAAGCCAGCAAAGTCGGTTATAACGATGGTATATATAGTGAGACTGTAGATTAAAGAAAAGGAGAATTTTGATGAAAAAAATCATGACCTTGCTCCTCGCCCTGGCATTGGTCCTGGGGACGGCAATCTTGCCGTCTCCGGTCCTTGCAAAGGGAAATTCGAACGAATTTAAAGAGGCGGATTACAAGGTAGAAAAGGAAGACGGTAGGATCTACAAGGTCTATGAATTTACGGATCTGGTTGGAACGCAGCCTCGTAAAGATTTGAAAAAATCAGGTGGCGTGAATACCTTACGGCTGAAAGCCTTTAAAGCCATGAAAGCCATGAAACCCATGCAAACTGCAAACCCTGCTCTCGGAGAAGAAACAGAGTACAGTGTGGATGTTCAATGGACCACCTATGACCTTCAGCCGGGTGATTTAGGGTTTCCTCTTTATTTTCAAATTCGGGATAAGACAACGAGAAAATTCATTGCCCAAACAGATAATATAACCGCCGGGGGTGTACACAAGTTTTACAAACTACCGGCATGGAATGATTCGGATGTTAGTCACGATCCAAAAAATTGGAACATGCGAGCCTTCGATAATTACAAGTTTGATGTCCGATTAAAGACAGGAGCTAATGGCCACTTATCTACCTCTGATATGGCAGCACAAATTGTTCAACGCAGTAACCCTATTTACCGGGCAGAGTATTACACAAACAAGACCAACCCCACCATAAAAGTTCAACGGACAAATAAGAATAACGAAACAGACGAAGTCTCTATTAATAGTAAAAATTTAGGAGACAACGAGTATTATTCTTGGGCAAAACCTGTTTCCGGATATGTAGATCAATATTACGATGGTAAGAAATTGGAGATTGCTAAAGAGCATTATGGGAATGACACTTTGAATTCCTTGGAAATTTCTGAAGAAATTACCGCAGGCCGTTGTAGGATGAAAATGAAGGCTCCGGGAAAAACCGAGTTTGACCGTGGTCCCGGCACCTTTGAGGACAATGGTACGCCCTATCACTACGAAGTCACTGGCGACCATATAAAGACCCACATTTTCACCATTCGCCAAGACTTAAAGGTGAATTTTGATGCCAATAAGGGTACGTGGAAATCCGGGAATGCGCCGGAAGCGCAAACCATTGGCCACTCCATGAAGTTGGGTGATTCTTGGGCAGGTTTAGGTCCTATTAACGTTCCTAAGGAAGCTGATTTAAAAGCACCGGCTGTTGATGCTGGCAAACCAGAAAAGAAATTCATCGGCTGGAACACCGATGCAAATGCGACTGAAGCACTCTTTACAGACAACACCTACGCCACCCCTATTACTAAGGATGAAACCTTCTATGCCATCTATGCAGAAAAGGCACAAGGCATAGCGAAGGTTAAATTTGATCTTGATGGTACCGAAAAGGATGCATCTGAAATTGATGCGAAGTACAAAATCGAAGGTCAAGATTATCCGGCAGAATTAAAGGGCAACCTGGGCGAAAAGATCGCGGATGCAGTCTTTGATAAAACGAAGGCACCTAAGTTTATCGGTTATAAAATCGACAACATTCTGTCGAAACCTGTACCGCCTGTAGGAAAAACTGCAAATTACACGGAAAATGGCGAATTCAGGGTCATCTATAAGTACAAAAAGCTTGATCCTATCATCCCTGCTAAGGATGATAATGGTAATGACAATCCTAAGGTAACTCCTGATGTAAAGGCGACTTACAAGCCTGTAACTATCAAGGTTGATAGCAATAAGGGTAAATTCCAAAAGAATAGCGCTGACGTAACCGGAAGTGAATTTGTTTACTATGTAAATCCTGTTGAAGGAAAAAATCTTAATGATGTTTTAACAGCATCAGGTTTAACAGCAGTAGCAGTAGATGAAAACAAGGATAAGATTGATACAACTAAACCTTGGAAATTCGATCCAACTCAAACTGAAAAAACAAAATCCGATCCGGCCACTGACTTTGCTCTTACTACTGTTGTAGGAAAAGACAATGTTAAAGATACTGGCGTCACCATGGAAGTCAACTTCAAACAAACCACTGCGGATAAGTTTAAAGATAAACTTGACCATCAAGACATCAAAGTTTGGGTTGGAGATACAATCGACTGGAAGAAGGGCGTTAAGCTTAAAGAAGCTAACGAAGATCTTCAAAAGATTTTAGACAAAGCTGAAACTAAAGTTACTGACGAAAGCAACAGAAATTCTGATGCTGCAAATCTTCCCAAAGGACAAAAAGGCGACTTAAAAGTTACGTTTGAAGATGGTTCTTCTTTAGATGTTAAGGATCAAACACTTTATGTAGCACCTCACAAGAATGACGACAACACGAATTTACCGAAAGATGCCGTAAAGGTTGAATTTAAGATCGGTGACGGTGTAACAGGTACAGCAAAGACTGAATATGTTAAACCGGGCACTGACGTTAAAGGAGATGCACCTGCAGTAGGTGCAAAAGAAGGATTTAAAGATGCCAAGTGGTACAAGGACGAAGCAACAACAGAAGCAACCGCCAATGATTACAAAGTAACAGCAAATGCAGTCTTCACAGCAAAGGCTACCGGAAAAGATAAAGTTGTTAAACTTGACGATCCGGAAAATCCGACCAACTTCCCGAAAGATCCTACTGACAACAGCAAAAAAGATGCAGACTATGTAACTGTAAAATTCGTTGCTGATGCTAACGGTAAGATCAAGGAAAATGGTACTGTAAAAGAAAAGGGTATTGCTTACGCAGTATTGAAGAACACTGAGTGGGCAGACGCTGTTAAAGGTGGAGTAGTAGTTCCAACTGAATTTGAAGGTACTACTAAATTCTACACATTCAAAGAATGGCAAAAAGATGGAACTAAAGTTACAGAATTTGCTAAAGTAGGCGACGCTGATGTAACTTATACAGCTGTATTTGGTAAAGCTGATGAATTCTCTGTAACTTACAAACTAAATGCTCCGAAAGGTTTAACAGTAGGAGGAAATGCTCCGACTGATACAGATAACTACCTGAAAGATGATCAAGTTACAGTAAAAGCTTTAGCAGCTGACAACAAGCTAGCCGGCTACAAATTTACGGGTTGGAACACTCAAGCTGACGGCAAAGGTACTGCTTATGCAGCAGGTGCTAAGTTTGCTATAAAAGCCAACACAGAACTTTTCGCACAATGGGAAAAGACCGCAAAAGATGTCATTCCTGTTGACAATGAAAATGATGAAAAAGGCAAGAACGGCGAAGAAATTCCGACCAACTATGTATTTGTAGAATTTAAAGTTAAAGATACAGATGCAGACAAAGCCGAAATCAAAGCTAATCAACAAGCTAAGTTCAAAGTTGATCCTAAGGCTACAGTAACACTTACAGCTCCTGAACTAGTAGTTAAAGATGCTTCTTACACTGCTAAATTCAACCAAGCAGACTACACGAATAAGAAATTTGCACAAGCAACAACTATCTGGGCAGTGGTTGCTGAAAAAGGCAAGGTTACTGTTAACTATGTATTCAAAACTGACCCTGCTGATAAGACCCTTCCTAAGGCTCTTGCAGATTTAAAACCTGAAAATATTACTACTCCTATTTATGAAGACAAGGTAGTAGTTCCGGCTCTACCGGATGTATCAAAAGAACCCGAAAAATCCGCTCTTGTTGAGTCTGTAAACGGGGAAAAGGTAGGCACCTGGTCAATCGCTGGCAATTGGGAAAAGTCAAGCGCAACTCAAGGTAGCATCACTTATACCTTAACCTGGAAATTTACAGAACCAGGTCGTTCCTTAACTCCGAGCATCAATCCCGTCAAGCCTGATGATAAGACCATCACCGGTAAGGGTGAGCCCGGATCAGAAGTTAAGGTAACGATCCCCGGCGTAAAAGATCCCATTAAGGTGACAGTCGATCAAAACGGCGACTGGACGGTAGAAGTACCAAATGATATCCACCTGAAAGACGGCGACAAGATCACGGCAACACAAAAGACGAAGGACTTGAAAGAATCTTATCCGGCAGAAGTCACGGTTCAACGTGCAAGACGTGGCGGCGGATTTATCCTCTATCCCGTCACTCCGGTGGAACCGAAGATTGAAACCGCCATTCACAAGGCCTACATCTTTGGCTACGAAGACAGCACCTTCCGTCCCGAAGGCAATATGACCCGTGCCGAAGCGGCAGCCATGCTCGCTCGTCTGCAAGGCTTGGATACCTCCAACGATGCAAGACCCGACTTTGTCGACGTACGCAGCGGCTGGTACAATGCAGTCATCAATGCCGTCGTCAACGCCGGCTATATGAAAGGCTATCCCGACGGCACCTTCCGTCCCGACGGTAAGATCACTCGTGCGGAATTTGCACAAATGATCAAATCCATCGACAAGGCCAACACCGCCGATATGCCCTTCGCCGATGCGAAAGGCCACTGGGCAGAGCCCGCCATTGCGCAAGCTTACGCCAACGGTCGGATCACCGGTTATCCCGACGGAACCTTCCGCCCGGACAACCAAATCACCCGTGCTGAAGCGGTGACCGTATTTAACAAGCTTTACGATCGCAGCGTGGATGCAGCAGGTCTCGCCAATGTTAGAAGCAGCTTGGTTGACTTCAACGACACGAATAGCAGCCACTGGGCATACTATCAAGTCATCGAAGCATCCAACACCCACGAATTCTACCGCACCGAAAAAGGCAAGGTAGCAGAAACCTGGGTTAAGATTATTCAAACTTGGAAAGATCTTTTAGCACGCGGCTAAAGCAATGAAGAAGAACCGAGAAATTTCTCGGTTCTTTTTTTGTGTAAAGCTTTAGACGTTTTGATTATCTCATTGTCAGCGAAAGCTTTGGCTGGCAAGAGGAAAGCCTTTGGCTCATGGTTTCCAAGGTATTTTTCCATGGACTGTGGTCATTTTATTTTAATAAAAAAAGGGAAAATTTTTTTGTGGCAATATATTGAAGCGGCATTCACTTCATTAAAACATGAAGCAAAGCGGAAAGAGAAAAATTTTTTGTAATCAGACAGAAGGATATATTTTTATATCCTTGTTATTTCAAGGCTTTTCAGGGTAGGGTCCTTTGTTCGGGAGACTCTTGAAGAAAAGCGCTGCAAAAAAACTGAAAAATGATTCAGTATGAATTCCGTGATTTCATATTCATTTTTTGAGACGGAGCCTCGGAGAGAAGGCTTGATTTCAACGTTTAGCCGCCTTTAAGTATTGAATTATCTATGAGAAAGGTCTATAATGATTTCAATAAATAAAAGTATACAGGTATAGAATACCTCATCGAATGTTGTATTTTCTTTCGCCTTTCGGTGAAAGCTGTGGTATTTGGTGTTTACGCTAATAACTGTTTTATCATACATTTTTCAATGAAATGCGCTATACGCAATAAAGGGGTGGTTTCTATGGTTTACTTCTCGGGCACTTAAATGTGCCGAAGGATTGTCTGAAAGGATTCCCGACTCGGCGATTTTGTCGGTGGGAATGGCACATATGCTTTTTAAAGCTTGTGAGAACGCATTCACAAATTAGGGAGGTTATGATGAGAAGATTTTTAGCGACACTTCTTGCAATCATTATGGTGATTACTGCGCTTCCGCTACATACTTTAGCCGCAAGTCGGCAGTATACGGCAGAGCGCACTGAAGCTCCGGCTTTAAAGACGAAGCCGAGAGGCACCGGTGAAGAGGTAGTCAGCAACCAATGGCCTACGGGCAATTTTCCGCTGATGCCAAACTACAGCGGTCAGACGCCTAATGCCACCGGCTCCACCGGTCTCAAGTACGGCGGAACCGTTCGCGGCAATGATGGTGAGTACATTAATGTTCAAGTCACTCAAGTCGGCAAAGTTTACGACGAAGGCAACTTCAGCGCGAGCAACTTGAGCAACGCTGTGGGCTGGTCCCACTTGATTCTGCACTTTGACCCGGTGCTTTTTGAAAATCTGGACTTGGACAAGTCAAGCATTACGGGTCCTGCAGGCACCTTTTATCTGAAATTCAGAGCAAAGGGCAATGCCGATATTTATAAGACCGACGATTACTCGGTGTCCATTCCCATGACGAGTATTTTCAAAAAGGACTGGACACCCCAAGAAGATCAACGGGCAACGATGAAGTTGTACCTGAAAGATGGCCACAACTTAGTCAGCGGCACCAATTATTTAATTGAGCACCGCACCATGGGCAAAACCAATGATCTCTATTCCCAAATTTATATTCGAGATTACATCATGGGGATCGAAAACACAGACGTCCGAGCCTTTGACTCGCCGGCTTATATGCAATACACCGGCAACTTGAATGTTCCTTACAATACGGTAAGCAATCCGCCAAAGTATTCAAGCTACCGGCAAGATGTGATGTCAAATGCCTACTCGGATGTCTACATCGATTGGAATACTAACGAGCTCCACGTTAACTACGTTTATGAGACGACAGAAGATATTAGAGCCCATGACCGTACCCAATTCGTGCAATTGTTCCCTGAAAAATTAAAGGAAGCCTTAGCGCCGCGAAACGGCGTTTACGCCAAGTTTAACCACGTGTATAAACGGGGTGACCTGGCTTGGGGTAATGACAGGGGGATTGCCTTTACGGACTTGAATTCGTTTGCGGGAACGAAAGATGGCCTGGCCGGTTATCGTCTGCGTATTCCGAACAATGTCTCCGGCTACACCCACCCCTGGACCTGGGTTACCGAAACGACCCAAGCCTACGGAAGCAATTTGAGTGCCAGCAATGGCCGCTACATGGCCTACTCCAAGACCCATGGACCCATTGCCAACCACATGATTTACTACATCGATCCGGATAAGTTCATGAAAGCTTTTGACAATCTGGACGATTTACAATTCAGCTCTTTCTTTGTCACAAGAAATGATAATGAAATTGAAGGCGGTGTCCTTAAAAACTCCGAGTCCATGAACTCTCTCGCCGTCACGAAGAACATGACCAATTCGCCGCAAATCGACGATATTTATACCGACGATCAGAAGATTACCGGGGACACCGGCTACAACAATGCCAACAGCAATGTTTTCGTCGTCGCCAAGAATTTCAAAGACCCGGCGAAGACCAAGACCCGATTGGTCAACTCCGACGGAAAAATCGAATTCTATCCGCAAAACTTTGACGGCGTTTTCGACAATATGCAAAAGGACGACAAGCTCTCCTTTGAAACCATTTACCGTTACGCCAACTACTACAAATCCCGTCCCACCATCGAAAAGGTAAAAGCGCGGATTATCTTCGACAAGTACGACGGCGTTAAAGACAAAGCCGTAACCGTACCTTCCTCGGATAAATTCAGAGGCGAAACCGGTTATGTAGAAAACGGTCTGGGCGAAGCCAAGATGCCCGAAAACCCCAAACGCGACGGCTACATCTTCAAAGGCTGGTCCACGAAAAAGACCACCGCAAGTGAATTTGCCAAAGCGGAAAAACTGACGAAGGTCGAACAATGGAACGAAGGCAAGGCCTATCAATTTGACGGCACCGTACCCGTCAACAAATCCTATCGGGTCTACCCGGTATGGGAAGAAGAAAGCAAGGGCATTACCATCGTCCTCCACGCCAACGACGGCACCAATCGCGAAAAGAAAATTGAGCTGGCCTACGACGAAAAATTGCCGACTAAGGCAACCATGGACGGCATTGCATCCATGGAAGAACAATACGGCGAATTGGCCAAGGGCCACTACTCTTCCTTAGCCAAACTGCCGAACGGCTATGCGACCAAAGACGGCGAACAAGCAGTCTTCGGCAAGCGCGCCGGTTACAACCTCGTAGGCTGGTCTACCGTTAAAGACAACAGCAATGTAAAAATCGAAGATCTGTACTCCAATATGGGGATGCTTGCCAAAGATGGAGAAGGTAAAGACGGGAAGTACTACTTGTCCACCGTCCGCACCAAAGCGCAAGGCATCGGCCAAGCGGCGGCAGGTAAGCTCTTTAAACAAATCACGCCGGACAAAAACAATGAAGTCCATCTCTACGCGGCGTGGAAACCTTACTTTGACGTTACCCTGTCCAAGTCTTGGTACGACTCCACCAAACCGGAATTCAAGGATAAAACCGTCAAGGAAATCCTGCAATTCCTGGCTCACGGCAACCAACAACAAACGCCGCCGTCGGATGCGTCCTTGGCAGAACCCATTCAAATCGGTCTCCTTTACCGGACGGCCGTTACCGAAGCCAACGACCCGACCATTACCGGTCAAGCCAACTACTACTTGGTCGACGGCAGTCTGCAAGACTTACCGAAAAACGGCGGTCCCTTAAAATGGAACCTGCCATCCTATGACGCCTACGGCAAACGGCTTTCCTACATTGCCGTAGAATTTGAACAAGGTCAATCCGGTAAAGACAAGTACAACGGATTCGGTCAAAAATGGACCAACATCTGGGCCTCCGTAGCGGACAATCTCCACAAAAAGCCCGGCGAAGTTTGGGACAACGAATCAATTTCCAAAGTTCAAACCCTGGTTGTGCCCAAGGGCAATGGCAAAGTGGATGCCTTCTCAGGCGCCACGGTTCGTAAACTTTACGAAGACGGCACGGCCATCACCGAAACTCAAGCCAATAACTCCACTGTCGGCACCAAGCCCGCTTATGTAACCAAGTTCTACAATGTAAAAGTCAACTTGGCCAACCCGATCTTTAAGAAACTTTACAATGAAGACAAAGAAGTCACCTTAAAGGCGCCGGAAGATCCCCGCGTACAAGTTGTGGAATTTGATCTGCCGGAAGTCGCTGAAAAGATTATTTTCAAGCGGGACGACACCGACAAAACGAAATGGAATCGCGTCACCGTCAACAAAGGCACGGGTAAATGGGATGCTTCAAACGAAACAAACTATACCCTTACGGAAAAAGATGACGGCGGCGAAAAAGTACTGGTTCTCAAGCTGGATTTGGAAGGTAAGAACAGATACAAATATCTGAAAACAGGTCAAGAGGTAGGCGCAACCTACTACAGCGTGACCGTAAACGACAAATCCGGCACCGCCGTCGAAGTCGTTCAAGACAAAAAAGATGCCCCGTCCTTAAATGGTTTGGAACAAGATGTTCTTGAAACTAAAAACGGGGAAGAATACGTGGTCATCAAAGCCTTGGCACCGACCAAAGAATTGGAACAATTCCAAGCCGGCGCCGTCCTCACCCTCTTCGACGCTTCGGCTGAAAAGGGCAAGGAAAAGGAAAAAGCCTACAAGAACCTGGACGGTTCCGACGTCACCGGTACCCGCGAAGGAAGCTACTACGTCTTCCGCGTACCTAAGTCCAAGAACCCGGGCTTGGTAGACGGCAGCAACGTAGCGGCTTACGCAGAGCAGGAAGGCTACAAGCCCTCTCGCTCCACCATTCCCTGTAAAGTAGACTTAAAGGGCCCGGGCATCACCGCCGATAAGCTTACCGTCTACGCAGGGGAAGATGTGAATGTACCTTCCGCCATTACCACCGACGAAGACGCTTTGCTTACGAGCTTTGAAGGCTTGCCGAAAACCATGCGTTTAACCAAGGAACAAGCGACCAAACTTGCTACCAAGTGGAAAGCCACCGGTAAAGCCGGCGACACCAAGGGATCCAGCACGGTCACCTTGGTCATGACAGATAAATTCGGCAACAAGACGGAACAAGATTGGACCGTGGAAGTGGTCGACCGACCCACCTCGGACAATGTAAATAGCGCCGTCCAAGTACCCAATAAGATTAGCAAAGACTACAGCGAATACAGTCATAAGATTAAAATCGCAGGCGGCAAAGTAGGTACCACCCTCAAGGTTTACCTGGCCGAGCCGACCAATGCCACAGTAACAGCGCCGGTCACTGTGCCCTGCACTGAAGCCGATCAAGAAATCTTCATCAGCCAAGGCGTGGGTACGAACATTGGCGACAAAGTTTGGATTACCCAAACTGAAAAAGACAAGAAAGAATCCAAAGCCCTCGTCGTTCCTATGGACGTCAAGGCACCGAATTCTCCTACAGTCGAATCCTTGCCGCCGGGTGAAAAAAGCCTAACGCTCACAGGCATTACCGATGACACGACCAAGATCTTTATCCGCGTCGGCGGACAAGAAAAGACCCTGACTCGCGATAAAGACCACACCGATCTGTGGAAAGATGATAAGTTTAACCCGCTTATCATGAAAGAAGGCAAACTCACCGTCGAATTCAACCGCATTTTCAATCCGGAGGACAAGGCGCAAGTCATCGTCTTGGACGATATGCTGAATCCTCGGTCCATGATTAAGATCGTTGAAGACTACGTCGCACCGGATGCGCCCACCATCGTCGCTGAAAACAAAGATGCGAACACGACCACCGTCAGCGGTACGTCGAAAAACCCGGGTGCTGCGGTAACCATTTTCGAAATTACCAAGATTACAGATCCGACCACGGGCGAAGAAACGGAAATCCGCACGCCCATCGGCACCGCCATCGTGGATAAAGACGGCAAGTACACCACCTATATCCGTCCTGCCAAGAAAGTTGGCACGGAAGTAGGCGCCGTCGCAACCCAACACGGCAAGGAAAGCCCCTTAGCCAAGACCACCGTGACGGAAAATGCGGGCATCATCCCCTTCGATCCCAACGATCCCAAACCGACACCCAATCCCGATGACAAACGTTACGTCACCGTAACCCTCGACGCCAACGGCGGCCAATTCGCCCAAGGTATCAAATCTTCCTTCTACGTCTTAAAGACCTATGTAGTGAAACCGGCAGACTTTGACCAAGCTCGCCTGGGCCTGGAAGCACCGGCCAACAAGGCCTTTGACAAGTGGACGGAAGATAAGGAAAATACAAAAGAATTTACCGGCAAGACCTTTGCTGAAAATGCAACCATCTACGCCGGCTACAAGGCCAACGACAACGTCATTCCTTTCGATCCGCAAGATCCGAACAAACCGGACAATCCGGATCCGAACAAATACGTCACCGTCAGCCTCGACGCCAACGGCGGACATTTCGCTCAAGGCACCAAGTCTTCCTTCTATGTAAAGAAGACCTACACCATGACGACAAACGACTTTGCCGTTGCGGAAAGAGGACTGACCCCGCCGAAAGACAAGGCCTTTAACGCATGGGCTCTTGATAAAGAAGGCACCAATGCCTTCCCGGCAGGAGGACAGAAATTTGATCAAGACGCCTCTGTCTTTGCGCAATACAGAGAAGGCCGCGACGTCATCCCGGGCACCGGCAACGACAAGCCCGATGGCTACGTCACCGTTACCTTCAAGGCCGACGCAGGCCAAGCTACGCTGGAAGGCGAAACCACCTATTACGTCAACCCCAAGGGCAATGTAAAACTCGGCGGCATTTTGGCACCGAAAATCGTGCCTGTTACAGGATACGCCGTCAGCTACCCCGCCTGGACCTACTCTGACAATCAAAATGCGGCAAGCATTGTAATGGCAGATACCACGGCAACGGCAAGTCTTTACGACAAGGATAAAGTTATCCCCGTTCAAGATGGCGTAAACGTCACCAAACCGGCAGGCTACCTGGACGTCGTATTCAGCGCAGGAACCAACGGCAAATTGGAAGGCACGTCGAAATTCTATGTGAAACCGAATACGCCTTCGAAAGACGTACCGGCACCGACGCCCATCCCCAATGCCGGCTACAAGGTAAAGGCCGAAGCCTGGGATCCCTTGATTCCAACTGCCTTCGACAAAGACTTTACTACCACCGCTCAATACGAAGCCCTGCCCGATATCTCCGACACACCGCAAGCCGGCTACGTCATGGTTCAATTTGACGGCGGCGAACACGGTAAAGTAGTAGAAGAAACAGGCAAGAAGACCATCATCTTCGTCAATCCGGAAAAAGAAATCGCTCTGGATAAAAAAGCGCCCAAAGTCGTGGCCGACACCAACTGGTCCTTCGACAAGTGGAGCGTCGACGGCGCAGCAGTGGATCTCGCCAAACCCGTCAAGTACACGAAAGACACGGTTATCAAAGCCACCTACACCTCGGATATTTCCGGCGAATCCAAAGACGGCTTCGTGCTCGTGGAATTTAAAGCAGGGGATAAAGGTAGCATTGCAGGCGGCAACGCCAAGGTCTATGTAAAACAAAACAAAGAAGTGGACTTAACCGAAAAGGCGCCGAAGATTAAGGCCAACGAAGGCTACGTCCACACCGGCTGGGATAAACCGTTGAAAGCCACCTTTGCAGCCGCTACGGATATCACCGCCACCTACAACGACCCCAAAGACATCTCCACGACACCCGTCGAAGGCTTTAAACACATTACCTTCGCCGACGGCGACCACGTGAAGATTGCCGAGGGCGCCGTGAAAGACTACTGGGTCAACCCGGACAAAGTCGTCAGCCTGCCCGCACCGGACGTTACCGTTGATGCCGGCTACATGCACATCGGCTGGACCGCCAACCTGACTCAAAAATTCACGGCAGACACGACCATTACCCCCACGTCCATGGAATCCACGGACGTAACGCCTAACAAGAACGACAACTACACGGAAATCAAATTCCTGGCAGGCAAACATGGTAAATTAGTGGGCGTCGCCGACAAGACCTACTCCCTGTGGGCCAACCCGGGAAAAGTGGTCACCATTCAACCGCCGCAAATCGACGCGGATCAAGGATGGCAACTCACCGGATGGAAGAACCTGGCAACTGGTGACATCGTTAAAGTCGGAGATGCCATTAAGGGCAAATTCCCGAAAAACGGAAGTACCCCGGTTCAATATCAAGCGCAATACAGTGACTTAGCCGACATTTCCGACAAACCGCAAAAAGGCTATGTAGCCATCACCTTTAAAGCCGGTGAATTTGCCAAGTTTAAAGGTATGGATCCGAGTAAGCGTGAAATCGCCTACTACGTCAACCCGAATGCCGATAAGACTTTAGGTCAATTGCTTACCGGCAACTTCGCCGAACCCGAACTGGAATACTACGACGGTTACAAGCAAGGCAAGACCAAGTGGACGCCGGAAGTGGATGGCGACATTACGGTTAATAAAGCCTGGACCTTTGAAGCAAATGTTGTATCCAAGGGTCAACTGCCCGGCGATACGACACCGGCTCCCAAGAACTGGAAGACCGTCGAATTCAGAATCTTCGACTACGACACCGGTGTAGCAACAATCTCCGGCGGCATCACCAAGTATTTGGTCGATCCCAAGGAAGAAGTCACCTTAACGGCGCCGGATGTCAAGATTATGAAGGCAGGTTACTCCTTAGACGGATGGAACCACGACCTGAAAGCAAAATTCGAACAAGACACCGTCATCTACGCCCTCATCGGCGGCGACATTTCGACCAAGCCCAAAGACGGCTTCGTGAAAGTCACCTTCGCACCCGGTGCAAACGGGAAGTTTGAAGAAGGCGCAACGACTGAAGTTTATGTAAGAAAGAACACGGAAGTGGACTTAGGCGCTCGGGCACCGAAGGTCATCGCCAACGAAAACTACAGCCACAGCGGCTGGACATTCGGAGCAAAGACCTATGGCACCGAATCTATTAAAGCCAAGTTCACCGACGAAACGAACACCATTACTGCAACGTACAACCAAGACATCATCGACAACCCGAACACGCCGCAGCCGCCGGCAGGCTACGCCCGCGTCATCTTTAAACCGGGCGACCACGGCAGCTTCGTAGCCGGGTCCAAGGCCAACTTCGATGTTCGCATCGCCGCGAAATTAACCATCGGCGATCTGAACAAACCCAAGGTCAAGGCCGATGAAGGATTCTTCTTCACCAAGTGGGATAAGGGCAACGATACCCTCATCACTGAGTCCATGAACGTTACCGCTCTGTACTCCGGCGATATTATCCCCGGCACCGATCCCAATAAACCGCCGCAAGAAGGCTTCGTAAGAATCACCTTCGCCCCCGGCACCGACGGTAAATTCAAGGCCGGCGAACCCACCTTCTACGATGTAAGGAAGGACGCCAACAAGACCTTGAAAGACCTGGGTAAACCCGCCGTCATCCCCAATAACGGCTACACCCACATCGGTTGGGACAAGGCAGACACCACCAAGCTGGATCAAAACATGATCGTCTTGGCCCTCTATAAACAAACCGTCATCACCAATCCCGACACGACCAAGCCCGTCCCCGACGGCTACGTTCGCGTCACCTTTGACCCGACGGATAAAGGGACCATCACCTCCGGCACCGCCACGCAAGACGTCCTCATCGCCGCCAATAAGACCTTAGGCGATCTGACCAAGCCGGCGGTCCAAGGAAAAGGCAGCAATGTCTTCTCCGGCTGGGATACAAAAGATGACACCAAGCTGGATGAAAACATTGCGAACAGAGCCTTGACGGTAAAAGCGCTCTACAACGACGATATGAAGCCTGTCGACGATCCCGACTCCGACATTCCCAAAGGCTACGCCCGCGTGGTCTTTAAGGCCGGCGAACACGGGAAATTTGCCCAAGGCGAAACCACCGCTTACGACGTCCTGATGAAGAAAGACGTTAAGCGCACCTTAGGCGAAGTGAAGAAGCCGAAAGTAACAGCAGCTGACGGCTACACCTTCAAGGCTTGGGATAAAGCGGATACGACGGAATTAGTTGTCAATGCGAAAACGGAAGTAACGGCAACCTATAATCAAAACGTGATTATTACCGACGATCCCAATTCGGAAATTCCCAAAGGCTATGTACGCGCCACCTTTAAGACAGACGGCAAGGGAACCATGACGGCAACCATTAACAGCGTCGAAAAGACCAACCTTTCCGTTGTCTGCATGGACGTCCTGCCCAAGACCAAAACCGTCGGCGACTTGAAGGCCAACCTGACCTTGACCGCCAAAGGCGACAATGTATTTGAAGGCTGGTCCAAGCCTGATGATTACTTGGTTGCAAACAATGTAACCATCGAAGCCCAATACCAAGGCGGACAAACCAACACCCCGACGGCCACCGCCCTCAATGTGGGGAAAGATAACTTCACCACCATTAAAGGGAAAGCCACACCGGGCGCAACGGTTATCGCCAAAGTAAACGGCGAAAAAGTCGGCGAAGCCGTAGCGGACGACAAGGGTAACTACACCATCAAGGCTACCAAGGACGGCAAGAAATTGCCCGACCGCACGGAAGCCAAGGTCACCGCAATCAAGGCACCGATGACCGAATCGGAACCGCAAACCGTCATCGTCCTGCCCGACGCCAATGGCGACGGCATACCCGACGGCGACTTGCAAGCTCCGGCACAACCGAAGCTGGATCCGCCGCGGACCAAGGACACCCAAGTCACCATGAAAGTGCCTACGGAACCGGATGCGAAGAAGATTATCGTGAAAGTAACCGAGGCAGACGGCAATCCCGTCACCACCGTCGAAGCAATCAAAGACGGCGATGCTTGGAAAGTCGATGGCAAGCCCCTGACCGTAGACGATACGGACAGAATTTCCATCCCGCTGCCGAATACCAAACTCAGGGAAGACCAAAAAGTCATTGCCAATGTCTACGATGAGTCGAACAACGAATCCGAACCGGCCATCAAGACCGTCAGCAACAAAGATCCCTTGGCCAAACCTGAAATCAACACGCCGAAACAAGGGGACAAGACCGTATCCGGTACAGCCCCCGGTGCAGAAAAAGTAGACGTTATTATTACCAATAAAGACGGTTCGGAAGCTGAAAAGAAAACGAACCAAAGCGTCAATGCAGATGGAACCTTTACCGTCCCGGTCAATGACTTGAAAGACGGTCAAAAGGTCACCGTCAAGGCTTCTGCCAAAGACAAAGACCCCTCTGAAGCTTCCAAGAAAGTGGGCCTTGAACTGGATAAGATCAAGGAAACTAAGAAAGAAGCTGACGGCGTCGTCGATAAGGCCAAACAAGACGGTAACTGGAAGCCCGATGGCCCGGACGCCAATCCCTTCGACAAAAACTTGAAGGATAAGATGGATAAGGCCGACAAAGTCATTAAAGATGCCGAAGACAATAGCGACGCCAATGACCCGACTCAAGACGAAATCGATACAGCGGAAAAAGAACTGCGCGACGCCCTGAACAAGAAGGACGCCGACACCAAAGTTTCCGTAGTGGAAGATAAAGTCAAGAAGGGCGAAAAACCGTCACCTGCAGACATTCAAGCTGCACAAGAAGCCATCGATAAGATCGAAGGCTCCACCGATCCCAAGGCTCCTAATTACGACAAAGATAAGAAAGACCTGCAAGATCGACTGGACTTGGCGAAGAAAATTGTGGAAGGCGAAGACCGGCTGAAGAAAGACGACATCAAAGATAAACCGCCAAAAGACGTTCAAGACCTGAATGACGCTATTGATGAAGGCAAGAAGGCCATCGACGCTAAGGATGACAAGACCAAAACCGATGCCACGAAGAAAATCGACGATGCCATTGCTAAAATCAATCAGGAAAGAATCAAAGTTGGCGTCGAAAGTTTGGGTCGAGGCCTAGAAACTTTAGAAATTCGGACCTCCGTACCTGGTGCCACCGTAGTCATTAAGATTGGCGGAAAAACAATCAAAACCATTACAACAAGCTCCTTTGGCACCTACTCGCAAGGTTTATCGGAAGGGCTGAAGGCAGATCAAGATGTAACCCTTGAAGCCAGCAAAGTCGGTTATAACGATGGTATATATAGTGAGACTGTAGATTAAAGAAAAGGAGAATTTTGATAAAAAAAATCATCACCTTACTCCTCGCCCTGGCGTTGGTCCAGGGGACGGCAGTTTTGCCATTTCCTGTATATGCATGGGGAAAGAAAGAACCTGTTACGCTGTGTAACAGGTTCTTTTGGTTCTACATCAATGATTGGGGAGTTTAGTGAAAACTAGGCTCTTCTTATTATTTTTTGGTGATTTAATTTAAGAAGTAATTTTCAAATTGGTTGAACAAATGATTTTCAATCAACTTTCGTGCCTTAATATTTGTTAATCATGGATCTGAAACCAAGGCCAGGTCATGCTCGAATAAAATCACCGCATCTTACTTCCCAGTCTCTTGTGCTCTTCCTCGCCGACAAAAATTTTTCCGTTTTTTCTAAACACACACCCTTCCTCCTCCAGTTCATTTAAATACCGATACAAGCTCCTTTTTGGGATGGCCAAGAGATCGGCCAGGTCTTCTCGCTTCAGGGGCAAGGTGGCGGGGAAGGGGGCTTTGGTGTTTTTATAGATGGCGTAGGCGAGGCGGTCTTTTTTCGACAGGTGTTTCTCCTCGGCGTTTTGCCGCATGGTTTCTTCGCTGAGGCTCGCCAGGTAGCGCAAGAGGAGCATGAGGACCTCGGGCTTTTGAAAGAGGGGATCTTTTAGGCTCAGGCTGTAGTAGCGCCCGGCGGTAACGGCTTTTACGCCGGAGAGGACGGGGCTTTCGGTGAGGCTTTCGATGAGGCCCAGGCATTGGGGGGCGGTCATAAAGCTTTGCAGGATGCGACTCCCGTCTTGGGCGTAGCGGGACACTTCCACGGTGCCGGATTCCAAAAGCAGAATGGAAAATTCGGCGCTGTCGGGGTACATAAGCACATCCCCCGGACGAAAGGCGATGGCCGGGGCGTTTAGCCTCTGAAAAAGTTCTTGAAAATTCATACTTTCCTCCTAAAAGGTGCCAAGTGGCATCTTTTTTTCTTACAAATAAGTATACACTGTAGTTAAGAAAAAAGGGACGTTATTTGAGACAGGAGGCTATTATGGAACGCTTTTTCACCATGGACGAATTTCATCAAGCGGTGCGGGACGTGCAAAAGGACACGGCGCAAACTTACGAGCAACAAACTTTCCGCCTGGCAAAGCTTGCGGAAAACAGTTTGGATTATCCCGTGGCCGATGACGACGCCTTTTACGACCTCTACGCCAAGGGGGAAATTTGCGATTTAGACGAAGGCCACGCCCCCTATGCGCCGCGCTACATTTTGCCCGATTACGAAAAGTTTTTGAAAGAAGGCAGTGAATTTTTGCGCATCGAACCGCCGAAGACGCTCATCGAAGCCACGACGGCCCTTTTGATTATGTATCACCACGTCCCGAGCATCACCCGCTTCCCGGTCTACATCGGCGCATTGGACGATCTCCTCGAGCCCTTTGTTGAAAAGACGAGCGAAGACGACGCACGGGCGATTTTAAAGAGCTTTTTAATGCAGCTGGACCGCACGGTGGACGACTCGTTCTGCCACGCCAACATCGGCCCCTACGAAACGAAGACGGGGAATCTGCTGCTGGAACTTTTGGAAGAGCTGCAAATCGTGACGCCGAACATGACCCTTCTTTACGACGAAGAAAAGACGCCGGATACTTTCGCTGAAAAGGCACTGGCCTGCAGCTTGACCTGCGCCAATCCGGCCTTCGCCAACGACGCTTATTACAGCGCCGATTTCGGCGAGGTCCCCTACGGCATCGCTTCCTGCTACAATGCCCTGCCGAAACACGGCGGCGCCTTTACTTTGAGCCGCCTGCGTTTGAACAAAATCGCCTTGGGCGCCGACAGCGTGGAATCCTTCTTCGAAAAGAATCTACCTCACGCCATCGACACCATGCTCCACTTTATGGAATCGAAGATTCGCTATTTGGTGGAAGAAACGGCTTTCTTTGAATCCAATTTCCTCGTAAAGGAAGATTTCATCGATATAAACAATTTCGTCGGCCTCTTCGGCATGGTGGGCCTGGCGGAATGCACGGAAGCGCTTCTGAAGCTTGACGGCGTGGAAGGCAAGTATGGCACGGACGAGGCGGCGGATGCCATGGGCATTCGCGTCATGGACTTTATTCAAGAGCGGGTCGGCCAATTTGAATCGGCCTACAGCCCGGTGTGGAACCACCGCTTTATGCTGCACGCCCAAGTGGGTGCTGCCAACGACGAAGGCACCACGGCGGCCCACCGCATTCCCATCGGCCAAGAGCCGGATCTTTATACCCACATTCGCCAAGCGGCGAAGTTCCAAAAATACTTCCCCTCCGGTGTCGGCGATCACTTCCCCTTCGACGAAACGGCAAAGAGAAACCCGAAGGCGGTGCTGGATGTGTTTAAGGGCGGCTTTAAGCTGGGGAACCGCTACCTTTCCGCTTACAACGACGACGGGGATCTGATCCGTGTCACGGGCTACCTCGTGAAGAAATCCGACGTGGAAGCCTTTAAGGCGGGCAAGCAAGTGTCCTACGACACGGTGCAATACGCCGCCGATCCCCTGACAAAATACGGCATTTTGGACCGGAAGGTGGAAGGGGTTTAATGCTTCTCGTCAACAAGCTGATTCCCATGAGCGTCGTGGACGGTCCGGGGAATCGCTTTGCTATTTTCCTCCAGGGATGCAATTTCAATTGCAAATACTGCCACAATCCCGAGACCATTCACCGCTGCATCCACTGCGGCGACTGCGTGGCCACTTGCCCTGCGGATGCCCTTTCTTTCGCGGGTGGAAAAGTGGTGTGGGATCCCGTAAAATGCGTGGACTGCGACAAGTGCATCGCCACCTGCACCCACGGGGCCTCGCCGAAGGTGCGGGCCATGAGCGCCGCGGATTTAATGGCGGAAATCGAAAAGGCCATGCCCTTTATCGAAGGGATTTCCGTGAGCGGCGGCGAATCCACCTTGCAGGCGAAGGAGCTGATCCCCCTCTTTCACATGGCGAAAGAAAAAGGCCTCACGGCCCTTATCGACTCCAACGGCGGCCTGGATTTCTCCAAGGGCGATTTAAACCGCCTCCTCGAGATTTCCGACGGGGTTATGCTGGATGTGAAGGCCTGGGAGAAGGAAGACCACCTTCGGATTACGGGCCGGGATAACGAACCGGTGAAGAAAAACCTCGCCTATCTCGCCGAAGCGGATAAAATCGAAGAGTTGCGCTTCGTGCTCCTGGACACCTTGGACAACGAACACAGCCTGCGGGAAGCGGCGAAGGTGTTGGGCGAAAGGATTCACACCACTCGGGCGAAACTTATCAGCTATCGCCATTTCGGCGTACGAGGCGAATTCATCGACGAGCTTCGCGCCCCCGATCGAGAAGAAAAAGACCAGCTCTTGGCCTTGGCGAAGGAGCTGGGCTTTCATGAAGTCGTGGATATTTAAACCTGCTGTTTCGGCAGGTTTTTTTGTGCCGTGAATTGAGGGTGTTGATTTTATATAGGGGGGGGGTATAATGAAAGAAAGAAGGATCGAGAAAAGGAGGTTAACATGAAAAAATTACTCGGTTTGGCACTGGCCCTGGCCATGATTCCCGGCCTGGCCTTTGCCGCTGAACCCATCACCCTTTATATTAACGGGATCGACGCGAGAGACTACAAGGAACAGCCCATTGTGCGGGAGGATCGCCTGTTCCTTCCCGTGCGAAGCGTCACGGAAGCCATGGGCGTGAAAGCAGATTGGGACAAGAAGAGCAAGACCGTCACCGTCGGCGATGTTAAAATGGTCGTCGGCGAAAAAGACTATGTGGCGAAGGGCGAAAAAAAGACCATGGACGTGGCCCCCTTTATTGAAAAAGATCGCACCTACGTGCCCGTGCGCTTTTTGGCCGAGGGGATGAAGCTCCCCGTCACTTGGGACGAAAACAATCGGGCGGCCGTCGTCGGCGAGTACAAGAGCGCGCCCGCCTTTACGCCGGAGAAGACCGTGACCTACGGCAATGTGACTTTCTCCCTGCCGAAAGATTGGGAAAAACAGCTGACCATTACTTACGCTTATAATCAAGTGACCTTTTACGACAAAATGAATCACGACGCTCAGGACGGCTACGGCCGCATCGGCGAAATCTATAACACGGCGAATCCCGACTATCCCGTGCCCGCCATTCTTCTGGCTAAGGGCAATTGCTTCTACACCCTGTTCACTTTTTCGAGCGACGTGCAGGTGGCGGATACGGGGAACAAAAAGCTTTGTGACAGTTACACGAAATCTAATCAACTGGTGCGGGAAATTTTAAAGACCGTGGAAATAAACGACGTATTTAAGGAAGCCGACCGCGTGAAGGTGGGCGAGGTGTCCATGGTGCTTCCCGAGGCCTACAAAGACGTGATCGGCGTGGAAGAAGCCGGCGGAAATGTGTTGCTCTTTGAAAAGACCAATGAAAAGGCGAAAAAGGGCAGCGGCCTCATCGGCACCTTCCGCGTGGTCAATCAAAAGGAATTGGAGAAAATAGAAGAGGACTACCGCCTGTTCCGATACAATAAAGACGGCAGCCTGATCTTCGTCAGGGCGGATAAGCCGAGCCTGAAGGATCCGGTTCTGAAAAAAGCCTACGAAGAAGGTGTGGGGAAAGCAGGAGACATTCTCCAGACCGTGAAATAAGAAGAGGAGCCGAGGGGCTCCTTTTTTGTTTGACTTCTATTTTTTCCTAAGATACACTGAAACGGACTAGATAAAGGAGGACGAAGGAATGGAGAGAATCGATGCGCGACAAGCGGCGCGACTGATTAAGGACGGAGACACTTTGGCCGTATCGGGCTTTTTGTTGGCCACGACGCCCAGCGAGCTTTTGCGGGAGATCGGCAATCGCTTTTTGGAGGAGGGCCATCCCCGGAACATGACCTTGCTTCAGGCGGCGGGCACGGGAAACAACGGCGACGAGGGGATTATGGAGATCTCTCACCGGGGCATGGTGCGCCGCTATTTAACGGGGCACTTCGCTCGCAATCGCCGCTTGGCGGAACAGGCGTCCAAGCACGAAATCGAGGCCTATAATTTCCCCCAAGGGGTGCTGTCGAAAATGTATCGGGCTCTCTCGGCAGGGCAAAAGGGCGTGCTCACCACCATCGGCCTTCACACCTTCGTGGATCCGAGGGAAGGGGGCGGCAAGCTCACGAACATCACCACGGAAGATTTGGTGGAAGTCGTCACCTTAGGCGGAGAAGAGTATTTGTACTACAAGGCCCAGCCTGTGGACGTAGCCATTATTCGGGGCACCACCGCCGACGAGCAAGGCAACATTACTATGGAAGAGGAATCGGGGATCGTCGATGCCCGTGAAATCGCCATGGCGGCCAAGGCCTGCGGCGGCAAGGTCATCGTGCAGGTGAAGTACACGGCGGACAGCAAATCCCTGGATCGCAACCGCGTGGTGATTCCCGGGATTTTCGTGGACTATGTGGTAGTGGCCACAGAGCCTGAAAAGACCCACCGCCAGACCGTGGCCGAATATTACGATCCGGCCATCGCCGGGCACACGAAGCGGCCCGTGGCCAAGGTGAAGGACGCGCCTTTGGACGAGCGGAAGATCATCGCCCGCCGGGCGGCCATGGAGATTCGCCCGGGGGATGTGGTGAATTTAGGCTACGGCATGCCCGAGGCCGTGGGCCACGTGGCGGCGGAAGAGGGCCTGAGCGATTCCATCACCCTCACCTTGGAATGCGGCATTATCGGCGGCGTGCCCCTGGGCGGGGCGAATTTCGGATCGGCCTTAAATGCCCACGCCGTCATGCCCATGAGTCAGCAATTTGATTTTTACAACGGCGGCGGATTGGACGTGGCCTTTTTGGGCTTTGCGGAAGTGAACGGAAAAGGCGACATTAATGTGTCCAGCTTCGGCGGGCGCTTCGCCGGCTGCGGCGGCTTCATCGACATCTCCCAAGCCACGAAGCGGATTTTCTTCGTAGGCACCCTTACCACGGGGGGCCTGGTAGAACACGTGGAAGGGGGCAAGCTCGTCATCGACAAAGAGGGCAGTCGCATGAAATTTATCGACGCCCTGCCCCAAAGAACCTTTAACGGCGCCTACGCCTTGGAACAGGGCCATGACATCACCTTTATTACGGACCGCTGCGTCATGAAGCTTACGGAAGAAGGCTTCCTCATTACGGAAGTGGCGCCGGGGGTGGACATCGAGAAAGACATTGCGGCCCACATGGCCTTTCCGCCGAAAGTGGCGGCGGATGTGAAGGAAATGGATCCGCGGATCTTCGCGCCGGAAAAAATGCACTTGGCTTAAGGACGGGGAACCGTCCTTTTTTTGCGGGCGAAAACCCGCCTCGCAAATGTGCAATAAAAAAAGACCGCCGAAGCGGTCCGATTATTAGTTCAAATGGTCTTTCATGTAGGCGATAAGGGCCTTGTCGTCGATTTTTCCCGTGCCGTTGGTGGGCAGGGCGTCGTGAATCACGATGTATTTCGGCACCTTGTACTTCACCAATTTGCGGTTGATGTATCTGCGAATCGTGTCCTTGACCTCGTCTTCGTCCATTTTTTCCAACAGGGAGATGTGGAGGCAGGCTTCTTCGCCCATAAAAGCGTCCCGCGTCGCCAGTACCCGGGCCTGATCGATAAAGTCCAGTTCCTTCACCACATTTTCGATTTCAATGGCGGAGATGTTTTCGCCGCCGCGAATAATAATGTCCTTGGTGCGGCCGGAAATATAAAGGTGGCCCGCTTCGTCTTTGTAGCCCACATCCCCGGTGCAGAGCCAGTCTTTTTCCGTGTAGCGGTTTTTGCCGTTAATGTAGCCGACCATGACATTGATGCCGCGAACGTAAATATTGCCGGGATAATTGGGAGGCAGTTCCTTGTGGTTGTTGTCCACAATGGCCACTTCCACGCCGTCGATGGGGGTGCCCACGCTGGTGGAGGCAATTTCTTCGCTTTCGCCGGGGCGCACCAGGGTAACGGCGGGGGAGGTCTCCGTCTGGCCGTAGGACTGAATCAAATGCTCGAAGCCGAAGGCCGATTTGATGGTTTCATATTCATGCGGCGTCAAAGGCGAGCCGGCGATAATGCCGCTCTTTAAGGAGGAGAGGTCGTAGTCCTCCAAATTGTTGTGGCGCATGGCCACGATAAAGAGGGTGGGCACGCCGTTAAAGACCGTGATCTTGTAGCGACCGATGGAGGCCAATTGATTGTAGGACTTCACATTATCCAAGATCACCACGGAGCCGCCGCACATAAAGGCGCACAAAGCCGTGGCCGACAGGCCGAAGCAGTGGAACATGGGTACGCAGAGCAAGAAGCGATCCGTTTCGTCCCAACCGACGACTTTTACCATGGTATCGGCATTGGAAATAAGGTTTCTGTGAGTGAGCTGCACCCCCTTGGGCACGCCGGTGGTGCCGGAGGTGAGGAGAATGCACGCCACTTCCGTGGGATTATCGGCAAGCTCCAAACTCAGCAAGTGGGAATAATTGTAGCCTTCGTTGGTGTAGAGGACGTGGAAATCCTTGTTGATTTTGTAGAGGTCGCGAATGTGTTGGGCATAATCCTGCTGGCCGTTGGTCACCACGGTTTTGGCGCCGACTATGTCCATGATTTGTGCGATTTCAGAGGTCGTAAAAGAAGGGTTCACCGGCACGGTGACGGCACCGAGCATTTGCAAACCGAAAAAGGTGAAAATCCAGTCTGCCGAATTTTTGCCCATAATAAGCACGTGATCGCCTCGCTTGATGCCCGAGGTGGCGAAGTACGCGGCGAAAGACAGAGAAATATGGTGTAAATCCCTATAGGTGTACTCCTTCTCCTTATGTATAATGGCGACGCGTTCGGGATACATCTCATGCCACAAAAAAGGCATGTGCCCGAGGGTCTTGTTATAGTCCATGGTGACCTCCTATGTTTTCGCTGCAGAAAGCGTTATCTTTTTCAATGCGTGGGCTATAAATGCTTGTATACAAGTAATACTTTACTACAAATGAAATTTTTATCAAGAGAAAAAACAGAAAAAAGCAGATAAATACCGTAGAAAATCTCGGGGGATGAATTTTTTAAGGCGAGAACGGGAAAACTATTGCAAAAATTGCCCGTGGCGATGCAATTTCATTGGAAAAAAGTCGGAAAAGAAAAAACAGGTTAAACACGGCTTTTGCGAAGTGTGATAGAATAGATTCGAATATGGAAGTTGGATTATTACACAATATAAAAACAACTTGCAATTGTTTTTATGACATAGTAGACTAGTAGACAAGAAGGAGACGTGTATGGAAAGCAGGACCAACTCGGACACCCTGTATCAGGCACTTCTGGACCAGATCATCGACCTGACGCTGTATCCGGGTATGGGCATCAGCGAAAACGCTATCAGCCGTCAATTCGATGTGTCTCGGTCGGTAGTTCGGAGCGCATTTGCGCGCTTGGTACAATTAAAATTTTTAGTCGTCTACCCGCAACGCGGCACCTACGTAAGCTTGGTAAACCCGGTCTACATACGCAAAGCCCTGTTTATACGGGCGGCAGTAGAAAAAGAAGTTTTACGCGGTTTTATGAAGTGTCCCGTTGATAAATCAGACATTTACGGGAAGATGGAGGCCAATTTGGAAGAACAGAGGCGTTTTGTCGGCGAAACAAAATACGTCGAGCGCTTCCGCCTTCTGGACGAAGAGTTTCACAACTTTATCTTAGGCGCCAACGACTCGCAAGACGTGCTGCACTTATTGGACGATCACCTTCTTCATATTGCCCGATGGCGCAATATTTACGTCGACAGCGGCGTGTCCCTGTCGATCTTGGTGGATCAACACCACCGCATTTTAAGGGCTATCGAAGCGCGGAATTTAAACGAAGCGCTGGATGCCACGGACGTGCACATTAACACGGTCCACGAATTGGTTCTCAGCGATCCGAAATTTTCAAGTTATTTTGAAAAGGTTTAGGATCGTTAAGATTGTTAAGTAGTAATTTTGTCAAGGTTATGGGGATGTTTAGTCCCGAAGGACTTGAAAGGAAGGATCAGATGACAGAAAGCAGAAAACTTTTAGAAGGTGTAAAGGTTGTTGAACTGGCCACATTTATTGCAGCGGCTACAACCGGTCGGTTCTTAGCAGACTTAGGCGCAGACGTCGTTAAAATCGAACAAAAAAACGGCGACCCCCTTCGCTACACTGCCCCTTCTGAAGGCAGACCCTTGGATATGCACGAAAATACCACTTGGGAATTGGAAAACGGCAACAAACGCTGCCTCTCTATCGACACCCGTACGGAAGAAGGAAAAGAAATCCTCTTCAAATTATTAGACGAAGCCGATATCTTAATTACCAACTGGCGTACCAAAGCCTTGGTTAAATCCGGCTTGGATTACGAAACCTTAAAGGTAAAATACCCGAAACTCGTTTACGGTATTTGCACCGGCTACGGCGAATACGGCCCGGACAAAGACCTTCCCGGTTTTGACTTTACCTCTTTCTTCGCACGTGGCGGCTATTTGGAAACATTGAGACAAAAATCCGATGTCCCCATGAACGTCGTACCCGGCGTCGGCGACCACAATGTCGGCATGAACTTAGCAGCCGGTATCTTGGCAGCCCTCTATCATGCAAAAGTGACGGGCAAGGGCGAAAAAGTTGAAACCAGCTTGTTCGAAACCGCCATCTTCAACATGGGTATGATGGTTCAAGCTGCTCAATACACCGACTACGGCGAAAAATACCCCATCGACATTCGCAATTCCCCGAACCCCTTCCTGGCTTGCTGGAAGAGTAAAGAAGGTCGCTACGTACAAACCTGTATGCCCGACTACAATACCTATTTCGAACGCTTCATGACGGCATTGGGCCTCACGGAATTCTTAGGCGACGACAAAGACAAGTACTTCCCCGTACAAAACTTAATCGAAAACGGCTTAGGACCGAAGCTTTACGACGCCATTATGGAACGCTTCGAAACCAAGACCATCGCCGAATGGAACGAAATCTTAGTTGAAGCGGACATTCCCTTCGCATTGGCAAAGAACTGGGAAGAACTCCTGGAAGACGAACAAGCTTGGGCCAACGACTGCTTCCGCAAGATGGAATACCCCAGCGGCGAACGCATTCTCGTTAACCAACCGGTTCGTTACCACGAAATGGGTAAAACGCCTTACGAAAAAGGCCCCCTCATTGGCGAACACACCGTAGAAGTCTTAAAAGAACTGGGCTACGACGACGCCAAGATCAAGGAACTCATCGAAAGCAAAATTGCTTACGAATGGGATAAATAAGCTGAACGAACGATACTAAGAAATTAGAAGGATGGGAAAGTGGACATTATAACCATGGGCATCGACATCGGCTCCACTTCTTCAAAAGCAGTGATTTTGAAGAACGGAAAAGATGTTTTGGCAAAAGAAGTGGTCAGTTTAGGCGCAGGCACCACCGGTGCACAACAAGTCATCGACAAGGTTGTCGCCGAGACGGGCCTCAAGAGAGAAGACATCGATTACCTCGTAGCCACAGGTTACGGACGCAACTCCTTTAAAGGGGCGGACAAGACCATGAGTGAGTTGTCCTGCCACGCCAAAGGCGGCGTCTTCCTGTTTGGCGACATCGGCACCATTGTAGACATTGGCGGCCAAGACATTAAGGCCTTGGCCGTCAGAGACGGGATGCTGCAAAACTTCCTCATGAACGACAAATGTGCCGCAGGGACCGGCCGCTTCCTGGAAGTCATGGCCCGCGTCCTGGACGTGCACATCGACGATTTAGGAAAGCTCGATGCCGAAGCCACGGCCAAAGCGTCGATCAGCTCCACCTGCACGGTGTTTGCGGAATCGGAAGTTATCTCCGCCCTGGCAAAAGACAATCCCATTCCCAACATCGTTCGCGGGATTCACGCCTCCGTGGCGACGAAAGTGGCAGGTCTGGCACGCAGAGTCGGTTTAAAACAACCGGTGGTCATGACCGGCGGCGTCTCGAGAAATCCCGGCATCGTACGCGCATTGGAAGACGAATTGGACTGCGAAATTAAAGTTTCAGAAGATTCGCAACTGGCAGGTGCATTAGGCGCAGCACTTTACGCCTATGAAGCTTGTCAACAGAAGGATTAAGGAAGGATGGAGTATGTCTAAAGAATCGTTAAAAGAAAGAGAAGCGCAAATCAGAGAACAGTATAAAGACGTTCCGCCGGCAAAAATGATCGCCATGATCGCCGGCAACGGCTACAAGGAAGCAGCAGAAGCCAAGGCCGCCGGCGAACCGGTGGGCTGGTGTGCATCGAACTTCCCCCAAGAAATTCTGGAAACCTTAGACATTAAGGTCGTATATCCGGAAAACCACGCAGCGGCTGTTGCAGCCAAAGGCGGCGGGGAACGCATGTGTAATGTTGCCGAAGACGAAGGCTATTCCAACGACATCTGTGCTTACGCCAGAATTTCCATGGCCTACACAGAAGAAACGGACATTCCCGAATTGAACATGCCGCAACCCGACTTTGTCGCTTGCTGCAACAACATCTGTAACTGCATGATCAAATGGTATGAAAACCTGGCAAGAGACCTGGACATTCCCTTTATCATGATCGACGTTCCCTACAACAACGAATACGAAGCCGGCGAAGACCGCGTCGCTTATTTAAAGGGACAATTCGACGTCGCCATTAAACAACTGGAAGAAATTTCCGGCAAGAAATGGGATCAAGAAAAATTCGAAGAAGTCATGGAAATCTCCGACAGAACCGGTAGAGGATGGCTCGACGCCACGGCTTATTCCAAATACACCCCCTCGCCCTTCAACGGTTTCGACATTTTCAACCACATGGCCGTTGCCGTTTGTGCAAGAGGTAAATTGGAATCCGCCATCGCTTTCGAACGCTTGGCTGAAGAATTCGACCAAAAAGTCAAAGACGGCGTCTCCGGCTTCAAGGGCGAAGAAAAATACCGCATCATCTTCGAAGGTATCGCTTGCTGGCCGCACCTGCGCCACACCTACAAGGGCCTTCAAGGCGCCGGCGTCAACGTCGTCGGTACCGTTTATGCCGACGCATTCGGTTACGTCTATGACAACACCAGGGAATTAATGCAAGCTTACTGCGGCACCCCCAATGCCATCAGCTACGAACGCGCCTTAGATATGCGTCTGAAGCTCGCAGAGCAAAACAACGTTGACGGCATGCTCGTTCACATCAACCGCTCCTGCAAACAATGGAGTGCCATTTCCTATCAAATGGAAAGAGACTTCAGAGAAAAGACCGGCCTTCCCACGGCGACCTTCGACGGCGACCAAGCAGACCCGAGAAACTTCTCCGAGGCCCAATATGACACCCGTGTCCAAGGGCTGATCGAAGTTATGGAAGCGAACAAGCAAAAGAAATCGAAGGAGGCATAAGGATGAGCGCGGTAGATTTAATTCAATCCTTAGAAATTGATGCCCTGAAAGGGATCGATCGCTATGTAAACGAAGGCAAGAAAGTCATCGGTATTTCGGCACCGGGCGTTGTTCCGGAAGAAATTATCCACGCCGCAGGCATGGTCCCCATTACCATTTGGGGCGCCAAAGGCGAAGTCGTAGAAAGCAAGGAATACTTCCCCGCATTCTACGCCTCGGTGATCCTGAGAACCATGGACTTAGGCTTGGAAGGCAAGCTGGACAAACTCTCCGGCATGGTCATTACCAACTTAAGCGACGGCTTAAAGGGCCTCAGCCAAAACTGGAAACGCGCCATCGACGTGCCCATGCTCTACATCCCCTACGGCCAAAACCGTAAGATCGAAGCCGGCATCGTCTTCAACGAAAAACAATTCCTGCACTTCAAAGATGCATTGGAAAAAATCGCCGGTGAAAAAATTGCCGACGAAAAAATCGAAGAAGCCATCGTGCTTTACAACGAACACAGAAAAGCCATGTTGGAATTCAACGAATTGGCTGCCAAGCACTTAAACACCATTACGCCGCTGTTGCGTAATCGCGTATTCTCCAGTGCCTATGTTTATGCCAAGGACGAACACCTCGAAAAGGTAAAAGCCATTAACGAAGCACTTCGCGCCATGCCCGAAGAAGAATTTAAAGGCAAAAAAATCGTCACCACCGGCATCATCGCCAACTCGGAAGACATCTTAAAGATCTTCGAAGAATTCGGCTTCGGCATCGTTGACGACAACGTCATCCACGAATCCAATCAATACGAAGCCTCGGCAAAAGAAAAGACCGGCAACCCGGTTCGCGCCTTGGCCGAAGTATTTGCCAATATCGAAGGCAACACCTTCGTCTTCGACGAAAAGAAACTCAGAGGCCCCATTATCGCGGAAAAGGTCAAAAAACACGGTGCAAACGGCGTTGTCTATCTCCTGACCAAGTTCAGCGACACCGACGAGTTCGACTTCCCCATCGTCCGCAAAGACTTGCAAGCCGAAGGTATTCCCATGAACATGATCGAAGTGGATCAACAAATGGTCAGCTTCGAACAAGCGAAGACGGCACTTCAAACTTTTGCAGACATTATCTAAGCTGTATACCGGTGTCCCGTGTATATAAATTTGTTTAGCCGCCCCCGAGAGGGGGTTTCGGCTGAACGGTAGGAAAACTATTTCACACCCAAGAAGAAGGAGGAAACAATGTTAAAAATCAGAAGTACCTGTAACAAAAACTACGTTGAAAAATTCGGCGTGGAAAGACCGGCAGACTGGGACTACAAGTACATTAATTATCCCTGCTCCGACGAAGAATTAGCGGAACAATGTAAAGACGCTGACGTCATCCACTGCGGTCCCGTCGATTTCTTCAGAAAAGAAGTCATCGACAAATTGGAAAACGTCAAATTGATCCAATCCTTAGGCGTCGGCTTCGACAAGATCGACTTAGAAGCTGCTAAGGCAAAAGGCATCTACGTATGTAACAACCGCGGCGTTAACGCTCGCCCCGTCGCTGAATTGGCCATCGGCCACATGCTCACCAGCCTTCGCAGAATGCCCGAAGCAGACATGAAGATTAAATTAAAAGGCGCTGAAGGCTTCAAAGAAAGCTACAAAGAATTTACCGAAAAGGGACAAGTTGAAATGGGTTCCCGCGTCGTCGGTCTCGTCGGCCTCGGTGCCATCGGTCACGAAGCAGTTAAATTATTAAAACCATTCGGCTGCAAAATGTACTACTATGACGTCTTCCGTCAAGAAGAATTCGAAAAAGAATACGACGTCGAATACCTAAGCCTCGACGAAATCTACGAAAAATGCGACATCATCTCCTACCACGTACCGGTATTGGATTCCACGCGCGGCATGATCAATAAAGAAGCCATCGCAAAGATGAAACAAGACGCAATTATCGTAAACGTTGCTCGCGGCGACTTAATGAACAATGCCGATGTTGCTGAAGCATTAAACGCAGGCAAGATCTTCGCTGCCATCGACGTTATCGCACCGGAACCGCCGACAGCGGACGATCCCTTGTTCCACTTAAATGAAACCGGCTTGGCTCGTTTCTCCATTACGCCCCACATTGCCGGTACCACCGATGATTCTTTCATGCGTATGAGCCAATGGTCCTACGACAACATGGCAAGAATCGAAAAAGGCGAAAAGCCCATCAACATCGTAAACGGTCTGTAATCGTAAATTCAGGCTACGAACACAGAAGCCCGAAAGGGCTAAGGAGTGCTTATGGAAATTAAAAGAAAAGACATAATCGTCTGTGGTTTTGCACTATTTGCCATCTTCTTTGGCGCAGGTAACATGATCTTCCCGCCCTACCTGGGCGTAGAAGCCGGTGACCGTTGGTTCACCGCCGCACTCGGCTTCCTTCTCTCTGACCCGGTTCTTCCCGTACTCGGCGTTATCGTCACCGCACGTTTAGGCGGACGGGCCATCGACCTCGGAAAGCGCGTCGGTTGGAAATTCTCGGCTGTTATTTCGGCTATCTGTATTTTAATCATCGGGCCGTTCTTCGCCGTTCCCAGAACCGGTGCCACGACCCACGAAATGTTTATTGCACCGAACCTTCCCAGCGTACCCCCGTTGGTCACTTCCGTCGTCTTCTTCGGCTTGACCCTGTACCTGGTTCTTAACCCCGGCAAGGTATTGGACTACATCGGCCAATTCCTCACACCGGGCCTGTTAATCATCCTCGCGGTTATTACCGCCGTAGCCATTGCCAACCCGCCGGCAGCAGCCATTACTACCGACACCCCGGAACTCTTCAAAATGAGTTTTAAAGAAGGTTACCAAACCATGGACGCCCTTGGGGCATCCCTCATGAGTGGTATCGTCTTAACCGACTTGATCCGCCGCGGCTACACCGACGACAAGAGCCAAGTTAAAGCAAGCATCCAAATCGGTATCATCGCCTTTATCTGCTTGGCCCTCGTCTACGGCTCCCTCGTTTACGTCGGAAGTACCGTCAGCTCTATGTTCACACCGGATATGGACCGTACCGCCATCTTACTTGGCACCGTCGAAACCTTATTAGGCGGCGTAGGTAAATTCCTCTTAGGTTTAGGTGTTGCACTGGCTTGCCTCACCACCTCCACCGGTTTGACCTCTACCTGCGGGAACTTCTTCGAAGATGTTACCGACGGCAAATTACAATACAAACACATCGTTATTGTGGCTGACGTCATCGCTTTCGCTATCTCCTTAATCGGCGTCGAAGGCATCATCAAAATCGCCGTTCCCGTACTCACGGCTGTATTCCCCATCGTTATCTTCTTGATCCTCGCATCGATCTTTGATTTCCAAATCAAGTACAACGGCGTCTTCATCGGCGGCGTACTCGGCGCAGGCGCTATCGGCGTCATCGAAGCCATCAACCTGTTCTCTCAAATGAACGGCGGCAATGCTTTGGGTAGCCTCGTTGAAAAAATCAACACCTTACCCTTGGCTAACTTCGCCTTTGAATGGATCGTCCCCGCCATTATCTGTGCGGTGATCGGCGGCTTCATCGGCAAGGCAACCGGCTTTGGCGGTACCCGCGAAGACACCTATCGCGAACAAGCCATCCGCGAAGAAAAACGCAAAGCGTTGGAAAACGCATAATCCACCCTGTCACTTAAAAGCAAAATTAAAAAAAGGAGTTTTATATGGCAAATAAAATTATGACCTCTCTGGGTAAACAAAAATCCGTTATCCGTGAATTGGCCGGTTTTGGCGCAGAACGTGCAAAAATCGTCGGTCCCGAAAACGTCTTGAACTTCTCTATCGGTAACCCCAGCGTTCCCGCACCGAAGGAAGTAAAAGAAGCAATTTTGGACATCATCCAAAACGAAGCGCCCCAAGCGGTTCACAGCTACTCCGCCGGTAACGGTTTGGAATCCACGAGAAAAGCCATCGCCGACAACTTAAACAAACGCTTCGGCACCGACTACACCGCAGACAACCTCTACATGACCTGTGGTGCCGCTGCTTCCTTAAACATTGCATTGGCAGCATTGATCGAAGAACCCACCGATGAAGTCGTCGTTCTCGCACCCTTCTTCCCCGAATACACCGTCTTTATCGAATCCCAAGGCGGAAAAATGGTTCTCGTCGATCCCCGTGACGACATGCAACTGCATACCGAAGACGTCGAAAAGGCCATTACGAAAAACACCCGTGCCGTCTTAATCAACACGCCGAACAACCCGGCAGGCGTTATCTATTCCAAGGAAGCATTGGAAGAATTGGCAGCCATGCTCGAAAAGAAGAGCAAAGAGTTCGGCCGCCCCATCTATATCTTAAGTGACGAACCCTACCGCGAACTCGTCCTCGTCGACGGCGTGGAAGTCGCTTGGGTACCCAGCATTTACGACAACACCGTCGTTTGCTACAGCTGGTCTAAATCCTTGTCCTTACCCGGCGAACGTATCGGCTACATCCTCGTTCCCGGAAAAGTTGAAGACAAAGACCTTATGCCCGCTATCGGCGGCGCAGGCCGTGCGTTAGGTTACGTCTGTGCACCGACTTTGATGCAAAAAGTCATCGAACGCTGCGTCGATGTCGATGCCGATGTCGAAGTTTACAAGAAAAACAGAGACCTCTTATTCGACGGCTTAACCGAAATGGGCTATGTCGTAGCAAAACCGGCAGGCGCATTCTATCTGTTCATTAAATCGCCGGACGGAGACAGCGAAACCTTCTCCGATCGTGCAAAAGAATACGATATGC
This sequence comes from Peptoniphilus rachelemmaiella, assembly GCF_943169845.1. Classification (GTDB taxonomy): domain Bacteria; phylum Bacillota; class Clostridia; order Tissierellales; family Peptoniphilaceae; genus Aedoeadaptatus; species Aedoeadaptatus rachelemmaiella. Next base: position 199,484 of record NZ_CALPBW010000001.1, read on the forward strand.
TCGTCGTTCCCGGCACCGGCTTCGGCTCCAAGGCATTCATGCGCTTGAGCTACTGTGTCGACACGGAAACCTGCGAAAAATCCCTGCCCATCTTCAAAGAAATGATGGACAAATACTATCGCTAAACCCTATGGTGTAGGCAAAACATCTGAAAAAAGCAAATCCGGGCTTCGGAAACGAAGCCTGGAAATTTGCTTTTTTTTCTTGTGATGTTTATGCATATGAGGTATACTGGTATACAAGAAGGTTTTCATTTCCTTCCCTGTGACCAAATCTTATTTAGTTGGTAAAAGACGCGGCATAAAGCAAAAAACGGAATTTGCCGGGTGCCGGGAAAACGTCCCTACCAATTCGACAAACGCAGGCTGTACATATGAGTACAGTGCAGAAAAATTAGGAGGAAAACATGGAATTTACGCAAGAGCACAAACTCATTCGGGATTTGGCAATTAAATTTGCTGAACAGGAATTAACCGATGACGTTTTGGATGCAGCTGAAGAAACCGGCTGTTTGGACCTGGACGTCGTTCGCAAAATGGGTAAAGCCGGATTCTTCGGCATTAAAGTTCCCAGAGAATTAGGCGGCGCCGGCGGCGACCACGTAGCCTACGTTACCGTTATGGAAGAAATCGCAAAGAAAAGCGCTGTAGCTTCCGTATTTGTATCGAGCCCCAACTCCCTTTGCGGCGCACCGATTCAATTAAGCGGTACCCCCGAACAAAAAGAAAAATACTTAAGCAAAATCGCTACCGGCGAGCTCATGTTCTGCTTCGGCTTAACCGAACCGGGCGCAGGTTCCGATGCCGGCGGCACCAAAACCACCGCCGTATTGGACGGAGACGAATGGATCCTTAACGGTCGCAAGACCTTTATTACCGGCGCGCCCATTGCCGATTACAGCATTATCTATGCCAAGACCGACATGAAGGCCAAAGGCAGTGCCGGCATCACCGCATTTATCGTCGACTTAAAGAGCGAAGGCGTATCCTTCGGTAAGCCCGAAGAAAAAATGGGTATCATCGGCTGCCCCACCTCGGACATCGTACTCGAAAACGTCCGCGTACCGAAAGAAAACATGTTAGGTAAAGAAGGCAAAGGCTTCACCAACGCCATGAAGACCTTGGACGTCGGCCGTATCGGTATCGCCGCCCAAGCCATCGGTGTTGCTCAAGCTGCTTTAGACGAAGCCGTTAAATTCGCTAAAGAACGTGTTCAATTCGGTCAACCCATTGCTAAATTCCAAGGCATCAGCTTCAAGATCGCAAGAATGGCCGCTAAATTAGAAGCCGCCAAACTCCTCGTTTACGAAGCAGCTGCAGCAAAAGACCGCGGCGAAGACGCATCGAAGATTTGCTCCATGGCTAAATACTTCTGCTCTGAAACTTGCAACGAAATCGTCTACGACGCCCTTCAAGTACACGGCGGTTACGGCTACATCAAAGACTACAAGATCGAACGTCTTTACAGAGACGCGCGGATTACGTCGATTTACGAAGGTACCAGCGAAGTTCAACTCCTCGTTATCGGCAGCCAACTTTTGAAATAAGAGCATACAGGAGGTTATCATGAATATAGTGGTATGTATTAAACAAGTACCTGACACAACGGAAGTACGCTTGGATCCCAAAACCAACACCTTGATCCGTGAAGGTGTCCCCAGCATCATCAACCCGGACGACTTATCCGGTTTGGAAGTCGCTTTGCGCATTAAGGACCAAGATCCGGAAAACGTCAAAGTTTACGCACTTTCCATGGGCCCGAACCAAGCAGAATACGCACTTCGCGAAGCCCTCGCCATGGGCGCAGACGAAGCCATCTTAGTCAGTGACCGCGCATTCGGCGGCGCCGACACCTGGGCAACATCCTGTACCATTACCGCAGCCATCGAACACATCGACTACGATTTAGTTATCGCAGGTCGTCAAGCCATCGACGGCGACACGGCACAAGTCGGTCCCCAAATTGCAAGACACCTGAACATCCCCGCCATTTCCTATGCGGAAGATGTAAAAGTTGAAAACGGCAAAGTCATCGTTAAACGTCAATTCGAAGATCGTTACCACATCCTCGAAGCCGACATGCCTTTGTTGATTACCACCTTGGCTGAATGTGCTCAACCCCGTTACATGACCATTCGCGGCATCTACGAAGCGGAAGAAAAACCCATTACCGTTTGGGGTTTAAAAGACATCGAAGACAAACTCGACCTGTCCAACATCGGTCTGAAAGGTTCTCCGACCCGCGTTAAACAATCCTTCCCGAAACAAGGTAAGGCAGCAGGCGTATTGCTTACAGACTTAACCGCTGACGAAGCTGCACAAGCTATTCTCGCAAAACTTAAAGAAAAATACATCATTTAAGGGGGAGAACCACATGAGTAAAGATATATACGTATTTATCGAACAAAGAGACAACAAACTTGAAAAAGTCGGTATCGAACTCCTGGGCAAGGCCCGCGAATTGGCCGACGATTTAGGTCAAAAAGTTGTCGGTATGCTCATTGGCGAAAACGTCAAGGGCGAAGCTGAAATCCTCTTCCGCCACGGCGCAGACAAAGCCGTCGTTGTTGAAGATCCCCGCTTAAAAGAATATTTAAGCGAAGACTATGCCGACATGGTATACGGCATCATCAAAAAATACGAACCCGAAATCGTGCTCTTCGGCGCAACCTCCATCGGCCGTGACTTGGCTCCGAACTTGGCTGCCCGCGTACACACCGGTTTGACCGCCGACTGTACGAAACTGGAAATCGACCCGGAAAGCAAACTCCTTCGCATGACCCGTCCCGCATTCGGCGGTAACTTAATGGCTACCATCGTCTGCGAAGACTTCCGTCCTCAAATGGCTACCGTACGCCCCGGCGTTATGCCCAGCGTTGAAGTACAAACCGACGACGGCGAAATCATCGAAGACAAATTCGAATTCAGCCACGCCGAACCCGTTGTTCGCTTAAAAGAAGTCTTGAAAATCGAAAACAAGAAAAAAGACATCACTGAAGCCAACATCCTCGTATCCGGCGGTCGCGGCTTAGGCGGTCCCGAAGGCTTCGACGCCTTAGACGGCCTGGCACACGAACTGGGTGCTGAAATTTCTTCCTCCAGAGCCGCTGTCGACTCCGGCTGGATCGAAAAATCCCAACAAGTCGGACAGACCGGTAAAACCGTACGTCCCGAATTGTACCTGGCATTAGGTATTTCCGGCGCCATCCAACACTTGGCAGGTATGGAAGAATCCGACCTGATCATCGCCGTAAATAAAGACGAAGGCGCACCGATCTTCGACGTAGCCGACCTCGGCGTCGTCGGCGACTTAAACGCCATCGTACCGAAGCTTGAAGAACTCATCAAAAAAGAAAGAGAACTGAGCGAACAACTCTAATCGCCGGTTTCGAAAAGGCCTCCTGCGGGAGGTCTTTTTTTGCATGAAAAACCCCCGGTCTCGCCGGGGGTGTGGCGGTTTCGCGGCAGGAAGGCGACACCATGATTTAGAAAAAACTTCGCACCGAAAAAAAGCTTCGTACCGGAAAAAAGTTTAGCACAGGAAGAGCTTAGGGCCGGGAAGAAGCTTCGCACCGGAAAAAACTTCGCACAATAAAAAATCCGCCGGCGGCAATCGCCAACGGATTTTTTATAAATAGACTTATTTAACAGCTTCGGTTAATACTTCGCCTAAGCGCTTAATGCCTTCTTCGATTTTTTCTTCGGACATGCAGCTGTAGTTCAGGCGGAAGTGGTTTTCTTCCGGGCTGTCGGGATAGAAAGCGCCGCCGGGTACGAAAGCAACTTTCTTTTCGATGGCCTTAACAGCGATGTCGCGGGCATTTAAGTGTTCGGGAAGGGTTACCCACAGGAAGAGGCCGCCTTCGGGGTTGGTGAAGGTAACTTCTTTCGGGAAGTATTTCTTCATGGCGTCGACCATGATGTTTTTACGGTTGCCGTAAACCTTGATGATTTCGTCGATGTGTGCTTCCAAGTCGTTGTCGTCGAGGAATTGAGCCAAAATCATTTGCGTCGTGGTCGAGGTTTGAAGGTCGGCACCTTGTTTAACCATGTTGAACTTTTCGAGTACTTCTTTGGCTGCGTTGAACCAACCGACGCGGATGCCGGGGCTGAAGATTTTGGAGAAGGTACCCATGAAGATAACGCGGTCTTCGGTGTCTAAGCTGCGAAGAGAGGGTTGAATTTCGCCTTCGAAACGTAATTCGCCGTAGGGGTTGTCTTCAAGAATCATAACGTCGTATTTGTTTGCCAATTCGATTAAACCTTTGCGGCGTTCCATGGTCCAGGTTTTGCCGGAGGGGTTTTGGAAATCGGAGATGACATAGATGAATTTGACATTGTCATGGTTCTTTAATTGGTTTTCCAGTTCTTCAAGAACCATACCGTCTTCATCGAGGGGTACTTGAAGGAATTTGGGTTCGTAAGCCTTGAAGGCGTTCAATGCGCCTAAGTAAGTAGGACTTTCAACGACGATGTAATCGCCCGGATCGATAAAGATTCTGGCCATAAAGTCCAGACCTTGTTGGGAACCGGACAGAACTTGAATGTCATCGGCTTCAACGTTTTTAACGCCGACTTTATTCATGCGGGTAATGCAGTGTTCTCTCAAGCGTTTGTAGCCGTCGGTGGGGCCATATTGAAGGGCTGCGGCGCCGTTTTCTTTCATAACCTTGTTTTCAGCTTCGATCCATTTGTCAATGGGGAATAATTCAGCTGCGGGAAGACCGCCGGCGAAAGAGATAATACTCGGGTCAGCCGTTAAAGCGAGTAGCTCACGGATTTCAGACGCTTTCAGATTGTCCATTCTTTTTGCAAATTTAGGCATTAAGAACTCCTTTCATCGTAGAAAAAATTGCGTGGTAACGTTTTACAGAATTATTGTATATCGTACATTGTTGAAAGTCAATGATGTTGTATGGCCCGAAATGTAACAGACCCGGTAAAAGCCGTGATGGCGGGCATAATAAAGAAAAAAATCTTTAATAGGGATGGGGCTTTTGATGACAAACGTATCATCGAAGGCGGACGAAAATCTCACGGAAATAAACGACCTGTCGGCAAAAAAATTCCCCCGACAAGGCGGGGGAAGGGTTATTGCTTCATAAAGGCCAAGGCGGCCGTCACTTCGGCGTAAATGCCCCATCGGAGGGCTTCCTCGTCGGGGAAAAACTGCGGCGTGTGAATGGCGTGGCGTTCCTCGCCCGGTTTTTTTACGCCCAGGTTCAGGAAGGTGCCCGGTGCTTTTTGCAGGTAGTAGGCGAAGTCTTCCGCGCCCATGGTGGGGGTTGGAAGGGCGACGACGGATTCATCGCCCCAGGCCGCCTGAAGGGCCCTTGCCACGATTTCCGTGGCCTTTTCGTCGTTAATAAGGGGAATGTAGCCCTTGATGATTTCCACGGTGCAACTGCAGTCGTGGGCCTCGGCGGTGGCGGTAGCCATGTGGGTGAGGCCGCGGCGAAGGGCATCGCCGTTGGCCACCGTGTCGGATCGAATGGTGCCCTCAAGGATCATTTCATCGGGAATGATGTTGTGCTTGTTGCCGCCGTGCGCGGCGCCGATGGTGATGACTGCCGGGGTAAAGGGGGAGACGTGGCGGGCCACAATGCTTTGCAGGGCCACGATGACGTGGCCGCCGCAGACAATGGGGTCCACGCAGCGCTCGGGATTGGCCGCGTGGCCGCCCTTGCCCCTTAAGGTGATTTTAAAGTCTTCCACGCCGGCGTACATAAAGCCGGGGCGCACGCCGACGGTGCCTACATCCAGGAAGGGAGAGACGTGGAGGCCTGTGACGTAATCCACGCCGTCCATGACCCCTTCTTTGACCATGACTTCGGCGCCGCCGTCTTTTTCCTCATTAGGCTGAAAAATCAGGCGAATGGTGCCGGGAAAATCCCGGTGCGCGGCGAAGTAAATGGCCGTACCCAATAGGGATGCCATGTGCATGTCGTGGCCGCAGGCGTGCATGACGCCGTCGTTTTCCGAGGCGAAGGCAAGGCCTGTGGCTTCCTTCAGGGGCAGGGCGTCCATATCGGCGCGAATGGCTACCACGGGGCCTTCTTTTGCGCCCTTGATGTCGCCGTGAAAGCCGCCGTTTGTGTAGTTGTGTACGGGGATCGAAAGATCCGCCAGCACCCCCTGAATGTAGCGGGCCGTTTCCACTTCTTCGCCGCTTAGTTCCGGATGGGTGTGGAGATGGCGGTAGTGGGCTTTTGCCGCCTCCGCCGCCCGTAGAATGTCTTTTTTCATTGTATTACCTCACCAGTCCGCCGTAAATTTCCGACCGCCGCTCGTTGTAGAGATCGAACATGGCCTTGGCTTCGTCTACCTTGTTTAAATCCAGATCCACGGTGTGGATGCATGCCTCTGTGCCCGTCATGAGCACTTCCTCGCCCATGGGATCGTAGATGCAGCTGCCTCCGCCGCCCATGGCGTGGTAGTCGGCAAGCTTCGTGCAGTTCACCGACACGACGAAGCATTGATTTTCCACGGCCCGTGCCCGAGCGAAGAGGTGCATGTGGGGGATGCGTGAAAAGCCCCAGGCCATGGGAACGAAGAGAATTTTTGCCCGCCCCATGACGGCGAGGCGCACCCACTCAAGCATGCGCAAATCGAAACAGGTGACGATGCCCGCATCCACGCCGTCCAGTTCGAAGGCGAGATTTTTATCCCCCGGGGTGAAAAGTTCTTTTTCCGCCCCGATGGGGAAGAGATGGGCCTTGTCGTAGGTGCCTAAAAGGGCACCGTTGCGGTCGTAGATAAAGGCACGGTTCGCCCGACGGCCCTTATCCCACACGGTGAGGCTCCCCGCCACGAGGTTGACGCCGTGGGCTGCGGCAAAGGCCGACAGATCCCGGCACAGGGCTTCTTCCATGTAATCGTCGTCGGCTGAAAACTTATCCGGATAAAAGCCCGTGTTCCACATTTCCGGGAGTACGATCACATCGGGATCATCTTTTAATGCCGATTCCATGGCGTGGAAAATCGTCTTTCGATTTTCCTCCATGAGCATGGGGCCGATGGGGGCCTGAATAACAGAGACTCTCATGCCCGTGCGTGTAAGTGTTTTTCCAGAATTTGAATGGCGTTTAATGCGGCGCCTTTGCGAATGTTGTCGGCGACGACCCAAAGATTTAAGCTGTTTTCGCAGGAATCGTCTTTGCGGATGCGGCCGACGAAGACCTCATCTTTGCCTTCGGCATTGATTTGAAGGGGATAGATAAGGTTCTTCACATCGTCTTGAAGGATGACATCGTCCATGGCTTCGTAGGCGGCGCGGAGTTTGTCCAGGTCGATGGGCTTTTCGCAGGTGACGTTAATGGAAATGGCGTGGGCGCCTTTTACCGGCACCCGTACGGCGGTGGCGGTCACGGCCAAATCCGGGCGGTGGAAAATCTTTTTCGATTCATTGACCATCTTCATTTCTTCCTTGGTGTAGCCGTCGTCCAGGAAGTCGTCGATGTGGGGAAGGCAGTTGAAGGCAATGGGGTAGGGATAAAATTCCGGTGCTTCGCCCTTGACGCCCTTTTCCAAATCGGCAATGCCCCGCACGCCGGAGCCGCTGACGGCTTGGAAGGTGGTGTAGACGATTCGCTTCATTTTGAAGAGGTCTTCCACAGGCTTTAATGCCACCACCGATTGAATGGTGGAGCAGTTGGGATTGGCGATAATGCCCGCCTTGTCGGAAATGTCCCCCGGGTTGATTTCCGGAACCACCAAGGGAATGCCGTCGACCATGCGGAAGTGGGAGCTGTTGTCGATGACAATGGCCCCCGCTTCGGCGGCGACGGGGCAAAACTTCGCGGCCAAATCCCCGTCCAATGCACTGAGGACATAGTCGAACTTGCCTTCTCTCAAGGCTTCTTCCGTAAGCTCTTCGATGACGTGTTCTTCACCATTAAAAGTAAAGGTCTTTCCCGCACTGTTTTTCGATGCGAACATGGAAAGTTCCAGGGGGAGTTTCCTTTCTTCTAAAATACTGCGCATGGTTTGGCCTACAAGCCCGGTCGCGCCTAAAATAGCTGTGCGATAGATCGTCATAATAAACCTTCTTTCTTATGAATGAGCAATGTTTTTCTTGACTATAGCAAAAACACTCTAGTATAGTCAATTCATAAAATGAAGAGATGAAAAGAAAGGGGAAAACATGAAACTGGCACTAATCGGATTCGGCACCGTGGGTCGCGGCGCCTACGACATTTTAAAGGATCGCAAAGAGGTTTTGGAGAAGACCGTGGGCCCTGTGGAAATCGCCTATGTGGTGGCCTCCGATCGCAGCAGAAACACCTTGGAGCTTGAAATCGACGAGCCCGTGGTCACGGCCAAGGAATACGACGAGGTCCTGGCCGAGGTAGACTGCATCGCCGAAGCCACCGGCGCCATGGACATGGCCTACGACTACATGCGCCGGGCTTTGGAAAAAGGCGTCGGCGTGGTGACCGCCAACAAGGCCTGCGTCAGCGCCCACTACGAAGAGCTCGTGGCCCTATCGGAAAAAACCGGCGCGCCCTTCTTGTTTGAAGCGGCCGTCGGCGGGGGCATTCCCGTCCTTACGCCCCTTCGGGCCCTGTGCCTTCAAAACGACATTCTGGATGTGAAGGGCATTTTAAACGGCACCTGCAACTACCTTTTAAACGCCATGTTTAAAGACGGCGCCGATTACAAAAACACCCTCGCCCTGTGCCAAGAGCTGGGCTATGCCGAGCAAGACCCCACCGACGATGTGGAAGGCTACGACACCCGCAGAAAGCTCCACCTCTTAATCGAAATGGCCTTCGGTCACGTGGACGGCGACGCCATTCCCACTCGGGGCATTGCCCAAATCAATCAAGATGTGGTGGCCTATCTCAAGGCAAATGACAAGAAGGTGAAGCTCGTGGCCTCGGCGAAACCGGTAGATGGCGGCATCGAAGCCGTGGTGGAACCGGTGCTTTTAGACGGTGCAAACAGCCTGGCCATTTTGCCCGATGCCATTAATCAAGTGAATGTGAAAGGCAGCTGGGTCGGCGACTTGGCCTTCACCGGCCCCGGCGCAGGGAAAGAGCCTACAGGCAACGCCGTGGTAGCCGACATCGTCGCCGCCGCCACAAAAAGCGCCATGCCCCTGATGAAACGAGGCGATGTGAAACTCATGCCCATTCGCGGCCGCTACTTCGTGGCCAAAGAACTGGAAGGCGACTTCGTGGACCGCGTGGATGAAGGCTTCACCTACACCAAGAGCGTGGCACGAGACGAATTGTTGAAGCAACTGGACAACGACACCTTCTTTGCCCGCATCGAAGACTAAAAAGAAAAGACAAACCTCGAGGGGGTTTGTCTTTTTTGCGTCCACGAAAAAACGAGCGCCGAAGCGCCCGCTTTTATTTTTCCTTAATACGAATGGCATTGTGTTCCCGAATGTCCTTGCCCTTGACTTGATTCAAAGCGCCGATGGTGTTGGTTCGTTTGATGGAAATGGATTCCCTGAGGCGCATCAAAAAGTCGTCTAAAGCCTTGGACGAAGTGGATTTAATGCGAATTAAGAATTGGTATTCCCCCATGAGCTTCCAACAGTCGGTGACTTGATCCGAGGTTTGGATGTAGTTAATAAACTCTTCCAATGTGTTGTCTTCCTCGGAAATGTCGATAAGGCAGAAAGAGTGGATGTAGGAATCATCGGCTTCTCCGCCGAGGAGAATGGTGTAGCCGGCAATGACGCCTGCATCTTCCAGGCGATGGATGCGATTGCGCGTGGCCGATACGGACAAGCTTACCTTTTTCGCAATATCGCTTAAGGACATGCGGCTGTTTTCGTTTAATAGAGAAATAATATATGTGTCGATAGAATCACCGGTAAAGCGATTGATGTGCACGATATGCACCTCCTTTAATCAAAACAAATGGGTTAATGAGATTATACCAAAAAAGCGGCGTAATTTCACTGAGAATTGGAAAAAATTTGCAAAAAAGCCACCTTTTTTTACTTTGGTGTAGAGAAAATAGAAAAGGCGGGCCGAAAGAGACGTTCTTTTGTCCTTTTTTCCCTTTATTTAATGTAAGAACATGTTTTTTCGACTGGTTTTGACAGAGGGGATTTTTTTCGGATCCGTTTTTTTGCTGATAAACCTTTCTTTTCGCAATATAAACGGCACAAATCGGCGTTTTCTGCGGATTTTACAGGGGCGTTTTTTTGCTTTAACATGGGGCAAGTGCTAAAATGATCATAACTGTGAATTCTCGCCTGAGGATTTACCGAATATAAAATGGAAAGGGGAGTACGTTGGAACACTTGATTCGAAGCGTCATTGATTTAGACGAACGAACCGACGCCATGGTTCGCAATGAAGAAAAAGCCATCGACGACGAAAAGGCGGATCTGCAGAAACATTTCACGGAATTGGAAGTAGACGAGCGGGAAGCGTCGAAGGCATCGGCGAAGGAAAGTTACGATAAGATTTACAACGAGGCCATGGAAGTGGTCGAAGGAATTAAAGAAAACAATCGAAAAAAGTTGGAGTCGGTGGATGCGGTCTATAAAGCCCACAAAGCGGAATTGGTGGAAGAAGCGTTTCAACTCCTGGACATTTAGTGGGAGGCGAATATGAGTTACGCGGCAGTCAACACCAAAGCCGTGGCCGTTTACGCCCGCTTTCTCAAGCCTGAAGTGCCTCTGAGGATTCTGGATGCGGGAAACATTAAAGACGGCCTGGCGATTTTGGAAAGCACTTGGGGCTTGGAACTTTCCGAGAATCCCCATTTACTGGAAGTCAACGTGAAAATGGCCCACAAAGTCTACGACACGTTGAACAGCTTCCACTATTACTTACAGGGACCGGCCCGGCGCTTTTACAACGCCATCTTAACGCGCTACGAAATTCAGGATTTGAAGCGAATCTTTCGGGCGGTGTACCACGACGAGGATGTGAACATTGTAAGAAACAGCGTTCTCGCCTTGGACCCCGCCCTGTTTCCGAAGGATCAGCCCCTGGGTCCCGATGAATTATTTAAAATCTTAGATGCCACCCCCTACGGACGTATCCTTGCGCCCTACAAGGACGTCTCCCGGGATCGGATTCTTTTTTACATCGAAATGGAGCTGGACAGAAGCTATTACGAGCATTTAATTAAAGAAGCGAAACAGCTGCCGAAAAAAGACAGAGCTTCCGTGACGGCCATGTTGAACCGCCGGGTGGATCTGTTGAATATCCGATACATTTACCGTGGCAAAAAAACCTACGACATTTTAAAGTCGGAAATGGAAAACTTCGCCATTCGCGGCGGCAACATTCCCAAAAAGCTCTTGCAGACGTGGATTTACGCCGACGATGTGGAAGCTCTGGTGCGCTCCGTGCGCGCCTCCTCCTTTTCTTTCTTGTTTCAGGAAAAAAGGGACAATCACATGACCGACATTTTGGCGACGCGAGATCTCGCCCTGATGTATATGAAACAGTACCAACAGGCGGGTTTAAGCCTGGGCCGAATCGTGGCCCTGTCCATCTTGATGGAAGATGCCATTAAAGACGTCTCCACCACGCTGGAAGGGCTCCGACTCGGTTTCGGAAAAGATTTAATCAGGAGTCTACTTACGATTCCTATGAAAGAAGGTGAAGTATGGCAGTAGAGAGAATGGTCATGCTTAGTGCCGTCGGCCGAATCGAAAATCTGCGGGATATTCTCTTCGAGATTTTGGATTCCCAGGCACTGGATATGGTCGATGCCATGACGCAATTGGCGGAGAACAGCAATATTTACTCTCTCGAAGACAATGTGGACATGGTGGTGGATTTAAACAATCTGGCGCCTTTTCCCGTCAATACGGACATCAGACAAAAGGCCCAAGAGGCGCAAAAATTGGTGGACTACTTCCATATTAAGGACTTAAAGATCACCGGTTTCGAAGATGCCGACAGCCTTAACCGCAGGTATCAGGCCCTTTTAGATCGAGTCGAGCCCATGCGCAAGGAGTACGACGCGATTCACGAGCGCCTGGAGGCCATCGCCATGTTCAAGGAGAATGTGTCTCTTTTTGAAAACGTGGATGTGGATTTAAACCAAATTCGGGACATGAAGTATTTCACGGCCCGCTTCGGCCGCCTGGAAAAATCGGCGCGGGTGCGCTTGAAAAACAGCTACGAAAATCTTCTGGCCATTGTGTTTCACACAGGCACCTTTGAAGATGAAGAAGTGTACATGATCGTCTACCCCAACGAGGTCGCCGATGAAATCGATCGGGTGTTGAAATCCCTGCACTGGATCGACGTGCCCGTTATGGAAAATGCCATGGGTACGGCCAAAGAAACCCTGACCAAGCTTGAAAAAGAAGAAACGGATCTCTACACTCGCCTGTCGGAGCTGGATGAGGAGCGAAAGACCCTCTACCGCGACGATCGGGACAAGGTGCGTGAAATTTTAGGTCACATGCTCTTTTTGGGCCGGGTGGAAGAAGCCAAGCAACAAATGGCTACGGCCAAGGAACACTTCCTCATTACGGGCTGGACCGACGAGGCCGGCGTTGCAGAAATACGCCGCCGCACGGAAAAATTCCCCGATGTCATTATCACCACCCAAAGTGAAGAAGAAGCGGCTCAGGGCATTACCCCGCCGACAAAGCTGAACAACCCGAAATTCTTCAAGCCCTTCGAACTTCTCGTTCGCATGTACGGCATTCCCCACTACAATGAAATCGACCCGACGATCTTCGTCGGCATTACCTATATGCTCCTTTTCGGCGCCATGTTCGGTGACGTGGGACAAGGGGCGGTCTTTTTCCTCATCGGCCTGATTCTTTCGAAGCGCCGACAAAAAGACATGGGCGGCCTCCTCATGCGCATGGGCGCATCCTCTGTGGTCTTCGGCTTTTTGTACGGCTCCGTCTTCGGCTACGAAGATGTTATCGACGCCTTGTGGCTCAGGCCCTTCCAAAACATCGAGCAAGTGCTTATGGCCGCCATCGGCTTCGGCATCGTGCTCCTTGTCATGGCCTACGGCATGAATTTTGCCAATGCCATTAAAAACAAAGACCTGGCCCGGGGCCTCTTCGGCGAACACGGCCTCTTCGGCTTTTTGGTTTTCGCCATGCTTTTAGCCATGATCCTCGATGTGGCCGGCATCGTGTCCTTTATTCCCATGCCCGTGGCGGCGGGAATCCTCGTGTTATCCATCGTGCTTATGATCTTCAAAAAGCCCATTATGGCGAAGATTCAAAAGACCGATGTGGACTATCAAGGCAACAAGAGCGGCTACTTCATCGAAAGCTCCTTCTCCATGATCGAGCTGTTGATCTCCACCTTATCGGGGATCGTGTCCTTTATTCGTGTCGGCGCCTTTGCCATTAACCACGTGGGGCTCTTTATGGCCTTCCACGTCATGAGCGAAATGGCCTCCCACGATATAGGCGGTTACGTGATCTTAATTTTAGGCAACATTTTAATCATCGGCCTGGAAGGACTCATCGTCTTTATTCAAGGCCTGCGCCTGGAATACTACGAATTGTTCAGTCGCTACTACGACGGCAGCGGACGGGAATTCCGCTCCGACAATCTGAAATTGAAAAACAAGCATTGAGAAGGAGTTTATTATGGAAAAAATATTATTTTTAGCATCCCTCGTCGTCTTATCCACCATTGCAGCCGGCTTCGTCTTTTTGGAACGAGGCGTCTCCGCCGACCGCGTGAAACTGAAAAAAGCTATGCGCACCAATCTCCTCGCCTTTATCCCCACCGTCCTCGCCGCCTATGTGCTCCTCGCACCGGGCGTCGTTCACGCCGCAACCGGCGCAACTGAAGTAAACGGCCTGGGCCTTTTGGCCGCCGCCATTTCCACGGGCCTTGCCACCATCGGCACGGGCTATGCCGTGGGCATCGTCGGGTCCGCCGCACTGGGTGCCGTCAGTGAAGACGACTCCATCTTAGGTAAAACCCTGATCTTCGTCGGTTTGGCGGAAGGGATCGCCATCTACGGCTTGATCATCTCCATTATGATCCTGGGCAAGCTCTAATGATCTCCCGGGTCATCTCTCGCGACGACGAATTTCTCGTCGCCCTTCGCATGAGCGGCTTCGAAGGCGTGTTTTGCAGCGATACAGAGGCATTAAACACCCAATTCGACGCCGCCCTTGAAGACAAAAACATCGGCATGATTATCTTAAACGAAAAAGACTTTCGCGCGTTGGAAGAGAAGGTTCTGGCGGTGAAAGAGAAAAAGCGCAGTCCCTTTATCTGCACATTGCCCGGTAGAGATGGCTACTCGGAAGAAGATTTCATTATGAAATACGTTCGCGATGCCATCGGGGTCAAACTGGATTAGTAGGTGAGAAAATGCTGCAAGTCGAAAACAAACTGGAAATATTCGAAGACGTCGTCTACAAGCGGCGTCTCGTGGATTTACAAAAGCGCAAAAAGGCTTGGGAACAGGAAAAAAACAGCCTTATTGAGCGCAAGGAAAAACAACTGGACGAAGAAAAAGACAACATCGTTCGTCGTCGTGCGGAGCTCGCCCGGGTCATGGGCAATGAAAAAATTGCCAAGGCCAAGGAAAACGAACGTGTCTTGGAACTGAAAAAGATCAACGAATTAAAAAAAGACTTCATCGAAGCCATTCGCGAGCGAGCCGTGGAATACACGCGGACGAAAAAGTATGCCGAGGACCTCGCTGCCCGCGTGGAAGAATCCTTGAAGGAGTTAAAGCCCGGGGAATACCGCTTCTCCATGGTGGCGGCGGATATGGATCGCTTCTTCGATGGATTTAAGGTCATGGCCGAAGGCATGGGCATCACCCTTCACGGAGAGACGCTAGAGGATACGCGCATCGGCGGGCACACCATCAGCGACATGGACAGAACCTATAGTTTAAACTACGATATCTACACCATGATCGACGAAAAGCGCTACGCCATCGGCAAGTTGCTCTACCGCCTGTTCCGAGAGGAGATGGACCATGAGTAAAGAAGCGAAAATCATCAAGATCAACGGCCCCGTCGTCATCGGACGACCCATGGGGGATTTCTCCATGCGGGAAATGGTGCAGGTCGGGGAGAAAAAGCTCATCGGCGAAGTCATCGCCATTCACGGCGACGAAGGCACGGTACAAGTCTACGAAGAAACAGAAGGCCTTATGCGGGATGAAGCCATTGTGAGCACCGAAGGCCCCCTTTCCGTGCGTTTGGGCCCGGGCCTGTTGGGCAATATGTTCGACGGAATCGAGCGGCCCTTAAACCGCATCAATGAAAAATACGGCAACTTTATCCCCGAAGGCATCGGCATGATGAACTTGGATTTGGAAAAGTTGTGGGCATTTAAACCGACGGTCAAAGTAGGGGATGTGCTTTCAAAAGGCGCCGTCATCGGCACCGTGGAAGAGACGGAAATCATCACCCACCGCATCATCCTTCCCCCCAACGTCTCCGGGGAAGTGGTGTGGATCGCCGAGGAAGGCGAGTACAATATCGTCGAGACCGTCTGCAAAGTCAAAGACGAAGCCGGCGAAGAACACGACGTGGCCATGAGTCATCCCTGGCCCGTGCGTATTCCCCGACCCGTCAGCGAATTTTTAGACGCCGACCAACTTCTGGTCACCGGCCAGCGGGTATTGGACGTGTTCTTCCCCATCGCCAAAGGCGGCACCGTGGCCATTCCCGGCGGTTTCGGTACGGGCAAGACCATGACCCAGCACGCCATTGCCAAATTCTGCGACGCGGACATTATCGTCTACATCGGCTGCGGCGAGCGGGGCAACGAAATGACGGAAGTATTGGAAGACTTCCCGAAACTTATCGACCCCAACTCCGGCAAGCCCCTCATGGAGCGCACCATCTTAATCGCCAACACATCCAATATGCCCGTTGCGGCCCGTGAAGCCTCCATCTACACCGGCATTACCATCGCCGAATACTTCAGAGATCAAGGCTACGACGTGGCCATGATGGCCGACTCCACCTCCCGTTGGGCGGAAGCCCTCAGGGAAATTTCCGGCCGACTGGAAGAAATGCCCGCCGAAGAAGGCTACCCGGCCTACCTTCCCAGCCGCATCGCCTCCTTCTACGAGCGCAGCGGCTCCGCCAAAACCCTTTGCGGTGCGGAAGGCTCCGTCACCACCATCGGCGCCGTCTCCCCGGCAGGGGGCGACTTCTCCGAGCCTGTCACGGAAAACACCCGCCGTTTCGTCAATGTGTTCTTGGCCCTGGATAAAGACCTGGCCTATTCCAGACACTACCCGGCCATTCACTGGCTCCATTCCTACTCCGGCTACATCGGCGCCTTGTCCAATTACTACGACAACCGCCTGGACGGCGATCTCCCCGGCCTTCGGAAGAAATTCATGAACATCCTCACCGAAGAAGCCCGGCTCCAGGAAATCGTCATGCTCGTCGGCGAGGACGTGCTTCCCGATAAGGAACGCTTCCTCTTAATCGTCGCCCGCATGATTAAAGACGCCTTCCTGCAACAAAATGCCTTTAACCCCATCGACCAATACGTGCCTTTGGAAAAACAATTTGCCATGATGGAAGTCATCGACACCTTGTACGAAGAGGGCAAAGTGGTGCTGGAAAAGGGCATTTCCATTGAAGAAGTGAAAGACAATGCCCTCTACACGAAAATCGTCAACATGAAGTACAACATCGAAAACGACGATTTAAGGGCCTTTACCCACTTAATCAACGACATTCAAGAACATTACAGAGAAATCCGCATCGAATACGGCATCGCCGAAAATGAAATGGAAGCCTACGAAATTAAAGAAAAGAAACAAGCCGAAGGGCAAAGCAAAGAGACGGATGGCGAAAGCCCATCGGAAGAAAAGGAGGTGTAGGACGTGAAGAAAGAGTATTTACGCTTAGATACCATTGAAGGCTCCCTGATTCAACTCTCCGGCCTGCACCGAGTACGCTACGGCGAAATCGTCTCCATTACCAATCGAGACACCAATGAGATGTTGGTAGGCCGCGTCATCGGCATCAACGACGATGCCGCCACGGTACAGGTCTTCGGCGAATCCATGGGGGTCTCCACGGAAAACCTCAATGTGGTCTTCGAAGGACGGCCCTTTGAAATTCCCCTGTCCCCGGAAATTTTAGGCCGCCGCTTCAGCGGCATCGGCCGCGCCATCGACAAAGGCGGCCCCGTCTATGCCGACAAATTTTACAATGTCAACGGCCAACCCATGAACCCGGTGGCGCGGGAATACCCGAGAAACTTCATCCAAACGGGGATTCGGGGCATCGACTCGGTTATGACCCTGATTCGGGGGCAAAAGCTCCCCATCTTCTCCGGCGCCGGGCTTCCCCACAACGAGCTCGCCGCCCAAATTATTCGCCAGGCCAACATTGCCGACGACGGCGGCAGCGACGACTTCGCCGTGGTCTTCTGCGGCATGGGCCTGAAGCGGGAAGTGGCTTCCTTCTTTACCGACAGCTTTATGGAAGCCGGCGTCATGGACAAAGTCGTCATCTACATGAACTACGCCGACGACCCGATTATGGAGCGGATCATCGCGCCGAAATGCGCCCTTACCGCGGCGGAATACCTGGCCTTTGAGCGCCACAAACACGTCTTGGTCATTATGACCGACATGACCAGCTACGGGGAAAGCTTGCGGGAAGTATCTTCCCAACAACAAGAAGTGCCTTCGAGAAAAGGCTACCCGGGCTACCTTTACTCCGACCTCGCCGCCATTTATGAACGGGCGGGCATGATTAAAGGCGTAAAGGGCTCGGTCACCTTGATTCCCATTCTGACCATGCCCTCCGACGACATCACCCACCCGATCCCCGACTTGACCGGCTACATTACCGAAGGGCAAATCGTCCTTTCCCGCGATCTTCACGGCCAGGGCATTTATCCTCCCATTAATATTTTGGATTCCCTGTCCCGCTTAATGAAAGACGGCATCGGGGCCGACTACACCAGGGAAGACCATGCCGACGTCTCCGCCCAACTCTTTGCCTCCTATTCCCGATGCATCGAGGTGCGGTCCTTGGCACAAATTATCGGGGAAGAAGAACTTTCGGAAAACGACCAAAAGATTTTGGCATTCGGTAAACGATTCGAAAACGAATTTATCGGCCAGGACTTTAACGAATCCTCGACTATTTACGAGACTTTGGACAAGGCCTGGGAGCTCTTGAGGACACTGCCCAAAGACAATTTGGTTCGCATCGATCCCAAAATTCTGGAAAAATATTATTAGAGGTGAGCTATGGCGAAACGCGTGACGGCGACGAAAGCCAATTTAATCAAAATAAAAAGCGCCCTGGATTTTGCCCAAAGAGGCTACGGTCTTTTAGACAAAAAGCGGGCCGTGCTTATGCGTGAGATCATGCGCCTAAACGCCCGGGCCCAAACCATTCAACAAGAGGTGGAAGAGCGCTTCGGCCAGTCCTACGACGCCCTCACCATGGCCTCAGTGACCATGGGATGGGAATCCGTGGTGAGCATGAGCAAATCCATGCCCACGGAAGAGCCCTACCACATCGGCTACCGCTCCGTCATGGGGGTGGAGATACCGGAGATTCACTACAAGGCCTTCAAGCCCCAATCCACCTTCAGTATGTTTGAATCCAATTTCGCCTTCGACGAAGCCTACATTCGCATGCACGACATGCGGGCGAGGATTTATGAGCTGGCGGAAATCGAAACGGATTTGTACCGCCTGGCCAAGGAAATCAAAAAAACCGTGAAGCGGGCCAATGCCCTGGAAAAAATCCAAATACCAAAATACGAGGCGGCGAAAAAAGAAATCGAAGAGATTTTGGCGGAAAAAGAGCGGGAAGATTTCTTCCGCCTGAAGCGTGTGAAAAACAATGTGAGCAAATAAAGGAGGTCGCTGTGGAACTGAGACGCATATACGACGAGGATTTTAACTACCTGGGCTACTTAAAAGATCGTAAAGAGGTGTTGGAGGAGACGGAATACTTCGTCGTCTCAGGCGTCATGGTCATCTCCCGAGGCAAACTCCTGGTGACGAGGCGGGCCAAGAACAAGACCTTCCCCCACCAATGGGAATTTACCATGGGAAGCGTCGTGGATAAAGAAAGCCCCCTTGAAGGCGCCCTGCGGGAGCTGAAAGAAGAAGTGGGCATCGCCGCCACGGACAGAGACCTTACCTTCCTCGGTACCTTGAAGGAAAATCAGAAATTTTCCAAAGTCTTTCTCCTCGTAAGGGACGTAGACAAAATTAAAATGCAGAAAAGCGAAGTAGAAGATTACAAATTTGTTGGGAAAAGCGAGCTCGACGCCATGTTAAAAGCCGGGGATTTCGCCCCGCCCATGGCCAAGCGCATCGAAACCTACATGGAAAAAATCGCACCGAAGCTCGCCGATTAATTTCAACAAGCGCCTTTACAAACAGTAACTGTGCTTTAAGATCAAAGGAAGCAATCGAACGTTTTTGTAGAAATGATTATTTGCGAGGTGTTTTATGGAATCAGTTTTGTTTGGAAGTATATTTTCCGGAATCGCCATCGTCGTAAAGCTCGTCTTTATGGTATTGGTTGTCTACTATCTGGCGAAGATAGCCAATAAAAAATAAAACGCGCCTCACTTTCTTAAGGGATGAAAAACCTCTCCGTCTCAGGCCCCGCGACGGAGAGGTTTTTTGCGTCAAAAGCGGCTTTTTCGAGAGAAAGGCATCGCTTTTTCAGAGCAGAGCGGAAAAATCCGTGTTAATGCAAAACAAACTTTTACAATGTAGTCGGTTGTGATAAAATGTGAGCAACTGTGAACGCTGTATACATTGTGATGAAACTGAGGTGACCCATGGATCTGTTACTGAAAGTAAACGGATATTTGTACTACCCTATACTTATTATTATCTTAATCGGCGCCGGCCTGTACTTCACCGTGCGCACGGGATTTTTGCAATTATCGATGTTCGGAGAATCCCTCCGCGTCTTGAGAGAAGAGCCCCACGAAGGGGAAGTCTCCTCCTTCCAAGCCCTTATGGTTTCCACGGCCTCCCGTGTCGGCACGGGCAACATCGTCGGCGTGGCCCAAGCCATCTGCCTCGGCGGCTACGGCGCCGTGTTCTGGATGTGGCTCATCGCCTTAATCGGCGGCGCATCGGCCTTTATCGAATCCACACTGGCGCAAATCTATAAGCGCCGGGGCGAGCACGGCACCAGCTACGGCGGGCCCAGTTATTATATTGAAATCGCCTTGGGCTCCAGAACCATCGGCGTACTCTTCGCCGTCTTCTTGATCTTAACCTACGCCGTGGGCTTCAATATGCTCGCCTCCTTCAACATGACCGACTCCTTCCGCGTCTACGATTTCTTCGTGGAAGGCAAGACCACCTGGATCATCGGCGCCGTCCTCGCCATCGTCGCCGGCTACTGCATCTTAGGCGGCGGCAAGCGCATCATCAAGGCCACCTCCACCTTGGTGCCCTTCATGGGCATTATCTTCGTGGCCATGGCCCTGTTTATGATCTTTAGAAACATCAGCTACATGCCCACCGTATTCAAAAACATCTTCTCCGATGCCTTCAACTTCCAAGCCATCTTCGGCGGCTTGGCCGGTTCCGCCCTGGTCCAAGGGATCAAGCGGGGGCTCTACTCCAACGAAGCCGGTATGGGTTCTGCGCCCAACGCAGCAGCCTCGGCGGATGTGTCCCACCCGGTAAAACAAGGCTTGGTTCAAATGTTTTCCGTCTTCCTAGACACCCTGGTTATCTGCTCCGCTACGGCATTTATGGCCATGGCATCGGGGGTTGAAGCCACGGAAGAATTGGCCGGCGCCGCCTATGTACAGGAATCACTGGCCACGGTCTTCGGCCACTACGGCTACGTCTTTATCTCCCTGTCCTTGACCCTCTTCGCCTTTACCACTCTCTTGGGCAATCTCTACTACGTGGACAGCTGCCTCAACTATCTCCACAAAAAAGCCCCCTCGAAAACCTTCATGCTTTGCTACCGACTCGTGGCGATTCTCCTCATCTTCCTGGGAAGCAGCATGAAAATGGAACTGGCATGGAACGTGGCGGACTTTTTAATGGCCCTCATGGTGCTTGTCAACATCCCCGCCATTTTACTTTTGGGCAATCAGGCCCTGGCCGCATTAAAAGACTACAAGGAACAATCCCACGCCGGCAAAAATCCCCACTTTATCGGCAGAAACATCGGCCTCGACGAAAGCAAATTGGATTATTGGAAATAAAAGCATCGCCTTTTGAAGCGCCTCTCGCAGGCGCTTTTTTTGCATTAGAAAACCCCCGGTTAGACCGGGGGTTCCGTTTAGCTTTAGCGATAATCACCCGTTATTCCCAGAATGGTATGATAAGAAAGGTCTGCCAACCAATCACAATCAGGAGGGAATAATGACATCACTAAATCACACCCATAGTTTATCACACACAAAATGGAATTGTAAGTATCACGTAGTGTTTGCTCCGAAATACAGGCGAAAAGTATTTTATGGATCGAAGCGCTTAGAAATTGGA
>NZ_CALPBW010000002.1 GCF_943169845.1 Peptoniphilus rachelemmaiella
CAGAACGACAAAGAAACCGCCGCCACCGCCCTTTCAAAGTGGATGGAAGAGGCAAAGAAAGGCGGGCAAAAGGAATGGCGTTACTGCTTGCGCGCCTACAACAACTGGTTCGAGGAGATCACCAACAGCTTTGATTACCCGTGGAGTAACGGCTATGTGGAAGGAACGCACAACAAGATCAAGACCGTGAAGCGTGTGGCTTTTGGGATGCAAAACTTTCATCATTTTCGAACCAAATTACTCTTTGTTTGTTCAAAAGATCGGTGATGGATGGCTTTTAGGAAAACAAAAAGGAGCCTAGTTTTCACTAGACTCCCCAATGGTTGACATAGAACCATAAAAAAGAAGGGTGAATCGGATGATTCGCCCTTCTTTATCCCTATGACGCCTCTTCGGAGGCGTTTTTTGTGTCTTGTAACTGCCGTAGGTGGAATTCGCGCCCCTCATCCTCTTCTTGCACCATGGAAACTTAGGGTTCCTTTACCCCGTAGTGATCCATTTGTTCAAAGTAGGCGTCGTATTCTTCCCGCGTCATGGATTCTTCCCGAAGCCGTTTATCCATTTCCGCCTTCTCCTCTGCCGCCGGATCCACGGTGGGATCGATGGAATCGAGGGCCTTTGCATCGATGGTGACGTCCTCGTGGAAAAGCCCGAAAAGGGTGTTGTCCCGCAGATCGTACATGCCATTGGGGCCGGTCACAAATAGATAGTAATCCTCCCGCGTCTTGTACCGATCCACCCTCGGGCGAGCGAGAAACAGGACTTTCTCATTCTCGTCGTTATACATGAAGTCCGCTTCCGTCGGCTCCGCGTAGATGGTTTGCTTTTCATCGTCGACGACATCACCGCCGGGGATTCGCACGGTCACCGTTCTTCCCTCTTTCATTTCTCCCTTATAGACCTTCTTTACTTTAAAGACGGCGTCTCTGTAAACGGCTATGTCCCCGCCGCCATAAGGCGACACTTTAAAGGGTTTCGTAAAACCCAGAAAGTCTGCCGCCACCACCAAATCGGAGCTGTTTGCCATTTCATTGAAAGAAAGCTGCGGATAGTCGGTGTCCGTCGCTTTTTCAATTCGTTTATACTGATTTCGCGACGGACTTTCAGCCTCTCCCGCTTTCTGACAAGCCACCGCAAAGAGGCAGATCGAAAGAACACATAAAATCGAGATCCAACGTATTTTCATAAGGCGGGCTTTCTTGCATTTAATCTTCATGGAAATCACCTTTTTTATCCCTCTGCCCTTCTCCGGGTCACGCCCTTAATCCCGCCGACAGAATTTATTTTTTGTTTTCATCCTCTAAAGCGGTATATTTCTTCAGGGCGTCTCTCCTCGCCTTATGGCAAACGCGGATAATAACGTAACATGCCAAGCTGATGGCGGCGACGACGACGATAAAAGCGATGATCAATTCAACAATGAGCAAAGCCCCTACAGGTGCAAAATCCATAATTCGTCCTCCTCTCTACGGGAACAAGATATCATTCTACGAACTCTCTCTTTGTATATCGTATATACCCCCCATTGACTTCTAACCACCCTTCAGTCTTTTTATTAGAGCATTCTAATAAAAAATCGAGTAAGTCTTTTGCTTTTCTTACTCGATCGCTTCTTTATTTTTTCCTTAATACTGCCACGCACTCCACCTGGAATACTGCCACGCACTCCACCTGGCTTGAGTGGTCAGTATGGATAAAATTTAATATTTTAAGGAAGCCTCGTATGTGGGAATAGGATAAGAAATCTAGTCGAAAAACAAAATCTCTACTCTTAAAATCAACTATCTAATTATTACTGTTAAAATTTTCGCCCTTTACTTTTTTCAAGATTGCTCTGATCTCAACTTTCTAACCTCTTCTTTTAATTGCTCATTTTCTTTTCTTAGTGCTTCATTAATAACATTATTTGAATTTTTCCACCAATTCAGTATCTCTAATACCACTTTATACAGATTGGGGTTATTAATAATAACCACTTCTAGTTTATCTCTAACTCTTGTTAACGCTTCAAAGTAACAGCTGAATTCATCGTATGGATAATTTCTATAATCATCACTTTCTTTATAATTAGACGTCAATTTAGCCGTTTCTTTATCGTAAAAGATATACTCATCAAATATCACAATGACATTGTTATATTCTTTTCCTATAACATCATGGATGTTTTTTGAATTAATTACAAAATTTTTCCTTTGCTTTCTTCCTGTAGTTTTTGTACTATATTCCGTTAATTCAATAGGTATAAATTGGTCATGACGATACCTATACTCTATATAATCAGATGCCCCTTCTCTATTATTAAAGTATTTAACAGTTACTTTTTTATAATCAGCTGGTTGACTCTCTCTATCCGTAGGTTGTAATAATTTTCTAATAAACCACGACATCTCATTATTTTGTCTAATCTTATCACCTAGAAAATAATTAGTAATTTTTATACCTTGATTAAGTTTATCTTCTATATTTAATGTTTTCTCAGAAGGATGTAGTGTTTGTATTTTGTCGATACTATAAACAACTAGTTCTACGTCTAAATCTATTAAAATATTATACTGCTCTTCTCTTACTCTTTGAAATTCATCAAATAAAACAACATCATACTTTCTAAGCTGTGAAAAATCAGAACTTATCGACTTAATATCAAAAATATCAAAGTTATGAATTCTACTTAATTCTCTGAAGTTCTCTAATTTACCACAAAAAACTAAAATTACTTTTTTACCTTGTTTTATAAATTCTGCGGCTAAATCAAATAGTACAAGTGATTTTCCAGTGCCTGCCCTGCCCGACACACTATGATATACCGATCTAGAATTTAATATTTTATCGACTACTTCTCTTTGTTCCTGATTTAAGTAGTAAGAGTTCTTTACGAATTTTTCAGGCTCACTATAAGGAGATATTATTAAATCTTCTGGTTTTATCATTTCAAGCTTATTACATTTAATGTAGTCACTTGTTATATCTAGAATCAAGCTGGAAAATCCTACTTCTACCAACTTATAATCTTTATTTGAACAACCATCAGTTGGAACTAACCTATACAATTTTTCATCACTTAAAACATATGTATAATTAATTACATTTTCTGTGCAATTTAATAAAATATGATTTTGTCTTCTTAAAGTATCTTCCAATTTCTCCTTACCACCATTTGGATATTCAGACTTTAATTCAATATTTAAAGTTGTATCTTTGGTAAATCTTAATAAATCAAATTCCTGATTAATAGCTTTACTGTTTTTATAACCATAATAAAAAGCTTCTTTCTGTTCAGAATTCAATTTACTGCTTATTTTTTCATATAAAGATTTAAAAGTTTCCAGTTCTCTATACTTTATCTGAACATTTGAAATATTTTGTATTTCGTCATCGAGAGTTGCTATAAAGTTTTTCATTATATTTTCGTCATTATAGATAACAGGATTGCTTATAATTTGATATAAAGACTCTAAATTAATACTTCTACTCATTTTATTACCTTCCCTTAAATTTATTCTTGTGATAAATACTTACCTATAATAATTTTATACAATATAATTTCTTACACTTTGCCCTCTATGAATATATTTGCCTTTATACATAGAGTAGTCAAAATCTGACTTAATCGGTCTTGAATCATACCTATTATAATCTTCTATTTTATCAACTTTTATGTCTTTAAATTCAATCGGAAGTCCAGCTGATAGTACAAAGCCTTTTCTATTTTGTACATGAAAATGTATATGAGGCTCCGTTGTATTGCCTGAATTTCCACACTCAGCTAATTCTTGATATCTTTTTACCGTATCGCCTTTTTTAACTAAAAAGCTATTTGGTTTTATATGGCAAATTAGAGAATACTCATTTTCCATATGTTTGATTACAATGTAATTTCCTCTGATATCTCTTATTAAAGGATCTGTAGAATTATTCCACATAATCTTACTATCTTTGCATTTATTAGATACTTCAACTACTATCCCGTCTGCTGGAGCTATTATATCGCTTTCATAACAATAATAATTTTCTAGTTTTTTTCTATCTCCATTATAACTCTTTAGTTTATCGTCTAACTTTATAAAATCATAAGCATATCTTTGAGCATTAATACTCCAAGAGTGTGATAATTCCTTATCCACACCTCCATTAACTACTGTCCATTTACCTTTGAAGGGTAAAGAGTACTTAATATCGCTTTTATAATTTGAAACACAGGGGACTGGATTGTTTTTTAACGGAATAGCGAACATTGCAAAAAGTTGTCCTAAAGATTGAATGAAAATTGGCAAAGTAAATAATAACTCAAAAAAACCAAATATCCAAAATCCCCATAAAATTTTCCATAACTGACTATCAAAAACAAATCCGAAGAAACCAAATAATCCTACCCATTTAAGATATGATGCTAGTTTAATAAAAATCCTCATAAATATCCCCTATTCATCTATAACGTTAAAAATATCTTCAATACTCACATTAAATATCTTGGCAATATTCCAAGCCAATTCCAAAGATGGGTTATAACGGCCATTCTCTAAATTTCCTATAGTTTCTCTTCTAACACCCACTAATTTCGCCAAATCAGCTTGTGTAAAATTATACTTTGCCCTATATTCTTTTATTCTATTTTCAATCATTTCTCATACCTAGCTTTTCTCTAAACTCATAAATTATGATTAATATCGTATATACAAAAATTGATATAGTCCAAGCTAGTATTAAAGCAAATATAGAAGATTCATATAATCCATAATTTAGGACGAAAAATTTATATAGGCTTATTATTACAAAAACTAAATTTCCAGCAAAAAATGAAAATGCAGCAGATTTATTTGTGTAGTCTTCCAACATCTCGTCAATATCAATAAATAGATATTTAAAATGTATTAAAAATGCAAAGAAGCACAGAAATAGCTTATTCTCTGTATAGATTCCTAAAATTCCTAATGCTGATAAAAGCCCTAAAGATCCATAGATTAATTTGTATTTATTCATAGCTCACTCCTTTGTGGTATATTTCTATCATTTTGATGAAATTATACCACATCGCTAAATGTAAGACAATTAAAATCATCCTCTTTATATTTCAATTAATCTAAGACCTAATAAAATGAATTAGCAATATAAATTTTAATATGTTTATTTCCATTAATCATTCTGAGCACAAAAATAGTCTTTTAGAATTTAACATAAAACTCTAAAAGACTATGACTTCACTGCATATTCTTTCTCTTTATATCTAAATAAAAATCATCTATTCTCCATCCATACCACCCCATGCTTTTAAGCAACTTAGGTAAACCATTAAATCTATTTTAATTTATGAATTCATCTTTTATTCTATTCTATAAAACAATAAAATTTTTACTTGCTTGCTCACATTTGCGGGAGCTTAATGAAATTTCTTCACATTATTTCTTCTTATAACGAAAAGACCCGACTTGGCTCGCATTGTACTAAGAGACGTGTCGGGGACTATTAAGTATTATAATACACATTTATATCTATTTTCAAATCTTCTATTTCTCATATAAGTTTTTCAAACTAATTATATATAATTAGTTATCTATTTCGACTACCTCAAAAATTAATAGCTAGACAAAGAGGAAGTACTATTTAATGATAATTACCCAAATCCCAATTAAAATAAGGATAATGCCAATGATAAGTTCTACCAATCCTACCTTTTTAGCATAGGATTCTGTCTTTCTTCCAGATTTATAATCTGCCTCAAAACCGTTAATCAAATTATATTTTTCTTTAAAATAGATCAAATATCCAAATGTAGTAAAAACGACCCCCACTATTATAAGTATTATCTTTAGTAAATTCACTAAGCACCTCTATCAAAACTTCCTATGTTAACAAATCTCCTTATCATTTCTCAAAAATCAAATTGTAATTTACTTATATTTTGAATATCCTTATTTTTCCCTATCTATATCCATAAAAATTTTACTGATGATTAGTTATATCCTAAAAACTAACTATTCTATCACTTTAATTAACACTTATACTATTTTCTTAACAACAATACTATACACTAACAATGGTTCGCATTGTTAAGAGGCGTATCGGGTAATGTTAGTTATATTGTATATTTACTTTTAATTCTTGTCAATTTTATATTTCAACTTCAAGTCCAGATTTAAATATTACTTTCAGTTTTTCTTCATAAACCACTATCTTCTCTATAAGTTTTCTTACTAAATCTTCATCATAGCTTTCTATTTCTAATTCTTGGTTGTCTAGAAACTCTTTTAATTCCATTAGTCTGCTTTGTTCATTCTTCTCTTCTGCCATATCTAGTAGTATCTTATCTTTTTCATTTCTTAATTCCTCCACCCTGTCTGCAAGGTCTGTATAGTCTTTCTTGGCATTAGCTACTTTTAAAAGTTCTTCTTGAACCGCCAGCATTTCTTGGTCTATTTCTTTGATTCTGCTACTTCCATTACCTGTGATGGCTTTTTCTATATTTTCTCTTATTATTTCTTTTAATTCACTGCTTTCAGATATAAGATGATTGATGGCTTCTACGACTGCTTCTTGTAGGTCTTCTTCTCTTATGGTTCTTGCTTCACATGCGTCTGGTCCATGGGTTACTCTTGTACAGCATCTCCAAACAGTATATTTCTTCCCTCTGTTGTTCCAAGCAATTCTCCTATAAATATCTCCGCATTTTGAGCAGTAGACAATACTTGAAAGTGTGTATTTGCTGGAATAAGTTCTTGTTTTTCCTTTGCCACTCACCATATTAGCTCGTCTGTACATTTCTTCCCCGACTCGCATGAAGATTTCTTTTGGTATGATGGCTTCGTGACTATTTTCTACATAATATTGAGGTGCAATTCCATCATTCTTTACCCTTTTCTTATTTAGAAAATCTACCGTATATGTTTTTTGTAAGAGGGCGTCTCCCATATATTTCTCATTGGTTAATATTTGATTGAGGTTTGATACATGCCACTTCTTATTTCCTGCTCCATTTACTATCTTATCTTTTTCAAGTCCTGCCTTTATGTCTCGTAGACTTGCCCCTTCCAAGTATTCTCTGTAGATCCTTTTTACTATTTTTGCCTCTTCAGGAACTACGACAAGTTTTCCTTCTTCGTCTTTTGTATAGCCTAAAAACCTATTATGGTTTACCTGGACTTGGCCTTGTTGAAATCTATATTGAAATCCCAACTTCACATTTTGTGATAAAGACTGACTTTCCTGTTGAGCAAGAGATGCCATAATGGTAAGGAGGACTTCTCCCTTGGCATCCATCGTATTAATGTTTTCTTTTTCAAAGAAAACTGGGATGTTATTCTCTTTTAGTTTTCGAATATACTTTAAGCAGTCTAGTGTGTTTCTGGCAAACCTCGATATTGACTTTGTAATGATGTAGTCGATATTTCCTTCCATGGCTTCTTCAATCATTTTATTAAAGCCAGCTCTTTTCTTGGTATATGTTCCACTGATTCCTTCATCAGAAAAAACTCCCGCAAATTCCCATTCTGGATTTTTCTTAATATAGTTTGTGTAATGGTCTACTTGAGTGTCATAAGAAGTTGCTTGTTCATCACTATCCGTTGATACCCTCGCATAAGCTGCCACTCTCAGTTTCTTCTTTTCTGATTCCTTAATGGAATTTCCTTTTTTCTTCTTCGCTGGTATGACTATAACCTTGCTATTCATCATCTATCACCTCGATTAAATTGTACTGGTAGCTTGCTCGTTCAAAGGGATCTATGGGCAAAGTCTCTTCCTTCTTATATCTAAACTTGCAGGGAACTTTAATAATCTCTTCTTCCTTTTCCCAAACTCGTCCCATGGCTACTGCCCTTTCCTTTAACATTTGACCTGCCTTATCAAAACTTTCTCTATCTATTATCTTGGGATAGATGTCATTTCCTAAATATTTTTCGTTGGTTAAGATTCTTTTTACACTTGAGCTGTTTTTCTTGATACCTGCAAGTTCTGCCGACTTTATAAGGGCATTTCCATCAAGATAGTTTTTAAAGATTTTTCTTATATTCTCAGCTTCTTTTTCCTGAACTTCTAATCTTCCGTCTCTTATTGTATAGCCATAACATAACCTAGACATCTTCTTTCACTTCCTCTCTTAATACAAGTCCACACTTTAAATGAAAATCAAGAGTCTCTCTATCGACAACTTGAATGTGGTCAATGATTTCTTCAAACAAGTCATCTTCAAAGTGATCTATCATTTCACTTTTTCCTAAGATTCCTATTAACTTTTCAAGCTCTCTTATTTCTTCATCATTCCCAAGGATGGCTTTTTTGCTTCTCTCCTTTTCCATGAGTAGATAACTTTCTTCACTTGAAATCTCACTGCTTTCTTTTGCGTAAATACTTGCATCTAAAACTCCCGAAGTTATTAGTTTGCTTAGAACCTCTTTTCTTTCCTTTAATTTTTCTAAGCCTTCTTCTATTTTATTTATCTTCGTAACTTCCCCCTTGCTGTCCACTCTCTTTAGTGTTTCTAAGAGTGGCATTAGAATTCTATCTTTTCCAAAGACTAGCTTGTTTACTAAAGTCACAAATGCTAGTTTTATGTCCTTGTCTTTAATAAACTTCATAGAACACTTATTAATATCTTTTAGGTGTTCACTACAAGTCCAAGCTATATATTTTTCTTTTCCATTATAGTGATGCCTTCTTTTAAAGGTTGAACCACACTCGCCACACTTTATTTTCCCTGATAGGCTATATCTATTTTGATATCTTTTGGTGTTTTCTCCATTTCCTTTTGCTATAGCCCTTATCTTTATTAGGTCTTGAACTTTCTCAAAGTCCTCTCTACTTACAATGGCTTCATGGTTATCTATAATCTTATACTGGTCTTCCTCTCCCTTATTTTTATGTCTATTATAATTTTCATCTGTATAAGTCTTTTGGTAGATGACATCGCCTATATATTTTTCATTTTTTAAGATTCCATTTATAGTCGACCCATGCCATTTTGCTCCTTTTTGTCCTTTAATCTTTCTTTTATTTAAGTCATCTGCTATTTTGTGAGTTCCCTTACCTGAGAGATACTGTTCAAATATTTCTTTTATGATTTTTCCTTCTTCTTCATTCACTACCATCTTTCCGTCTATATTCTCATAGCCATAGGGTAGGCTTGATATAATAAAAGTTCCATTTTGAAATCTTTTCTTTATGGACCATTTGTTATTTTCTGATATAGACCTGGATTCACTTTCTGCAAGGGATGAAAGTATGGATAACATCAACTCACTTTCCATGGTTCTTGTATCAATGTTTTCTTTTTCAAAATAGATACCAATGTTTAAATCAAGGAGTCTTCTTACGATTTCCAAACAGTCTGTTGTGTTTCTTGCAAGTCTTGAGATGGATTTAGTTAGGATAAAGTCTATTTTTCTGTCTTCACAGTCTTTTAATATTTTTAGAAGTCCATCCCTACATTCTTTTTTTGTTCCAGTGATGCCTTCATCAAAGTATAAACCTGCAAATGTATATGATTTATTTTCTGTTATCATCTTTTCGTAGTGTGCTTTTTGCGTTTTAAGACTCACAAGCTGAGCTTCCTCATCTGTCGATACTCTTGCATAGGCAGCAACTCTTAATGTAGATTCTTCTTTTTGATTTGCTTCTATTTTTGTTATCTTTTTCATCGTCTCACCTCTCTCTCTTAGTGCTATATTCCCGTACAAATGAGTATATATCAAGTCTTATAGCATTAATTCTGAAAGAATAGGTCTGAATTTTTTAATGTTTTCTCTCCTGATTTTCCTATATTCTTCAAGGCTAATTTCATCTAAAAGAAATAGGTCTTGGATAAATTTATCCGATAGATAGAAATTAAGCTCTGCCTTTAAATCCATTTCAGTATATTCAGTTTTTAAAATTTCTTTTCTACCTTCAAACTTTTCTACTCTCATACTCCACCTCCTATATCACAGGCAAAGAAATTAAGGTTATTTTTAACCCTAATTTTCTTTCCTCTATATTTCTTAAGACAAAGGGAGTGTTTTTGAGTAAAGTTTATAATCTCTAACATATGTAAAGAGAAATATGGCGTTAGAAAGGTAGGCATAAAAATAAAAGGTCATAATTTTGGAAAATTACAACCTTTTTGTCTAATAGCAGTTATTTAATTATAGAGAGTATATTTCTCTAACCTTATCAACTAAGAACTTTACCTTCCCTTCAGAAATAATTCCTTTAAAGTTTTCATTATTCGCTATTGCTTCTATATAAAAGCGAACAATCATATCGTCACTTCTATTTGGATTTGTAGGTAATAATAAATTTTCATCAAGCCATTCATCTATTTGATTAAAATACTCATCGCCTCTTATCTTAAACGATTTTTCCTTGCTCTCTATTAGTAGGTTGAGTAATTTTTCTACATATTGACTAGCGATTTTTGGGTTATTATCTTCAATATAGTGCGTTGCCAAGGATAAATAGAAGTTTAAAACGATAGAAATATTTAGTTCCATGAGATTAAAAGTTTCTATTAAATCCTCCACTCTCTCCAATGTTTCAACCCAATCGTCATTATTCAAACTACTCTTCATCATAAGAAGGGTGATTAAATCAATTATGTTCTTATAAATCATTACTTGTAGTTTTTGATCTACTTCATTATCCTTCTTCGTTTTTAAATAAGCTGAAGCCACCAAACAATCTTTCGATATAGATAGCATGTCAGAAGATGGTAAAATATTTAACGCTTCTTCTGATTTTCCTAAACTAATCAGGCAAGCTGCCCTCAAGCTCAATGATTGTTCTTTAAGTATAGGATCTTTCGAATCCTCACGCACTCTCTTTAGTATATGATTTGCGTATTCGAGATATTCCTCTTTCTTGGTAGTGTCAGTTGCTAAACCACAGTGGTTCAAAATAAACAAAGCCATATAGTATAGGAGTTCAAAGCAAGAATAGTATTGTTTAATTTTAATTTTTATATCTTCTAGGATACTATCCATACCTGCGTCAGTGACACGATTTTCTAAATCTATATAAAATTTTTGAATTTGAACTGAAGATAAATCTGGGTCATATCCTATTAATTCATCCACACTTATATTAAAAAAAGTGGCAAGTTTTGGTAGAAGTAAAATATCTGGATGGCTTTGACCTGTCTCCCATTTTGATACGGATGCCTTTGTTACCATCATGAATTCTGCTAATTCTTCCTGAGTTATGCCTCTTTCTTTTCGCTTCTGAAGAATATTTTCTCCAATTTTTAGCATGATATTTTACCTCCTAACTGATTTGCTTTTTGTTTATTATAGCAATCGAAATTACGATACACAGTATAAGCAAAATACTGCCCGTAATAATCGGTACATAGTAGTCATCATATCCAATTCCTTTTATAAGGTTCACAGGCTTACCTATTAATGCGATAGGCATGTACTTAACAATTTCATCTCGAATAGATAATATAAGTTGAATCACAATCCCAGCAGTCGTTAATATTAATGTACCTATAACATTTCCTGAAATCACTCCAGCTAATGTCTCTAAGGATATTAAAAATAAGCCAAATATAAAAGGAAGCAAGGCTGCCATAAGTATATTTCTAATAGGAAATGAAATCCCGAAAAAGTACTTTGTGTAGAGATAAGTTAGTATAAATGAGCAAAAGTAAGCCAAAAACCACAAAATGAAATTGTAAAAAATCTTCGATAGCACAACTTGATACCTTGGGAGTCCCTTAGATAGCAAATTAATCAAGGTTCCTTTTTGGAATTCATTGGCCATTTGTGTACTTAGTATAATGGCTAATCCAAACATTCCTATTTGACTAATATTTTTAAAGAATTGTGTCCAAGAGTCAATTTCTGATGGTGGTGCTACGTTAATATCTATATTTCCTGTAGCTATGGATTGAAGTATCATAGGAGTTAATTTTGCTGTCAAAGGACTTATTAACCCGATGAACAAGAACAGGATAAAGGTAGAAGTCATTTTTTTAGTCCTTGCACCTTCAATAGCTTCTTTCTTTAATAGAGATAAAAATATCCTCATGCTTTCGTCACCTCCAGAAAAATATTTTCTAATGTAGGTTCTTCTATTTTTATTTCTAGAGGAAATATGTTTAACTTATATAGCTCATATAAAATATCGAGGTCTTTTAGTTGATTGTCTTCATCTGTTAAGTACAGAGTATCTCCTTTTTCATTAATTACCAGATTTGAAAATTTATCTAGTGACTTAAATCCCTTTAGTTCTTCATTCGACCTAAATCTGATTTTAATTGTGTTTTTCCTCTTTATATTCTTAAGTTCATCTATTGAACCTTCCAGTACATTTTTCCCTTTATCAAGCACCACTACATGATCACAAATCGCTTCAACATCCGATAAAATATGTGTGGAAAAAATAACAGTTGTAGAGTCTTTTATCTTTAATATGATGTCTAAGATCTCTTTTCTTCCAAGTGGATCGAGGGCAGAAGTGGGTTCATCACATATTAGTAGTTTAGGACTATTTAACAAGGCTTGGGCAATACCCAAGCGCTGTTTCATACCTCTAGAATAGCCACTAATTCTTTTATTGACATCTCTTAATCCCACCAATTCTAAAAGTTCCTCGCTCTTGTTTTTGATTTCATTTTTGCTAAGACCAGTTATAGACCCACATAAATTGAGATATTCTTTTGCAGTCATATAGCCATAAAATTCAGGGACATCTGGAAGATACCCGATAAATCGATTGGTTTTTGACTGACCAAAGCCAACTTTTTCTCCAAACACTTCAATGGAACCTTCATCAATTTTCAAAAATCCTAAAATCATTTTCATTGTCGTTGTTTTTCCAGCACCGTTTTTTCCTAAAAAACCAAATATTGTATTTTCAGGAATGGACATGGATAACCCATTAATAATCGTATTTTTCCCAAAGGATTTATGAAGATTGTCAATTTTTAGCGCTTCCATTATTCGTCCTCCCTACCTATTGTTAAGTATAAGATAGGTCCAATAATTTGAATAAAAACAACTATTAAAATCCACATAGTTCTGCTTCCAAATTTATATCTATCGTGTTTTAAAACATGTGTTAAGGAATAAATCATAAGTCCAATTTCTAAAATAATAATAGGTATAAGTATCGGTAAATATTCTCTAATGATATCCATTTTAAGCCCTCCTTTATTTGTGTATATCTTAGCATTTTATTAAATCAACTATCAAGAAACCATTAGTAAACTTATTCTATTTTTATCAACTTTAAAGAAACTATATTTTGTTTTATGAGGAATGAATACATCATTTATTGTATGCCATCAAGTCGTAGTGCATCCTTTTCATATATTACAATAGATATTGTTTCTGCTTTTGCTACATTCCCATTACAGAAACTTTCCCGATACTATGGATTCTGATGGCTTCTCACTATTAGTTGTTAACACTGAATCGGTAATGAGGTCTCACGAGATAAGTCATAAAAAAATAGCCTGCACCAAAATCGGCACAGGCTTCTTACTTAAATATTAAAATAGTTGGTTCACTCTTTTCTGAACAGTATAATGATCATATCCAGCTTGAGTTAATCTCCTTTTTCTTTCTTCCCCATTTCCCCATTTCCCCATTTTCCACTTATAACTTCTCTAGCTAATTAGTCGATTGTTTTTCCAACTGGATAAACCATCTTGCCATTAGCATCGAATACTTTTAATCTGAATCTATCTGCACATCTTTTTGCATTAGCTAGATTTCTAAATGCACCTTTCTGGCTTTTTACATCAGACCAAGATTTTCTGACTCTATATAGTCCATTTGTTGGTTTACTAACAGTCTTATTGCCTCTTAGTCTTTTATTGACCTCATTTGCTATATAAGGAAACTTACTGCCAAGATATGTCCCTGGACAATTTGTATTGGAATACCATTCATGTTTTTGAAGAACACCATCCTTACCTCCAGTATAGGTGCAAGGATAGATTCCATTTCTTCTACAGATGTCTGTCACTAAATCAATTAGTCTATTTAAAACGCAATCAGAAACAACCACTGAGGTCCTCTCGTAGAGTTCTCTACTTCAATTGTGACTGCTCTATTGTCATACCAGGAAGATGAGGTTGTCCAGGCTCTATTGGCCTCATCAACACCTAAAACAATTACTCCATCGGATCCTAAATTGTAGTTAGCTGATGCTCGCCTTGCTCTTGGCACAAATACGCATGCAAGATTTCTACAGTTTATAACTCCAGCTGCGTGGTGGATTGCTATTTTAGTAATCTTTTGATTTCTTCTACCACTATGGTTAGGCGAAAGAATTGTTGCTTGTACTAATGGACTATTACTCATTTATTTTTCCTCCTTGAATTGTTTTAATATATCTTTTAATTTTTCTGGTATTGGCAAACCTAAAGCTACAGAACTTTCCAAAATAAAAATACCCTCCTTACTGGTTTGTCCAGTAAAGATGGTACATATCATTTTTGGCTAGCTATTTTTTTTATATTTTATAGGTCTATTCTGTCCACTCTCCCTATAAATATCTATTCTGTCTACACACCCCTACGATTTTTACTATTAATATGTTCCCACAAGGTGTTTTTCTAATAGAAAAATGGCTTTTAAGAGTTCTTTTGAAAATCCTAAAAGGCATTGATTTCAGCACTTTTATAGCTTGTTATTCTATTTTCTTGACATCAATACTACAGTCTCCATCGGCAACCTATGGGGAAACATGTCGACGGGGATAAGGGACTCTATATGGAATTGTTCTTTTAAATAGTATTCAATTAAAATGTCTTGTTTTTCTTAAGGGGAAAACTCTATAACTCACTTTACCTACGACATTCTTAAAAGGAACGTCGCCAAAAGTTCTACTATCAATGCTTCCTCCGGGCTCCCTATTATCGCCAACGACAA
This sequence comes from Peptoniphilus rachelemmaiella, assembly GCF_943169845.1. Taxonomy (GTDB): domain Bacteria; phylum Bacillota; class Clostridia; order Tissierellales; family Peptoniphilaceae; genus Aedoeadaptatus; species Aedoeadaptatus rachelemmaiella. The sequence goes on from NZ_CALPBW010000002.1 coordinate 14,847, forward strand.
ACAGTTCATCATCCGAAATAGTATGCGGCCCGGCCAAATGAATTGCCTCGGTGTACATACCATCTTCGATGTATGCTTCATTTAGAGGTGTGTCGTTAATATATATCTTGCCTTCTTCTATGCTTATCTTATCACCCGGTAAGCCTATTACTCTTTTAATGTATAATTTTTTATTATCTTTAGTCGGAGGAGAGAAAATAATAATGTCTCCCCTCGTGTATTTATTAGGGTTGATGATATTTTCGTATTTTTTGACAATTAATAAGTCTCGATCTTCAAAGGTAGGATACATAGAACTTCCGTCAACACGAGCAGCCTGAAAAATAAAGGTTCTTATGAATAGGGCCAACAAGAACGCTGCTACTATGCATAAAGCCCACTCTCTTAGATTTCTTGCTATATTCGTATTATTAGTAGTGTAAAACATTTTTTTCATTATTCGTCTCCCTACTATGGCTTCGTTTCGCTTTTTAACTGTCACAAAATAGTTCACACATTCGAGTGACCCTTTATTTTCTCCTTAACACCGCCACACACTCTACTGCCGCTGTATGGGGAAACATGTCGATGGGGGTGAGGGCTTCAATATAGAATTGTTCCTTTAACAGGGCCAGATCTCGCGCCAGGGTGGATGGATTGCAGCTGACATAGATCATGGTTTCAGGATTCGCTTTAATGGCACCTTCGACGACCATGGGATCGAGCCCGGCCCGCGGTGGATCCACGACGAGGACGTCCACCTGCTCCTCTTCGGCGATGCGGGGCATGATTTTTTCCGCCGCACCGGCGATGTAGCGCACATTGTTGACGCCGTTTTTCTCCGCCGTCTTCCGCGCGTAATCCACGGAGGCTTCGGCGTATTCGTTGGCCACCACGGCCGCAGCCTGTTCGCTCAAAGGCAGAGTGATGGTGCCGATGCCGGCGTATAGCTCCACCACATTCTTGCCCGGCTCAACATTGCTCACCACGTTGTCGATAATGGCTTCGGCGCCCATGGGGTTCACCTGAAAGAAATTGGAGCCGAAGATGCCGTAGTCGTAGCCGGCCAAGGTTTCGGTGATTTCTTTCTTCCCGTAAAGGTGCTCCATCTTTCTGCCGTAGTGGAAGCGGGGATTGGTGTTTTTCGTGTAGTACAAGCTGTCCACCCCGGCTTCCAGGGCAAAGGCCACGGCGCCGTGAAGGAGGTTGTCCTTCATGTCCTTGGGTCCGGACAAAATCACCATGCTCTCGCCCCGGCGGGTGGTGCGAATGCCCACGAGGGCCACATCATCCAGCCACTTTTCCCCCTGCATGGCGGCTAAAATTTCGTTGGCTCTATCCGTCTGCATTAGGCAACGCTTTATGGAAATAACTTCGCCGCCTTTGCCGTAGAGGGTGAGCTTTCTGTCTTTCACGTGAAACTGCATGTGGTTGCGGTAGCCCGTGCTCTCGCCACGCGTAGTGACGGGATCCACGGCCACAGCCACATCGCCGATACGGGATAAGGCATCGGCCACCCGACGCCGCTTCCAATTCAGCTCCTCTTTTCGGTCCAGGGACAAAAAGGCGCAGCCATTGCAGTTCGTGTAGGGACAGGGATTTTTCACGCGGTAAGGGGATTTTTTCTCGTAGGATGTAATCTCTCCTTCGAAAAAGCGCTTCTTCTTTTTTACGATGGTCACATCCACCACGTCGCCGATTTCCCCGCCGTCTAAAAAAACCACGGCACCGTCGGCTTTGCCCATGCCTCGTCCCCGATAGTCGTAGTCCGTAATTGCGAGGCGCACCTTGTCGAAGACTTCCATTACTTCCGTCTCGTTTCCGTGGGCCCGGGGATCGCCTTGCCTTCTTTATAAAGCTTGCCCACAGCCCGCTTGAAGGCTTTTTTCGTCATGCCCGTGAGGCGCTTGATCGCCTCGGGATCGGATTTGTCGCCGACGGGGAGTCTGCCGCCCATTTCATCCATAAGGCCCAGGAGCACGTCGGAATCCTGAAGCATTTGCACGTGGGCAAAGTCTCGCAGCGACAAAGTGAGTTTACCGTCGTCAAGTACATTGGCCACCCGCACTTCCACCGTATCTCCCGCGTGGTAGATTCCCTTCATCTCTTGCTTGGGAATGCGGCCGTCGTAGGTGTCGTCCACGGCGACGAGGACGCCGCTTTTGCCTACGTGGTACACCGTGCCCGTGACCCGATCCCCTTTTTTGTAGGGGCTGTTTGATTTTAATGCGTCTTTAATTTCCATGGAAACGGCCAAGCGCTCGGACTTGTCCACGTACATGGTAAAGAGGTATTTTTCTCCTTCTGCGATGCGCTCCGTGGCTTCAGAGAAGGGAAGCAAGATATCTTTCGGTGCGTTAATGCCGACGAAGTAGCCGATTTTCGACTTGGCCACCACTTTCAGCTTGGCTACTTCTCCCACTTGGATGAAGGGCGCCTCGAGCATGCCGGCGATTTGCCCGTTGTTTTCACGGTACAAAAACACGTCCCGCATCTCTCCGTCTTTGCCCCGCATCTCGCCGTGAATGGGTACTTCCTTTTCGCCGTCGGTGGCCCAAAGGTATTTGCCCTTTTCCACGAGTTTTAACTGTTGTACTTTTCCTAATTTCATTTTTTCCCTTTCTCCAAGAGCTCCTTGGCCATGTGGTCGTAAATGTCGTGGGCCCTGCCCTCTAAGGTGGAGCCCAATTCGTAAAAGGCGTAGCTGCCCCCTTCGCTCTTTAAGAGGGCGTCTAAGGCGTAGTAGCTGAAGGCGTCGTGGCGGCCTAAATTTTCCACGATGGCCCGCGCCTGGGTCTTGTGGGAAAGATCCGTGTAGCGGGTCAGGTAGATGCCGAATTTTTTCGCCTCAATGACTTCGCTGTCCCGCATAAGCAAAATGGCGAGGCCCAAAAAAGGACGCTCCATTTGATCCAGGGCGAAGAGCCACTGCTCGAAGCGGCCCACGGCTTCCAGTGCCCGGTTCTTTTCAAAAAAGCGGTCGATGTGCTCCATGGCAAAGGGCTCCCGGCCGAAATATTCCATAATGCCCACGTCCAGGGCGTCGGTATTCACCGGCGTCGGTGTCATTTCTTTATTGAGGACGGCCCATTCGTAGCTGCCGTCGTCGCCGATGTCCACCCGGGGATCTTCGACGATTTTTCCGTATAAGGTCTTCGGTTTTTTCTTAAATCCAAACATAATGCCTCCTGATTTTATTTTCCCACAGGCGCTCTTTAAAAGCAAACGGACATGGAAAAAGCTCCGGCCGAAGCCGAAGCCTTATAAAAACTGCGCGATGTAATTTAACTTATCTGCAATCCACAGGCGAATGTCCGGGAAATGTTCCACAAGGGTGGTTTTAAGCACCGCCATGCGGCGAAGCATTTCTTGTCCCTGGCCTTGGGGATCGTGAATGAAGCCGTCGAGATAGCCGAACTTCGCCAACACAGCCAAGAGGATGGCGAGAAAAATCAAGCGGCGCAGACGCCTGCGACGGCGCTTTCTTCGTTTCTTTTCTTTTTTTCGATCCACGGCATCTTGTACCATGCTTGTCATTTCCATGGACTCCCTCCTTTTTCACCAGTATAGCAGATAATATCCAAGCCTTGGCAAAGAGGCGGGAAAGCCTAAGCTATTTCGACACGTCGACGAAGCCTTCCCCGTCCACGGCGTGGATCAATTCGTCGACGGCAAATTTTGCCACGGCGTATTCCGAGCCGCAGGCGGGATAAACCACGTCGTAAGCTTTTAAGCTTTCGTCTAAATACACTTTCACGCCGGGATTGACGCCGAAGGGGGTCACGCCACCGACTTCGTGGCCGATTTCTTCGGCAACTTCTTCGGCAGAGAGCATTTTCGCCTTGGTTTGGAAGGCGGCCTTGAACTTTTTATTGTCCACCCGCTTGTCCCCGGCCATGACGATTAAAATCGGCTCTTTTTCGGCATTGCGGAAGGTAAGGGACTTGGCGATTTCCCCCGGCGTCACGCCTAAGACGGCGGCGGCCATTTCAACGGTGGCGGTGGATTCTTCCGTTTCGATAAAGTGATCCGTGAGGCCCTTTTTTTCTAAATAGGCGTACGCTTTTTCCTTCGACATAATTTCCCTCCTGTTACTTGTTTTTGTTGGCTTTGTAACGCTTGTTGGAATCTAAAATCGTCTTTCTGATTCTAAAGGATTGCGGCGTAATCTCGATGAGCTCGTCTTCTTCGATAAACTCGATGGCTTCTTCCAAGCTCAAATCGCGAATGGGCGACAGGCGCAGGGCTTCGTCGCTGCCGGAGGCACGCACATTGGTTTGCTTCTTCGTTTTGGTGACACTGACCTCGAGATCCAGCCCCTTCGGCGAGGAGCCTACCACCATGCCGGCGTAAACATCTTCGCCCGGTTCCACGAAGAGATCCCCACGGTCTTGAGCATTGTGCAGACCGTAGGCCGATGCGGTGCCCGTGTCGAAGGAGATAATGGAGCCGGTTTTGCGGCGGGGAATGTCTCCCTTATAAGGGGCGTAGTCTTCGAACTGGGAGTTCATAATGCCGTTGCCCTTGGTGTCCGTAATAAATTCCTGACGGTAGCCGATGAGGCCACGGGCGGGAATGCGGAAGACGAGGCGGGAATAGCCGCCGTCCGGCTCTTGCATGGTCAAAAGTTCGCCTTTTCTGCGGCCCAATTTTTCGATAATGGAGCCGATAAATTCCTGATTCACGTCGATGGTGACTTTTTCCATGGGCTCGTAGCGCTTGCCGTCCACGGTTTTGTAGAGGACTTCCGGCTTGGAAACTTGGAATTCATAGCCTTCTCGGCGCAGGTTTTCGATTAAAACGGAGAGGTGCAGCTCGCCGCGGCCGCTGACCTTAAAGGCATCGGTGCTGTCTGTATCTTCCACCTTTAAGCTCACGTCTGTTTCCAGTTCTCGGTAGAGGCGGGTTCTCAATTGGCGGGAAGTGACGAACTCCCCTTCTCTGCCCGCAAAGGGCGAGTCGTTGACGGAGAAGGTCATGGACAGGGTGGGCTCGGAGATTTTTACAAATTCCAGGGCTTCGCCTTTGTCCGGATCGGCAATGGTGTCGCCGATATTAATGTCTTCGATCCCAGTGACGGCCACGATGTTTCCGGCGGAGGAGCCGTCTTTTTCCACACGATCCAGGCCTTCGAATTCGTAAATCTTGTTGATCTTCACCGACTCCCGCTTATTGGGGTCGGCGGCATTTAAAAGCACCATGCTGTCGCCTTTTTTAATGGCGCCGTTTTCGATGCGGCCGATGCCGATGCGGCCCACGTATTCGTTGTAGTCGATGGTGGAAATTAAAAGTTGTGCCGGTTTATCCACATCCATGGCCGGCGGATCGATGTGTTTTAAAATCGCTTCGAAAAGGGGCTTCATGTTTTCGCCTTTGACATCGGCGGATTCCGACGCCCAGCCTTCCTTGGCCGAAGCGTAGATAAAGGGGGAATCCAACACGTCTTCGTCGGCGCCCAATTCGATAAACAGATCCAACACTTCGTTTTCCACTTCTTCCGGCCGTGCGCCGGGGCGGTCCACTTTGTTAATGCAGACGATGACATCCAGACCCAGCTCGAAGGATTTTTTCAATACGAATTTCGTTTGAGGCATGGGGCCTTCGAAAGCATCCACCAGGAGGACCACGCCGGAGACCATCTTCAACACCCGTTCCACTTCGCCGCCGAAATCCGCGTGGCCCGGCGTGTCGATAATATTGATCTTCGTATCCCCGTATTGGATGGCGGTGTTTTTCGAAAGAATCGTAATGCCCCGTTCCTTTTCGATGTCGCCGGAGTCCATGACCCGCTCCGCTACCACTTGATTGTCACGGAACACGCCGGATTGCCTGAGCAGCACATCGACCAAGGTGGTCTTTCCGTGATCGACGTGGGCAATAATGGCTATATTTCGAATATCTCTCTGTTCCATAAACTTCCTTTCTCGGCAAATGCCGCTATAAAAATAGGATCGGTTGCCCAATCCTTCAACTTATCTATTATACAGCATTTTCCTCTTTCGCGAAAGGTGCTTGCCAAAGTTTTAAACCAAATCCATCAAACAGTGAATGGCATTGCCCTTGTATTCCACGGAGCGACAAATGGATTCCACGATAAAAAGCCCGCGTCCGCAGCAGCTTTCGCTGGTGCATTCAAAATCATCCGCGGAGTAATAAAAGCCTTCCCCTTCATCTCGCACGGCGATGCGCATTAAGCCGGGCTCCACGTCCACGCGCAAAAAGACCTGCTTGTCCCGATTCCATGCGTTCCCGTGATCGGCGCCGTTGACCATGAGTTCGTCGATAATCAGGCGTATATCATATTGTAAATCCCGATTGGGAATATAAGCCGAGATCACCTCCATGGCGTCGGCGATAAAACGACGCAGCGCCGCCATGTCGCTGGCCACGGACCCTTGAAAGGTACGCACTTTTCTCATGTCTTTCCCCCCTATGCTTTCTTTTTACCCAAGAAAGCGTCGCAAAAACCACGACAAAAGGGAATTTTCCTTCTGTGTTTCTTCCCCTTTTTTCCGCTTCAAAATTTTCATTTTCTCTGTTACTTTTTCTATCCAGCGGGTATAATTAATCTAGGTTGACAAGTTAACAATTGAAAGGAGTTCAACACATGGACAAATATGAATGCCAAGTATGTGGTTACATTTACGATCCCGCCGAAGGTGATCCGGACAACGGTATCGCAGCCGGCACCGCTTTTGCTGATCTTCCCGCTGATTGGGAATGCCCCCTCTGCGGCGCAGGCAAAGACGACTTCGAAAAGGCTGAATAATCGCATGCAAAGGTCGCGGTTCGTACCGCGCCTTTTTTATTGCTCTTTTTACATAGAAAATCCATTGAGATCGTGCCCAATGGATTTTTTTCAGTCTTTTTTCTTGTAATAGGCCGCCATATCCTCGATGATCTCCCAGAGCACGTCCACATTTTCTTTGGTGACGGCGCTGTAGGGGACGATGAGGTCGTCGTAGGGAATGTGAAGGGCTTTTTTTATAATGGAAAAAGCCTTTTGCCTTTGGTTCTTCGACAACTTGTCGGCCTTTGTGGCCACGACGAGGCCGGCAAAGCCGTTTTCCACGATCCATGCATACATTTCCTTGTCCTTGGCCGTTGGTTCGTGGCGCATGTCCACGAGGAGGATCAGCTCCGCCAAATTGTCGCGGCTCTCAAGGTATTCATTAATGGTCTTGGCCCAGGCGTCTTGGTCTTTTTTCGACGCCACGGCGTAGCCGTAGCCCGGCAGATCCACGAGGCGCAGGGCATCGTTGATGCGATAAAAATTAATGGTGCGGGTCTTTCCCGGCTTGCCGCTGGTGCGGGCCAGGTTTTTTCTTCCCAACATGGCGTTGGTGAAGCTGCTCTTGCCCACATTGGAACGGCCGCAAAAGGCAAATTCCGGCAAGTCCGCCGGCGGGTATTGCTCTTTTTTAACGGCGACTTTTTCTAAATTACACTGACGTATCTTCACGTACCATCGCCTCTTTCAATACTTCATCCATGTGCTCTACGCCGATGACGTTGAGCTTTTTAATGGAGGGAGAATCCATGTCCTTTAAGTCTCTGAGATTGGCCTTGGGCACGAGGACGGTTTTCACCCCGGCTCGTTGCGCGGCGAGGAGCTTCTCCTTGAGCCCGCCGATGGGAAGCACGCGGCCTCTTAAAGTGACTTCGCCGGTCATGGCCACGAAGCGATTCACGGGAATCTTCGCCATGGCGGAGTATAGGGCCGTGGTCATGGCGATACCTGCGGAGGGACCGTCTTTCGGCGTAGCGCCGTCGGGAACGTGAATGTGAATGTCGTGTTTGTCCTTAAAGTCTTCGGAAAGGCCCAATTTTTCTTCCACGCTCCAAATATAGGTGAGGGCCGCCTGAGCCGATTCCCTCATGACACTGCCCAGTTGGCCGGTGAGTTGAATCTTGCCCTTGCCGGGCACGATGTTCACTTCGATGCCCAAAAGCACGCCGCCCACTGCCGTCCAAGCCAAGCCGTTGACGTAGCCGATGAGGTTTTCCTCTTCGATGTCCTTTTCCAGGGCCTTTTTCTCGCCTAAATATTTATTCAGATTGCGATTGGTAATGTGGGCCTTTTCCTTGCCCGTTTCCAAAAATTCCAAATTCACCTTGCGCACGATTTTCGCCAGCTCCTTGTCCAACATGCGGACCCCGGCCTCTTTCGTGTAGTTTTCGATCATGGTGTCGATGGCGTTGTCGGAAATGGTCATGGCATCGGCGCTGTAGCCCACGTCTTTTAAGTGCTTGGGCCACAAATGGCGCTTGGCGATTTCTTTTTTCTCCTCGGGGGTGTAGCCGCCGATGGTAATGATCTCCATGCGGTCCAAAAGAGGCGCCGGAATGGTCTTGGTGGTGTTGGCCGTGGTGATGAAAAAGACTTTCGACAAATCGAAGGGGATTTCCAAAAACCGATCGGTGAAGGTGTTGTTTTGCGCCGGATCCAACACTTCCAAGAGACCGGAGGCCGGATCGCCGCGGTAGTCGTTGCCCACTTTGTCGATTTCGTCGAGAAGGAAGAGGGGATTGTTTGTCTTCGCCTCTTTCATCAAGCTGATGACACGGCCGGGCATGGCGCCGACATAGGTTCTGCGGTGGCCGCGAATTTCGTTTTCGTCGGTCATGCCGCCTAAGCTCATGCGGACATAGGGCTTGTTCAGCGCTTCCGCCACGGAGGCGGCGATGCTGGTCTTGCCCACCCCCGGCGGGCCGACGAGGCAAAGGATGGGGGATTTGGCGTCCGGGGATTTTTTCCTCAGGGCGATAAATTCCAAAATCCGCTCTTTAATGTCCTTTAAGCCGTAGTGGGCCTCGTCTAAAATTTTGCGGGCTTCTTTTAAGCTGTGCTCTTCTTCCGCCGATTCACACCAGGGCAGATCCAAAATCCAATCCAGGTAATTGGTCTGGCCCGCATACTCCGGCGATGCGGCGTTGATGCGCTCCAGCTTCTTCAGCTCTTTCTCCGCCTTTTCCCGCACCGCTTCGGGCAGGGCCTTCTCTTCCAAGCGGCGGCGATATTCCGCCACTTCCTCTTCTTCTTCCCCGGTGAGTTCCTTTTGGATGACCCGCATTTGCTCTTTCAGGAAGTATTCCTTTTGGTTTTCGTTAATGGAATGCTTCACCTTGTCGTCGATGGCGTTGGAAATGCGCAAGAGCTCATTTTCCCGCATTAAAATGGTGTGCAGGCGCATGAGCCGCTCCTTCACGTCCATGGCGTCGAGAATGCTTTGGGCATCTTCCGCCTTCATGTTCACATAGCCCGCCACCGTGTCGGCAAAGGCCTGGGGCGTGTCGTAATTAATCACCGAATCCAAAAGACCGGGGTAGATCTTGTTGTTTTTTTCGATGTATTCGTCCAGGTCGTCTTCCGTGAGGCGCAAAAGGGCCTCGAGCTCCGGCTCCATGGCCTCCTCTGTGTCGTCGTAGCGGGCCACCTCGGCTTCCATCCACTTGCCGGAGGTGTCCACCGACTGAATCACGCCGCGAGCCACGCCTTTGACGAGAACGCGCACGATGCCCCCGGGCAGGCGCAGGATCTGATTGATCTTGCAAATGGTGCCCGTCTCGTAAAGGTCTTCCACTTCGGGATCTTCCACTTCGGGATCTCTCTGTGTCACCACAAAGAGGTAGCCGCCTGCGCCGTCTGCTCGCTCGATGGCCGCCACCGAAGGCTTTCTCGCCGCGTCAAAATGGGTGATGACGTGGGGCAAAATGACCATATCCCTTAGGGCCAAAAGGGGAAAAATTCCGTTTTCCGTTTTTATTGCCATAGTTTCTCCTTATATAAAAAGGCCCACCTGGGTGAGCCTTTCGCTTATTGATCCGACGAGATCTTTTTCAAGGGCTCGTCTCTTTCCATGATCGGGGCCTCGTCGCCTTCGACGCTGGCCTTGGTCACGATGACGCGTTTTACGTCGTTCATGGAAGGAATTTCGAACATGGTGTCCATCATGATCTCTTCGATGGTGCCTCTCAAGCCGCGGGCGCCGGATTTCTTTTTGATGGCTTTTTCCGCAATGGCGTCTAAAGCATCTTCTTCGAATACCAGTTCCACGCCGTCCATGGCGAAGAGGGCTTTGTACTGTTTCACAATGGCGTTTTTCGGTTGAGTCAGGATGTGGACCAAGGCGTCTTTATCCAGCTCTTCCAAGGTGACGGTGACGGGTAATCGCCCGATAAATTCCGGGATCAAGCCGTATTTCAAGAGATCTTCCCCTTCCAGTTCTTCCAGAAGGTTCACCTCGTCGTGCTTGCTCCGTTTGATTTCCGTACCGAAGCCGATGCCGCCTTTGCCTAAGCGGGCTTCGATGATTTTATCCAAAGAATCGAAGGCGCCGCCTAAGATAAAGAGGATGTTGGACGTATCCACTTGAATAAATTCCTGGTTCGGATGCTTTCTGCCGCCTTGCGGGGGGACATTGGCTTCCGTACCCTCGATGAGTTTTAAAAGGGCTTGTTGCACCCCTTCGCCGCTCACGTCACGGGTAATGGAGACATTTTCCGATTTGCGGGCGATTTTGTCGATTTCGTCCACATAGATAATGCCTCTTTCCGCCGCCTCGATGTCGTAATCCGCCGCTTGAATCAGCTTCAGAATAATATTTTCCACATCTTCGCCGACATAGCCCGCCTCGGTAAGGGAGGTGGCATCGGCGATGGCGAAAGGCACATCCAGGATGCGGGCCATGGTCTGCGCCAAAAGGGTTTTGCCGCTGCCTGTGGGGCCCACCATTAATATATTGCTCTTTTGAATTTCAACGCTGTCGTCGCCTGCGCCGGCCTCTTGGGTGCGAATGCGCTTGTAGTGATTGTAAACGGCCACGGCCAGGGCGCGCTTGGCGCTTTCCTGGCGAATGACGTAGTCATCTAAGGTCGCTTTAATTTCCGCCGGCGTGGGCAGGTGATCGGAATTGGCCGCCTCTTTCGGCGCCATTTCCTGTCTTAAAATATCTTCGCACAAATGAATGCATTCGTCACAAATATAGGCGTCGGGTCCTTTGATCAGTTTTTGCACCTGATCTTTGGACTTGCCGCAAAACGAGCAACGCTGATCTTTTTTCTCTTCTGTCATGATGCTCCTAACTATTTCCGTTTGACGATGACATCGTCGATGATACCGTAAGCTTTCGCCTCTTCAGCCGACATAAAGAAGTCGCGATCCGTATCTTTTTCCACTTTTTTCATGGTTTGGCCGGTTCGCTCGGCAATGATGGCGTTTAATTGCTTGCGGGTCTTTAAGATTTTTTCCGCGTGAATTTGAATGTCCGATGCCTGACCTTGAGCGCCGCCCAAGGGTTGGTGGATCATAATGTCCGCATTGGGGAGGGCATAGCGCTTGCCCTTTTCGCCGGCCAGGAGCAGAAACGCGCCCATGGATGCGGCGAGACCCACGCAAATGGTGGAGACGTCGGGCTTAATGTATTGCATCGTGTCGTAGATGGCAAAGCCCGCGCTCACAGAGCCGCCGGGAGAGTTTATATAAATTTGAATGTCTTTGTCCGGATCTTCCGATTCCAAAAACAAAAGTTGGGCGACGATTAAATCCGCCATTTGATCGTTCACTTCACCGGTTAAAAAGATAATCCGGTCTTTTAAGAGTCGGGAATAAATATCGTAGCTTCTTTCGCCGCGATTGGTTTGTTCCACGACCATGGGTACCAGTGCCATACTTATGCCTCCTTTGCGAGGCTCGTGCAGCCTCTTATGCTTCTTCGCTTTCGTCTTTATTTAAGCCTTCCACTTCTTTCGCATTGTCTACGAGAAGTTCGACGGCTTTTTTGCGTTCTAAGTCAGACTTCATGAGGTCCTTGTTGGATTCCATCATGGTCTTGACCATTTCTTCTTGTTTGTCTTCGTCGCCTTTAAAGTAGCGTTCGGACATTTCTCTGGCGTAAGCTTCCACTTCGTCATCGGTGATTTCGAATTTTTCCGCTGCCACAATGGCTTCAAGCACCAAGGACTTCAATACTTCCTTTTCAGCGTCGGGACGCATGGAGTTTTTGAAGTCATCTAAGCTTTGGCCCAGCATTTGCAGGTATTGTTCCAGTTGCAGGCCTTGGCTGCGCATGTTGTTGTCCATGTTGCGGATTTGTTCATCGATGGCGTTGTTGACCATGACTTCCGGCACATCCACCTTGGCATTGGCTGCGGCGGCTTCCAGCGCGCGGTCCATGCGAATGTTTTTCGCATTGGCTTCGACTTCTTCGGTCTTTTGCTTTTTCAGATCCGCCTTGTATTCGTCGACGGTGTCGAATTCGGAAATGTCTTTAATGAACTCGTCGTCCACTTCCGGCAATTCTTCCACGGCGATGGAATTTAAGGTAATGGTAAAGACGGCGTCTTTGCCCTTTAATTCTTCGTTAAAGTAATCTTCCGGGAATTTCACGTCGATGTCGAAGGTTTCGCCGATTTCGTGGCCGACGATGGCTTCTTCAAAGCCCGGAATAAAGCTGCCGCTGCCTAATTCCAATTCTTGGTCTTCGGCACTGCCGCCTTCAAAGGCGACGCCGTCGACTTTCCCTTCAAAGTCGATGTTGACTTTGTCGCCGTCTTCTGCGGCGCGGTCATCGATATTAATGTGACGGGCATTTAAGTGGCGTTGCTTGTCGATTTCGTTGTCGATCATTTCGTCGGAAACTTCGTCGGGAACGGCTTCGATTTCAAGGCCCTTGTATTCGCCTAAAACCACTTCCGGCTTAATTTCAACGCTGACTTCGACGATAAGATCCTTGCTGCGATCGAAGTTTTCTTCGTCGATGTCGATTTCCGGTTGGTCGATGACTTCCAGTTTTAATTCTTCCAGGGCGTCTTGATAGATCTTCGGGAGCACTTCGTTCAGTGCGTCTTCAAAGAAAATGCCGCTGCCGTAGAATTGTTCGATGATTTTCTTCGGCGCGTGACCCTTGCGGAATCCGGGTACGTTAAAGTAATTTTTGTTGCGTTTATAAACTTTCGACTCCGCTTCTTTGATTTCCGCGTAGGGAACCGTCAGGTCGAAGTAAACTTTATTCTTTTCTTGCTTTTTGATCTCTGTCATCCTTTATCCCTCCATAATTTATATCTAAAGCATTATACCATAAGGGCATTAAAATCTACAGTTTCAGGCAAAAAATCACGGCAAGATGCCGAATTTCCCGCCCTTAGCCCCTAGACTCTGCGTTCATAGACAAAATGGCAGTAGGGACAAGTGATCTTTACTTTGCCCGCACCCCGCGGCAGGCGGGCGGTCTTGTTGCAAGACGGGCAGTGAATGTAGCGGAAGTGCCGCAGGTCTTTCAGCCGCCTGAAAAACCGCTTTGCCGGGCGAAGGGCATTTAAAAAGCCCGTGTTTTCTTCCCGGCGCTTGCCTCGCTCCCGGGAATAGGCGCGAAAAATCACCATTAACAGGAGCACAAGGGCCCCGCCGGACCAATAGCCCTTCTCGAAATGGCGCCCGGCCATGCGCAAGAGAAGGGACGCGGCGAAGAGCAAGGTGTTCAGCTCGTCCCAACCGTAGCGACCGGCCATGAAGCGGCGAAAGGCGTTTTTTAGTTCCCTCATACGAGGTAGCTGCGGATCATTTCGGCGCTATCGGTGTATTGTTTCCGCTCTTCGTCGGTTAAATCAAGCTCGACGATTTCTTCGATGCCGTCTTTGCCGATAACGCAGGGCGTGGAGACGTAGACGTCTTTTACGCCGTATTCGCCGTTGTGAAGGGCGGAGACTTGCAGTGTTTTCTTTTCGTCGTAAAGAACGGCGTCTAAGATGGTGTTTACCGTGTTGGCGATGCCGTATTGGGTGGAGCCTTTGCCGAAGAAGGCGCGGTGGCCACGGTAGACGATGGATTTTTCCACTTCCGCCTTATCCAGCGATACGTCGTGTTCTTTTAAATAGCGTTCCAAGGGAATGTCATTGATCTTCACTTGGGAATAGGGCAAGAATTGGCTGTCGCCGTGTTCGCCCAGCATCATGCTGTGTACATTGCTCGGGCTCACGTCGAAGTGGCGGGCCAAGATGGTGCGGCTTCGTTCGGAATCTAAGGCCGTGCCGCTTCCGATGATGCGGGAGGCGTCCATGCCGGAAAGTTCCCACACACGGTAGGCGATGGCGTCGCAGGGATTGGTGACCACGACGAAAATGCCTTTAAAGCCGGCGGCCATGACTTTGGGAATGTAGTCTTTCACATCGGCGTAATTGGCGGCGTATTCGTTTCGCCGTTGGCCGTCTTCGGGAATGCGCCCGGCACAGACGACGATCATGTCGCTTGCCGCCACATCTTCAATGGTGCCGCCGACGAAATGGGTGTTGTGGGGATAAAAGCCCGTGGCATCTTCCAAATCGCTAACCACGCCGTCTAAGCGCTTGTCGTTAATGTCGTGTAATGTAATGTGTGTGCATCCGCCGCGCAAAGCCCGCGTATAGGCGACGATTTCGCCAACGTGTCCTGCGCCGATAATTCCTAATTTAGCCATGATCCGCTCCCTTACTTAATTAATTCTCTCAGTGCTTCAAATTCATCGACGGACAAGGTAATGCCCTTGCTCATTTTCGAGTGATCTTCATTCCATGCGCGCAGATCGAATTTCGGATCGGCGCCGTTGTAGGATACGCGATTTAATTCTTTTTTCCAACCGTTCGGCGATTCAGACAAGACGCCTAAGTGCTCCACGATTTCAAATCTAAATTCTGCCACAATTCCTCCTAACAGAAAAAAGCGCCGTGGGCGCTTTCATCTACTCAACCGCTGTGACTGTATAGCCTGCATCTTCCACTGTTTTTTTCAATAAGGCGGTGTCCAGCTTTTCGCCTTCCACAATGGCTTCTTGAGGGTCCAAGCTTACCTGCGCCTTCACGCCGTTAAGTTCGTTTAACGCTTTATCGACACGTCCGACGCAATGATTACAGCTCATGCCGTCAATTTTTAAAATTTTCTTATCCATTTTTTTCTCCTCCTTTTTTTCATTATACCCATGTGTTTTCGTTTTTACAGAGGGAATTTCCACAAAGTCGATGGACTCGGCGGATTCCTCTTTATTTTCGCTTTCTGCCTTTTCCAATGAAAGGAAATTTAATCTGAGGGCGTTGGTCACGACAAAAACGGAGCTGAAGCTCATGGCAAGTGCCGCGATCATGGGGCTCAGGGTTAGGCCGAAGGGCTTGTAAAACAGCCCCGCCGCCACGGGAATGCAGATGACATTGTAGAAAAAGGCCCAGAATAAATTCTCTTTAATGTTTCGAATCGTGGCCTTGGAAAGGTCCATGGCGCTTACCACATCCATTAAATCGCTGTGCATTAAGACCACATCGGCGCTTTCCATGGCGATGTCCGTGCCGGCGCCGATGGCAATGCCCACGTCGCTTCTGGCAAGGGCCGGGGCGTCGTTGATTCCGTCGCCGACCATGGCCACTTTCCCCGCTTCCTGATATTGACGCACGAAGGCTTCTTTTTCATCGGGGAGCACGCCGGCGTGAATGTGGTCGATGGTCAAATCCTGCCCGATGACCTTCGCCGTCTTTTCGTTGTCGCCGGTGAGCATAATCAATTTTTTCCCGGCGCCGTGTAGCTTTTCAAGGGCCCGTTTGGAATTGGCTTTCACCAAATCCTTTGCCGCAATCAGGCCGATAAATTCATTGCCTTTCGCAAAAAACAAGGGCGTCTTGCCCTCGGCAAGGAGGGTGTCCAGGGGCTCTTGTATGCCTGAAAGATCCGCGCCGACGGAATCCATTAATGCTTCGTTGCCGCCGTAGTAGACTTCGCCGTTTAAGGTGGCCTTCAGTCCCCTACCGGGAATGGCTTCGAAGTGTTCGAGGGTAAATTTATTATCCGTGCCGTGTGTTTCTTCGTAGGCGCGTATAACGCCTTCGGCCAAGGGATGCTCCGAGGGTTTTTCCAGGGCGTAGGCCGTGGCGAATAGTTCTTCCGCCGAAATGCCGGCGGCCACCACGTCGGTGACGTAGGGCTTGCCCCTTGTAATGGTGCCGGTCTTGTCGAAGATCACCGTGTCCGCATGGTGTAAAACCTCAAGGCTTTCGGCGCTTTTAAAGAGCACACCAGCCTTGGCGCCTTTGCCCGTGCCCACCATAATGGCCACGGGAGTGGCAAGACCCAGTGCGCAGGGGCAGCTGATGACCAAGACGGAAATGGCGAGCTTTAGCGCAAAGGCGGGCTCAGCCCCGAGGGCCAGCCAAATGCCGCCGGTAGCCAAGGCGATGGCGATAACAATGGGGACGAAGACCCCCGCCACTTTGTCGGCAATTTTCGAGATGGGCGCCTTCGTAGCGTTGGCGTCGTCCACCAGAGCGATGATTTTTGCGATGGTGGTGTCTTCCCCCACCCGCTTCGCTTCCATAATCAAGCGTCCCTGGCCGTTGGTGGTGGCGGCCATAATTTCACTGCCCGCGGTTTTTTCCACGGGAATGGGCTCGCCGCTTAAGGCGGATTCGTCCACGGAGGAGATGCCTTCCACCACCACGCCGTCCACAGGCACATTTTCCCCGGGCTTCAGCAGAATCCTGTCGCCGATTTCAATGGCTTCCACGGGAATCACTTTCTCTTCCCCATCTTTAATCACCGTGGCCACTTCCGGCGTGAGATCCATTAAGGAGCGAATGGCGCCGGAGGTCTTGTGTTTCGCCTTGGCTTCTAAATATTTCCCCAAGTCGATTAAAACCACAATGGTGGCTGCCGACTCAAAGTAAAGCTCGTGGCCGTAGGCGGCGATGCGGGCCATGTCCCCGTGGCCAAAGCCGTAGGCCAATTGGAAGATGACATAGATCCCGTAAATGTAGGCCGCACCGGAGCCCATGGCGATTAAAGCGTCCATGTTCGGGTGCTTGCGCATCATGGATTTTCCGCCGTTAACATAATAGTGGCGATTCAAAAACAGAATCACCGTGGTGAGCATAAATTGCACCAAGGCAAAGATGAGTAGGTTGTCCCGGCCTTCCAAAAAGGAGGGCACCGGCGCACCCATCATGGAGCCCATGGAGATATAAAAGAGGGGAATTAAAAAGATCGCCGAGACGATGAGTCGCCGGCGTTTTAATTCCAATTCTTCTGAAAAAGGATCCGCCTCAATGGTTTCGCTCTTTTTGTCCTCGCCTTCTAAAAAGCCTTTATAACCCGCCGCTTCCACGGCATGAAGGACCGCGGGTTCGATGCCTTCCTCGCCCTCCACTTTCATGGAGTTGGTAAGCAGGTTCACCGCCACGTTCGTCACGCCGTCGACTTTAGCAACCTCTCGTTCCACGGCGGCGGAACAAGCGGAGCAGGTCATGCCTTCAACGCGATATTTTCGTTCCATAGGGCCTCCTCTCAAATAGTCGTTATTACTTACTATTTATATCCTACCAACGTAGTGGGATTATGTCAACCGATGGCAGGATGAAGCAGGGCGGCGATCTCTTTTTTCTCTTCTGCCGTTAGCTCCACCTGAGTCCATACGCCGTCCGCCGTGGTGAAGAGGTAGAGCTTCGGGAAGGTGCCCCTAATTTTTTCGTAAGCCGTGCCGTAAAGGCCAAGCTGCAGTCGGTAGGTGGCCATGGCGCCGGTGCGTGCGCCTCGCGCGCCGGTTTTGTAATCCACGATGGCCATGCCATCAGGCAATTGACGCAGCTGATCGTAAAAGCCTTCCAATATAACGCCGTCGAATTCCGCGCGGAAGGGCACTTCTGTGTCGATGATTTTGCCGCGGCCGAAGGTGGCGTCGTAGTTTTTAATGGCCTCATCCAATTCACGGTCCACGCCGCAAACTCGGGCGCGGGACAGAAGCTTTTCCCGAAGACCTTTCTCGGGCTTGCGAGCACGCTGGGCGTAGTGGTGAAACAAAATTCCCAGCTGCATATAATTCTTCTCGCTCTTTACGCCCTCTTTGCCGTCGTCGAAAACGGCCCGCCCCTTTAAGAGGCGGCTCGCGGAAACCACGGGCTTCGGCTGTGCCATGGCGATGACGGGAGCCGTCGCTTTTTCAGGCAAGTCCTCTTCACGTGCAGGCGCGGCCATGGGCGCAGGCGTCCCTTCGGCGAAATCTATGTCGGTTAAATGGCTCTCAAGCCCTTCCCCCTCTTTCGATTTCAGCAGATAGACGTGGCTCTTCGCCCGAGTCATGGCCACATAGAGCAGGCGAAGAATTTCCTCCCGAGCCTTTTCCGCCGCGGCCCTTCGGTTCATTTCGTAAATCACAGGCGCCGCGGGATTGTTTATGCCCACGCCTCTTTCTGCGCTGTAGTTCCACAGGCCGCCGTCGTTCAGGGGCTTGGCGAAGAGATGGCCTAAATACACTGTGTCGTACTCCAGTCCCTTGGCCTTGTGCATGGTGAGGATCTCCACGGCACAGTCGCCGCCGAATGTGGCTGCGCCCACCTCTTCTGTGGCTTCTTTTTCACGGAGGCTATGAAGAAATCCTTCCAGGTGATCCCCTTCCCTGTCGTATTCTTTTGCCATGGCGAGGAGCTGATCCACATTGGCTACGGCCTGCTCCCCGCCCGCTTTAAAGGCGTAGGCGCGAAAGCCGCTTTCTTCCACGAGGGCCAGGAGAAATTCATATACGGAGGCGACGGAGCCCGCGTCTTCGAAAAATTTTTCTATGCGCCCCATACGCTCGCGAACACTTTCTCTGCAGGGAGAATCTTTCATCCTATGAAAGAGATCTTCCTGATTCGCACCGATAAAAGGCGTGCGCAAAAAGGCCGGGGAAAAGATGCCGGTGGCTTTCGCTTCCATGGCCAAGATTAAATCCCGCACTTCTCGGGCCCGAAAAAAGCCTTCGGCGCTGCGGTTCACATAGGAAATGCCGTAGTCCCGGAAGATGGATTCGTAAATCCCCATGTATTGCTTTCGCCACAAAAGCAGGGCCCGGGATGTCGACGGATGCTTTTGAATGTCTTCCACAATCCACAGGGCTTCTTTTTTAATGGCCTCTTTCGGATCCTCCTCGCCTACAAGGTCCACGCCCTTTAGGGCCCACTCCCCTTCCCCGTGGCCCGTAATGGGCTCGTAGTCGGGAATTTTTTCCGCAAAGAGATCCCCCACAGCGGCCACCAGGTCTTTGTGGGAGCGGTAATTATTTAAAAGGGCCATGGCTTCCGTGCCCTCGTTTAAGGCCTCGCCGCGGAAATTGTCGCCGACGGCCACATCGGCGCCGCGAAAGCCGTAGATGGATTGTTTTCTGTCGCCGACGACGAAAAGTTTCCCATCGCCCTTTAAAGCACGGAGCATGCGAATCTGCAGGGGATTCGTGTCCTGAAACTCATCGACGAGAATGTGATCGTAGGCGCAGGTAATCTTCCCTGATTCCAAAAGGGCCGTGGCCTTTTCCAAAAGATCGCTGAAGTCCACGGCACCCATGGCCCGCTTCTCTTTCCTATACGCTTCATCCAGCCGCTTCAGGGCGCGGTCGATGGCTTCGATAAAGGGGCGATTTTTCGCCTCTTCCTTTAAGAGCAGGCGATACCTGAGTTCTTCGTGTCGTTTTTTTATGTCCTCGTCTATTTTCAGCGACGACCCGTCGGGCATTTCCAGGAGAAAGGCCCGCTGCATCTCTTCACTTTCCCCTTTTATTGCCTCGAGATCCGCCTCGTCTAAATACTTGGCCAGTTTCGATGCCTTCGTCTTTAAGGCGCCGCGAAGGGCGGGCAGAAAATCGAAGTATTCATCTAACACATCGTCATCGGCGATTGCTCTCGGGCGAAAATCCCCGAGGGCGCCGCGGGTGCGAAGATCGTCGTAGCTTTTTAAAAGCGTGTTTTTAAAATTATTCGCCGTGGTACCGTTCATGTCCAGAAAATCGAGAAAAGCCCCGTCGGAAAAAATGTCCTTCGCCACTTTTTCGTAGCTCTTCTCCAAAAGGGCCCGCGCCTCGCCTTCCGCCAGCTGCGCCATGCCGCCCAAGGTGTCCGCCTCCACACCATAGATGGAGAGAAGGTAGCGGCAAAAGCCGTCGATGGTCTTTACCACCAAACGATCCGTCTCCTCCTCTGTAAGGCTCGCCGCCATACGCACGGCCATTTCTTCGGCGGCGCGATTGGTGAAGGTAATGGCCAAAACATTTTCGTTAGTTTCCGATAAAATCCGCTTCACCCGCTCGGTCAAGACCTTGGTCTTCCCCGCGCCGGCGCCGGCAGTGAGAAAGACGGAGCGATCGTAGGATTCTGCAGCCTTCAACTGCTCTTTATCAAGTGGCATCTGCCGCCTCCCTTCTGCACAAATCCCCGTAGGCGCAATAACTACACACCGATTCACTTAAGGGCGCGTCGTTGAAATCGCCGCTTTTCATGGCGACAAGCGTCCGATCCAGAGCGACCTCCCCTTCGTCGAGAAAATCGTCGAAGGCCTCGCCGTCGTAAATTCTTTCGTTTCTCAAGCGACTGTACTTTCCTGCCCGAGTCGTGTCCCGCGCCATAATGGAGACTTTACCATTTTCTATAGACACATATTCCAACGATGCCGGCCGATTGCCCATGTGTCGGCGGGCCAGGGCATAAAGGGCGAGCTGCATGACTTTGTGGGCCGCCACATGTTTGTATTCGGGAAGCCCCGATGATTTGTAGTCGATTAAGATTTCGTCGCCGGATTCGTTTCTGTCCACCCGATCGATGACGCCGTGAATCTCCACATCCTTAAAAGGATAGGTGAAGGATGTTTCAAAGGCCGCCGGTCGAAAGGCGCCGTTTTTCTTTTCATCGTTCAGACGCTCCTCCTCCGATTCCACGGCGGCGAGGAGGGCGCGGACCATGGTCTTTTTCTCCCACGCCCAAAGGTATTCGGGCCTGAGGGGCGCCATTTTCTCGTCGTAGGCCCCTTCCACGAAATTCGCCAGCCCATCTTTTGAAAGCTTCTTCGAAAAATACAGAGCCAGCGCTTCGTGGTAAATGGTGCCCTTGGCCATGGCAGGGCGGCCGTCTTCTTCCTCCGGCGCACATTTCAGCACCCGCTCGGCAAAGTAGAGGAAGGGGCAACGTAAATAGCTGTCCAGGGCCGAAGGCGAAAGGCCCTTCTCCCTCAGGGTCTGTGCCATAAATTCCGCCCCTTCTTCGGAAAAGACGTCGTCTTCTGAGATCAGGTCCCAATTTTTTTCATAGACCCCCTCCCATTGATCCAAGTCTTCAGCGGAATAAATTTCCTTCATCTGCGTGAAGATCGGCGCTTCTTCCCCGCTTCCCACTTTGTAGAGCAGGGATTTTTTCGATGAAGCCATTAAGTAATGTAGCCTTTCCGTGGTCTCTTCGCCTTGAAAAAAATTCACATAGAGCCCCACATCCATGGCGGATTTTGCCATGGCTCGATTCATCAAACTGTCCTCTTTTTTGGCGGGAATAAATTTCCCGTCCAGGGAGGCGACGAGAAGAAGGTCGTAATCGCCGCCGTAGGCCTCATCCAGTGACAGAATGTCCACGCCGTAGACGGCCTCTTTTTCCAAATAGGCGCAGAGGATGGATTCAAACTCCCGGCCGTTAATCCTGCCGTAATCGCCGGCGGCCGCATCCAATGCATCGGTGAGCATGGTCGCCGCCGCCTCGCCGAACGAAGGCGCCGCCTCTGCCGTGAGACGAGCGAAATCATCCCAGCTGCCTTCCTTCTCTTGCTTCCAGGTTCGCAAAAGGGCTTTGTGCCCCATCAACAGATCCTTCGTCTCTTTGGAAAAGTAATAGGGCAGGGGATTTTCCTCGATTTCCGAAAGATCCTTCACGCCCAAAGTCTCTATGGCCGCCGCCAATGCAGGCGCCCCTTCCACCTCCGCCAAATCCCCACGCAAAAAGGCGCAGGCAGAAGGTGCGTCTTCTCCCCGCCGCCACAAGAGGCGCAGTTGGTGCAGCGCCTCCTCGCCGAGAGCGTAGGCATAGGCTGCGGTCGGAATCTTTGCCGAAGAGAGGTGTGCCTTCATGGCCGCCCGATCCCCTTCATGATTCATGACCACGCCGATCTTCGCCGCCGGATTTTCCGTCAGCGTCGACGCAACTTTTTTTACCATGTGGCGCAGGGCCCGCTCTCCGTTCACCGTTTGATACAGCGCCACATCATTCGGTTCATTCCCCTCCCCGAAGGGATTGACCTCCACCACTTGAGCAGCAGCGTCTAACTTTTCAAGCAGAAGGCGGTGGCGTTCCTTGTAATGGGAAAAGCCCATGACAATGTACTTCCGCTTCGGATTCACTTTCGCCGTCATGGCCTCGGCGAACAGAGCGCCTTCCGTGATGCAGTCCGCCTCGATTACGGCATCTTCATAGGCAGACAAAAGGGTCGAGCAGTCTTCTCGCCAACTGTAAGGCAGGTCCTTTTCCTCAAGACCCAAGTAATAAACATCGTCGCACCACTGAAAGAGTCGGCGAATTTTTTCCATGTCCCGCACCGAGGCGAAGGCCGTTTCCCCTTCTTCCAGCCGCTTTCGGAAACCATAGGCCGCCCGCCACTGATTCCGCGTTTGCGCCATGGCGAGCTCCGCCATTAAATCGTCGAAGGTGAAAAAATCTACGCCTAAAAACCCGACGGAGCGAGACAAAATTTCTTTGCTCCTCGCGATCCACTTCCGATTGGGCATAATAAAGGTAGCGCCGATGAAATCCCCCTCTGCCAAGGATTCCAGGCCGCTTCCCATGGGCTTATCGATGATCTTCACGGCCTCTCCTTTCTTTTTTCACAAAGCGCATGGCGCATGGCCCCTGCCACGCCGCCCGTGCCGTAGCCTAAATCATACATGGAGGCTCTCCCTGATCCGCTGAAATTTTCCCTTGGGCTCGGAAATAAACACCTTGCCGGACACTTCGGGAAAGTCTTCCGTTTCGGGGAAGACCAATTTATAGGCGTGAAGCAATTGGTGATGCAATTCGCCGAAGCGGCGGGAGGCGCGGCCGTATTTTCTGTCTCCCAAAACGGGATGGCCGATGGATGCCAGCTGTTGGCGAATTTGATGGGTGCGCCCGGTAATGAGCTCCGCCTCAACCAAGGTGTAATCCCCCCTGTGCTTCAGAGGCCGATAAATGCCCACGGCATCTTTTCCGTCGTCTCCTTCCACGACTCGGTTCTTCTCCCCGTCTTTTGTCAGGCGATTTTCCACCTTTCGCACATCCTTCAGCTCCCCTTCCACAATGGTCATGTAATACTTCTCCACTTCCCGGTTCCGAATCCAGCCGTTGGCCGCCCGAAGGCCCGCCGCCGTCTTCGCACCTAAAATGAGGCCGCTGGTGTTTCGGTCCAGGCGATTGCAAATGGAGGGGACAAAGGTCTTCTCCGCCCGTGGATTGTAGCTTTTCGTGTGGATCAAATAGGCTAGCATGTCGTCCACCATGTTTCGCTCGTAGGCCTTGCCCGTGCCGTGGCTCAACACGCCCACGGGCTTATCCATAATAATGAAATCCTCCGATTCGAAGACAATGGCGGGAAACTTCCCCTTCACCAACTTCGGCGTCTTTGAAAACTTCGCAAGCGTCTCGTCGGAAAAATAGATTTCCACCGTGTCCCCGAGGGCCAAGACATCTTCCTCCTTGGCCTTTTTTCCGTTTACCGTAATATTTTTCTTTCGAATGGATTTATATAGAAGCGACGGCTTGGCATTGGGAAGCAACTTTTTTACATAGCGATCCAAGCGCATGCCGGCGTCATTTGTGTCAATTTGATTAGAGATCACGAGAGCCTCTCTTTCTTTCCCGTTCCTGTGATATAATAATCTTACTCTAATTATATCGAAATCTACAGGAAAGGGAAAACAGCATGAAATCTAACGGAAGAGTTTCGAAACTGTTCGTAAACTTTTTGCGCATTGTGGTCGTTCTACTGATCGTCCTCGTCCTGCTATTCATCATCAAGTGGCGGATGAACCACTTGTTTTCCATGATGACGCCGGATGATCGAAAAGACACCACCATTACCGAAGAGATCCGCTCCTCGAAGGAGCAGATCGACAAGATCTCCAGCGCCGCCAAAGACGCATCGGAAAAAACCACCTTACTTAAACTGGAAACCACAGACCCGGATTCCGTGGCCAAGCAATTAAAGGATTTGGGACTGATTAACGACGCCACGGCCTTCAGCAACATGGCCAAACGCTCCGGCATGGCCCGCTACATTACGGCGGGAAGCTATGAAATTCCGGAAGGCGCCACCGCCGAAACCATTTTGAAAAAGCTCACGGAAACCGGCTTGCAAAAAGCCACCCGCACCATCACCTTGGAAATCCCCTATGGTGCCACCGACGAAATCATCGCCGATGTGGTCATGAAAGAAGATTTAGTGGCAGACCGAGCCACCTTCCTTCAAATGATTCGCGACGCCGGCGCCGTGCCCCGGATCAAACCCGGCGGCTACGTCATTCACGCGCCCATTAAAGCCGCAGATCTATTAAACACCCTTATGGGAGGAAGCGGACAGGAAAACCCCGCACCTCAAGGGGAGCAACCGGCACAATCGGCTCAACCGGCCCAACAATAAACGCGAAAAAGCCGCCCGATGAAATCGAGCGGCTCTTTTTGTGCCTTTAATCGTATTGAACGATGCGCTTGGCCACGGCCATGGCGGCGACGCAGCCTTCTCCGCAGGCATTGATGACCTGGCGGATGTTTTTGTCCACAATGTCGCCGGCGGCGTAGATGCCGTCTATGGCGGACATTTGATTTTCGTCCACTTTCACATAGCCCCTGTTTAATTCCAAAAGGCCTTCTAAAAATTCCGTTTGTGGTTTCACGCCCACGTAAATGAAAATCCCCATGGGCCGGTCGCCTTTTTTCACCGTAAAGGTTTCGTCGGTTTTGTTGTTGTGGAGAACGAGGCCGTCGGCCATGTTTTCACCGAGAACCTCCTTCAGCTCTGTATGCCACATCACGGAAATATTTTCGTGGGCCAGGGCCTTCTCCGCCAAAAAGCGTTCGGCGCGGAAACTGTCTCGGCGGTGAACGATGGTGACCTTCGCCCCTAGATTTGCCATATAAAGCGCCTCTTCCACGGCGGAATTGCCGCCGCCGATGACATAGACATCGCCGTCTTGATAGAAGGCGCCGTCGCAAGTAGCACAGTAGCTGATGCCGCGGGAGACGAATTTTTCTTCGCCGGGAACGCCCAGGCGATTGGGCTTGGAACCCGTGGCCACGAGGACGTATTTGCCTTCGTAACTGCCGCTTTCCGTCTTCACGATTTTCGTCTCGCCCGCTGACTCAACGGAAACCACCCGCTCGCGAATGGTGGCGGCACCGAAAGAAGCCGCTTGCTTCGCCATGCGCATGCCGATGGCCATGCCCGTGTCCTGTGGGAGCGCCCCGGGGAAGTTTTCAAGAGACATGGTAAGGCTCATTTGGCCGCCGTCCATCTCCGGTTCAAAAATCACTGTGTTTAAATGGGCGCGGCTCGCGTAAATGGCGGCAGTGAGGCCTGCAGGGCCGCCGCCGATAATCATGACATCGTACATAATTCCCTCTTATTTCAATAATTCCAAAAGACGGCCCGTGGCTTTCCACTTCACCTGTCTTAATTCGTCGATATTTTTCGCTCCCACGAGCACCATGACGATCTTCGTCTTGTCGATCAAATCCTTTAAATACACCGAAGCGTAGTCCACGCCGCCGTGGACGATGTACCTTAGAATTTCGCCGCTAATGGCGCACATGTCTGCGCCGAGAATCAAACACTTCACCAGATCCAGGCCGTTTCGTATGCCGCCGGATGCGGTGATGTGCAGATCCTTCTTACCCAATGCCACGGCTTCGTGAAGAGCATAGGCCGTGGGAATTCCCCAGCCGTAAAGCTCCGTCATATCCGAATTAAAGTAGCGGAGATTTTCCACCTCAAAAAAATTCGTGCCGCCGTGGCCGGAAATATCCACGTGGCGAATGCCCAAATCGTAGAGTCGCTCGATGACGGAGGCGTCCATGCCGAAGCCCACTTCCTTCACCAAAATAGGCACGTCCAAGGCCTCGTTTACGGCGCGAATCCGCTCCGCCGTGCCGCGAAAATCCCGATCGCCCTCTTCCATGGCCAGCTCCTGCGCCGGATTTAAATGGATTTGAAGGGCATCGGCGTGAATAATATCCACGGCCTTCTTCGCCTCGTCCACGGTGAGATTGCCGTTCATGTTCCCGAGGACAATGCCCTCATCGCCGATAATCTCCCGCACGATTTTAAAACTTTCGATGGCTTCCTCATCTTCCATGGCGATGGTTTCACTGCCCACGGCCATGGGCAGATCAAAGCGCTTGGCCAGATGAGCCAAATCCGCATTGATGTTTTCCGCAAATTCCGTGCCGCCGGTAATGGCGTTAATCATGAGGGGAAAATGAATCTTCTTGCCCAAGTACGTGGTGGACGTGTCGATTTCGTCGACCGAAAGTTCCGGCAGCGAAATATGGGGCAGATACATATCGTTGAAAAGCGGATCCCCTCGGTAGTCCGTCTTCAAATAATTTTCTACATGCTCTCTTTTTCTATACTTTCTCACTTGCATCCCAGCCTTTACTCACTATGATGAATCTATCATACCATCAAATCCATGTTGCCTCAAAGAAATTTATACTATCTATCACCTAAAAATTTACCCGGACAACAACATCTATTTCTCCCCACGAAAAAACCGCCCGAAGGCGGCTTTGGATTGGCGGTTTAGAAAAACTGATTCAGAAAATCTTTAGACAATGAAAAAGGCTATGAGTTTGAGTGCTCATAGCCCTTTATTTAATTTTTATAATTTTCTGCCTGTTCTAAAACCATATCAAAAATTTCTTCGCTCCATTGAGGAGGATATCCGTTTTTATAAAGCGGGAAAATGATCGGCTCATCTTATTTGAGCTTGCTCTGCTGAGTACTTTTCTCAAAGAACTTATTGTTGATAAATACTCCGAAAAATCCAGCTAACAAGCACAGCACAACATTAACGGCAGCAGCTATCAAAATCACTTCATTTGTATAGGCGGCAACCATTTGTGCTGCTTGTTCTGGAGAAAAGGTAGATGACATATATTTTACTAAACCTTCGACGCCTAAAATTTTTGTTAAAAGAATACTGTGCATCGAATCGGTAAACATGACAACACTAAAAGCAATGGC
Organism: Peptoniphilus rachelemmaiella; assembly: GCF_943169845.1. Classification (GTDB taxonomy): domain Bacteria; phylum Bacillota; class Clostridia; order Tissierellales; family Peptoniphilaceae; genus Aedoeadaptatus; species Aedoeadaptatus rachelemmaiella. The sequence continues at coordinate 41,830 of NZ_CALPBW010000002.1, forward strand.
GATGCGGTTGCTATTATCGTACTTTCCGATAATCAGCTCGCAGACAATCCCTGCAATCAGAGTAATCGGAATCATGATCCCATAACCTAAAATTGCATATACCAACCCAAGCACAGCCCAAAAGAGAAGCGCTGTGCCACGCTTTTGTACTTTTCGAGCCGCAATCACAAAGGTCGGTCCGATCACAAAAGCGGCAAACCCGGCTGAAATGTAGAGGGCAGCCATGCCTAAAAGTCCCGTCAGCATACTGATTCCAAAGGAGACAACACAGCCAATTACTGCCAATACGGCGATCTGTACAATATTTTTTAGTTTTTCATCATAAAATTCCTTTCTGAACATTTAATTTTCGACAACATCAGGCACAATCATTTTTTTGTCGAAGATGTTGTTGTTAGTTCCAAACTTTAATTTGCGAATCTCCAGCTTTCCGCCTTGCTTCTCGATTCGATAAGATCTCGATAAAGACCTCCTTGCAGCATCAATTCATCATGTGTACCGCACTGCTCAATCCCTGCTTTGTTCAGTACCAAAATCCGGTTTGCATTACGGATCGTCTTCAAGCGGTGCGCGATCATGATGACGGTTTTGTTTTGAGTAAGGGCTTCAATAGCTGCTTTCAGCTTGTCTTCGTTTTCCGGATCAACATTTGCAGTAGCTTCATCAAAGATGATAATCGGTGCATCTTTCAGCATTGCCCTGGCAATGGAAATGCGCTGTTTTTCTCCGCCGGAAAGACTTGTTCCACCTTCTCCGATCATGCTCTGATAGCCATCGGGCAAGGCGGAAATAAAGTCATGGCACTGAGCCTTTTTTGCCGCCGCAATCACATCATCGCGGGTGGCATTTGGGCATCCGAATTTAATGTTGTTTTCAATCGTATCGGCAAAAAGATAGACATCTTGGAAGACCATCGAAATATGATTCATAAGATTTTCGAGGGAGTAATCTTTTATGTTCTTTCCTCCAAGGCGAATCTCTCCTGAATTGACATCCCAAAAGCGAGAGATCAAATTGCAAAAAGTTGTTTTCCCTGAACCAGACGGCCCTACGATAGCCGTCATTGATCTTTCGGGGATATAGCAAGACACATTATTTAAGATTGGCTTTTCGCCATAGGCAAAGGAAACATTTTTAAATTCAATATCGTGTTGCTGAAGTGCATCATTGATATGACCTTCCGGCATATCTTGCATTTGATTGACGTAATCATAAGAATCCATCGCGTTGTCAATGGTTCTAAGCATGGCCATAGCACTACCAGAAGCCAATAAACTGTTAAAAATCACAAAACTGGCAACCAGCGTCATGATGGTATAGTCCAAAGAAAGCTCTCCCGAAAAGTAGCATGAAAGTGCTGTGGCAATCATAACCGAAATCGTGATCGCAATGATGATTTTCAGCAGTACCGTGTAAGGCGTAACGGCCTTTTCAAGGCTCAACGTCGATATTTTTGTTTCTTCAAAACTTTGATCCAGCTTGTTGTTATTTTGTCCGCCCAAGTTATAGGACTTGATGATCTGCATACCTTGCAAGGTTGCCAGCACTTCTTTCGTGAGATCGTTTTGTACAACAGAAACTCGATCCGAACTCTTTTTAGATCTTTGCTGCATTAAAGCGGCCGCCGCCAAGAAAATCAAAGACCCAGCGATAGCAATGAGTGCAATTTTCCAATGCAGCATAAAAAGGGACAGGATAAATACCACGGTTACAAGCAGACCGCCGAATACCATAATAAAAAGTGTGGGCACCCAAGTTTCGAGACTGTCCAACTTTGTCGTCGCAATGGCCGTTAAATTTCCTAAGCTAAAATCATTGAAAAAGCCCATTGGCACTTTTTTGATTTTTTCTCCCATAGCGATACGTTTATTTGCGGCTGTAAAATAGCCGGCATGCGTTTGCTTAAGCATGGAATTTTTCTTAGAAATAATGATGCCCAGTAAGGAAAGCAATAAGAATGCGCTGCACATACCAATCGTCTGCCACGTAATTTCCTGCTTTATAATCGCCGCAATGACCAAATAGATGGCCATAAATTGAAAAACGTTAAAAATCGCGCCCAAAAAACTCCAGATCACCGAGGAGCGAATCATTCCTTGCTCACGCTCTGCAAATTTCCATAACTTCTTAAATGTATTAATCATTTTCTTCACCTCGCATGGCCGCACTCCACAATTCTTGGTAAACCGGAGAATCTTTTAATAGTTCATCGTGTGTTCCGTGATTTTCAACATATCCATCATGGATTACAAATATTTGATCCACATCTGCAATGGTTTTCAGTCGATGGGCGATAATAATGAGCGTTTTGCCTTTTACCAATGTGGCGATGGCATCTTGCAAAATAGCTTCATTTTCTGGATCGATATAGGAAGTGGCTTCATCCAAAATGACAATCGGTGCATCTTTGAGCATGGCGCGTGCAATAGAGATGCGTTGGCGCTCACCGCCGGAGAGATGCCCTCCACCTTCTCCGGCAACCGTTTCATAGCCTTGTGAGAGCTTCATAATGAAATCGTGGCAGCCCGATTTTTTAGCGATTTCTATAATTTCCTCATCCGTTGCATTTTTTTTGCCGATGCGAATATTATCTTTGATGGAAATATCAAACAAATAATTGTCTTGAGATACATAAGAAATAGCATCCGAAAGCTGTTCTAAAGGCATATCCTTGAGAGCTATGCCACCAATTGTTATGGTTCCACTATCGGTATCCCAAAATCCGGCGAGGAGCTTTGCAACGGTCGATTTCCCTGAGCCAGAATACCCGACGAGTGCATTGACACTACCTTCATTGATGTGCAGATTGACATCCTTGATAACCTGATTGTTGTCATCGTAAGAGAAATACACGTGATCGAAAGTGATGTCATAGCGTGAAATGTTTAGTGTACCGGTTGCGTGGGATAACTCTTTTGAGTTGAGAACTTTTTCAATCTCACCGGCAATGGTTTTGATGCGACCCATATCGTCCTCATAAGACATCACCTGCATGATATTTGAGATTGTGCCAAATGATAAAATAATCAACATCAAAAGATGAGCGCCGCTTAGGCTACCTTGCATACAGAAGAAAAGGCCAAACGGAATGATGGTTAAAATACCCATCGGTGCAAGCGACATGCTCACCGCATAATCGTTGTTGTTCAAGCCCATCCACTCGCAGTAATAATCTGCTTTGGCATAAACATTATCGCTGTATTTTTTATAGGATGTATCGCCTTGATTAAAAGACTTAATGACTTCGATGCCGTTGATATATTCCACAATTGAGTTGTTCATGTCTTGACCAATTTTGACTGCTTTGGGAAACATTTTAGGCATGCGCTTCATCGGGCCGGCCATAAAAAACATGCCGATCACAAGAGGAACCAGTGCCAAGAGCGAAACGCGCCAATCGAGTACAAACATGTAAACAAGAAGCAAAACCGGGCCAACAATATTAGCGGTCATTTCAGGAATCAGGTGAGCCAGGGTTGTCTCCATGCTGTCAACTTGATTCACGATGACATCTTTTAGCTTTCCTGTGCTTAAATTCAAAATGTTTCCTAACGGCATTTTTAAAAGTTTGTCCATGATATCTCGCCTGATTTCACACAAAGCACCATAGGTCGCCGTATGAGAAATCGTGGTGGAAATACCCATAAAAACTTCTTTTGCGCACAGCAGTGCGAGAATACTGAGGACTCCTTTAGTATAAAAAGCAAAATCTGTATTCCCTGCAATGAGGGCAATGATCATTTTGCTCAAGAGCACATAGGTAAAAAGTCCTGCCAGTACACCCAAAACGGCAAAAAGAACCGAGAAAAAGTAGCCGGTCTTATTTTTGGCGATGTACTTTTTCAATAAGTTCATATCAAAAAACCTCCTTAGTAAATGAATGAAATGCGGAAATTGATGGAAGATTTTAGAGTCCGGAAACTTCCGCTTACTGAGAAGTCGAACGAGTAAAATAACCTTCAATCATGGATACCAAGTGCTGTCTGTTCTTTAGAAAATTTTCACGCGTATCTAAAATTTCACAGGATAACAAGCTTGCATTGATGAGATTCGTTACAAATTCATAGTCATCATCAGTAAGCAATCCGCAGTCGTACCCATTCATAAAGTGCTTAAAGTAAGTAATCGAATCCCTCTTGAGTTTTTCATATAATGCGTTAAGCTGTTCATTTTTCTTAATCTCACCAAGAAATATGACATAGATAGGCGTAAAAGGATTATTCGCCAACATTTTATCGACGACAACTTCAGCCAAGATATGTGGTGTAAGCTTGTTCCCCATATGTTGAACCGTGTTTGTTACCGTCGCTTCACGCATCCTGCTTCCTCTATCCATAATGTCGTAGAGGATTTCTGCCGTATTTTTGTAGTAGTAGTATAATCCGCCGGCTGATAAACCGGATTTTTCACGAACATCATCCATCGTCGTATTGTTAAAGCCCTTAGAAGAAAAGAGTGCCATAGCAGCCTTTTGAATGTCTTCTTTACGCATTTCCGGATCTAATCGTTCTCTGACCATCATTTTCCTCTCCTTGACCATCATTTTCCTCTCCTTACCGAAATTAATCTCGGTAAGGAGAAATTACCATAGACTAACTTATTTGTCAAGAATTTTATGCGATAATGGCAATTCACCTAATGTTGCATAAAAAAAGAACCCTGCCAGATAGAACAAGATTCTTGTAACGCGTAATGCTTCTTAGTTTAATTTTAGGATGAACATCGCTGTGAGCTTATTGATTTTCGTACCACATACTAAATTTTCGTACCCCTTAGTATTAGGTTCGTACCCTAAGCGGCGATGCCGTTAAAATGTATCAAATATGGTGTTTTGTTCTCATATACAACTCCGTCATATGGTTCGATTAGCTCAGTCAATAGTCTTACAACGCTTGAAGGTGTATAAAATTCACCGTCTTCCTTTGTTCCTGATGCTGCATATATTTGTAAAAAATATTCGTAGACTCTTCCGATCAAATCTTCTTCATGGAATCTATCTCCATTTATCTTATTTATCTCATCGATTAGACTTTTAATTTTACTTGCCGGAGCTCCTAAAGTAGCGTACAAATTTTGAGGCAAAGTTCCTTTTAGGGAAGGATTGTCCTCCTCTATGTCTTTCATTGCTGTATCTATTTTTATTGCTATATCATCTGCCGATGCATTTTTAACTATGTAACTCCATCTGGATGTTTCATTTAGATAATAAACATTGTCAGCATGATAAGTGGCCGGCATCTCTCTTAGCATGAATAAATCAGGATGTTCTTCTACAATTTGTTTTCTTCTTGTTTCAAACTTATCTCCTGCAAACTTTAAGAAAACTAATCCTATTACAGCGTCTCTATTTTTTCAGTACTTCCATATCCTCTTAATGATACTCTGCAATTCCATAGAACTGATTCTAAGGACAATTCCTCAGTTTTATCTTTATTTTTTGCCATTTCACATCTCCTTTAATTAATTATCCAGCACTGATATTCCAAAATCTCCAGTACATCACATTTAAACTACCTACAAATTTTGCCCGGTACTTCTATGCCTATACTCTCATCCCATCCTACATAATCATGACATGTAGAGTTATATTTATGGCATTTTGTAGGCCCGGTTTATTCTTTCTTCATCTTTTATTTTTTCCATAATCTATCATTGGAAAGACATCCTCCATCTCAGGTGATGCTTCTACTATGTACAGTCCTTCGACAGTATTATACCAAATTTTATAACTTTATCTTTGCAAGGTGAATGATGGTTTTTAGTTCATGAAGCCAGCATTAAAAAACCGCCCGAAGGCGGCTTTCTTATTTTCTCTTTCCATCCACGATGTGGGTTTGTTTGAAGCGAATCATTTTTTGAATTTCGCCGATGACCAAGGGGATGAGGGCGGAGATGAGGACGATGGCCCAGTCGATCACGTTCAGGTCCGTCATGTGGAAGAGTTCTTCCAGGAAGGGAATGTAGAGGACCACGAGGACCATGGCCAAGGACAGGAGCACGGCTTGGTTCAGGCGCTTGTTGGTGAAGAAGCCCATTTTAAAGAGGGTATCGTCGATGCTTCTCGAGGAGAAGGAGCGGAACAGTTCGCTGAAGACCAAGGTGGAGAAGGCCATGGTGCGGGAATAGACGAGGCCGTCGCCGTCCATGCCGTGGGTGGTGAGGGCGTAATAGTAGACGCCCAGGGTGGCCGCCGTAATGGCAAGGGATTGGATGATGATGGTAATGGTGATGTTTTTATCCAGAATCGGTTCTTTGGGATCCCGCGGCGGTTCGTACATGGTTTCTTCTTCGCCTTTTTCCACGCCGAGAGCCAGCGCCGGGAAGGAGTCGGTGACTAAATTCAGCCACAACAGCTGAATGGGCAAGAAGGGCGTGGGCAGGTTCATGATAATGGAGAGGAAGACCACGAGGACTTCGCCGATGTTGCAGCTCAAGAGGAAGGTGACGAATTTTTTAATGTTGGCGTAGATGATTCGCCCTTCTTCCACGGCGTTGACGATGGTGGCGAAGTTGTCGTCGGTTAAGATGACGTCCGCCGTGTTTTTCGCCACGTCGGTGCCGGTAATGCCCATGGCGATGCCGATGTCCGCCTTTTTAATGGCCGGGGCGTCGTTGACGCCGTCGCCGGTCATGGCGGCGATTTCGCCGTTTTCTTTCAGGGCCGTCACGATCTGTACCTTATTTTCAGGGGACACGCGGGCAAAGACGCGGGTGGTCTTTACGATTTCGCGAATTTCTTCCGGGGTCTTGTCGTTGAGCTCTTCCCCCATCATGGCCTTATCGCCTTCACGCAAAATGCCCAGCTCTTCGGCAATGGCTTTGGCGGTGAGAAGGTAGTCGCCGGTAATCATGACGGGAACGATGCCGGCGTTTCGGCATTCTTTGATGGCGGCCTTCACTTCCGGACGGGCCGGGTCGATCATGCCGGTGAGGCCCACGAATACCATGTCTTTTTCGTTTTCTTCCGTGGAAGGATTTTGGGGCATGGCGTCGTAATTTCTAAAGGCAAAGGCCAACACGCGCAGGGCTTCTTGGGCAAAGGCGTTGTTTTGCTCCAAGATCGCCTTTCGATCGGCTTCGGTGAGATCCACGATCTCTCCGTCTTTAAACAGGTACTTGCAGTTTTTCAAAACCACATCCGGCGCGCCCTTGGTAAAGGAGGACACCTTGTTGTCGAAGAAATTTTCGTGGAAGGTGGACATCATCTTCCGGTCGGAATCGAAGGGAATTTCGCCGATGCGGGGGTAGGCTTCTTCCAGGGCGTCTTCCTTTACGCCCAGCTTGCCCGCCAGGGTAATGAGGGCGCCTTCCGTGGGGTCGCCTAAAATGCTGTACGTTCCGTTTTCTTCGATTAAGTCCGCATCGTTGGTTAAGGTGGCGATGGAGGAGAGGGTTTTTAAGCCCTTCATATCGTCGACGGAGACAACAGATCCCTTATAGGACAGCTCCCCTTCCGGAGCATAGCCCGTGCCGGAGACGTCCATGACTTTGCCGTCGAGGTAGACTTTCGTCACGGTCATTTCGTTTTGAGTCAGGGTGCCCGTCTTGTCCGAGCAAATATAGGTGGTGGTCCCCAAGGTTTCCACAGCCAAGAGCCGCTTCACAATGGCGTGGCGCTTGGCCATATTGCCCATGCCCATGGAAAGGACGATGGTGACGATGGCGGGGAGCCCTTCGGGAATGGCGGCGACGGCCAAAGAGACCGAGGTCATAAACATGCGCAGGGTGTCGTGGCCGTAGAGTTTGCCTACGAGAAAAACCACGGCGCAGACGGCGACGACGAGAATCCCCAGGGCTTTGGAGAGGCCCGCCAGCTTCTTTTGCAGCGGCGTTTGTTCCTCTTCCATGGTGGAGAGGGTGGTGGCGATTTTACCGATTTCCGTGTCTTCGCCCGTGGCGGTGACGATGCCCTTGCCTCGTCCGTAGGTAACGATGGAGGCGGAGTAGGCGTAGTTGTCTCTGTCGCCGATGCCCGCATCGTCTTCCAGAGTGATCGTGGCATCTTTTTCAACGGCGACGGATTCCCCGGTAAGGGAGGATTCGTCGATTTTTAAATTGGTGCTTTCGATGAGGCGCATATCCGCCGGCACAATGTCGCCGGTTTCCAACACGACCAAATCCCCGGGCACGACGCGCATGGAGTCGATTTCCACGGGGCGCCCCCCACGAATCACTTTTACCGTGGGAGAGCTCATCTTCTTTAAGGCGGCAATGGCCTCTTCCGCCTTGCCCTCCTGCACGATGCTCAAGACGGCGTTGACGATGACGATGGCGAGAATAATAACGGAATCCACCATTTCGCCCACGGCGCCGGAGATAATCGCGGCGATTAAAAGAATAATGATCATGGGATCGAGGAATTGCTCCGCCAGCTTTTTGGCGAAAGACTTGCCTTCCTCTTCCAGCAATTCATTTCTCCCGTACTTGTCTAAACGCTTTTCGGCATCTCCCGGGGCGAGCCCCGTCTTGTCGTCGGCCGACAGTTCGTCGAGCACTTCCCGGGCACTCATTTTGTACCAATCCATGTAAACCTCCTTGTGTTATAAAAAAAGACTCCTGTCCCACGGACAAAAGTCTCACAGCCTGTATAGGATCCTTGGCCGGGCGTTAGCCGGATTGACGACCAAGAATAATCGTTACTCCCCTTTGTTTCGACAAGTAGTATAACAAATGAAAGGGGTCGCGGTCAATGAAGAATGGATAAAAACAAAGGAATCGGCGACAATTTCCCTTTTTCTTTCTCATGGCTTTTCAAAAACCGGCATATTATAATAGACGCAAGCAAAACCGTTGAAAAGAAAGGAGATTCCCGTGAAACAAAAACACCTGTCTTTGCTCCTGCTGCTTCTGTCGATGCTTATGATCCCGACGAGCAGTTTTGCCGCAAGCCCGGTCCGACTCTTTATTAAGGGAAGCTACGTTCAAGGCGATGTGGCGCCCATGATCGTCAAGGACCGCACCTTGGTGCCCCTGCGCCTCATCAGCGAAACATTGAATTACGATGTGAGGTGGAACGGCGCCGACCGCAGCGTTCGCATCGTGCAAAATGATCGCGCCATCGACCTGAAAATAGGCTCCACCACGGCCTATGGCTTGCAATCGGGCACGAAAAAGAAAATCGCCATGGATGTGGCGCCCATCATCGTTAAAGACCGCACCCTGGTGCCCCTGCGCTTTATCTCCGAAAACTTCGGCGAAAAAGTGGACTGGGACGCAAAAAGCCGCACGGTCATCATCGGGGAGGGCTACAGCCCGAGGACAAACCCCGACGCGCTGACCCTTCATTTCAGAAACAAAACCTTCAACATCGAGGCCAAAATGTACCGCGGCCAAACCATGATCCCCGCCGAAGACTTTGCCAAGGCCATGGGCTGGAACTACGTGAAGAAACTGAACGAATACGAAGAGAAAGTCCCCGTGCTCCACGATCCCGCAAACGGCGTGGAAATTTACAACTACGGTGACGCCTTTCAATGCGACGGCATCCTCTTTAAGCCCATGGATGGTGAAAATGCTACCGCAGCTTCGGCAAAAATCGGCGGGCGAGACTACCTCTCCCTTCGCCACTTGGCCGATGTACTCAATCTGAACATCGAGCAAATCGAAGGCCAAATCACCCTTCGCGATAAATCTAAAACCCAATACAAGCTGTATTACAAGCCCCTTTTAGACGGCGGCGAACGCTACGGCTATGAGGTGGCAAAAGTGAATTCCATTCAGTACAAGAACCACCACTACTACATTATGCCTTTGAACAAAACCCCGGAAGAATACAACGGCCTGGGAATTTTCGACAAGGAAATGACGCCTATCAGCATGTGCAATTTCTACATGAACGTGGACAAAAACATCGTGGAAGCCGCCTCTCAAGGCTGATGCCATCAACAGACCGCCACATGCCTTTCGGCGATTTCAGAAAACGACAAAAGGAGAGAGAATCATCCGATTCCCTCTCTCTTTTTGCATGTAAACTACTTTTACGCGTCTTTTAGAAATAACCGTATCATAATATTCTAGTACTAGGCAGGAAAATCTTTTTCGAATGATTCATGAACATGTTGGTTTGATTTAAAAAGATAAACCCCGGACTATATCCGAGGTTTGTCAGTAAATTGGAAATGTTCTTTTTTTTATAGTACAATTGTTTGTTTAATTCACCTTGTCGGCTACTTAATTGCCTCCTACAATTTGAATTTTATCACTTATATGTGTTTCAACCGTCAACTCAACCGGTTTCTTTTCCTGCTTCTTTTCAGGTTTTTTGTCCTTATCAGTCGTCACAGAGTAACCGTCGGATTCAGAAGAGCTACCGTTATTGAATGGATTGCCGGTGCCGGTAGGACCATCGGTGTTAATGGGATTTTTAGGTCTACTAAATCGATCGTAACTAGAAAATACAAAGCACGCAATGCCACAAGGCTTACCATCGACTATAGCCACCTTATATGCATAACCATAAACGACGGCACTGGGCGACCTCATATTTCTATCGTGGCCCGGGGAATTTTTCCAGATGGTAAAGGCCTCTCGAATCGGCTTGTCGGAAGCATAGGTCCAACCGATTAGGTTTTCGCCGAGGTAGTTTTCACGAAGCAGATTCGACGGAGATTTATGGTCGAAGGTGCCATCTGTGGCCAATTGTTGGATTTCTTCATTTGCCCGCTTCTGAGCGATAAGGTCCAGCTCCGATGTGCGAACCACTTCGCCAAGGCCTAAGCTTTTTCTGTAATTTGCGTAGGCGACGGTGTAGTAATGGGCAAGGCTGTCGTCGGTTGCGGAATCGACTGTCTGCGGTTGGGGTTTAACCGGCTTTTCTTGTGAGTCGCCTCGTCCATAGTCATTTCCTTCATTGCCTCCGTCGGAGTTCCGCCCTTTATTCCCTTCAGGCGACTTCGAGGGGTCTTTTTGAATCAATACTTCGCGATTCACCCAGTCGACCTTGTAACCCAACGCTTCGGACACGAAACGCAGCGGAACATAGGTGCGGTCGCCGGCAAGTACCGTCGGCGTGTCTAATTTGCCTTTTTGAGTTTTGCCGCCGGAAATTTCATATCGGTCCGATCCGATGGCAAAGCGAATTGTCTTTGAAGTCGATCGGATCACGACAGTGCCTTTCGGGCTGCCTGCCTGTCTCGGAATATATTCCACTTGGTTGCCCAGGTTCTCCGCGACAAAGCGAATAGGCACCATGGTCCTGCTCGTCCGCACGTTAATATAGGGCCTTCCCATTTCTTTCGGGATATGTTGATCTTTCCCGTTAATTTTAATGGTAACCTTATTTTTTGCGGCTTCCGGCGGCAAACTGCCGATTCCTTTCGCCATAACTCCTGTGGGAACCAAGAGAGTCAACACCAAAAAGGCGATGACAACTGTTTTAAATTGCCGTCTTTTCATTACATTCCTCCTTGATACAAATTTTTATGTATTTCTATGAAATGATTGTATCATCTAATCTCTTTTTTAACAATTCAAGGCTTGGATAAAGTTGTTTCCGAGCAAGCTGTCCCCAATAAAAAAGACCCCGAATAAACGGGGCCATTGCGTAACAAGAAAGGGGAGTCTTCCTCTTCCTTGCCGTTAGTTGTCTTAGTCGATCTTTTCAATTTTTTCCTTGAAGCCCATGTAGGGACGGAGGACTTCCGGAATGAAGAGGGATCCGTCTTCTTGGTAGTGGTTTTCCAAGAAGGCGATGAGCATTCTCGGCGGTGCGACGACGGTGTTGTTCAGGGTGTGGGCCAGGTAGAGTTTGCCGTCTTCGCCGCGGATGCGGATGTTTAAGCGACGGGCTTGGGCGTCGCCTAAATTGGAGCAGCTGCCCACTTCAAAGTATTTTTGTTGACGGGGAGACCAGGCTTCCACGTCGCAGCTCTTGACCTTCAGATCCGCCAAGTCGCCGGAGCAGCATTCCAAGGTGCGCACGGGAATATCCATGGTGCGGAAAAATTCCACGGTGTTTTGCCAGAGCTCGTTGTAGAAGTCTTTGCTTTCTTCCGGCTTGCAGATGATGATCATTTCTTGCTTTTCGAATTGGTGAATCCGGTAGACGCCGCGCTCTTCAATGCCGTGGGCGCCCACTTCTTTTCTGAAGCAGGGGGAATAGCTGGTGAGCTTGTGGGGCAAGGTGGCTTCTTCGGTAATGGAGTCGATGTATTTACCGATCATGGAGTGTTCGCTGGTGCCGATGAGGTACAGGTCTTCCCCTTCGATTTTATACATCATGTTTTCCATTTCGGCGAAGCTCATGACGCCGCTGACTACGTCGCCGCGAATCATAAAGGGCGGAATGTGGTAGATGTAGCCTTTGTCGATCATGAAATCACGGGCGTAGGACAAAATGGCGGAGTGCAAACGGGCGATGTCGCCGCGCAGGTAGTAGAAGCCGCTGCCCGAGGTTTTTCTCGAGCTGTCCAGGTCGATGCCGGCCACGGATTCCATAATGTCCACGTGGTAGGGCACTTCATAGTCGGGGACCACCGGTTCGCCGAAGCGTTCCAATTCCACATTTTCCGTGTCGTCTTTTCCGATGGGCACGGTGTCGTCGATGATTTGGGGAATGACCAGCATAATTTCGCGAATGCGTTCGGATTTTTTGCCTTCTTCCAGCTCCAATTCTTCGATGCGGTCGTTAATGGCTTTCACTTCGGCCTTTACTTTTTCCGCTTCGTCTTTTTTGCCGTCTTTCATTAAGCCGCCGATGGATTTCGACAGGGCGTTGCGCTTGGCGCGCAGCTCGTCGCCTTCGGTTTTCGCCGCACGATTGGCCACATCCAGTTCCAGCACTTCGTCGACGAGGGGAAGTTTGTCTTCTTGGAATTTCTTTTTAATGTTTTCTTTTACCAGTTCGGGGTTTTCACGAATCATTCGAATGTCTAACATATTTACCTCCATAAAAAAAGCCGCCTCATCCCCCATGGGACGAGACGGACCCGCGTTGCCACCCAAATTAACCGTTTCCGGTTCACTTCATTGTCAGGCTCAAAGGCGGATTCAAAGATTGCTCCCGCCTGCTCGCACCAACCGCAGGCTCTCTTTCGGGTTACATCTTTTACTGCTCCTCATCGTCGCCTTATATCGTTGATGGTAGTATACCACAGCTGTGGTAAAAAAGGTAGGCAACAATTTTTTCAATTAAAAAAAGACGTTCTTGCGGAGAACGCCTTTTTTGTGTCCGATTTTATTCGGGTTGTGCAGCGCCGGTGGGGCATACAGCTGCGCAGGAACCGCAGTCGATGCAAGCATTTTCGTCGATGGAGAAAACGCCGCCTTCAGAAATGCAGTCTACGGGACATTCGGGTTTGCAAGCGCCACAAGCGATGCAAGCGTCAGTAATTTTATGTGCCATAATTTTACCTCCTAGATTCTGTTAGGTATGTGCAGCGTGCTTGTACCTAAACACATTATGTTTTCTTTCTGAAGTCATTATATCATTACCACCGAGGATTTCAAGGGCTAATTGAAAAAAATACAATCTTTTCCGACGATTTTTCACATATCATAGTAAATCAGTTTGAATTTTGCAGTCACGTTGCAATAAAAAAGGATGCCGAAGCATCCTCTTTATCATTTACTATTAGTGGCTGTGGCTGTGATCGTCTTCGTGGTCACAGCTTGCCGTCCCGCATTGGGAGCAACCGCAGCATCCGCCTTCTTCATGGGATTTTCGCATGGAGCGGACAGCGCCGAAGATGGCCAAGCAGACGACAGCTAGTACAATAATCGTACCCATAGTTCCTCCTTAGTTTAATTGTTCTCGACCGATGGGTACGTCCTTGACTTTGGGTTTTCTTACGATGGCCCAAATCATGACTGCCAGAAGGACAAAGGCCACGCCGGTCCATACAGTGAAGGAACCGCCGGTAATCAGTTGTCCGATTTGGAAGACGATGAGGGCGATGGCATAAGCGAAGCCCGTTTGAAAAGCCAGGGCGAACAGGGTCCAGAATTTCGAGTGCATTTCCTCGCGAATGGCGCCGGTGGCGGCGAAGCAAGGAACGTTTAATTGGTTAAAGAGCATAAATGCCAATGCGCCGAGGAAGGTAAATTGGGTGGCGACGAAGGCGTTTAAGTTGGCACCTTCGGCGACACCGTTGATGATGCCGTAGGTGGAAACAACAGCTTCTTTGGCCACGAGGCCGGTGATGCTGGCCACGGTGGCTTGCCATGTGCCGAAGCCCAAGGGAATGAAGATGGGGGCAATGAGTTTACCCATAGCAGCGAGAATGCTGTCTTGGTTTTCCGCAAATTCTACGAATTCGCCGTGGACGGAGATGTTTTGCAAGAACCAGATGACGATGCTGGCTACGAGAATGATGGTCCCGGCCTTTTTCACGAAGGCTTTGCAGCGTTCCCATACGCTCTTAAAGACATTTTCTGCCGAGGGAATGTGGTATTCCGGAAGTTCCATAACGAAGGGTGCCGGATCCCCTTGGAAGATCGAGGTCTTCTTGAGCATTAAGCCCGCAATAATAACGGCGATGATGCCGGAGAAGTAGGCGATGGGCAAGAAGTACCAGAAGCCGAAAGAGGCGACGAAGAGGCCGATCAGGTTGACCTTTGCCCCGCAAGGCATGAAGCTTGTGACGACGACGGTCATGCGGCGGTCGTTTTCGTTTTCGATGGTACGCGTGGCCATAATCCCGGGAACGGAGCAGCCGGTCCCGATAAGAATCGGGATAAAGCTCTTGCCGGAGAGGCCGAATTTTCTAAAGATTCTGTCTAAGATAAATGCAATACGGGACATATAACCCACATCTTCCATAATGGCGAGGAAGAAATACAGGGTTGCGATCAAGGGCAAGAAGCCTAAGACGGCGCTGACCCCGGCAACGATCCCGTCCATAACGAGGGATTCAAGCCACGGTGCCGTATTCATTGACGAGACGACGTTGTTGATGGCATCGGCAACATAGGTGCCGAGCAAAGTATCGTTGACCCAGTCGGTAACGGGGCCGCCGACGAGTCTGGCACTGATGTAGTAGATACCGGTCATGATGATAACAAAGATGGGCAGGGCCAGGACGCGGTTGGTGACGATGGCGTCGATTCTGTCGCTGGTGCTCATGCCGCGCTTGCCTTGTTTATAATTGCCTTCGACAATGCCTGCAATGGCATTGTAGCGCATTTCCGTCATAATGCCTTCGCCGTCGTCTTCGTAATAGTCTTCCAACTCCGAAATGACGCCGGCAATCTTCTTTTCTTCATCGGCGCTCAGATTCAGCCCGAGCTTTTGATCGCCTTCGATGAGTTTTAATGCATAGAAGCGCTTAGAGTCCATGGCTGCTATGGAAGGAGCGATGTCGTAAATGGCTTTCGCCGCATCTTCCAAATGCTCATCGTAGTAAACGTGATTTTCGGCGGCTGTGGCTTGGACTTTTTTCGTCATTTCCATCAAGCCGTCGAGGTTTTCCTTCTTTAATGCGGAAATTTCAACAACCGGTGCGCCCAGTGCTTCTTCAAGGCCCGAACGATCGATGACATCGCCTTTGTTGCGAACGACGTCCATGCGGTTTACGGCGACGACCACGGGAATACCCAGATCCAATAATTGGGTGGTTAAATACAGGTTCCGCTCTAAGTTCACGCCGTCGATGATGTTGATGATTACTTCCGGTTTTTCGTTTAATAAATATTTCCGACTTACCACTTCTTCAAGTGTGTAAGGGCTTAAACTGTAAATACCGGGAAGGTCAGTAATGGTAATGCTTGTATCCTTTTTGTACTGTCCTTCTTTCTTTTCGACGGTAACCCCCGGCCAGTTCCCGACAAATTGGTGGGAACCGGTCAAGGCATTAAATAGGGTCGTTTTCCCGCTATTCGGGTTGCCCGCTAATGCAATTTTCACGCCTCTTCCTCCTTCGGCCCTTGAGTTTCTTCAACTTCCACAAGCTCCGCATCGGCCTTTCTAAGGCTCAATTCATAACCGCGCACGGTTAATTGAATGGGGTCCCCCAAGGGAGCAAATTTTCTTACGAACAACACGGTGTTCTTCGTAATGCCCATGTCCATAATGCGGCGCTTCAATGGGCCTTGCCCATTGATCTTTTTCACCACGTAGTACTTGTCTACCGACGCTTGATTCAAGTTCATGCTACACCTCACACTGTGATACGAATACATTCAGCCAAATCTTTGCCCAAGCCGACGCGTACGCCTTTGATGATGACGATCAGCGACCCCTGAACCTCAGATACAACACGACAATTGGCACCTTCCACAAACCCCAGGTTTTGCAAGTGGGTAATTTGGCTCTTGTCCAATTTTTGATCTCGCACCCTTAGCACCTTCAGATCCACGTTTTTCGGCGCAACGATTAAATTCATATGCATCTCCTTACAATAACGGTTATCAGTCAAGAGCCAAAAGAAAAAGACACTTGCCTTCCAATGAAAATTTATCTCATAACAAAAATTATACCATTCGACTATGTCCCTTTCAAGAGAATAAGAAAGATTCTCGTTCTAATTTACCGCTAAATCAATCAAAGAAAGTGCCTTTCACTGCAGAATTCGCTCCCGTTAAATTTTACACATTGTATGCGTCTGCACCCGCCTTCAAAAGCCGTGATGAAAATTGAGAAAGGGTGTTTCCCTTTTGTTTTCCCAATAAAAAAACACGCGGATATCCGCGCGCTTTTACGAGAATGTGAAGTACAGAAAGACGATGAGGCCCAGAAGGATGCGGTAGGTACCGAAGATTCTGAAGTCCCGCTTTCGGATGTAGTCCATGAATTTTTGAATGACCACCACGGCTACGACGAAGCTTACCATGGCGCCCAAAAGGATTAAGAACCATTGGAAACCGCTGAAAGCCAGGCCGTTTTTCACGATTTTTAATAAGGTGGCGCCGAACATGGTGGGAATGGCGAGGAAGAATGAAAATTCCGCCGCCGCCCCGCGGCTCGCGCCGAGTAAGAGGGCGCCTAAGATGGTGGCGGCACTTCGGCTCGTGCCGGGCACCATGGCCAAACATTGAAAGAGGCCGATGGCAAAGGCCATGGTGTAGGGAATGGCCTCGACGCGTCCGACTTTCGCCTTCACATGGTTCATTTCGCTTCGATTTTCGATGACGAGAATAAGGATCCCGTAGATCAGCAAGGTGGCGGCCACGACTTGTGGCTTAAAGAGGTGCTCGTCGATGAAATCGTCGAACAAAAAGCCCAACACCGCCGAGGGGATCACCCCGACGATGACCTTGAGCCACAGCGCAAAGGTGTCTTTCTTAATGGCCACTTTTCCCTCTTCCCGCCGAAAGGGCCAGAGAGTTGAAAAATACAGAACCACCACGGCCAAGATAGCGCCGAGCTGAATGCACACGTCGAAGGCGTTTTGAAAGCTTTGCGGCTCGAGGCCGATAAATTCGTGGGCCAAAATCAAGTGGCCCGTGCTGGAGATGGGAAGAAATTCCGTCACCCCTTCCACGATCCCCAGTAAAATTACTTTAATAATATCCATTGTTCCTCCATTAGGATTGCAGGTTCACAAATTTCGTGTATTCGCCTTTAAACAAGAGTTCCACCGTACCCGTGGGGCCGTTTCTGTGCTTGGCGATAATGAGCTCGCCTAAACCCTGTTTGTCCGTGTCGGGATTGTAGTATTCGTCCCGATAGAGGAACATGACGATGTCCGCATCCTGCTCAATGGCCCCGGATTCCCGAAGGTCCGATAAAATGGGCCGGTGATCGGCGCGCATTTCCGGCGCACGGGAAAGTTGCGACAGGGCGATAACCGGCACGTCCAGTTCCTTGGCGATCCCCTTCAGTTGACGGGAGATGGCGGAGATTTCCTGTTGCCTGCTCTCGGCGCGGCCGCCTACTTCCATCAGCTGCAAATAGTCGATGACCACGAGATCCAGCCCCTTTTCCGCCTTCAGGCGGCGGCATTTGGCCTTGACCTCCAGGGGCGTAATGCCCGCCGTGTCGTCGATATAGATGCCCATTTCGTTCATATAGGTCATGGTCTCGATGACCTTGGTCCATTCCTCCGTGGTCAGGTCGCCGGAAATAATTTTCATGAGATCCACGTGACTCAAAGACGATAAGATCCGCTGAGACAATTGATTGCGGCTCATTTCCAGAGAAAACATAGCCACCGTGGCATTGGCTTTTAAGGCGGCGTTGGTGGAGATGTTGACCATAAGGGCCGTCTTTCCCATGGAGGGACGGGCGGCGAGAAGGACCAAATCCGCCTTCTGCATACCGGAGGTCTTTCGGTCCAGATCGATAAAGCCTGTGGTGAGTCCCGTGAGGCCTCCCTTGTTTTCCGAGCGTTGTTGCATGACATCGAAGGTGGTAACCATGACCTCGCCCATGTTCATCAGGCCGTTTCGCTGATTGTCCTGGGTAATGTCGAAAATGGATTTCTCCGCCTTTTCGATAATGGCCCCAACCTCGTCGTCGTCTCGGTAGCTGTCTTCGACGATTTCGCTCCCTGCGCGGATCAAGGCCCGCAAGGTGGATTTTTCTTTAATAATGTTGGCGTAGGCTTCCGTATTGCTTACGGCGCCGGCACCGGAGGTGAGCCTGCCTAAATAAGTATAGCCGCCGACGGCTTCCAGCTGCCCGTTCTTCTTCAGAAAATCGGACAGGGTAATCATGTCGGCGGGTTCATTTTTGTTGTAGAGACTCAAAATCCCTTCGAAGATGGCCTTGTGGCTATCGTAATAAAAGTCCTCGGCGTGAATATTCTCCACCGCCGTGGTAATGGCGCTTTTGTCCAAAAGCATGGCGCCTAATACCGACGCCTCGGCCTGTTCGTCGTAGGGCGGCATCCGCCCCTCTACCCTTTCGGCCATTATTCCGCGTCGATGACCACATCCACATCGGCAGCGATGTCGCCGTGTAATTTTACGGTGACTTTGTGTTTGCCCGTGGTCTTAATGTTTTCCGAGAGGACGATTTTTTTCTTGTCGATCTTCACGCCGAAAATAGCGTTCATGCGATCGGCAATGTCTTTTGCCGTAATGGCGCCGAAAAGCTTGCCGTTGGCGCCGCCCTTGGCCTTTAAGTCCACGGCCTTGGATTCAAGCTCTTTCTTTTGCGCTTCGGCTTCTTCCACGCGAGCCGCTTCATCGGCAGCTTCCTTGGCCTTCATTTCCTTCCAGTTCTTCATGTTTTCAGGCGTGGCTTCGATGGCAGCCTTGTTCGGCAAGAGGAAATTTCTCGCGTAACCGCTCTTGGCTTCGACCAAGTCCCCTTCTTTTCCCAATTTGTCTACGTTCTTTAATAAGATGACTTTCATTGTTCTTTCTCTCCTTTATCTTTTTCTAAATAATCGGCAATGGCGTCGGTTAATTGTTTTTCCACGACGTCCATGTCGTCGCTTTTTACTTGGGCACCGGCCATGTTCAAGTGGCCGCCGCCGCCTAATTGTTCCAAAATAAGCTGTACGCTGATGTCGCCGAAGCTTCGGGCGGAAATGTGGATCACATCTTTCTTCTTGGTCAAGACGAAAGAAGCCTTGATGCCGTGAATTTCCAAGAGCTCATCTGCCGCCTGGGCACTGACGAGAACGGAATTGGGCATGTCCTTTTCCAGTCGCGAAATGGCGATGTTGTCGAAGATGATTCGGGCGTTGTGCACCACTTCCGCACGGGAGACGATGGTGTCGTAATCGTCTTCGAAGAAGTAGCGTACCTGGCTCATGTCGGCGCCGGCCCGCTTTAAGACCGAGGCGGCCTCGAAGGTGCGCACGCCGGTTTTAAATGTGAAGTTTTTCGTATCCACCACCACACCGCTCATAAGGGCATTGGCCTCAAAATTAGTAAGCTCCGTGTCGTCGTACATGTAGGTAAGCATTTCCGTAATGAGCTCGCAGGTCGACGAGGCGTAGGGCTCCACATAAGAAAGCACGGGATTGGCCACAAACTCGCTGCCCCTGCGGTGGTGGTCGATAACCACCACATTGGCGGTGCGCGTAAGAAGGGGCGGATGCTCCGTAAAGGAGGGCTTGTGATTGTCCACCAGGATCACCAAATCCCCTTGGCGAATGGCCTCGTCGGCAAATTCTCCGGAGACGATTCGCTTGAACAGATCCGGCTCTTCCCGCTTCATGACCTTTATCAGGACTTCGATGGAGGGATTCACTTCGTTTAATACGATGTAGCCTTCTTTGTTTTGGTTGAGCACGGCACGCATGACGCCGACGGCGGCGCCGATGGCATCCATGTCCGCATTATTGTGGCCCATGACGAAGACCCGATTGGACTTGTCGATGAGCTGCCTGAGGGCAATGCCCAGCACACGGGCTTTGACTTTATTTCGCTTTTCAACGGCTTTGGATTTGCCACCGAAATAGGTGTAAGTTTCTTCGCTTCTTAAAACCACTTGGTCCCCGCCGCGACCCAAGGCCACGTCCAGGCAAGTGTCCGCCTCTCTGTAAGCCTCGATAAAGGACAGACCCGGGCGACTGACACCGGCGGAAATGGTGACGCTTACTGTATTGCCCGCGTCGATTTCGCGGATCCTGTCTAAAATGTCGAATTTCTGCTCCAAAATCGGCAGGATGTCCATTTTTCGCATGACCACCAGATACATATCCTCTTGATACTTGCGCACCAAGGCATGTTGCGAACGGAAGTATTCGTTGATCCGATGATCGATTTCTGCGATTAAAAGCGGCTTTTTCGACGTAGGCGCCGCGTCCACCACTTCGTCGAAGTTGTCCACTTCCACGACCAGTACCACGCCGCCCTCGTCTTCATAAAGGGTTTCCATGTGTTGGTACTGACTGTGATCCACGAAATAGTAGAGGCAAAGCACATCTTCCTTGCCGTTTATCTGGAAATTCACCACCGAGTTGTAAACCTTGTAGGGCGCCTCTTTGATTTCCACTTCGGCGCCGCTTTCAACGGCCTTTAAACCCTTGTTTTCATCGGCCAAATCCTCGATGTAAGCGGGCAGGGATTTGTCCTTTAATATTCCCTCGCCGAAGAGCTCGCCGAAAAGGCTGTTGTGCCAGACAATGGTTCCCTCCCGGTCGGTGACCACCAGAGGAAAAGGCATGGAGAATATGCTGCGCTCCGTGATCTTTTCAAAATCCTCGTGGAGGCCGGTGAAGTAGTCATTAAAGGCGCTGTTGTATTTTTTTACGCTGCGATAGGCATAAGATGCCGTCAGCACCCAGGCGATGACCCCGATTGTCCCCAAGACCGGATTATAGGAAAAGACCGCCACCGTGAGAAAGGCGATGACAATTAAATAGAAGTAGAAGTTTTTCAATGAAAATGATTGGTTCATGAGCTACGCTCCCTCTAAACTCCGCACGTCGATAAATTGATCGATTAGCCCCAGTGCCGCCAGGCCCATTTGTCCCACGGGCACCACCAAAATAAAGAGCATAATCATCCCTCGCAAAAGGGGCGAAGGCACGAAGCGGAGCAGGTAAAAATTGACAATGCTCATGCCCTGAAAAGCCAAGAGACTGACCGCCACCACCAAGCCGTTTAAAACATAAGGCTCGATGCCCAAGGTCATGAAGTAATTCATGGCAAGGGCCGCCCCTAAAAGACCCAAAGAAATCAAGATCGGCACCCGAGGAAGGTGCATGAGAAAGAAGGGGCCCGGGCAAATCACCTTTTCGCCGCCGATGCGCATGTTGCGCCCGCTAATGCGATAAGATAAATACACCACAGCCAAACCCGACAGAAGAAAAAACGCGGGAAAAAGGGCGATGGCGCGGTTCATGGTGGTTTTAAACGTCATGGCGAGGCGCGCCTGTTCCACATCCGTCAGGGAAGCCTTTTGCATTAATTCTCCCTGCACGGCGTTGAAACTTTTCATAAGCTCGCCGGATTCGATGGCCTGAATCGTTCCCGTGCGGTAGAGGATAAAGCCAAGGCTCAGGAGAAAAAGCATGGTCCCCAGCGCCATGGTCGTATCCACGGAACGATCCGTGCGCATACAGTAATCTAAAATCAAAATCAACGGCCCCATGACCGTGAGAATCGTAAGACCCATTAAAGGATCCGTCAACAGCCCGATTAAAACGCAGGCGCCGACGAAGACCCCGGAAATAGGAAGCACGCCTTGAAAGCGCATCTCCGATAAAAACATGGCCGGTATAAAGGCAAATAGAATGGGCACAAACAGCCCGCCCATGACCAGCAAAACAGAATATAAAAGAAGCTTGAGCACGCGCAAGCCCTGAATTTTTCGATACAATCTATCACCTCATATCAGGCTATTTTACCATATATTCCCCTATTGCGCCATTCGGGGCCATTCTGCTCTTTCGGACACAAAAATAGGCCTCAAGGCGCTCGAGCACTTGAAACCTATTTTTTCGATCGGAGGTCTTCGAGTTTATTTATTGTGATCCAGATTGTAGAGAACTTGTGCTACCTGCGCACGAGTAAAGCCGGATTTCGGTCTAAACGAACCGTCTTCCATCCCTTTAACAATGCCCTTTTTCTCCATGGCACGAACAGCTTCCTTAGCCCAAGGAGCAATGGTTCCGTCATCAGTAAAGGCCTTGCTTTCTTTTTCAGAAAGCTTTTTGTCTGTTACTTGTAAGAACTTATTCATCATGACGGCCATTTCCTCACGGGTGATGGGACGCTTAGGATCAAATTTTCCATGGCCGATTCCTCGCACAATGCCATTTTCACTTGCCCAGTTGACGTAAGCGGCGTAGTAGCCTCCGTTAACGTCTTTAAATACATTCTTCGTAAACTTGCTTTGGTCGATGCCCGCCATGCGTCCCAAAACGGTGACGAAATCTGCACGGGTAATGGACCTCTCGGGAGCAAAGCGATTGTCGCCTACACCTTTAAAGTATCCCTTGCTGACGACATAATTAATCGACTCTTTTGCCCAGTGGTTTACAGTATCGCTGAATTTTGCTTCGGGGGCTTTCGGTGATTCCACATGTTTTTTGTTTTTCTCGGGTTCTGTTTGTTTTCCTTCAGGTTTCGAGGGGACCCGAGGGAAGGTCCGAGTGCCTCCGGAGTTGCCCGGCTTTACTTCCGGCTTTTTAGGATTCGGCTTGACATCAGGCTTCGGCGTATCCGGTGTTACATCGGGTTTCGGCGCTTTCTTCAGTACTAAAGCCCCTTTTGCCTGTTGCAGCTTTGTCAGTGCCAGTTCCACATCCTCTTTGGTTGCGGTGCTCTTTTCAGAAACAGCCTTCGCATCTTTCAGTGCCGCTACAAATTCGCTCTTACCCTTTTCTTCATAGCGACTTAGATCCAGAGCATCACATTCGGCGATTAATTGATTCAGCGCCTTCTTGTCCACTTGAGGCGCAGGTTGTGCCGGCGTTTTTCCGCCGCCATCGACGACAAAGTCTGCCGATGCCTTTGCCGGCATTCCTTTTGCGCCAACGGTTACTGTCAATCTAAAGGTCTTATTCACATCATTCATATCCACGGGAATATCAAATGCCGCAGGCTTCGTTTGGGTAACACCGCCGACAGTGACTTCTGTCGTCTTCGACGGCACGAGGGTTTCACCTTTATAGGCCATGTCGGTAACGTAGGTCCCTTCGCCTGCATCTTGCAGTTCCACTCTGAAGACAGCCTTATCGCCTTTGACGATCAATTGTGCAGGATGTTTAAAGACCGTGCCCATCATCGCGTCGTCATCGCTATTCATCTTCTTCCAAGAAAATTCTACATTGTAAATAGCCTCTTGATCGGCAGGCACTTCCACTTTTTCCCAACGAGCGGTTAACGTTTTGTTGCTGTTAACAGGTTTTGTGAAATCAAATTTTTCATTGCCATCGTACCAGCCCTTGAAAACATAGGTCACATCGTCTACCTTAACTTTTGAAGCATTTTCTTCAAAGCCTGCGGGGGCGGAAATCACCATGCCTTTATCGACGGTAACGGCAGCTGGCGTCGTTCCCTTGTCGCTCACAAAGGTGACTGTCACCTTTTCCTTAGGTGCTTGTTTAACCACAAGGCCCTCTTTTGCCGCCTTCAAATCATTGAAGGCGTCGGTTACACTTTGCTCAACCGCTCCTTCGTCATTGGCTACGGTTTTCGCTTCGTTTAATTTCTTCTCAAATTCCGTTTTGCTTTCATCGGTATACTTACTGAGATCCATAGCGTCACATTCGCGAATAAGCTCTAGAAGCTTCGTCTTATCCACTTTTTTCGGTGCTTCGCCTTCCGCTACCATGCCCTTCATGGCGGCATCTAAAGCCTTGGTCAGATCAGGCGCCTTATAGCCGGCTTTAATGCCTTTTACTTTTGCTTCCTCAATCCACTTCTTCGCATCCTTGATTTTGACGTCTAAATTATCTTTGCTGTCTTGCGTGTACTTGCCGTCCATCATGGCGGAAGCTTCTTTGACTTTTGCCTCTAAGGCCGAGGTGTCGTAACGTAGATTATCGTCGATGAATTTAATGGCGTCGTAAGCCGCTTTAATAGCATCGTAGGTTTTTGCATCTTTTAATGCCTTCTCACCTTGGGTAATAACATTTTCGTATTTTTTCAAGGACTCTGCCGTGTACTTACCTGTTTCGCCCTTAAATTCGTTGAGATTGGCCTTTAATTGTGTTAAGTGCACGCGGTAAATTTCATCGGCAAATTTGACGGCGCTGCCCGCTTTATCCAAGTCGCTGTAAACGTCTTTGACCTCTTGAATGGTCGCGTCGCCATTTTTGATCACTGCTTTTGCCTTTTCAAGATTTGTCTTTAAGCCGTTAATTAAATCTTGATTGACGCCTTGTGCGGCATTCGCCAGCATCTCATAAACTTTGACGGCATCGATTAATTGCCCTTTGTCTACCTTGTACGTGTTTTCGTTAAAGCCGTCCGTCGCCGATTGCCAGTCGATGGCGATGCGCGCTGCCGGAGAGTGTTCTTGAGGTCCGAGGGATGTCTTGTAGGATACCTTAACGGGAACAAATTGTTGATTTTCCGTCACTTCGATTTTGACACGAGTCGGTGACTCATACTTGTTGGAGCCCACTGTTACATCACGTTTTGCTAAGACTTGGGCTTTTTTCATTTCACCATTTACAGCATAGGAAAGATCCGTAATGGCGCCGGTGACTTTATTGTCCTCATCTGCAGTCATGTCGACCCACTGCATTTCCAAATACCATTTGCCGTTCTCTTTGGTGAGTTTCCCTTGATTCCAAAGGGCACTGTTAGCCATAGACGGCTCATCTTTATTCTCTTTATACAGCTGAATGTTGACGGTTTTCGTCGCTTCAATATGAACATTCGGATCCTCTCTGTCGGGGGATGCTTGGAATTTTCCCACGGCAGCTTGTAAGGCCTTTAAGGCAGCATCGACTTTTTCTTGGCTGTCCGCCTTCAAGCCCTTTTTCGCTTCTTGAATGGCAATGGCAAGCCTTTCATTAACCTCTTCTTCTTTCTTCGTTGCATTTAAGAGCTTCTCCGCCTTGTCAATTTCAGCTTGTAAGGCTTCGGTTTTAAAGACATCTTTCGAATCTTCATAAGTTTTCACAGCGGCATTTAATTTTTCAACCGCTTCATCGATTTTACCTTGTTCCGTAAAGTTCATTGCCTTTTTCGCTTCGGCAATGGCCGCACGCAACTTATCCTTCGCCTCGTTCGACTTATTCTTTTCCAGCGCCTTTTCAGCCTTTTGAATGGCATCTTCTAAGGCCGTCTTGGTAACATCGCCGGCTTCTTTCAGTTTTAGTGCCTTGATTCCGGCGTCCACACGGTAGACCCAGCTGTCGTAAACCGATGTATCCAAATTGGTGCCGTTTTGCGTCGTGTCACTCGGATCTTTTTTATAGGTCTTCTTCGGTGCCTTAATATCGGCAAGGTACGCTTTCGCTCCTTTGGAGTTGGAGTTGCCCTTATAGTCAATTTTTGGACCGCCAGGATAAGGTTGGTAGCCGATGTTCGGTTCTTTGTAGCCGTCGATTGTTTCTTTAAGCGCCTTGACGCCGGCATCTTGATATTTGCCCGATTGAATCTTTTCTTCTCCATCTTTTACCAGCTTTTCCAACGGTTCCGGATCTAAGCGCAAGCCGTCATAGAGAGAAGTAAGGGTTTGGGAATAGGTGCGAATATCCTCGCGGGTAATGGTCGCCGTGGTTTTTTCTTTAATCTCTTTCCATTTGTTTTCCGCTTCAGTCACTGTCGATTGAATGAAATGGGTGTCCGCCTTATACTTCGCAAGGTTTTGCGATTCGCCGTCCACTGCATTGATAAAGCTGACCCAGGGCAAAATCGAAAGGGAGAGATCATCTAATTCCTTTATGCACGCTTTGATCTTTTCGGGATCTTTTGTATCCACTACTTCGGCGCGGCCGAGTGCCTCTTTTATGGCGTCGTTAATTTTAACTTTCTTCGTAACGACTTTTTCTACGACATTTTTTTCGGAGCCGCTGCGTTCTACGTGGTCGAAGACGTCGATTTCTTCGGGAAGAATTTTAGAAACCATGCCGTGATTGGTTTTTAAATCACTGATGCGATTTTGCAGTGCCGTTTGCAATTCTTTCAATTCTTCTTTCGTCGTCTTCACTTTTCCGCCTTTTACGTGGAGGTAAATGGTGTCACCTGTTTTTTGCGTTTGCTTGTCGCTATGACCAATGACCACATCCGTATTGACGACAATTTTTTCTTTCGAGTCGATGTCGTAGTTTAAGACAAATGCCATGGGAACATCTGCTTTTTCAGCAGCTACTCCTGCCACATCCGGTTTTTCGGATACTAAACCATATTCTACTTTCTTCGTAATATCCGCCGGTATATACGTTCCCTTCGGAGCGTAATTAATATTTTCAAGGTAAGACTTTACTTTTTTGCCGTCCATTTCAGGATTCGCGTAGAAAGTAAGGGTCTTTTGTACCGGATCATACGTCACTTTTTCCGATACCAAGCTTTCCATATGGGTCTTGCCAGCACCGTTTTGATTTTGATACTCGATGGTGACATCATAGGGTTCGGTTGACGGCTTATCCTCCTCGCCACCGATCAATTGTTGCTTGGTCGTATCTAAGGTGAATTTGACACTCTTTTCATCGATGCCCATCATATTTCCATCATAGTATTCTACATTCGTATATATGGCGCCAAGGCTGGTATCCGGATCGACAAACTCAATGGTCTTGGCTATTTTATGTCCGCTATCTTCTCCTAGAGTTTCGATTACCTGACCTGTCTTCTTCGTGAAATCTGATGTATTAGACGTCGCTTTATTGACAAAATTATCCCCATCTTTCTTAAAGGAGAAAATGTATTTCTTTTCCGAGGGAATGTATTTAACAGGGCCTGCCAAACACCTTTGGATTGCAGGATTATTGCAAGTGACGGGAATCGCATACATCACTTTCCCTTGTTTGCCCCGCTCATCTTCTTTAATTTCAGGCGGCGTCACGCCGGGCTTCGCTTTCAGCGCGTTGATCGCCTGCTCCAATGCCCTTATATGATCCGATGTTTCATCTAAACTCGGTGAATAATCTGCATTATCTTTAATCCACTTTTTCGCTTGAATCTTTACTAAGTTAAACTTGGCAAAGGATTCTGCTTCATAGTATTTTTCTTCATACTTGTCTGCCTTGTTTACAAGCTTTTGCAAGGCTTCCGTATTGTATTTTAGGATATTATTTTGGCTTGCCGTTTGCACCTCGCTGATCTTGGACACCAGTTCCGGCACATCCATATCGCCTGCCTTTTGTTCCGTTTGTTCAAGGTATTTTCTAAAAGCTTCCAAACTTTCCTTGGTATACTTTTTGTCATTGTAGATCGTACCGGAATCTAAATCGTCCATGGCTTCATGAATACGCTCATTTAAAATTTCAAGCAAGGTAAAGGTGTTTTCGATTTCGTAAATCGGCTGAGCGATGTTTAAAGCTTCCGTCATCGACGGCGTCTTGGAATTGCGCAATTGGTTTAGCTTTTCAATGCTTTCCCGCACCGTTTTAATCCGTTCTTTATCCTTCGCCACATCGGCATCCAAATACTTACCGATTAAAATTTCACCGCGCTTAATCCAATATTTAATTCTCGCCTTGGTCTTTTTCTCGTAACGACTGTAATTGTCCGCTGATTTAGCCATGGTATTGTAGTCAATTTTAATACCGAAGGTACCCGTTTGTTTCGTGGTACCTTGATTGTCCACATAACTCATGCTTTCAACAACGAGTTGCGATCCGTCTAATTCAGCAGGAATGGGGATGGCGACTAAGTTTGTCTTCGTCGGATCTTGCGGGTCGCTGGAGCCGAGGGAAACGCGAATTTCTTTTCCCGCTACGCTCTTCATTACCATACTGTTGATTTTAGATACTTTGTTTTTATTAGCGACAAAAAGTACTTCCAACTCATTGCCCCATTTGGTCACTTCCATTTCTTGGAAGAGATCCTTTGCATCCGCTTTTTCCGTACCTAAATCTTTGTAAATATTCGTTTGCCCGTCGCTGTCCACTAATTGAACATCGACTAGTTTGTAATTGCCTTTATAGTCGCCATCTTCTTTTAGCTTCGTATCGCTGTTTAGGGCATAGATTTGTAAAATCGTGTCCAATTCGCCCAGTAAACGTTGTGCTTTCGCTTCATCTAAGCTATTCACGCTTTTTTTCGCGCGAGCCACTAAATTATATATTTCGTACCAAGGTGTTTCGATGATTTGATCCGGCGTTAAAATATAGGAATCCTTGCCGTAAAGCTTTCCCTTGCCTTCCACATCTTCGTAGTCGCCAAGGTCGATGCCCGGCGTATAAGTAGAGTTATGTTTCGGCGCTAAGTAATTGGTGCCTAACAAATGCTTTTGAATGGCGGTATTGGCTAATATGGCATCCGCCTTTGATACAATCGCCTTCTTTGTTTCTTCTTTCGCCGGCGTAAAAGCGAAAATCGGTTGAGCTGAACCCATGACCGTTAACAAAGCCATGGCTAAGCTTATTTTTTGTCTTCCTTTCATTTTATCCTCCTACTGCTTGTAACGATGCGTTCGGCATCAAACAAGCTTAGATTTTTACATGATATCATTTATCATTTATAGAATATTCGATGGCTTTTTCTCGGTCAAGCTTTTTTAAAAAAAAATTCCGTAACCCGGGGGTTCTTTTTAAATCCATGCTTTCCGTAAAAACAGCTGATTTTCAACTTTTAATCCAGAAATAACTCCGGTTAACAATTGGAGGTTATTTTCTTTTAATCAAATGAAGATGCCTTGACGACTGAATTTTTTTCAATAAAAAACTCCCGCCGAAGCGGGAGCTGTGTGTATTTAAAAAATCATTAGTCGGCGCTGTAGGGCAAAAGTGCCACTTGTCTGGCGCGCTTAATGGCCGTGGTAATCTTCCGTTGGTGCTTAGCGCAAGCGCCGGTCACGCGACGGGGAAGGATCTTCCCGCGGTCGGAAATAAAACGCTTTAAAGTTTGCGTATCTTTATAATCGATTTGTTTTTCCTTGTCTGCACAATAAATGCAAACTTTTTTTCTGGAACGATATCTTCTTTGCATGTTCTCACCCCTTAACCTTGGTTAAAATGGGATATCATTGTTGTCGATCGGGTAATAGCCTTCGTCGTCGGATTTGGGACCGAAGCCGGAAGGATTGCTCGGTTGAGCTTGATTATTCGATTGATAAGCCATGTTCGTCGGCGGTGCCATGTTCGGCGCACCTTGCGCATTGCCCGCTTCTCTCGCACTTTCGATAAAGTGGACGCGGTTTACGACGACGTCGGTGGTGTAGACGCGTTCGCCGTTTTTTTCGTAGCTGCCCGTGGAAATTCGACCTTCCACGGCGATGCGATTGCCCTTGTGGAAGTAATTGCCTAAAAGTTCGGCTGTGGTTCCAAAGGCTTTAATGCCGATAAAATCGGCGGTGGGCCGGCCGGCCGCTTCCGCTTCTTGGCGCTTTTCGCGACTCATGCCGCGATCCACGGCGATGGTGGCAAAGGTATTTGCCATGCCGTTTTGGCTGTAGCGAAGCTCCGGATCTCTCGTCAGTCTCCCGTAAAGTACAACTAAATTCACGATATCACCAATCCCGTTTCTTATTCATCTACGCGGACGACCATATGACGCATGACCGTATCGGAAATGCTTGCAATACGGCTGAATTCTTTGATTACGCCGGGTTCTGCATCGAATTCGACGAGCACATAGAATGCTTCTTTGTAATCTTCGATTTCATAGGCCAGCTTACGCGTGCCCCATTCGTCTTCCGATTTAATGACGCCTGCATCAGCGATGATGCCTTTTAAACGTTCGTATTGTTTTACACGTCTTTCAGATTCGGCGTCGGGATAGAACATAAGGATTACTTCATAATTGTTCAAGTCTGTCACCTCCTTGTGGACTGACGGCTCGATTGATCGAGCAAGGATAACTATCTGATCCATTATAAGTGAGAAAGGGGCTAAGTGTCAAGGCCTTCTTCCACAATTCGACTTTCAACGCCTGCATCCGTAAGTTCGATGAGTCGCGCGCCCCGGGGCAAGCTGCCATAGGCGTTGTAGCCGGTGATGCGGCCGTAGTAAAGGTGCATCCCCCGCCAATTGGCGGTGAAGTCGTTGTCGTGATCGTGGCCCACAAAAATATGGCGGACGGTGCTTTCGTTTAACAAAGTATCCACCAGCCCCGTGTTTTTCACCGGAGCGCAGACAGTTTCGTCTTTGTGGCCCACGGCCAAGCCCGCCTTTTTCGCGTCGTCGAATTCCACCACGGGAATGTGCATAAATAAAAGGCCTTCTTTTCCTTCCCCGCCGTCCAGGGCGATGAGGTCTCGAATCTGCTCTTCATAGACGTAGGCGTAGTTGTTGTCCTCGTCGTAGTCACCGCTGTCTAAAAAGTACAGGCGATAGTTCCCTGCGTCGAAATAATAGAGCTCCCGCCCCTCCACGGAGGCGAGGCCCCGTTTTTCCACATGGTGTTTCATATGATACACCAGCTCCTTCAGCACCCGGCGATCGTAGGCGCTTTCGCTGTCGTGATTGCCCCAGGTAATAGCTACAGGGACGCGCAGGCTGTCGAAAAAATCCAGAACGCCGGATAAAATCGTGAGGCTTCCCGATTCCAAAGACCAGTGAATGTCGCCGGTGAGGACGATGAGATCCGGCGCCAGGGCCGAAACCATGTTCCGCACCAAATCCTCCGTGCGCTTGTCGTCACCCTTAAATGGAAAGGAGCCGAAGTGAAGATCGGTGAGTTGAAGTAGTTTCATGAGCCTACTCCATTCCGATAATTTCCGATTTCGGCATATACACCGTCACCTTGTCGCCGACGCGCCGCATATTGGCGCTTCGGTTCAGTTGATCCATCTTCAGCATCTTTTTCCCGTTCACTTCGATGTACAGGCGATAGATGGAGCCACGCATGGAGGTGCGAATGACTTTGCCTTCGTAAGCGTAGGCGTCGCTTATGGCTTCTAAGGAGAGCACTTCCGGGCGAATGGCCACGTAGCTGTAATCCGCATGATCGACGGCGCCCATGGCGGCCGCTTCTTCTCTCGTAAAGAGATTGTAGTCGCCGATAAAGCGGGTGGCGAATTCCGATTGGGGATGGCGGTAAATGTAGGTGGGCGAGCCTTCCTGCACGATATGGCCCTGATTCATGACAAAAATATAATCGCTCATGCTCATGGCCTCTTCCTGATCGTGGGTGACGAGGATCACCGTAATCTTAAGTTCCGCCTGAAGGGATTTAATGAGCCCGCGAAGCTGCACGCGGATCTGTGCGTCCAATGCGCTTAAGGGCTCATCCAAGAGAAGGACGTCAGGCTTGGTGACCAAGCTCCGCGCCAGAGCCACCCGCTGTTGCTGCCCGCCGGAAAGATTCGCCGGGTAAGCCTCTTCTTTTCCCGTGAGGCCCACCAGGTCGATCATCTTTTTCGCTTCCGCGTCCCGGGTCTTTTTGTCTACGCCTTTCATTTCCAGGCCGAATTTTACATTGTCCAGCACGTTCATATTAGGAAAGAGGGCGTAGTTCTGAAAAACCATGCCCAGGCCGCGATCGTTCGGGGCGAGGCCGTCGACGCGTCTGCCGTCGATGATGATTTCGCCTTCGTCGATGGTATTTAAGCCGGCGATGGCCCTGAGCAATGTGGATTTACCGCAGCCCGATGGGCCCAGAAGGGTGGCCAATTGACCGCGGGCAATTTTTAAATTCAATCCGTGAAGCACTTCCGTTTCGCCGAAGGATTTTCTTAAATTGTTGATTTCGATAAAGCTCATATTACGCCTCGTATCCTTTCTGTTTTCTCGTAAGGCCTATGGCGCCGAAGGTAATGACGCTGATGACGATAAAGTAGAGTATGACAATGGCCGAGGCCATGTGTCCGTTGACGGAGAGGGATTTTCTCAAAAAGATTTGCACTGTTTCATATTTCGATCCCACCACCAAATTGATGATGACGAATTCGCCGAAGAGGGTGGAAAAACTGAAGAGGCAGGCGGAAAACACGCCGGGCATAATCGTCGGCAGGATAACTTTTCTGAACGTCGTCCAGGGGCTCGCCCCGAGGATTTCCGCCGACTCCATCAGGGTCTGTGCGCCGATGGCCCGGAGGCTGTTTAGGGTGCCCTGGCGAATCATGGGATAGATGAATAGAACGTAGGATCCCACCACCACGGTGATCATGGGGATGCCCAACGCGGCGTAGGTGTTCATCAAAGCGAATGCCAGAATGACGCCGGGAAAGGCGTAGCATGCGATGACCATGCCCTCCGCCACCTTCTCGAGGCGCGGGTAGTAGACGTAAATGGCAAAGATGCTCGGCACGATGATCGCGGCGCCCAAGCTGACGGCGATAAGAGACAGAACGCAGGTACGCACCAAGGCATGGAGGAAGGTTTTATTCATAAGGAGCTTCCCGAACCAGGCGAGGGTGGCGCCTCTGGGGAGCATGGTGGAAGACCAGTCCATGGATGTGGCATAGAGCAATGTCGCCAGCAGGGGCGCGAAGAGATACAGAAGCATGAGGACGATGGCGGCGTTTTTTGCAAATTTTTTCATCCTTTACTCACTTTCTCGGCCCGCTTGGCCAGTTTGTCGCCCAGAATCATATTGATGAGAAGAATCATCGCCAGCAATACGGAGAGGGCCGCGCCGATTTCCGGCCGGGCAAAAATATCCCCGGTCACCGTGTTGGCGATGCGTATGGAGAGGAGGTTTACCCCGGTGCCCGTCAAGGCCTCGGCGGAAGCGTAGGCGCCCATGGCGTTGGCAAACATCATGGCGAAAACGCCGACGATGGAGGGCATAAGCACGGGCAGGCCGATGCGCCGCCAGTATTGAAAGCTGCTCGCCCCTAAAAGCTCCGCCGATTCCCGCCACCCTTTTTCCAGGGCGTCGTAAATAGGCAAAAGAAGAATAATGCCCATGGGCAGTTGAAAATAAAGGTACACGATGCACAGGCCCAAGGAAGAATAGAGATTGTAATTCGCCAGCCAATGGATGCCGGCGCGGCGGCCGAAGATAAGGAGCACGCCGGAGGAGCCTAAGAGAATAATGTAGGCGAAGGCCAGGGGAATGCCGGCGAAGTTCGAGGTCATATTCGCGATGACCACAAAGATCTCTCTAAGCCGTTTCGAATGACTCACGATGGCGTAGGTGGTCACCGTGGTAAAGACAATGGCCACGACGCTTGAAAAAAGGGAAATTCCCACGGAATTTTTTATGGCCGCGGTGTACATTGACCCGGTGAGGATCTCCCGGTAATTGGACAGAGTCCATCCCCCGCCTCCCGTGGGCTTAAAGCTCATAAGGACCATGTTCGCCGACGGATAGATCAATACGGCTACGGCGATAAAGGCGAAGAGAATCATGGCCAGGTGAAAGGGCAACCGTCGTTTCATGCAAGTCTCCTTTCGAAATAAAAAGGGGCCCGAAGGCCCGAAGTTGTGACGTCTCTTACTTCATATAAGCCATGACGTTTTCTTGCCACAGCTGAGCCAGTTGCTTGGTGCTGTCTTCCCATGCCTTGCTGTCTTTGACCTTGTAAATGTCCTTGTAGGCCGAAGGGGGCAGGAGTTTTTTCTTGGCTTCGTCGGAAATCTTGGCATTTTCGCGAATGGGCCGCGCGTAGCCCTTAGCCAGATTGTCCTGACCTTCGTCGGAGAGAATAAATTCCCGAGCCAAAGCGGCGGCGTAGGGATTGGCGGCGTAGCGATTGATGATGGTGGTGTAGCCGGTCATAACCGTCATCGGCGGTACGGTAATCACGAAGCGATCCCGATCCACGGCATCGGCGTAGTTCAGAGCGTTAAAGTCCCACAACATACCCACTTGCACTTCCCCGGTTTCCAAATTGGCGAGAGAGGCGTCGGTGGTCTTCAGGCGGCCTTGTTCGGCGAGCTTTTTGAAAAAGTCCAGTCCGGGCTTGAGATTTTTTTCGTCCCCGCCATAGGTGACGGCGGCATTTAAGAGGGCGAATTGACTTTGATTGGCCGTTTCCATGTCGCCAATGGTCAACACATAGTTACCGTTTAAAATATCGTCGAAAGTTTTCGGCGGCTCGACCCCTTCCGGCAGATTTTGTTTGTCCGTAATAAAACACATTTGTCCCGTGTAGGCCAAGAGCCAGTCGCCGTCGTCGTCCTTTGCCCAGTCGGGAACATCGTCCCAGTAAGAGGTCTTGTACTTTAAGGACAAGCCCTGTTCCTCGGCTACGGGACCAAAGGCGATTCCCACATCCCCGATATCTGCCGAAGCATTGGTCTTTTCCGCGGCAAACTTCGCCAGCTCTTCCGCCGAAGACATGTCCGTGTCCGTGTGACTGATGCCGTATTTCTTTTCAATGTCTGCCCAGGTTTCCTTCCAGTTGGCCCAGGCATCGGGCATGCCTACAGAGTGGACGTTCCCTTCTTCCTTCGCCTTCTTTTCCAACTCTTCCACTGTGATCTTGCTTAAATCTAAAGTGTCTGTGGCCGTGGATTCCTTTGTGCAGGCCACGAGCAGCATCATGCCCAAAGCCACAACCAACCATTTCATTCGTCGAATCATTGCATCCTCCTTGTGTTTTTGTAAATTTTTCATCCCTCACAGAATAAACTATGTAAATTAGAGGAAATGCAAATCTTTATTAAATCCCCGTTAGTTCTTGTAAAATTTCCTCTTCCTTTTCGTCCCCGTAAAATTCTCTCTTCCCTTCGCCTTGACTTTCCTCAAAGGCGGCCCCCATAATAGACATAGTATACAAGTGTTTTCGGCGGGCTTTGCCCATTGGATTTTGAACCGGCGCAGGGAGAAAGGGGTCGTCATGCTCAAGGGTATTCTTTTAATCTTTTTATGCACCATGATGTGGGCACTTAACGGCAATGTGGGCGCATACATTTTCCAAAACAAAGCCTTCACCCCCGATGTTCTCGTGGCCATTCGGCTGACGGCGGTGGGGCTCATCCTCCTCGTCCACGACTTGCGCCGCAGCGGCCGCTACGCTTTTCGCGTGGTGCGGAAGCGGGAAAATATCCCCGCCTTTCTCCTTTATTCCATCGGCGGGATTTTATGTATGCAATACGGCTATTTCACCGCCATTGCTTATTCCAATGCGCCGACGACGACGCTGATTCAGTACACGGGGATGTTTTTCGTCATCTTCGTCTCTTCCATTATGAATCGCACCTGGCCCAAGCCCATCGTCTACCCCACCCTGGCTTTATGCAGCCTCGGGCTCTTTCTCATGGTTACCGGCGGCGATCCTTCCAATCTCAAGGTAAGCAGCAAGGCGCTTTTTTGGGGACTGGTCTCCGCCGTGGGCTTTATGAATTTTAATCTGGCACCCACCGGTCTGTCCAAAACCTATCGCTCCATGGAAATCATGGGCCCCTCCATGCTCTTAGGCGGCGTGCTGCTCATCCTTCTGACGCGTCCGGATTTCACCGCCCCCACGTGGGATATGACCTCCACTCTCTGCGTTCTTTTTACGATTATCGGCGGCACCCTAATTCCCTTCTGGGCCTTTTTGGAAGGGGCTCGCCACACCGGCGCGCAGAAATCCAGCATCTTCGCCCTATCCGAAGCGGTGTTTTCCGCCATCGTCGCCATGGTTCTCTACCATCTGACCTTTAAACTCACCGACCTCGTCGGCATGCTGATGATTTTCGGCTCCGTGCTTCTGCTCTCTCTGTCGGAAAAATCCCCTCTACCTTAGATAATTGTCTAAATCTCTATAAAAGTCTATTTTTTGGTACTTCTCCATTTACGACAATTTGCTAACCCTCTATAAGTGCCCATAGATTTCTAGCAAATTGTCGTAAATTTGTCGTAAGCTGTCGTAAATTCTAAAATATAAATTTCATCGCTTTTTCAAATTCCCCCATCTGTTCTATTTTAAAATCTTCTGTTGCATCTACATATATATCCATTGTTGTACTAATATCAGAATGACCTAGAATAGACTGCATTGCTTTTGTATTTATATTTTGTTCATTAAGCCTTGTAGTAAAGGTGTATCTGAAAATGTGATTGCTTAAATGTGGAACTAATAGAATATCATTAGAGTTCGATTTATTTTTATCCATTATACTTAAATTGCAATCTCTAACAATTCTTCTTAAAGCTTTATTAAGTGTTCCATTATTGTGAACCTTTCCGAATCTATTTAAAAATACAAAGTCTTTAAATCCATCGATTGAATCACAACATTCGATTCCAAAAGTCTTTTGTAACTCTCTTTCCATAAGAAAAGCATCTTTTACTTTTTGAACCATAGGAATACTTCGCTTACCTGATGCTGTCTTCGGTGTATTAATAGCATATCTATCGTTTAATCCTTTACCTTTACTATAATATACCAAAGTCCTATTTACACTTATAAGACCATTATCAAAATCTAGATCGTCCCATTGCAATCCTGTAACTTCTCCAACTCTCATACCTGTCCAAAGCATAACAATGAATATTGGATACCATTTTTTATATTCATCACTATTAGATAAATATTCTTCAAATAGTACCTGTTCTTCTATTGTCATGGCTTTTTTCTTCGGAGATTCATTTCGATAAGCTACTTTCAATTCCTTCATAGCATTATCAGACGGATTAAACCTTATATATTCGTCATCCACTGCTAATTCTAACACCTGATGTAACACAGTATGGACACAATCTAGCGTTTAAGTATTGATTTTTAATTGAAAAGAGAGACTCGAGTTAACAAGTCTCCCCAAAATTTGACAAATAGCCTATTTTAATCATTATCTCTTTGCATCAATAATAATTCTTCTTTATTTATTTTATTAATAGCAATAATTGAAGATATTGGACCTAACAAGGTTCCCAAAATTATTACTATTATTAACATTAAAATCATAAGGAATATATTCGGTCTTAAAAAAGGCATATTCAAAAGTGATGAAAATATATTATTGAAAGTTATACTTAAAACAAAGGAAAGCACAGAACCTATGACTGCACCTGTTCCGTTAATTAGCATAGATTCAATAAGAACTACTTCACTGAGTTTTTTCTTTGTTGCTCCTAATATCCTTATGGTTGCAAATTCTCTTTTCCTTTCCTTAACTGATAAGGTATTTACAAGACTTAAAATAAAGAAAGCTAGTATCCAAATCAAAGCTATCAATATATACACATATACAAGCATGTTTTTTGCTGAATCTGAAACTTCTGTCATTATTTTTCTTGGCAATAAAGGATACACTTTTTCTTTTTTAAATTCTTCTTTAATAAGTTTTTGAATTGTTTTTGGATCTTTGTTTTTTTCAACTTTTACTAAAATAGAAGATATATCATCTTTTTTTGCCACCGGATGATTAATTATCTTTTCATATTCCTTGGCTAATCTATGAGTTTCTTCTATTGTCATAAAAACTGAATTATCAAAACCCATGCCAGTTTTTGCAAGCCTACCTCTTATCTCGAATTCTTGATTAAAAAATTTAACCTTATGATTAATAGTCCCCACAATGTTAGCACCTACAACAACTTGCCCAGCTTTAATTGGA
This sequence comes from Peptoniphilus rachelemmaiella, assembly GCF_943169845.1. Lineage (GTDB taxonomy): Bacteria > Bacillota > Clostridia > Tissierellales > Peptoniphilaceae > Aedoeadaptatus > Aedoeadaptatus rachelemmaiella. The sequence goes on from NZ_CALPBW010000002.1 coordinate 79,662, forward strand.
GTTTTAATCTGTTTTTCAAGCCAAGGTTTAACGCTAAAGTCATCAGAAAAGTCAATTCCTATAACTTGAATGGGAAAAGAACAGCATCCAGCAGAAAGTGTAGCTAGATAAACTTGACCACAGGCTTTTTCAACTCCTGGTATTTTTTTTACTCTGTTTAATATATCCTTGTCAAAAAAGAATGTATTAGGTTCTCCCCTTAATATTGCACCTGTAATTTTGGAATCATAACCTTCTGGGACTACTATAATGTCTGCTCCCATCCTATCTGATAAAGATTTCATGCCATTTTTAAGAGAAAAAATTGTAAATGATGACATGAATAAAATAAAAGTTAAAATTCCTACAAGTAAAATCAGGGTAATTGACCTTGCCTTTTTATTTTCTATATTCTTTTTTGCTAAATTAATTGTGTATAAATCTTTCATTATTTTGCACCATCAAGAGCATTATTGCAAGCTTCTATAAATTGCTTGTAAGTTTGTGTTGCCCCCGAAATAACGTCCACTCCTTCAGGATTTCCTTTTTCCACTAATCTATCTGGGTATGACTTTGCAAGATTTATAGCTTGTTGGGCTATCTTATATAGTCCTTCATTTTGGCTTTGACCATAAGATTCATCCTTTTCTTTTCCATCTCCATCAATGTTTTGCATTGTGCAAGATTCAATCTTATTGTCTTTAACGGTTATATCCACCTTTACAAGTCCGCCTCTTTCATCTTTGGCAGATTCTCCTTGATATGTGCCGTCTTTATAGCTTACGCTTGGAACTTCTTCTTTTTTATCTCCTCCACAAGCAACTAGGACAAGCCCCAAAGAAAAAATTATTAATACATTTAAAAATTTTCTCATATAAACTCCTTAAGTTTTTCATCTTTTTTTACAGAATCAAGAACTGGTCTTTTTCTTTTCATTTTTTCTTCTTTTGAAATTTTACCATGTTCAAGAGTTATCATTCTTTCAGATTCTTCACCGACTTCAGGGTCGTGAGTTACAACAATAATTGTTGATCCTGCATTGTGAAGTTTTTCAAATATGTCAAGAACTATATATTCATTCTTTTCATCCAAATTTCCTGTGGGTTCATCGGCTAAAAGTATTGAAGGATGATTAATAAGAGCTCTAGCAATGCATACTCTTTGTTGTTCCCCACCTGATAATTGGTTGGGTAAGTGGTTGGCTCTATCAGCAAGACCTACTGCAGCCAAAGCTTCCATTGCTTCTTGTGCATCTGGCATAGAATGATAATATTGTGACATCATTACATTTTCCAAAGCACTTAAATAATTAACTAAATGAAATTGTTGGAAAATAAGTCCTATCTTATCCCTTCTAATAACTGTTAGTTCCTTAGGTGATTTTTTTGCTATATCTTCACCATCCAAAATAACTTCGCCAAGTGAAGGTTTATCCATGGCACCAATAATATTCATCATTGTTGTTTTACCAGAACCTGATGGACCCATTATAGAAATCCATTCGCCCTTTTCTACACTTAAATTGATTTTGTCAAGGGCTTTAAGTTCACCATAAATTTTTGAAACATCTACGAGTTTTAATATATCCATAAAATTCCTTTCTATTCTCCACGAAGCACTAAAGCTGGATCAATATCAACAGTTTTAGATACTGGTATTAAAGATGCAACTATAGTTATTACTATACAGACAATAATTGTCATAGGTACTAAAAGAGGCAAGAAACTTACCTTTCTAGCAAATACCGAAATACTTACTCTATTGGCAAATATATATCCTAATGCAACACCTAAAAGTCCACCAAAAACCCCCAAAAATGCTCCTTCACCTAAAAAGTCAACGATTACTGACGAATTTGTGGCGCCCAAAGCTTTCTTAAGACCTATTTCTTTACGCCTTTCAGTTACAACTGCCATCATTGTTGTGGATACACATATCATCATTATGAATAATACTATTATCGTTACAATGAAGACAAGAGCTTGTAATTTATTCAAAACTATATCTTGTGAGGCGGTAACTCTTTTTACCATTTGTGGAGTTAGAGATCCATCCTTTTGTGAAATATTTGATACTATTTTTGAAAGTTCATTTTGTTCAGCTTCTATTGAATATTCTACGACATCAAAATCTTTGTCTTTAACAAGCTGTGAAATATCATCAATACTCATAAAAATAAGTTCTTCTTCTTTACCACCTGTTGTTACAACTCCTGAAACAACAAAATTAGTATCTATAGAACCTTCTCCATTAACTTTGGGAGTATTTATAATAATTTTATCTCCCTCTTTTAATTCCAAAGCCTTTGAAACTTCATTACCTATTAAAACTTCTCTCGATTTTTCAGGCCATGAACCGTCAATAAGCCAGTATGGAGAATTTTCTTTCGCTCCCTTTAAATCTGTACCTGCAAGCATATAAGGTTGTTCATTAATTTTTGCATTTGTATAAATATAGGGTGCCTGACCGACAAGCTTTCCTGAAGGAATTAACGATTTAACTTCATCTAACTGTTCATTGGTAATTTTTTTATCAGGGTTGGTGGGAATTACCAACATATTTGCACCATAAGACCTAAACTCCTTACCCATTTGTCTAGGAATATCATAGTAAATAGTAACAAGTCCTGAAATAATTGTTGCTCCCATAGCTATAGCAAGTAGTGCTGTTAACATTCTTGCACGTCTCCTTGCCAAGGAAGTCATTATCATTTTTAAGTAAAATTTATTTTTACTTTGTTTATCTGCCATGTAGTACCTCCGTTGGATTTAAATTCAAAAGGTATCTTATAGCTGGTATTGACCCCAATATTGTAACAAGAATAATAAGTATTGCTACAATGGGAACTACCATAGCTGTTGGAGCTATTGCTGAGCCAAAAACTGTTAGACCAATAATCTGAGTAAGTAGCAGACCAACACCGTAACCTATAACTGTTCCAAATATCGCTGTCAAAATTATTTCCACAAGAATTATGCAAATTATCCTTCCATTTGACGCCCCTATAGCTTTTTGAAGTCCAATTTCATTAGATCTTTCCATTACAGATGCTGTAATAAGATTAGAAATACCAAAGCCTGAACCAATCAAAGTTAATACGGTAATTAAAACCATAAGAAGAGTAGTCTTATTTAAAATATCTCCTTCACTTTCTGCAACTTGGCGAATTGGCTTAGCTACAGAATCAGTCATTACTTCTGTTATTTGATAACAAATAGCAGAAACATAAGCTGTACAATACCATACTTCCCGTTCCTTAATAGTTAAAGATAGTGGGTTTTTGGCAGCCTTTCTTGCTAAGTCATTGTCTGGTGTAGTAAGAGCTGATACTTCAACTTTATTTACAACTCCAGTAACTCCAGCAAATTCTTGTGCTGTTTTTAAAGTAGAATATATAAATGCATCTTCATCAGAACCTGATGAGAAAATACCCTTAACTTTAAATTTTTTGTCTAAATTATTGCTTTTTAGTTGGATTTCATCACCAACTTTAAATCCATTTCTGTCTGCAAAAATCTTTCCAAGCATAACTGAATCGCTATCATTTTCTGATAACCACTCGCCTTGAACTTCCCACCAGTTTTTAAGTCTAATCATACCAGTATCAACTGATTCTCCAGTAGGCAAATTCATATGATTATTAAACCATGTTCCTACCATCTTAGTATGTTTAGAATCATTATTACAAGAAACCCAAGTGTTAAGATATGGCGTATAGTCTACAATATTGTAAGCCCAAAAAATAGTTTTAATGTTAGGAAGTTCTGATTCCTTTAAATATTTTTGAACCTGCCCCTCTTTTTCTTGCATGCCATACAAATCATCAAGAAGGGAAGCTTCCTTAGGTAATACATTAATATTTGCTCCATAGGTCTTTAATTCTTGATTAACTTTATCCCCAACACCGAGCATGGTATTTAACATTGAAGTGGCAAGAGAAGCTCCGAGGGCAACTGTAAATGCAATAAGAGCCATCTTTCCCTTTTGTCTAAAAAGCGCTCCTTTAACTATTCTCCAAAACATAAGCCCTCCTACTTAAATACATAAGACAATGCGTCAAGATCTTTTGGCGCAATCTTTATCTTTTTATCATGGACAATGTATGGGAAAGGTATCGGGTTACATCCACCCTTAAAACCTATTGTACCCCTATTCATTACAACGTCGCACAACTTACAAATAACATCATCGCCTCTTTCAAAATATCCAGATGGACCACATATCTCGCAGGCATCAAGTACAACTCCATAGGAACCTTCTGATTTTTTAATGCAGAAAAATCTCATTTGTACGCCATCCTCTGCCTTATACAAATATCTGTGCAAATGCATATCCTCTAAGCTACTTAAAGGAATAACAATCATTCCATTTTCAGTTTGATAATCTTCAGGTGGTGAAAGGGCCTGTTCCTTATTAGCATATGCCTTTCCAAACGTTAATGAAAAAGTATTAATAAATAGAACGACAAGGAAAAAAATTGCCCAATGTCTTTTATTCTTCATTCTATACTTTATTTTTCTTAACTGAGCCCTATTGCTATAATCTTCATTAACTTTAATATTTTGCTTATATAAAATTACTGGAATAGCTATCATAATTAACATTGTTGCATATAAAAACACATTTTCGTGATTAGCTATAAATGCAATAACTCTAAAAAAGTTAACATTTCTAGGAATAATCCCTTTAGAATAAAACCTTTGAATTATGATATTAAATTGGCTGATACCCGAGCATATCAAGCTAAAAAAAACTACAATCTTTAAGTTTTTACCTTCAAGTTTAACTGAGGACTTGTATATGGCAAGCCCTGATAAAATCATCATGATTATCCCAAAAACAAAGCCTAAAATCCTAAAAAGTACAATAGTTGAAACAGCACTTTCGCCATAATATACAAATTTGTTTGATTGGTTAAATACATACGGTAAATAATAAAAACAAATTCCTACAAGATAGACAACAACCGATGATGAAATGAAATTATCATAAATTTTAGCATTTATCTTATCTTCAAATATCATAAAAATTAATATTAAAAATACTGAGATAACTATGGGTACCATAGACCAGAAATTCAATTCTGTTCTATTAATAAAATTAGGTATATTTCTTATAATTATTGAAACAATTGCTGCAATTACCCCTAAAACTAAAGAAATTATAATAACATACTTTTTATATTTGCTCTCTTTAGTTGTATAATAGGCAAGTATTAAAGAAATCATTAGAGAAAAGGCTATTCCCGCCTCCATAACTGTAATAAAAATTTTTAACATAATTTCACCCCCCATATATGTATATAAGGGGAATATAAATTCCCCTTATAAATATTATAAATTTTTAAAACTTTACCATTGTGGTCCGTTCCATTCGAAGTCAGTCCATTCTGCAACAAGTGGTTCTGTCCAGAATCTACCTGTTACACCAGTTTCTTTATCTACGTGTAGTAAGTAGTCATTGCCTGGTGCAGAAACTTCAAATTTTACATCATAAACGCCAACACCTTCGTCAAATTTAACATTTGCACCATAGTGTGGACCATCAGATGCGTTCATTGGCATGAAAGAAACTTCTTGAACATGGTCTGAACCTTTCTTTTGTAAATAAGCTTTTACTTTTAACCATGGAACAAAATCACCAACACCATAACCTAACGTTGAACCTTCTTGTGATGCTGTAATGTCGGCTTCAATATGGCAGTCAGCTTCTTCTTTAGGAATTGAGTTTCCTGCTGGTTCCATATCAACTGGTTGGAAATATACACCAGAGATTACTAAAGGTCCTTTAGTTTGGTCATCGCCAATTGGAAATTCTTCAAATCCTGCATCTTCTCCTGGAGCTGCAGCTTTTGCATCTCCTGCTTCTTTCTTGTTTCCTTCAGCTGGTGTTTTTTCTTCTGTAGAAGTTTTAGCTGTATTATTAGCTTTTGTATCTTCTTTTTTACCACAAGCTGTAAACATTAATGCGCACACAAGCGTCATAACAACAAGAAATAAACTTTTCTTTTTTAACATAATATCCTCCTATTCTTTTTCTTGGCTGGCTTCAAGCTCAGCTCTAATTTTTTTGTTTCTATTATTTTGATAAATAACAGAAGCAATGGTTACTACTCATAGAATAATTTGTGGAATGAGATTTTCATACCTATATATCCTCCTATTCTTTTTCTTGGCTGGCTTCAAGCTCAGCTCTAATTTTTTTGTTTCTATTATTTTGATAAATAACAGAAGCAATGGTTACTACCAATAGAATAATTTGTGGGATGAGATTTTCATACCTATCGTATATACCTATAACTTCAGCAGACCATCCATTCATCCAAGGAACTATAGTTCTGCCAATTACATCTGCTTCTTGTAATTCTCCTATGCCCTTTCCTAAGAAAGACAAGCAAAGTATAAACATTAGCCAAGAAGTAAATGTAAAGAATGGTTTTAATGGTAGCCTTACAGAAACTTTAGCAATTAAATAATATACAATTGCAAGTATTATGGCGGCAACTAAAAGTCCAATCCACATATGCATTGGATTATCAGAAATGCCTGTTCTCATACCTTGGAAAAACAAAATAAGTTCTGCACCCTCTCTTGCTACTGCTAAGAATGCAGTGAAAGATAAGGCAAAATAATTACCCTTGGAAACAGATTGTTCAACTTTGTTTTTAATGTATCTATTCCAAACTTCAACTTCAGATTTAGAAAGCATCCAATTGGATACATAAAATAGTACGATAACGGCAAGAAACATCGCAATTCCTTCGAATATTTCTTGTCCCATTCCAGACTCAACTTCTCCCACTGTATTGGCGATGATATTAAATCCTCCAGCTAGGACTGCTGAAAAAACAATGCCTAGCAAGGCTCCAATATATACACCTTTTAAATAAATTCTATTATTAGTCTTTGATAAATATGCAGCAATGGCAGCTACAACTAAAATGGCTTCGAGTCCTTCACGAAGTGTAAGTCCAAGAACTGCAAAAAATGTACCAAATCTTTTTAGCAGCTCTCCAAACAATTGACCTGTTGAAAGGCTATTTGCATCTTCTTGACTTTGACCACTGGACTTAGAATCTCCAGAGGTTCCATCAAGAGTATGGGCATCTTCATGAAGATAAGTTATAAGTGCATCAATTTCATCTTTAACTTCTTTTGGGTCTGCATCTGCTTTGATAGAATTTTTTGCTCTGTAAAATTGATGTTCAACCATTGAACCTCTTTGGCCTGAAATTGCAGTCATAGTTGTTTTTTCAAATCCAATTTTTTCATAGAATTTAAAGTAAGCTACATTAACTGCATCTGTGGCTGCTTTTTTAGCATCCTTATCTCCAGGCTTGTAAACTTCCACAGCTTTTTCTAAATGTTCTGACATAGCATCAGCGACTTCAACCCAGTTACCATAATTTGTTTCTGCTGCAAAAGCAGACATGGAAGTGAGGCTAATCATGATTACCATAATTGCAAAAATGCTAGTCATTTTCTTTAATAAATTCATCTCTATCCTCCTTCTTTATTAAACTTCCATCTTCCATTTGGTAAAGTGTATTGCCATATTTTAAAATATCAAGCTCATGAGTAACTATAATAAGTGCAGTACCTTTAGAATTTATTTTTTTTAATAAATCCATTATCTCCATAGTAGTGTTTTTATCCAAATCACTTGTTGGCTCATCTAAAATCAAAAGTTTCGGCGAATTAATCATAGATCTGGCTATCAGCACTCTTTTTAGCTCTCCTCCAGATAAATTTTTAGCAAAATCATCCTTCAGATGCAAAATTCCCATCAAATCAAGGAGCATAGCTGCTTTTTCATAAGCAGATTCATCTCTTTTAAATAGATAATAAGGAAGAGACACATTCTCTAAAACATTTAAATTTGGAAGTGTTCCTAGACTTTGTGGCACAAAACCTATGATTTCATTCCTATATTTGCTAATTTCTCTATCAGAAAAATCACTTATATTTTTGCCCTTAGCAAAAATTTTACCTTCAGTCGGTTTTAATAAACCAGACAAAAGATTTAAAAAAGTTGACTTCCCGGAACCACTTCTGCCAATTATATTGACAAAATCTCCCTCCTTCAAGGTAAAGTTTACATTTTTAACAGCAAAAAGTGTATTGGAACCTCTTTTGAAACTCTTGCTTAAATTTTCAGTTTCAATTATTGATTCCATTATGAATGTCTTTCTTTCATACAATAATAAATATTAACTAAAACCAATATACATGACAACAATGTGCATAACGGAATGGTTTTTGCTCTGCAAGCCATATCGGCTTTCATGCATCCACCAATAAGTATATGAGCGTTTAGTATCTCTAAAATACCAATTGCTATATTTGAAATAGATAATCCTAAAGATATTTTTGAATCTTTAACTACAATAAGAATAATTGCTAATACTAAAATGACTGCGCCAATACCTATAGTCATATTTCCCATCCAATGGCATTTCATGAACATCCCATTTTCCATAGGAGGACAAACGGGTGTTATAAATTTTGGTGCAAGCACTAACAAAAAACCTATAATAGCTGAAATATATCCTAAAATCTTCTTTCTACTCATTTTAATCATCCTTTCTACTTATCTTTATCAATAACATTGTAATATAAAAACGTGTTTATTTTTTTTATACTTACCAGTCTTTTTTTCAACAGTTACCCCTGGCCAGTTACCAACATATTGGTTGGAACCAGTGAGGCCGTTAAAAAGTGTTGACTTGCCACTATTGGGGTTGCCGGCAAGTGCAATAGCAATAGCCATCTTAGTCCTCCTTCTTTTCTATTTCTTCAATTGCAATTAATTAAGCATCTGCTATTCTAATGTTAAGTTCATAATGTCTATATTAATTTGCACAGGGTCTCCAAGTGGCGCCACCTTCCTTATGTGAATTTCTGAATTTTTTGTAATTCCCATGTCCATTATCCTTCTTTTCAAAGGACCAGAACCATTGATTTTTTTAACGATGTAGTATTTTCCTACAACTGCATCTTTGACAAAACCAAGATTCGCCAGGTGGGACTCAGTTACATTACTATCTCCTAAAGACTTAATCCTTAAAATCTTATAATTAACATTTAAGGGTGCCATTACTAAGCTAAGCATCTAACCACTCGTTTCTAGTTTTAATTTTATTAAAATAAACTAATCTTTGAATTTGATTATCATTTTCGTAACTATTGTAACATAGGAAATTGAAAATTTCAAATCAATTTTTCAGTCTTTTTTTAAAAAAGGGCATATTTTTAAGATTGAGAATATTTTTAATTTATCTTTCTTATGATGCCTTGTATATTATATATTTTCTTTTTTATTGGCCTATATAATAGAAGGACTTTAATAAAAAAGCTCGTTTATTTTTTGTTAGATAGTAATTTTTAGTAATTTTATAAGTAAAACTTATTCTCAAAATAATTTATTTAATAGAAATGCTCTCAAAAATCCCATCTTCCAGCAATACCATAGGTAACCTAATGAAGTTATACATTTCAGATTGCCTATTATAAAAATAATCAAAATTCATCCCTACCTCCTTTCTTTGAAATAAAAAGACGACAGAATTATTGATTTCTATCGTCTACGATTGTCTAATATTTATTTTTCTTTAAATAGCTTTTATTGTATAGTTTAATAATTCTAATAATCCAATAACATATATACCTAATTTAGGTAATCCAAATGGGCTAAATAAAAATGCTAAGATTAGTGCTTCAATTACAATTTGATTATCTCCTTGAAATATGCTAGCTAATCCAATTATAAAAATTAAAGTAGAAACTACGCTTAACAGAGCAGTACTCAAACTTAATATGAAGGTTAAAAAAGCTATGAGCAAACTCAACACTAATCTTATCGGTAATAAAATTATTCTAATTATCCATCTCATACATACCCCTAAAAATTTAACTGGGATTCATAACAAACCCCAGTTTCATAATTAGCGTGTTCTTTAATATAATTGTGATCCTGCTGGAATATTATCATCCAACATTATTAAGTTAAGTTTTTCTTCTCCGTCGTACTCGCAAATTGCAGATATAATCATACCTTCTGAGTCGATTCCCATCATCTTACGTGGAGGAAGATTACAAATCGCAAGCAGTGTCTTTCCAATTAAAGACTCTGCGCTGTAATATTCCTTAATACCAGATAAAATAACTCTTTCTTTTTCAGAACCATCATCTGATGTAAATTTCAAAAGTTTTTTTGATTTTGGAACTTCTTCGCAGTTTAAAACTTTTACAACTCTAAAATCAGATTTTGAGAATGTATCAAAATCAACCATATCTTCAAATAATGGCTCTACTTTTACTTTTGAAAAGTCGATTTTTTCTGTCGTAAGTTTCGTAAGTTTCTTTTGACGAATCCTTATTTTCTGCCTTTTCTAAGCCTATTGGCTTCATCGTGGGGAAAAACAAAAGCCTGAAAAAAAAGAAACCCCTTCGGGAACGCGTCCACGAAGAGGATTAAGGAAGACAGCCGTCTTCTTATTTTATTTGTCTATCAACCTTTGTGACATCAGACGAATCGTGTTAACTCATTATAAAAAAGGATCCATTGAGGATTGACTATCAATGGATCCTTTAAAGTCTTTCGTGGAATGCGACGCCGAAGCAATGTTCCGCACAAGGCTAATGACGCCTTTAGACAACTTATTCTTTTTTCTCACCCAACAGGCATGAGACTAAGCCCAATCCGACGGGCACAAGGGGCAGTGCTAAATAAGAAGGAATGCCCCCCATTGAAGCACTGAAAGACTCGAGCCATAGCCTTACCAATTGCAAGAGAATGTAGGACAAGGCGATGGTATAAAGACAAATTCGACTTCTCTGGTTCATAATTCTTCCTTTATTGAACAATTGTGTTTTTTATTTTATATATTTATTGCAGATTCGTCAATGGGAAATTCGCACTCGAATGTGGAATACTTTATGGGGTCACTCTATCATTCTATACGTTGGCTTTGCTTTTTTATTTATCATTTTTCGATTGGCCGAAGCATTTTCTGTAGGCCGACGGAGACAAGCCCGTAAACTGCTTAAAGGCCCGGGAGAAATTCGACGGGTTGTCGTAGCCCACGGACTCGGCGATGTAGGTCATGGAAGCATTGGTGTCGATTAATTGCCGCTCCGCTTCCATCATGCGCAAATTGGCCAAGTATTTCATGGGGGTGTATTGGCAGGTGTGGATGAATTTATTAATGATCGTGGATTTGGAGCAACCGAAGGTTTCTTCCATCTGTTCTAAAGTTATGGGCTCCTTTAAATTTTCCCGTAAATACTGCTCCATTTCCGCCACGAATTCATCTTCCGTCTCTTGGAAATAGCGCTTGCGATTGGCGCTCACCTGCTCCTTGGAAATGGTGGCGAGCAGCCTGAAGGCCATCAGGCCGATGCCTGCGCGATCGGCTTTTGCCAAGGCTTCGATTAAGCCGCGGGCTTCGTCCAGGGCATCTTTTCGCTTCACCGTAAAGCCTATGTCTTTGATCTCTTTTACCGCATCGACAAACTCTCGGGACAGATCCGCCAAAAACGTGCGTCCCTCGATTTCATCGGGAGCCACCATCATGTTAAAGGCGACGATGCCCTCTTGGGTTCCGTAGGAGGCCTTCGATTCGGGGATGGCTTTGCCGACAAAAACTTCGCTCGATGTGATTAAGACCTTGCTGTCGTTAATGTGGGTGTAGTAATTGCCGTTGAGGCAATAGGCTATGCGATAGCCCCGCCTGCCGCTGTGGACGGCATTTTCCGAGTGGTAGCAGCTTTTTATATTGATGTAGGCGACGAAGACGCCCGGCGCGATGCGATAGGTGACCATGGTGTCCTCGTCCCTTTCAATGCCTTCAAAATACATGGTGTCCTCGTCGTAATCGACGACGCGAAAGCCCCAAGACTCAACGCCGTCAACCCAATCTTCTAAATTTGTCATGGCTTTCTCCTAATAGACATAGGCATCGGAGCGCTCGAAGCTTTCGATCATGGTGCGGTAGGTGGGGCTTTCTTTCAAAAGGGCCTCGTGGCCTCCGCAGGCTTCGATTTTTCCCTCTTTCATCACGATGATCTGATCAACCCCTTCGATGGATTTCATGCGGTGGGAAATAATCATCACCGTTTTGTTTTTTATCAGCCGATTCAAAGATTCCTGAATGTACTTTTCGTTTTCCACATCCAAGGACGCGGCGATTTCATCTAAAAGAATGATCTGTGCATCTTTCAAAAAGGCGCGGGCGATGGAAATCCGCTGCCGCTGGCCGCCGGAAAGGCGGGAGCCGTTTTCGCCGATGATTGTGTCGTAACCTTGGGGCAATTGCTTCACGAAATCGTCGCAGCCCGCCTGCTTCGCCGCTTCGTAGACCTCTTCTTCCGTGGCGTCGTATTTTCCGATGCGAATGTTATCGAAGACGGAGCCGTTAAAGAGGAGTACGTCTTGAAAAACCATGGACACGTGCTTAAACAGATCCTCCGTTTCAATGGATGAAAGCTCTTTACCGTCCACGGTCATATGACCGGCGTCGTAATCGTAGAGGCGGCTCACCAGGCGAAGCAAGGTGGATTTGCCGCAGCCCGAAGGGCCCACCAATGCCGTTACCGTGTTTTGCTTCGCTTCAAAGGAGATGGCGTCGATGACTTTCTTTTTCTTGTCGTAGGAGAAGTCCACATGATCTCCGGCGATGTCGAAATGCTCAAGGGCCGTCGGGCTTCCGGTTTGCTTCGGTGCGTCCACCAAGCTTTTGATTTTATCGACGCTGCTCGAAATGTAGGCGATTTCTGCGTGGGCCATCGTGAAGGCGGTGGTGGCGTCAATGAGGCGGGCCGCCGCAAAGACATAGCCGGCAAAGTAGAGCACGTTGATGGTGCCGCTTTGCAGCAGGCGGGTGCCCACCACCATGGCAAAGCCCAGAGACAAGAAGCTGACTGCGCCGGAAAAGGTGACGGGCAGGGCCTGGCCCAGTTCCGTTCGAATATGCACGGCTTCGTTTCGCCGCGCCAGTCGCTTCGCCTCGCTTTTTTTCGTCTCGCTTAAATGGTAGGACTGAATTTCCTCGTGCATATCGATGAGCTCTTGAAAGGCTTTCGCCATTTTCCGCTGCCTGAGAAAATACTTCTTCGAGACCTTTGCCTGCATTTGCTGGGACAAATGGGCGAGAAAAATGCTGAGCACAATGGGCACCAAAACGGCGAGCCCCAGAAGGGGTTGGCCGATAAGAAGCATGATGCCGATGACGATCACCGTGGCGAGAAAGGCGTAGTAGGTGGGCACGGAGTGGGACAGGGCGTGCTCGATGGTCTCCACGTCTTTCATCATGGTTTGGGACACATCCGTTAAGTCCTTTTTGTTAAAGGACGACAGGGGCAATTGCCGGATTCCCTCGACGATCTCCATGCGCAGATTCGCCGATTCCTTGTAGGTTTCGTTAAAAGTGGTGTGGTACTCCTTGTTTATGACCAAAAACATGACCACGCCGATAAGCGCAAAGCCGAGGGCGCCGTAAGCCATGTTGAAGCTTCCGAAGCCCAAGAGGCCGTTGGTGGCATACATTAAGAGAAACATGGGGAGCATGTAGGTGATGTTTTTTAAAAAGCCGTAAACCGTCGCTCGCCACAGGCCGTCGGCTCCCCGTTCCGTGAGGGCGTAGGTTTTTCGTAAATACTCTTTCATCCGTCGATCCTCCATTCATTGGCCTCGTGATACAAGCTGACGAAGCGGGCGTAGCGTCCGTCCTCTTTCATGAGGGCGTCGTGATTGCCTCGTTCGATGATCTTTCCTCCTTCGATAAAGAGAATCTCGTCCACGCCGCGAATGCTGCTCATGCGATGGGCGATCATGATGGTGGTGCGGCCCTTCATTAGGTTCGAAAAGGCCTTTTGAATCTCGTATTCGTTTTCAGGATCCGCCGCCGCAGAGGCTTCATCCAAAATGAGGATTTTCGGATCTTTTAAAAACAATCGGGCGATGGCGACCCGTTGGCACTCGCCGCCTGAAAGCTTCACGCCCTCGGCGCCGATTACGGTGTCGTAGCCTGCGGGAAATTTCTCCTTAAACTCTTCGCAGCGAGCCAGAGCCAGTGCGCGATGCACTTCCTCTTGGTTTGCCTCGGAATCCGCCAGCTGGACATTGTCGTAAATAGTGAGGCCCTCAAAAAGTTTCGCCTGTTGAAACACCATGCCCACCGTTTCCATGATCCCATCTTTGTCGTAGGCGGGCATGGGCTTCTCGCCGATCATCACGTCGCCTTTATTTACCGGATAGAGCCCGGAGACGAGCTTGGCGATGGTGGACTTGCCGCCGCCGGATGGGCCGACGAAGGCGTAGATTTTTCCCGCATCCAAGTGGAGGGAAAAGTCGGAGAGAATTTTTTCGTCCTCGTCGTAAGAAAAGTCCACATGGCTGAAGGTAATGGAGCTATCGCCGAAGTCCTTTTCCTTTCCGAAGACCATTTTCTTTTCGTCCATCTCTTTAAACAGGGCTTCCACAGTATCCACGGCGCGATTGGCCTGCACGTGATACATGGACACGTACATAATTTTCATAATGTTGGCAAAGAACATGCCCATAAACAGCGCGAAGAACAAGGTCTTTGCCGCCCACAGGCCGCCGTCGTCTCCTGCGCCTACGCGGTAGACGGCGTAGAAAACGGGTGCGACGATAAATAAATTTAACAGCCACTGAAAGGTGACATATGGAATGCGACAGGACATGGAGTAGTTGTAAGCCATGTCGGCGTAATCGTTGATGGTGCTGTATAGGCGCTTAAAGCTCACAATGGGCGCGGCAAAAAGCTTCACCACCTGCATGCCCCGCACGTATTCCACGGCTTCGGCATTTAACAGATCCAGCTGCTCCATGTAGGCGCTCATAAATTCTTTTTCCCCCATCATTTTGAAGCAGAGGAAGCCCGACAAGAGGACGATGACGCCGAAAAAGGCCGCTAGCCGCAAATCCACCAGGCCGATGACGACAAACATCAGGATCGGCGTTAAAATGGCCACGGTTTGATCGGGAATCAAGTGGGCCACGGCCATGTGGGTCTGCTCCACATTGTCGTCGATGATTTTGCGCACGCGACCCGATTGGTTTTTGTCGTAAAAAGTATTGGACGCCGTCAAGAGATGATCGATGCCCTTTTCCCTCAGGCGGGTTTCCAAGCGAAAGGCCGCCAAGTGGCTCATCCATGTGCCGAGGAAATAAAGAATTCCGTAGGCGATAAATGCCGCCACCACGCGGAGGGCATAGTCGCTGCCCGCACCAAAATCCTGTTCAATAAAAATGGCCTTTAGGGCGAGCCACAAACAATAATAGCCGAACAAATGACAGCAGACGGCGGCTATAGAAAAAAATGCCGACAAAAAGCCGTTGCTTCGCTTCTCCGGTATGTAAGAAAATAATTTTCGATAGGTGTTCAAATAGATCTCCTTTCGTTAATGATAGTATTTATCTTTTATCTTTTAAACACAGTGTAACGATTTTCCCTTTCCTTGTCTATTCATAAAAGCGAAATTATTCATTTCGTTTGACGAAATCCCGATCCAATAGGCATGCCGACAATACCGACCTTCCATTTGTTACGAAAATTAAAAACATGCACCGATTTTTCTTGATATAATAATCAATAATAGATGGATTAACGGGATGACGGCACGAACGACCGGTGTGAAGGAGGTCATTATGTATCGAAAAGAGATTACCACCTACATCTTCTCGATTCTTTTTATTGCCATGGCCGCCGCCATTCAGATCATGGAAGCCCGAGGCACCTTGCCTTTTACGGGAAAGACTTTGGTGTTTTTTCTCTACGCCCTGGTCTTTCTTCTCTGGGCGAAAAACATGGAAAACCGCGTGCTCCGCGCCGATGTAGCCCGGCGATTTAAATTCATCGCCCTTTTGCTTGTCGGCTACTTGGCCACCCGTACGGTAAAATACGAAATCCTCATCGCTTCCGCCACCGCCGTTCGTTGGATTCGCTACATATATTATTTTTTCATTCTCACCACGGTCCACTTGGTCTTTTTTACGTCCCTCTACGTAGGCAAATCGGAGCGCGAGCCCATCGACAAGCGTTGGAATCTTTTTTGGATTCCCACCGCCACCTTGATTCTCTTGATTTTAACCAACGACTTCCACGGCCTCGTTTTCGTGCCCTACGCCCACGCCTCGGGCTTTAAGCAGTACGGCCCCGTCTACCTTATGACCAACGGCTACATCCTTCTTCTCGCCGCCTTGACCCTGATTATTACATCGAAGCGGTCCTTGGCACAAAAGCGGCTGAAATCCATCGCCGCCCCGGTAGGGGTTTTGGCCCTGTGCTTTGTCTACACCGTGCTCTACATCGTAGACTGGCCGCCTTTTCACTATGTAAAAATCGCCTTTCAAAGCGCAGAGTTTAACAGCCTTACGGTCATTCTCTTTATCGAGTCTTTGGTTTTTACGCGGCTCATCGCCTCCAATCGAGGCTACGACACTTTTTTAAGCTTGTCTTCCTTGAATATGGGCATGATGGATTTAAAGGGACAAATCGTCGTGAAACCCAACAAGGGGCCGGAGGTCAGCACCGATGCAGTAAGAGAAGCGGAAAACCGCGCCATTGCCGTGGACGAAAACACCCTTCTCGAAAGCTCGCCCATTGGCGGCGGCAGCTGTTTTTGGTTCGTGGACCTTACGGATTTTAATCGCCTGAAAGCGCAACTTCTCTCCGTCAACGAGGAAATGCTCAACGAAAATGAATTGCTTCTGGCCAACAATAAACTGAAGGAAGAAATGGCCATGGTTAAAGAGCAGCGGGACATTCGCGACGCCATTCAGGAAAAGCTCAAGCCCCAATTCGCTCAGTTGAAAGTCATTATGGCCCATCTGCCCGAGGCGGAAGATGCTTACGAAGACGACCTCAAGGACGCCTGCCTCTTAAATGTGTACATTAAGCGCTTCTCCAATTTATTTTTGCTTGCCAGAAACAGAGCGGATCTTTCCCTGGCGGAAATGCGTTTGGCCTTCGACGAATCCTTAGACTACCTGCGATTAAAAGGCGTGGTCACCTCCAATACCTGGGACGTGACCGGCGCTGTGGATGCCGCAGCGGGCCTGAGCCTTTACGCCGCGTTTCAAATGATCTTAGAGGCTTATCTCCATTGTCTTAAGGCGATTTTCATTCATTTTCAGGAAAAGGATGAATCGCTTTTGCTCTCGATCTACGTGGAAAGCGAAAAACAAATCTCCCCGGAAAGAAAAATCCGAGCGGTGCTCCCCTCCGAAGGTGTCTCCTTTGCGGAGGAATTTAAGGAAGGGCTCTCTCTCCTGCGCTTTTCCGTAAAAAAAGGCGGTGACCCACGATGATGAATCTATCTACAGCGGCGCTCGCTATTTTATTTATTGCAAGCCTCGCCATCCTTATCATGGCACTGGATCTATCCGTGGATGCGGCCCTTGCCTTGCGACTATCGCCTCTCTTTTTCACAAGCGCCCTCTTGGTCTTGGCGGCACTTCTTCCCGCCCAAGTGGTGGCGGAGCTAGGCACCGGGCATTACCACTTAGCCGATTATTTTTTACACACGCCCCTTCTCGCCTTCATCGCCTATCTCCTGGTTTTGCTCTTCTTAGAAGGCGTCCTGGCCCGCAAGCTTTCCAAACTGAAAAAGGAACAGCTGGGAGAAAACTCCGTGAAAGAAAGCGTGGACAATCTCCCCGACGGCATTTGTTTTTCAAAGCTCGACGGCACGCCCCTTTTAGTGAATCGCCAAATGCAGGAAATCAGCTACCAAGTCTTCGGCAAAAAGCTCGTCAACGACTTGCTCTGCGCGCGGGACATCGAAGCCAATCGCATTCGTCCGCGGACAAAAATTTTGCAGCGGGAGCCTTTAATTATCGCAAGCAATTCCAAGGTGTGGCAGATTAAAATCATCCACCACGGCTTGGTGAAGGAAACCCTGGCCTACGACATAACCCTGGAATGGGCGCTCTATGAGGAAATCGAGAAAATGACCCGGGCCAATCAGCGGATGAATGCCGAATTAAAGGCGTATCAAGAAAAAATCGGCGAATACACGCGGCAGAAGGAAATTTTACAGGCCAAGATAAAAATCCACGACCGCTTAGGTCAGGCCCTGGTTTATTTCAGACGCTATTTGGAAAAGTCGGAGAAGACGCCTGAGGATCGCCGCCGACTGGAGACCCTGTGGCGGGAATGTTTGATTCTTTTCGACGAAGAAGATGAGGCGCCGAAAGCGGCCTCGGCTTGGGACAAGTTTATTTCGACGGCGAAGGCCATCGGCGTGGATGTCATGGTCGAAGGCGACGTGCCCGCGTCGGAGGAAGATCAGGCCCTCTTGGTGGACTTGGTCCACGAGGCGTTGAACAACGCCGTTCGCCACGGCCACGCCAAAAAGATTTGGATCACCTTAAAAGATCGCGGCCCCACATTTTCCTGCACCATTAAAAACGACGGCAACTTGCCCACGGGCCCGGTGGAGGAAAAAGGCGGATTGAAAAATATGCGCCAACGCTTGGCTTATTACGACGGCACCCTGGCCGTACGCAGAGAGTCGCTCTTTCAATTGGATTTATCCTGGAGCAAAGGAGGTTTTCGTGACTTATAAATTTATGATCGTCGACGATCAATTTGTCTCCCGTGAACTGTTCCGCCTTATTCTGGACAACCACCCCGGTTACGAGGTGGTTTATTCCGTAGACACGGCCATGTTTGCCGACACCTATGTCCTGAATCGGAATTTGGATTTGGTGATTATGGACATTCTCATGCAAGACGGCTCCAACGGATTGGATGCGGCGGAAAAGATAAAAAGGTTGAGGCCGGACATAAAAATCGTCGCCGTCACCAGTATGCCGGAAGTCTCCTGGATGGAGCGGGCGAAGGCCATCGGCATCGACAGTTTTTGGTACAAAGAAGCATCGGAGGCAAGTATTCTCGAGGTCATCGACCTCACCTTGGCCGGGGAATCCATTTATCCCGAAGCCACACCGGTAATTCAGCTGGGCCTCGCCCAATCCACGGAATTTACGCCTCGAGAAATTCAGGTGCTGCGCCTCTTGACCACCGGTGCCGGCAACGAGGAGATCGCGACGAAATTAGAAATCTCCCTGAACACGGTGAAGACCCACGTTCAACATTTAATGGACAAGACCGGCTTTAACAGCCGCACCCAGCTGGCCATTCAGGCGAGAATCACAGGTTTTGTCATCGAAGAAAGTGAACAATGACGCCGCGGAAATCCTCCGCGGTTTTTTATTGGCGGAATTTGAGCAAAAAAAAGAGCCCGCCTCGGCGGACTCTTCGCAAGGATCAATTCACTCCGAGAAGGGGCTTAAATCCGTTGCTCAGCGGATCGTATTCTAAAATCGCGGTACCTGTTTTGTTAATAAAAATGTGGCGGACGTGGTCGGTGAGGTTGTCATCTACGGGATTATCTTTTCGCAGGGTGACGAGAAAGCCATCCATCTCCTGTTGATTGTATTCCGCAAGCTCCGGCCGGGTGTCCGTGGCGTAGTAGCTTTTATCTAAGCGTCCCATGGCTGTCAGTCGGCTGATTACTTCATCCGCTGCATTGGCGTCGTTGACATAGGCTTTTAAATACTGATCGGCGGCGGTGATCCGCACCGCCCGCGCCGCGCCGTCCCATTCCACGTTCATATCGAAGATTTCGGCAATGGCTCTGAGAGGAAGCATGGTGCGATTGTTTTTTATAAAGGCCGCCGAATCTAAGGGTACGGGCCCCGCCATCTCTGCCGTACTGATCCATATCTCTTTCTTTCCGATGGGAATATAGATCTGCTTGTCGCCTTTTTCGATGGAGACGGCTTTTTCATTTTTCAGATAAAAAACCTGCGCCCCTAAATTTTCGGCGATGACCCGTACAGGCACGAAGGTTCTGGAATTTTTAATTACCGGCGGTTGATCCGGGGAGATGATTTCGCCGTTAATAAAAATCGTCACATCCTTCGGCGCCTTAAAGGCCAGGCTGAAGAGGAGCAAGGGCAAGAGCCACAGCCATTTTCTGCGATCCGTCTTTTTCATGATTTTCTCCTTTCGGCCCGGGCGGTTTTTCTTTCCATAACGTCCGGTGGATTTACTTCTTTTTCTTCTCCCCTTTCATGATCTTCTTCACGTTGTCGCCTTTTAAGTCCATGTAGTTTTCCTTCGAAATGCGGCTCGTGGTCACGCCGTGTTCCGAGTGCAGGTACTCATCCACACAGTCCAAATTGGAGACTTCGCTCCTCGTCTCGAATTCGTAGGTATGGCGGGCATCTTGATTTCTGTATTTTTTTACCATGCTGAAGAAGTAGATAAAACCGCCCACAAGCAGGAGCCAGAAAATATCTCGGCCCTCTTGAATCTTCGTGCCGTCGAATAAATCCAGTGCCAAAATAATTCGCAGGACGACGGCGGCGAAGAAGCTCGCGATCTCCACGAGAAGAGATACGAGGAAAAGCTTGTTGTAGTTAATGGGGACGCTCCCCATGGTCTCTTTGGTTCTGGCATTCACCGCCACGTAGTGGAGCAGCTGCTTCTTGCCCTTTACCTGCATGTAGCTGTAAAGCCACACGGGCAAGTAGGCCGCTTTCCACGCGTCGCCTACGACGGTAAAGTCTTCCTGCTTCCAGCACACGCCGCGATCGTAATCCTTGAGCGTGTCTAAAATCGCCAGCCGCGCCACATCGGCACTTTGCACGTCGGTGACCTCTTTCAGCCCGCCCCTATTGGTGTCCCGTTTTTCCGAGGTATAGCCTTTCAGGTAATTGGCATTGTAGGCCACGCAATTTTCCGTGTCGAAGGGCAAAATGGAATTAATAATATTGGTGGTCTTGGTCTTGGATTGGTAATCCAACTTGTCGCTGCTGGATTCGATGACCAAGTCGTCGATGGCGATGTCGAAGTCTCGTTCCACATGGTAGGTGTCCACGTCGTATTCCCTGTGCTCCCCGTCGTCGTCTTTTACCATATAGCTGTTGGTTTCAATTTCCCCTTCCCCAGACAGCTTCATGTGGCCGTTTACATCCACCAGCATATAGGGCAAATAGACGCCGCAAATATTTTCTGTGGTAAATTCCCTTGCGAATGTGGGATGGGCGAATTTTCTTCGCTCGCCGACGAAGGTTTCGATTTCTTTTTGGGCCTCTTCTTTGGAAATGCTGAAGGGCAATAGCACATCGGGTACGGCGCCGTTTGGAATGACGCTGTTAATGGAAAGGGTGTTGCGGCACCAGTGGCAGCGGGCTTGGGTAGAGGCGGCCGTATCGACGACGACCTCCGCACCGCAGCTCTCGCATTTTAAGGTGATGACATCCTCGGCATCGACGTCGATGTCCTCGGCGCCGCTTTGAACGGTGCTTCCCTTTAATGTCTCGATGGCCGCATCGTCGGCCGCTCGAATCAGTTCAAATTCGTGGCGACAGAAATTGCAGCGCAGCTTTCCCGTCTTCGTGTTGGTCTGAATGTCTGTGGCGCCGCACTTGGGGCATTTGATTTGGCCGTTGGCTTTGTCTTGTTCTGTGACGGCGGTATTCATCTTTTCATCAGCCATAATCCACCTCTAAAGTCCCAAAAGCTCAGATTTTATTTTGTTAAACTCGTCTTCGGTAATAACGCCGGCGTCCAGTAATTTTTTCATTTGAATGAGTTTTTCCGTCGGGTCCGCTTCCTGTGATGCAGGCGCCTGTTGTTGATTGTTCATCCCTTGATTCACCGGCTGCTGTGTCGCGCCCATGACATTCCCTGCCGCGCCCATGCCCATGCCCATAAAGGCCATGTTGGCGCCGCCGCCGTTTTCTCCCGCCGCCTGCATGCCGCGGGCCACAGATTGTTGCATAAAGGAATTGCCTCGGGCGCCGGAAAGGGCATCGGCACGCTTTACATCTTTCATCATTTCCTTCGTATCCTCGTCGTATTCCATGGCGAGAATGGCGGTCTTCACGATGGTAAGCCCGCGCTCCGTCTTCCACTGATAGCCTTCCTCCACGGCCTCGGTGAGGCTCTTGGCAAAGCCCAGTTGATCCCCTTGAATGCGGCTCATGCGATTGCCTTTGGAGGGATCGTTGGTGTAGTTGGAGAAGGCGGCAGAAAGGGAACCGACCACTTCGTTGAAAAGCTGTTCCGCCGCGTCGTTATCCAAATCGCCGAAGTCGAAAACCGGCGCGTTTTGGGTCAGGAATTTTTGCGGCACGAAGTTTTTCACGAAGAGCAAGGGATCCACAATCTTCAAGGTATAAGTACCTCGGGTCACGGCGCCGACTTGGGTGCCGAAAAAGGCATCGTCCCAGTAGATTTCGCTTTGGGTGCCGAAGCGATTGTTGGGGATTTCCTTTAGATTGACGTAAAAGGCCAATTGTTGGGCGCCGGCTTGTCCGCCGAATTGAATCTTCTCCCAAGTCGACTGAATCAAGCTGCCCACGGGATCTTCTGTGGTGAAGATGCTTTGGGCGTTGGCCTCGTCGCTTTGATAGATGAATCCGCCGGGCTCTGCCACAATGCCGGTGATGGCGCCGTCTTCCATGGTAATGAGGGCCGTCCCTTCAGGTACGATGATCTTGCTGCCCGAAGTAATAATATTGTCGTTGCCCTTGGTGTTTTCACCGCGACCGTTGTTGCTGCCCTTGGGCTTGGCTGCAAAAATAGCTGCCGTGGCGGGAATGCCTTCCGGCACCATGTAAAAATCCTTCCACTGATCAGCCAGGCTTCCGCCTAAAGCGCCGGTAAATGCTTTAACAAATCCCATCTTGTCCTCCTTTTTCTTTCATATCTTTTCTTGCTTTCAGGTGATCTTCTTATCCTTTCGGTAATTCCACTCTCGCTTCGTCATACAAGAGGCGTGCGGCAAATGCCACCGCTTCATTGCGTTGAATCTTTCCGTCGGGGTTAAAGCGCATCCACTCGTCGCCTACGGCAACCCCCATGCGGTACATCTTCAAAATTTCTTGATGGTGGGGCGTGCTTCTGTCCACATCGGGAATGTCCGTTAAGGGCACGTCGGGATTTAAAAACGCCCGTCCCGGCCGCTGGTCCACGTGGGCAAACATGCCCGCCACGTCCCTTCGCTTCGCCGGTGCGTTCCAATTTTCGCAGGCATAGAGTTTGACTTGTCCTTGTGCAACTTTTGGATTTCTGTAAATTCCATTTTCGTAACAGTAGCGCAGGTATTGACCGTACCACGGCGCGGTGCGGTTCGCCTCAAAGTCGGTGTATCGTTGCATTAATCTATCGTGCAGTTTCGCCGCCATGGTGGCCACTTCCCCCATGGTCACGTAGCCCTCGGGGTCGAAGGTGGTTTCGGTGCGTCCGTTTATAATGCCCTCGTTATAAGCGCATTGAAGGTAGAAGCCGTACCAGCTGTCCTTGTCCACGTCGATAAAGGGCAGATATTCTTCCCCGTCGGGCATAATACCATTTCCTCCGGCATATGCGGTCGTTGAAACGAACGGGATGCAGACGAAAGCCGCCAGGATGAAAAGGGCTATGGATTTCTTGTTCATAGAGGACTCCTTTCTTTTTTCATCAACCGTCTGATGACAGGTTCTCCGGATAGCTTTAGTCTAATCTATATTTGTAAAGCATCCATCACCTGGAAGTATGAGATCGGGGTTTTTTGAAAAATTTTTCCACGACATTTGAAAGGAGGGCACAAAAAAAGACACCGCCCGTAAGCAGTGCCTCTATGTAGCCGGACATGCCGGCTATTAAACTAATTCGATGATGGCCATTTCTGCGCCGTCGCCACGACGGGGACCTTTTTTCAGAATGCGCGTATAACCGCCTTGACGGTCGGCGTATTCCGGTGCAATTTCTTCGAACACTTTCGTTACAACGGATTCGTCGAAGATGTAAGCCAGTGCTTGACGTCTTGCGTGAAGATCGCCTCGTTTGCCGAGGGTAATCATCTTTTCAGCCATGCGTCTGGTTTCTTTTGCACGGGTCACTGTGGTTTCAATGCGGCCTTCGCGCAATAGATCGGTTGTTAAGTTTCTTAACATGGCCCGTCTATGGGGCGTCGTGCGGCCTAATTTTCTGAGCTGTGCCACAATGGTTCCTCCTTTATTCTTCGTTTTCTCTGAGAGAGAGTCCGAGTTCGTCCAGTTTTTCTTGCACTTCTTCCAGGCTCTTCTTTCCGAGATTTCTAACTTTCATCATTTCGTCTTCGGTTTTGTCCGTGAGCTCGCTCACGGTGTTGATGCCGGCGCGTTTCAGACAATTGAAGCTGCGAACGGACAGATCCAACTCTTCCACGGTCATTTCAAGGACTTTTTCCTTTTGTCCTTCCGGTTTTTCAACCATAATGTCCATGTCGTTGACTTCTTCTGTCATGGAGACGAACAGATCCAAGTGTTCCATGAGAATCTTGGCTGCCAGAGACGTGGCTTCGTCGGCGGTCATGGAACCGTCGGTTTCCACATCCAGGATCAAACGATCGTAATCGGTACGCAAACCGACACGGGTGTTTTCTACATTCCAATTCACCATACGAATAGGCGTGTAGTTGGAATCCACGGCGATAACGCCGATCTCGGTGATTTCGTCTTTTTTCAGTTCGCTCGGCTCGTAGCCCCGGCCTCGTTCGATGACGAGTTCCATATAAAAGTTCGCATCGTCGTTTAAAGTGGCGATGTGGTGTTCGGGATTGACGATTTCCACACCGGCCGGCAAGGTAATGTCTCCGGCGACCAGTTCCCCGGCGCCCACTTTCTCAACGGAAAGGCGCACAGGTTCGTCTTGATCGCTTTTAAACACGATGCCTTTAATGTTCAGGATAATCTCCGGAACGTCTTCTAATACGCCGTCGATGACGCTGAATTCGTGTTCGACGCCGCGAATGTTGACGAAGGAAACAGCACAACCCGGAAGCGAGGAGAACAGCACTCTGCGAAGGGAGTTGCCTAATGTGATGCCGTAGCCGTTTTCCAACGGCTCGACGATAAATCTTCCCTTATTGCCGTCGCTTGATACTTGTTCAACTACAATACTAGGCTTTTCAATTTCAATCATATTTTCGCCCTCCTGGGAATGGATCTGTAGAGACTTTCTCGTGAGATGGTATGCTGTTTAACTATCAGACTCTACGACGTTTCGGCGGACGGCAACCGTTGTGAGGAATGGGGGTTACGTCTTTAATCATGGTAACTTCCAAACCGGATGCTTGTAAGGAACGGATGGCCGCTTCACGACCGCTGCCGGGTCCCTTGACGAAGACTTCAACGCTCTTTAAGCCGTGTTCCTTTGCCTTGGTGGCCGCTTCTTGAGCAGCTTCTTGTGCAGCAAAGGGCGTGGATTTTCTGGAACCTTTGAAGCCGAGTTGACCGGCACTGGACCAGGAGATGACATTGCCGCTCATGTCGGTCAAGGTCACCATGGTGTTGTTAAAGGAAGAAGCAATATGCGCTTGTCCTTTTTCAATATTCTTGCGCACTCTCTTTTTGGAGCGCGTAGCTCTACCTTGTTTAGCCATTTAGCCCTCCTACTTCTTCTTCGATACAATCTTCTTCGGACCTTTGCGCGTTCTCGCATTGGTCTTGGTTTTTTGACCGCGAACGGGCAGGCCTCTCTTGTGGCGAATGCCACGGTAGCAGTTGATTTCGCGCAGACGCTTAATGTTCATTGCGATTTCGCGTCGTAAATCCCCTTCTACATGGTATTCGTCGATGACTTTACGAATCGAGGCGATTTCCGCTTCGGTTAAGTCTTTAATATACGTGTTGAAGTCGACGCCGGCTTTCGTCAGGATTTCTTGGGCGCGGGAACGTCCGATGCCGTAAATATAGGTGAGCCCGATTTCAGCTCGTTTTTCTCTAGGTAAGTCAATACCAGCAATTCTTGCCATGCCAACACCCCCTATCCTTGTCTTTGTTTATGCTTCGGGTTTTCGCAAATCACCATGACGCGTCCTTTGCGCTTGATGACTTTGCATTTATCACACATCTTCTTAACTGAAGGTCTTACTTTCATTTCGTCCCCTCCTAAACTATTTCTTTCTCCAGGTAATACGTCCGCGGGTTAAGTCATAAGGACTCAGCTCGACGGTCACCCGATCGCCGGGCAATATACGAATGTAGTGCATGCGCAATTTACCGGAGATATGAGCTAGAATTTCGTGTCCGTTTTCTAACTTAACCTTAAAGTTTGTATTGGGCAGGGCATCAGTTACGACGCCTTCCACTTCAATGACATCTTCTTTTGCCATGGTTGCATCCTCCTTATGCCTCTTGGAAGCGAGACAGTTGTTTACGAATATAGCTATCGTTTAACGGTCTATCCTCAGGTTTCAGATCCACAAGAGAATGGGTTTTTTGCAAATGCATGGCCTTTTTCCGCTTGGGATTATCCAACGTTCTTCTCTTGCCGTCTGCCAGAAGAAGATATCTGTCGTCAATCACTTCCAAGACCACAAAGAAACCTTCTTTGTCTCTGCCCGCCTTGGATATGACTACCTGACCGACCTTAATATCTGCGGTGGTGTTCATCGACGATTAGGCCTCGTTGTCGAGCCCACGCCGTATTTGCGTAAATACATCGTCGATGGCTTTGGAACCGTCGATATCCAGTAACAGTCCTTGCGCTTTATAATAGTCGATTAACGGGGAAGTTTGTCTTTCGTAGACGTCGATGCGCTTCTTCACCGTTTCTTCCGTATCGTCATCACGTTGAATGAGCTTTGTGTTGTCGTCGTCGCAGATGCCTTCCACCTTCGGTTGTTGATTCTTCACGTGGTAGGTTCTGCCGCAGGTGGGGCAAACCCGTCTGCCGACGGCGCGATCAATAAGCAGTTCGCTGGGAACATGGATATTAACGACACAATCCAATTTGATGCCCATGGCTTCTAACGCTGCGTCTAAAGAGACGGCTTGGTTTACCGTGCGAGGGAAGCCGTCTAATAAAAAGCCTGCTTCCACATCGGGTTTTTTCAAGCGGTCCACGACAATCTCGTTGACAACTTCGTCGGGAACCAACTCGCCGCGATCCATGAAGCTTTTGGCTTTCTTGCCGAGTTCCGTGGCATTTTTAATGTTTTCGCGGAAAATATCGCCTGTGGAAATGTGAACCACATTGTACGTTTCGACGATGGATGCCGCTTGGGTGCCTTTGCCGGCGCCCGGCGGGCCTAAAATGACTAGTCTCATGTGATCCTCCTTATTTTAGGAATCCCTTATAGTGTCGCATCATTAATTGTTGTTCCAAAATTCGTGCCGTTTCCATAATAACGCCGACGACGATGATTAAACTGGTGCCGCCGAAGCTAAAGTGCATGCCCGTGATTTTTTCTAAAATCGTAGGCAAAACAGACAACAGGGCCAGGGCCAATGCGCCGGGGAAAACCAGACGGTTTACCATTTGTTGCAGGTATTCCGATGTTTTCTTGCCGGGGCGAATGCCGGGAATAAAGCCGCCGTTTTGTTGTAGGTTTTTGGAATATTCCACCGTGTTAAATTGGATGGCCGTATAGAAGAAGGTAAAGAAGACGATCAACAGGACCATGAAGATGCTGTAAATAAAGATCCCAATATTACCTGCCGGCGTAAACCATTTGGTCATGAATTTGGCCGCTTGAGAATTCGGGCCTTGGAACATGACGATAATCGATGGAATACTCATAATGGTTTGAGCGAAAATGATCGGCATGACGCCGCTCATGAGAACTTTAATGGGAATATGGGTGCTTTGACCGCCGTACATTTTCCGTCCCACGACGCGCTTGGCGTATTGAACGGGTACTTTGCGTTGCCCTTCGTTAAGCAGGACGACGAAGAAGACGATGGCAATCGCCAGGGCGATGAAAACAACGACCCAAGCCCAAGATACCATGCCTGCTGCCGCCATGCGGAAGGAAGCCCATATATCAGCGGGGAATCTGGCTACGATCCCTGCAAAGATGAGTAGAGAGATCCCGTTTCCGATCCCTTTTTCCGTAATCATTTCACCAATCCAAATCAGGAAGGTACTCCCAGCCACAACAGAGAGAATAATGACCACGTCTTGGAACGGGTTGGCGGTGTTCACTGCTTGTCTGTAGAAGCCGTAGGTGTAACCGATGGCTTGTACGGCAGCCAGTGCAACCGCTAAATACCTTGTATACTTTGCGATCTTTTTCCGTCCGGTTTCGCCTTCTTTGCTGAGCGCTTCCAAGCTTGGAATCGCAATGGTCAACAATTGAAGCACGATGGATGCCGTGATGTAGGGATAAATGCTCGTCGCAAAGACGGAGAAATGTCCGAAGTTACCGCCGCTCATTAAATCCAAGAACGAGAGTATACCACCTTGTTGTTGGTTAAAAATCTTCGCTATCGCCGACCGATCCATAAAGGGAACGGGAATGTGGCTGCCGAAGCGAAAGACCACGAGCATCAACACGGTGAAGAGAAGCTTTTTTCGAATTTCCGGGATCTTCCAAGCATCTCTAAAGGTTTGGATCATCTAGATCACCTCAGCCTTTCCCCCTGCCGCTTCGATTTTTTCAGCTGCGGATTTGGAGAAGTGGTTGGCCTTGACGTTAACAGAGACGTTAATGTCGCCGTTACCTAAAATGCGTAAGCCGTTTTTGGCGTCGGCACGCTTAACCATACCGCTTTCAATCAAGGAATCCAAGGTAACGGTCGATCCGTTTTCAAATTGGTTTAATGCGTCTACGTTTACAATGGCATATTGTTTTTTGAAAATATTGGTAAAGCCACGTTTCGGAAGACGACGGAAAAGGGGCATTTGGCCACCTTCAAAGCCGGGGCGAACGCCGCCGCCACTGCGGGCCTTTTGACCCTTGTGGCCGCGTCCGGCGGTCTTACCGGTACCGGAACCGATACCGCGGCCGAGACGTTTCTTTGCCTTGACTCCTCCACCTTCTTGAGGTCTTAAATCATGCAATTTCATTACGTCCACCTCCTTAGTCGACAATTTCAACCATAAAGTCTACTTTGTTGATCATGCCGCGGATTTGAGGTGTATCCTGTTTTTCAACGACTTGACCGACTTTTCTGAGACCTAAGGCTTTAATCGTGCGTTTGTGTTTTTCAATTCTTCCGATGGGGCTTCTTTTGAGTTTAATTTTAATGGTACTCATCACATCCCCCTTATCCTAAAATTTCGTCGACGCTTTTGCCGCGAAGTTTAGCTACATTTTCAACGGTCTTTAAAGACGTTAACCCTTCCATCGTGGCGTTCACGGTGTTTCTCGGATTGGACGATCCGATGCTGTGGGTGTAGATATCTTTAATCCCCGCAAGCTCGCATACGGCACGGACGCTTCCGCCGGCGATAACACCGGTACCGGGACGAGCCGGTTTCAAGAACACGCGGCCTGCGCCGAAGACGCCGGTTACTTTGTGGGGGATGGTGTTTCCGACCAAATTAATCTTCACCATGTTTTTCTTCGCCGCTTGGCTACCCTTGCGAATCGCTTCGGGAACTTCCAGGGCCTTGCCGGTACCGATACCGACGCGACCGTTTCTGTCGCCGACGACGACGAGGGCAGAAAAACGCATATTACGACCGCCCTTAACGGTCTTTGCAACACGGTTGATAGCAACGACTCTTTCGTCGAGTTCCGTGTCTCTATCTCTGGTATTGTTTTTCGTACGGTTCAATCTTTCCCTCCTTAGAACTTCAGTCCTGCTTCGCGAGCAGCTTCGGCTAAAGCGGCGATGCGACCGTGATAAATGTAACCGGAGCGATCGAAGACGGCTTCTTCAATGCCGTTTTCTTTTGCTTTCTTTCCGATTGCTTCACCGACGGCTTTGGCCGCTTCTACGTTCTTCGTGCTTTCCAGATTCAAGGACTTGTCCAAGGTGGAAGCACTGGCCAATGTCTTTCCGTTTACATCGTCAATCAGTTGAGCGTACAGGTGGTGCGCACTGCGGTAAATGGCAAGACGAGGTTTGGATTCCGTTCCGTTAATTTTCTGTCTGACGCGAATATGTCTCGCTTTTCGATTGCCTTGGCGATCAACTTTTTTAAACAAAACACTCCACTCCTTTCTTACTTACCGGTCTTACCGACTTTTCTGCGTACGTATTCGCCAACGTAGCGAATGCCCTTGCCCTTGTAGGGTTCCGGCGAACGGAAGCTGCGAATGTAGGCAGCGTAGGCGCCTACTTTTTGCTTATCGATTCCGCGCACGATGATTTGCGTGTTGGACGGAACTTCGACTTCGATTCCTTCGGGATCTTCAAGTTCGATCGGGTGGGAGTGACCGAGGTTTAAGTTCAGCTTTTTGCCTTGCTTTTGCGCACGGTAACCGGTACCGATGATTTCCATTTGCTTTTCGTAACCGTTGACGACGCCTTCGATGTTGTTGGCGATGAGGGTACGATAAAGGCCGTGGAGCGCGCGAATGTCTTTATTGTCATTGGGACGCGTAACGACGACTTGATTGTCTTCGACGGCGACGGTAATGGCCGGATCGATTTCAGTTTGAAGGACGCCCTTGGGCCCTTTTACTTCGACGATGTGGCCGTTGATCTTCACTTCTACGCCGGAAGGGATATCGATAGGATTTTTTCCGATTCTGGACATCTTTTTCTCCTTCCTTTACCAAACGTAGCAGAGAACTTCTCCGCCAACTTGTTCCTTGCGTGCATCGCGGTCCGTCATAATGCCCTTGGAAGTAGAGATGACGGCAATGCCTAAGCCACCTAATACCTTGGGGATTTCCGTGTTCTTTGCGTAAACGCGAAGACCGGGTTTGGAAATGCGCTTAATGCCGCTGATTACTTTTTCGTCGTTTCTTCCGTATTTTAATTCTACATTAATTTTGCCTTGCGGGCCTTCTTCAAGCACGTCGTAGCCTTTAATATAGCCTTCCTCGAGAAGGATACGGGCGATTTCCGCCTTTATTTTCGAAGCGGGAATCTCAACAGATTTATGTTTTGCATCGTTGCCATTACGGATTCTCGTAAGCATATCTGCAATAGGGTCTGTCATCATAGTCAATTCCTCCTTTCGGTTAGCCTTACCAGCTTGCCTTTCTTACGCCGGGGATTTGCCCTGCGTAAGCCAGTTTACGGAAACAAATTCTGCAAATACCGTATTTTCTCAGTACTGCGTGAGGGCGACCGCAAATTTTGCATCGGGTATAGTTTCTGGCGCTGTACTTGCTTTTACGTTTTTGCTTCGCTACCATGGATTTCTTTGCCACAGTTTAACCCTCCTTCTTTGCAAAAGGCATGCCCATCTTTTCAAGGAAAGACTTTGCCTCTTCGTCTGTTTCGGCGGTTGTCACGATGGTAATATCCATGCCGCGCAACGTGTCGATTTTATCGTATTCGATTTCCGGGAAAATCAATTGTTCTTTGAGTCCCAGAGCGTAGTTTCCTCTGCCGTCGAATGCCGTGGGTTTAATGCCGCGGAAGTCGCGAACGCGCGGCAGGGCGACGTTCATGAGCTTGTCGAGGAAATCATACATTCTGTCACCGCGAAGGGTAACTTTGCAACCGATGGCGCTGCCTTCACGCAATTTGAAGTTTGCGATGGACTTGCGCGCTTTGGTGATAATCGGTTTTTGGCCTGCGATTAAGGTCAAGTCGTTAATGGCACTTTCCAGCGCTTTCGGATTGTCCTTCGCTTCGCCCAGACCAATGTTAATCACGACCTTTTCAAGGCGAGGAATTTGCATGGTGTTGGCATACTTAAACTCGTCCATTAAAGCAGGTGCGACTTCGTTTTGGATTTTATCTTTTAATCTCGATGTCATCACAGGCCTCCTTACTTATCAGAAATCGTAGCGCCGGAGGACTTCAGGACACGTACCTTTTTGCCGTCTTTAAACTCGTAGCCGATGCGGCTTTTGGTGTTGGTCTTTGTATCGTAATACATGACATTGGATACGTGGATCGGGGCTTCAACTTTGTTGATGCCGCCGGGGTTTTGCGGTCCTCTCGGTTTTTCGTGTTTCGTCACGATGTTGACACCTTCGACGACAACGCGGTCAAGTTTCGGAATGGTACGAACGACCTTTCCTTTTTTGCCTTTGTCCTTGCCGGAAATGACTTCGACGGTATCTCCTTTTTTGATGCGCATTCTATGCCACCTCCTTAAAGAACTTCCGGAGCCAAGGAGATAATACGCATAAAGCTTTCTCCTCTGAGCTCGCGGGTTACCGGCCCGAAAATACGGGTACCTTGGGGATTTTTATCGTCCTTAATGATGACGGCTGCGTTGTCGTCGAACTTAATGTAGGTTCCGTCGGGGCGACGAATGCCTTTTTTCGAACGAACGATGACCGCCTTGACGACGGCACCTTTTTTAACAACGCCACCGGGTGTTGCGTGTTTGACGGAGCAAACAACGATGTCGCCAATGTTGGCATAGCGACGGTTCGTGCCGCCTAATACCTTGATGACGCCCAGTTCTCTTGCGCCGGAGTTGTCAGCAACTCTTAATCTGGTTTCTTGTTGAATCATCCCGAGAACCTCCTTATTTCGCTTTTTCTACGATTTGGACGAGGCGGAATCTCTTATCCTTCGAAAGGGGACGTGTCTCCATTGCGCGTACGGTATCGCCGACACTTGCTTCGTTGTTCTCGTCGTGCACCTTGTATTTCTTCGTGTTTTTGAATCGTTTATTGTAAATCGGGTGACTCTTGAAGGTCTCGACGGCTACGACAATCGTCTTGTCCATGGCATCGCTTACGACCTTACCGGAGATCACTTTTCGTTGATTTCTTTCCATAAGTTACGCCTCCTTTTCCATGTTGAGCTCGCGCTCTCTTTGGATGGTCTTCACCCGCGCGATGTCTCTTTTCACGCTTTTGATGGTGGACGGATTGTCTAATTGGCCTGTTGCAAGTTGAAAGCGAAGGTTAAAGAGCTCGTTCTTCAACTCGGACACCTTTTTATTCAGCTCGTCACCGGATAAATTGCGGATGTCTTTAATTTTCATTGCTATCGCCCTCACTTTCTTCCTTATTCTTGGCGATAAAACGCGTCTTGATGGGAAGCTTCATGGCCGCGAGACGCATGGCTTCGCGGGCAACTTCTTCTTCGACGCCGCCCAGTTCAAACAGAACGCGGCCCGGTTTAACAACGGCAACCCAGTACTCGGGTGCCCCTTTACCGGAACCCATACGGGTTTCAGCCGGCTTTTCCGTAACCGGTTTGTCGGGGAATACTTTGATCCAGATGTTACCGCCACGACGAATGTAGCGGGTCATGGCACGACGTGCGGCCTCGATTTGATTGGAAGTGATCCAGGTCGGTTCCAATGCTTGGATGCCAAAGTCACCGTAGGTGAGCGTATTGCCTCTGTGTGCAACACCCTTCATTCTCCCGCGATGTTGTCTCCGATATTTTACTCTTTTCGGCATTAACATAGTGCTTTCCTCCTCACTTACCGTCTATCTTGGCCTTGGCCTTGATTTCTGCGGCTTCCTCCGCGGCGTTTGTCGTTGTTGCCGCGACGTCTGTTGTCTCGACGATTTCTGCGTCCTTGAGGCGCTTCGGGAAGAACTTCTCCCTTATAGAGCCATACTTTGACGCCGATCTTGCCGTAGGTCGTGTCGGCTTCGGCAAAACCGTAATCGATGTCTGCACGTAAGGTTTGAAGGGGGATGGTACCTTCGCTGTAGCCTTCGCGACGGGCCATGTCGGCGCCGCCTAAACGGCCGGAGCATTGGGTACGGATTCCCTTGACGCCTAAGCGCATAACCCGTTGGATGGTTTGTTTCATGGCACGACGGAAGGCGATACGGCGTTCCAATTGTGCTGCGATGTTTTCGGCGATTAAGGTTGCATCCAAGTCGGGATTTTTGATTTCATCCACGTTGATGACGACACTTCTTCCGGTTAATTTTTCAAGTTCTTGGCGAAGCTCTTCTACGCCGGTACCGCCGCGGCCGATGACCATGCCCGGTTTTGCCGTGGAGATGGAAATCTTAACCTTGTTGGCAGCCCGTTCGATTTCGATGCGGGAAACGCCGGCTTGGAATAAGTTTTTCTTAATGTATTTACGAATTTGATTGTCTTCGACGAGGAGATCTCCAAAGTCTTTTTTGTCGGCATACCATTTGGAATCCCAATCTTTAATGATCCCTACACGAAGACCGTGCGGATTTACTTTTTGACCCATTCTTCTCCCCCTTATTATTCTCTTTCGGAAACGACAACGCCGATGTGGCTGGAGCGCTTCAGAATCGGATACGCCATGCCCTTTGCTTTGGGGCGATAACGTTTCATCGTCGGACCGTCGTTTGCGTAAGCTTCCTTGACAATGAGATCTTCGCGATCCAGGTTCAAGTTGTTTTCCGCATTGGCGACGGCGGAGTGAAGAACTTTATAAAGTTCACGGGCGCCGCGCTTCGGTGTAAATTTCAAAAGCGCCAGGGCTTCATCCACTTGTTTGCCGCGAATTTCCGCGCAAATGAAGTTGACCTTCAAAGGAGAAATGCGCACGTATTTTGCAATTGCTCTTGCTTCCATTCGTTACTCCTCCTTACATTCTCGTGGTTTTTTCGCCGCCGCCGTGACCGCGGAAGGTGCGAGTCATGACGAATTCGCCGAGCTTGTGGCCGACCATATCTTCGGTGATGTAGATCGGTACGTGTTTTCTACCGTCGTGAACGGCGATGGTGTGGGACACCATTTCCGGGAAGATCGTCGAACGACGAGACCAAGTTTTTACCACTTCTTTTTTGTTTGCTTCGTTGAGGGCGTCAATCTTCTTTAACAGATGTTCATCTGCGAAAGGGCCCTTTTTAATGGATCTGGACATTGCTTCCTCCTCCCTTATTTCGTTCTACGACGAACGATGTAACGATCGCTCTTCTTGTTCTTCTTACGCGTCTTAAGACCCAGTGCTTTCTTACCCCAGGGCGTCATCGGGGACGGACGTCCGATAGGCGAACGGCCTTCACCACCACCGTGGGGGTGATCGACGGGGTTCATTGCGGAACCGCGAACGTGGGGACGAATGCCTAAGTGGCGTTTCTTCCCGGCCTTACCTAAGTTAATCAACTCGTGGGCAATGTTTCCGACCGTACCGACGGTGGCGCGGCAGTCGACGCTGACGCGGCGGTATTCGCCGGAGGGAAGACGGAGTTGAGCCATCTTGCCTTCTTTAGCGGAAAGTTGTGCCGAGGTGCCGGCTGCACGAGCGATTTGGCCGCCCTTGCCGGGGGTCATTTCGATGTTGTGCACCGTGGTACCGACGGGAATGGCGTGTAAGGGAAGGGCGTTACCGACTTTAATATCGGCATCTTCGCCGGATTCCACTTTGTCGCCGACCTTTAAGCCCTTGGGGGCTAAGATGTAGCGCTTTTCGCCGTCTGCGTAGTTTAACAGGGCGATGTAGGACGTACGGTTCGGATCGTATTCGATTTCTGCGACCTTTGCGGGTACGCCGTCTTTGGCGCGCTTAAAGTCGATGATTCTGTATTTTTTCGCTGCGCCGCCGCCTCTGTGACGACTGGTGATGCGACCGTGTGCGTTACGGCCGGCCGATTTGTTGAGGCTGACGACCAAGCTTTTTTCAGGTTTGCTTCTGGTAATTTCTTCGAAACTGGCGACGGTCATGCCTCTGCGGCCGTTCGTCGTCGGTTTATATCTTTTGATCTCCATGAATGTCCCTCCTTAGGCTTATTGCATGTTGTCGAAGAATTCAATCGGTTGGGAATCATCCGTTAAGGTGACGATGGCTTTCTTCCAGTTGGGACGCTTGCCTACATTCATGCCTTGACGTTTGACTTTGCCTCTCATGTTCATCGTGTTGACCTTGGCTACCTTAACGGAGAAGATCGCTTCGATGGCTTTTTTGATTTCCGATTTGTTGCTCGTCTTCGCTACTTCAAAGGTGTACTTGTTTTCTTCCATCTCTAACATGGATTGTTCAGTAATGATAGGACGAATGATGATATCAAAGTTTTTCATTAGTTATACACCTCCACGATTTTGTCCAGCGCATCCTTGGTGAGGATCAGGGAGTCGTATTTTAAGATGTCGTAAACATTCATGGTGCCGACCGTAGAAACTTCAGCATTGGGAAGGTTTCTTGCGCTTAATACGACGTTCTTGTCGTTTTCTGCCGTAACGATCAATGCCTTTTTAGCGGCGCCCATCTTAGCTAATGCTTCGCTTAACGCCTTGGTCTTCGGTGCATCGAAGGTGATTTGATCGACGATGATGAGTTCTTTTTCTTGAACTTTCGAGGTTAAAACGGATTTCATGGCTAAACGACGAACCTTTTTCGGCGTCGTGTAGCGGTAGCTTCTCGGCTTCGGTGCAAAGACGATGCCGCCGCCGCGCCATTGAGGCGAACGGATGGAGCCTTGTCTTGCACGGCCCGTGCCCTTTTGTCTCCAAGGCTTCTTGCCGCCGCCGCGAACCTCTGCGCGAGTTTTGGCGGACTGTGTACCTTGACGTCTGTTGGCCAGAATGTTCTTTACGACCAAATAGACGACGTGTTCGTTAATTTCTACATTAAAGATATCGTCGGAAAGTTCGATTTCTTCTAAGGACTTACCGGCCATATCTATCATTTGGAACTTAGTCATTATTCGTGTCCTCCTCTCGCTTATTTACCGCTTTTAACCGTGGCACGAACGCGAACGAGTCCGTTTTTCGGTCCGGGAACGGCACCTTTGATTAAAAGGAAGTTGTTGTCGGCATCGACGCGTACAACTTCGAGGTTTTGAACGGTCACACGTTCATTCCCCATGCGTCCCATCATGCGGTGGCCCTTCCATACGCGACCCGGGTAGGATGCAGCACCCATACCACCGGGCATTCTGTGGAATTTCGAGCCGTGGGTTTCGCGGCCACGACCGAAGTTGTGACGCTTAATAAGACCTGCGGTTCCCTTACCCTTGCTGGTACCGGTCACATCGACCTTGTCACCTGCTTCAAAGACGGTTACGTCTAAGGTGTCGCCGACGTTGAAGTCTTCGCCTTCAGCCAAGGGGAATTCGCGGAGTACCCGTTTGTATTCCACGCCGGCTTTGTCGAAGTGGCCCTTTAAGGGTTTGTTGACGTGTTTTTCTTTTACGGCGCCGGTTGCGACTTGAATGGCTTCGTAACCGTCGATGTCCATGGTCTTTCTTTGAACGACCACTTGGGGTTCAACCGCCACGACGGTGACGGGCACTTGTACGCCTTCTTCGGTAAAGATTTGGGTCATGCCAATCTTTTTACCCAATGCATATTTCATAAAATACCTCCATTACAGCGGATTGCCTGGCAATCATATAGTCCGACAGCTTACAGTTTTATCTCGATATCTACACCTGCGGGCAGATTGAGTTTCATTAAAGAATCCACGGTTTTTTGATTCGGGTTCATGATGTCGATTAAACGCTTGTGCGTTCTTTGTTCGAATTGTTCACGGGAATCCTTGTGTTTGTGTACGGAACGAAGAATGGTGATGATTTCTTTTTCCGTGGGCAAGGGTACCGGACCCGATACGTCGGCGCCGCTGGCTTTTGTCGCTTCGACAATTCTTTGTGCGGAGCTGTCTAATAACTCGTGGTCATAAGCTTTCAAACGAATTCTGATTTTTTGTTTTACATTTGCAGACATTTAGTCCCTCCTAGTGCATTTTCCTCAACGATAAGGGAAGAGCGCCGATCAACCTAGCCGGGTGTTTTCTGTGCCCCGTAAAAAAAGTCGGGCGCTCCGTCGCCCAATTCACGATTGGACATTCTCGACAATAATTCCCTTTTCCGCAAGCCTCCGATGCGAACACATCTTTGCGCCTGTTTCAAAGCCACCTATTGTGTCAACGCATGTCTCACGCATACCTTAGTATTATACATAAAAAACAACCTAAAATCAAGGGATTCAGGCATTTTCTGCGGATTTTTCGGGCTCGTGCCTCGATCCGCGGGTATTTACTTTGGCAACTTAGCTATAATAACCGAAACAATCGCCAATTGCAAGGCTTTTTCTGAAACTTTACAAAATAGCCATTCTGCCTGTTTTGATTTAACCCTATGATAAAATAGAAAGATAAAGGATGGTGTCTATGAAACTCTTAATTTTATTTGCAAGTCCTCGGCCCAAGGGAAACACGGCACAGCTTTTGGATAAAATCACCAAACGCTTCGACGATTCCGTGGAGGTCGCCCGCTTCGATCTCTATAAAATGAATCTGAAAAGTTGCATCGCCTGCCTGCGCTGCCAAAAGGTCTCGGATGGATTCAACTGCGTTCACGACGACGATATGCAGAAAATTTTCGACGCGGCCCTTCAAAGCGATCTGATTCTATTCGCCACGCCGATTTATTCCTTCTATTGTACGCCGCCGATGAAGATGGTTCTGGATCGGTTGGTCTACGGCATGTGCAAGTACTACGGCGAAACCATGGGGCCCTCGCTGTGGGCGGGTAAATCCATCGCCCTCGTCTCCACCTTCGGCTATCCGGAGGAAAAGGCCTCGGATCTGTTGACGGAAGGGCTCGTGCGCTACGCGAAGCACAACAAATTATCGTTTCTCGGCGCCTACGGCGAGCGCCAGCGCTCCTATAAGGAGCCTTTTATGAATGAAGCGGTCGACAAAAGAGCCGAGGCATTTGCCGACAAGCTGATGGCCTTTGGCGAAAGCTTAAATTAAACGGAAGCCATGGCTTTTGCTTCATCCATAGAAAAATCCCCTTTTCCTCGCAGGAAAGGGGATTTTTGTTCGATGGTTTACAGTTCGATGCCGTCTAATTGTTTGCCCGCCATATTTGCGTAGGACAGGCTGACATTTTCCAAAGTGTAGATTTCGAAGACGTCGTCTTCCACGCTGTAGCCGGCTTTTGCCAACATGGGCATGGCTTCCAGTGCGGCCTTTTTCGATTCCGGGGAGGTGATGAATTTCGCTTCGCCGGTGATGCGCAAGGTATTCATCTTGCCGTCCAGGGCGCAGAATTCCGTTTTCGGATTGGCCTTCAATTGTTTGCACATTTTTTTGCGGTTGTCCGTGTAGAATGCCAATTGGCCTTCAAATTCCATGACGAAACCAATAGGGCGAACGTGGGGTTGGTCCCCGTCTGTGGTGGCTGCGTAAAATACTTTAGCGTTCTTTAAATACTCGATTACTTTCATTGCCATTCTCCTTTTGTCTTTCAATTGCATTACGATGACTTCTATCTATATACCCCGCCCGGCTTTTACCACGCAAAAAACGCCCGAGGATTCTCGAGCGTTTTGTCTTGATTATTTTCGGATGACGTAATCGTCGCCGTCGACGGCAATTTCCAAATGATCGCCGTCCATAATGTCTCCTGCAATAAGGGCGCGGGAGAGTTTGGTTTCGATGTGGTTTTGGATATAGCGTTTGACGGGACGCGCACCGTAGAGCACATTGTAAGCTTCCGACAGGATTTTTTCTTTGGCTTCGTCGGTGGCTGCGATGTGAATGTCTCTGTCTTCGAGGCGGCTTTCGATTTCTGCCAGATCCGTGTCGATGATTCTGACGATTTCATCTTTCAACAGGGGCTTAAAGAGGACGATTTCATCCACCCGGTTTAAAAATTCCGGACGGAAGTGGTCTTTCATTTCCCTGTTGACGGCCTCTTTCGCTTCATCGGAAATGGCGCCGTCTTCTGCGACCCCTTCGATTAAGTCTTGGGAGCCGATGTTGGAGGTCATGATGATGACCGTGTTTTTAAAGTCCACGGTACGGCCTTGATTGTCCGTTAATCGGCCGTCGTCCAACACTTGCAAAAGGATGTTAAACACATCTCTGTGGGCCTTTTCGATTTCATCGAAGAGGATGACGGAGTAGGGTTTTCTTCTGACGGCTTCGGTGAGTTGGCCGCCTTCGTCGTAGCCCACGTAGCCCGGAGGCGAGCCGACCAGGCGGGAGACGCTGTGCTTTTCCATGTATTCGCTCATGTCGATGCGAATCATGTTCCGTTCGTCGTCGAAGAGGGCTTCAGTTAAGGCCTTGGCCGTTTCCGTTTTGCCCACACCCGTGGGCCCTAGGAAGATAAAGCTGCCGATGGGGCGGTTTTGCGCCTTGAGCCCTGCCCGTGCGCGGAGCACGGCGTCGCTTACGGCTTTGGTGGCATCGGCCTGCCCCACGACGCGCTTTTTCAGAATCTCGTCTAAGTGGAGGAGTTTTTCTCGCTCCGTTTCGGCAAGCTTGGCGACGGGAATGCCCGTCCACTTGCTCACTACTTCGGCGATTTCTTCTTCGGTAACTTCTTCTTTAATGAGCTTGCCATCGCCTTTTTCTTTGTTTTGCTCTTGCTTCAATTGCTCTTCCAATTTAGGCAATTCGCCGTATTTCAAGGCGGAGAGCTTTTCCAAATCGTAGTTGCGTTCCGCTTCTTCGATTTCGTGACGCACCTTGTCGATGGCTTCTTTTATATTCTTTTCGCCTTCCAGCTCTTTCTTTTCCGTTTCCCAACGGGCGATGAGGGCATCGTAATCGGCCTTTTCTTCGGCCAATTCTTCTTCCAAGGCGTCGAGGCGCTTTTTCGAAGCGTCGTCGGTTTCTTTCTTTAAGGCTTCCCGCTCAATTTCCAGTTGGAGAATGTGGCGGCGAATTTCGTCGATTTCCGTGGGCATGGACTCGATTTCCGTGCGCACCATGGCGCAGGCTTCGTCCATGAGGTCGATGGCCTTATCGGGCAGGAAGCGATCGGTAATGTAGCGATCGGAAAGGAGGGCCGATTGAATGACGGCGCCGTCGGAGATGCGAATGCCGTGATAGATTTCGTATTTTTCCTTCAGGCCGCGCAAAATGGAAATGGTGTCTTCCACCGTAGGCTCTTGCACTTGCACTTTTTGGAAACGACGTTCCAATGCCGGATCCTTTTCGATGTACTTGCGGTACTCGTCCAAGGTGGTGGCGCCGATGGTGTGGAGTTCGCCTCTGGCGAGCATGGGCTTTAAGAGGTTGCCCGCATCCATGGCCCCTTCGCTCTTGCCGGCGCCGACGATGTTGTGAATTTCGTCGATGAACATAATGATTTCGCCTTCGGAGCTCTTCACTTCGTTTAAGACGGCCTTCAAGCGTTCTTCAAATTCGCCGCGGTATTTGGCCCCGGCGATTAATGCCCCCATATCCAGGGAGAAGACGGTTTTGTTTTTCAAACCGTCGGGCACATCGCCAGCCACGATTCGTTGGGCCAAGCCTTCGACGATGGCGGTTTTCCCGACGCCGGGCTCGCCGATTAAGACGGGGTTGTTTTTCGTGCGGCGAGAAAGAATACGAATCACGTGGCGCACTTCATCGTCGCGGCCGATGACCGGGTCCATTTTTCCCTTGGCCGCTTCCGCCGTCATGTCCCTTCCGTATTTATTTAAGGCTTCGTAGGTATCTTCGGGATTGTCGCTGGTCACGTGTTGATTGCCGCGAATTTCTTTTAAGGCGCCCATAAAGCGGTCTTCGTCGATGCCGAATTCCTTAAAAATCCGCTTGTTGTTTACCCCGTCCCCTTTGATCATGGCGAGGTAGAGGTGTTCCACGCTGACGTAGCTGTCGCTTAAGCGCTTCGCTTCTTTCAATGCGTCGGTTAAAACGCCGTTCATGGCATTTGAGAGGCGAGGGGTGGCGCCGGTTTGTTTCGAGAGGCGGCCGATTTCCCTATCCAAGGCGTTTTCCACTTCCTTGGCATCGACGCCCATATAGTCCAATACGCGGGGAATAAGGCCTTCTGCATCGGATACCAAGGCTTTATTTAAGTGGAGGACGTCCACCTCCGGGTTTCCGTATTCTTGTGCCAAGTTTTGCGCGCTTTCCAACGCAGCCATGCTTTTTTGTGTAAATTTATCGATTTTCATATGGCACTCCTTTCATGCTGGTTATTTTTTCTTTTATTTTTTGTATTTTTCACTTAATTGTTTGTAAAGCGCTTCATCTTCCGCGCTTAAATTGTCCGGGTTCACGAGGACAAAGCGAATGTACGCATCCCCTGTGCGGCCCTTTAAATCCTTCAGCCCTTTTTTGGCCAGGCGCAGCTTTTGGCCGCCCTTGGTCTTTTCGGGTACGGTAATGCGAAGCTTCCCGGCGGGAAGATCGCAGGTGATTTTGTCGCCGAAATAGGCTTGCCAAGGATAGATGGCTTGATCCACGATTAGGTCCAGACCGTGAATTTCCACGCCCTTCGGCGATGTGACGTGAATTTTAAAGAGAATGTCGCCGTCGACGCCGAATTTCTCGCCGCGAACTTTCAATTTTTTGCCTTCGGTAATGCCTGCCGGCACCTTCACGGGAATGTCCACGGCCTTGCCGCCGATGGTGAGGCTCACTTGCCGCTCTACGCCGTGATAGGCATCGTCCATGGAAATGGAAAGCTCTGCGGAATACTGCGTGCGTTGCGGCTTGTGGGCCCTGCGAGAGCCTTTGAAGTCGCCGAAAATATCGCCCATGTTAAAGGTGGTACTTCTGCGCTTCGAGCCTGCGCCCCCGCCCCCGCCTCCAAAGAACATATCGAAGAAATCGCTGAAGTCGCCGCTTCCGCCGGTGGTGGTGTAGGTGTATCCGTATTGGGAGGGATCGAAATTCATGCCGCCGGAGAAATTGCCGGCGCTACCGAATTGATCGTAGGTTTGTTTCTTCTTCGGATCGGACAACACTTCGTAGGCTTCGTTGATTTCCTTAAACTTTTCATGTGCCTTTTTGTCGTCGGGATGAAGGTCCGGGTGATATTGCTTCGCCAGTTTGCGAAAGGCTTTTTTAATCGTTTTTTGATCGGCGCTTTTATCTACGCCCAATGTCTTGTAATAATCTTTATATTCCATAAATCACCTCAGTTGACTTTCTTTGACCTTGATTTCATTATAACACCTTCGCCGCGGAATGCAATAGATTTTTTGACCTTGTTTGACTTTTCTTTTCATTCCCGCCTAAAACAAGAAAAGCCCGCGTTTAGCAGGCTTTTTCGCAATCGATCAGAAGCGTTCCGCGTGGTTCACAAAGGCATCGACGAAGCCTTGCAAAAAGTCTTCCGTGTCTTTGATCAATTCGCCGTTTTTGTCGAACTTTTCGTGGACGGCGGACAGATAGACTTCCGGTTGTTGCAGAGGAATGAGATCGACGAAAATCAAATTTTGTCGCAAACTGAAATTCGCCGCCATGCCGCCGGATGAACCAACGCTGGCGCTTACGACGGCCGCGGGCTTGGTGCCCCATTTGCTCTTGCCATAGGGGCGGCTCGCCACGTCGATGGCGTTTTTAACGGCCGGTGCGCATAGGCGATTGTATTCCGGCGTAAAGAAAATATAGCCGTCTTTCTCTTCCACTTCTTTTCGGAAGCGGCTGTAGCTTTCCGGTTCGTTGTTTTCCCTTTCGTAGTCTTCGTTGTAAAGGGGCAGATCGCCGATTTCGATAAACTCAGCTTCGTAGCCTTCCGGGAACATGTCTTTCACCTTTTCGGCGACTTTTCTGTTCCAGGATCCTTTTCTGAGCGAGCCGACAATTAAACCGATTTTTTTCGTCATGGTATACTCCTTTTCTTTCTCTTAACTGTGCTATTTGAGTTATATCCGAAAGAAAGGAAATCTAAACATTACCGGTCCACGTAGCGCTTTAAGTCGCGTTCGATGTCCCGCTTCTTTATGGCTTCTCTTTTGTCGTGAAGCTTCTTGCCCTTGGCCTCGGCGATGGAAAGCTTCACCCTGCCCCGCGTCAGGTGCACGTTTAAGGGCACGATGGTGTAGCCCTCCTGCTCCGTGGCCTTGGCCAGCTGGGCGATTTCTTTTTTATGCATGAGGAGCTTGCGCTTTCGCAGGGGATCCATATTAAAGCGATTCCCCTGTTCGTAAGGCGCCACGTGCATCCCTTCGATAAAGATTTCGCCCCCTTCGATGGAGCAGTAGGCTTCTTTAATGGCCACGCTGCCCTTGCGAATGCTCTTC
Organism: Peptoniphilus rachelemmaiella; assembly: GCF_943169845.1. GTDB lineage: Bacteria > Bacillota > Clostridia > Tissierellales > Peptoniphilaceae > Aedoeadaptatus > Aedoeadaptatus rachelemmaiella. The sequence goes on from NZ_CALPBW010000002.1 coordinate 123,402, forward strand.
ACCTCCGTCCCCTTTAAGACGATGCCCGCCTCGTAGGTGGTTTCGATGTGGTATTCGTGAAAGGCTTTTTTGTTATTGGCCAAGTAATCCCCGTCGGGTTTCTTCTTTTTAGCCACGGGCATCCTCCTCTAATTGAAAGTCGATGCGTCCCAGTATGGGATCGGCGCCGACCACGACGATGCGCATGGGATCGCCCATGTGAATGGTTTTTTTCGTGCGCTCGCCGACGGCCACATAATGGTCTTCGTCGAAGCGATAGAAGTCGTCCATGGAGGCATAGCCGATGAGGCCTTCCACTGTGTTGTCCAGTTCGCAGAAAATACCGAAGGACGTGATCCCCGACACTTTCGCATCGAAGCTTTCCCCGATGTGATCGGCCATGTATTGCGCCATCTTCACATCCACCACCTTGCGCTCCGCTTCCTGGGCGATTTTTTCCGTGGCGGAAATGTGATCGGCAATGTCCGGGAAGGTTCTCTTGTATAAATCGATGAGCTTCGTGTCCAGAACGTGGTTCAAATCCTGCTTAATGATCCGATGAATGGTTAAATCCGCATAACGGCGAATGGGCGAAGTAAAGTGGGAATAGTATTTAGCGGCGAGGCCGAAGTGGCCGGCGAGTTCTTCGCTGTAGCGGGCCTTTTGCATGCTCCGGAGGATCATGGTTTGAATCAAAGTCTCTTCGTCTTTTCCCTTGCAGGCCAAGGTCAGCTTTTGAATGTCCTTGGGGTGGATGTCCTTGGTGAGATCCAAATGGTAGCCGAAGGGGCGAATCACCGCATTTAAAAGGGTGAGCTTTTCAGCGTCCGGCTCCTCGTGAATGCGGTAGATGAAGGGCAGCTTCTTTTTGTGGTAGGTTTCGGACACGGTTTCGTTGGCGAGGAGCATAAATTCCTCGATAAGGTCGTTGGCATCCCGGTGATCCACGAGGCCGATGTGGGTGGGGTGGCCGTCAGCATCCAGCTCAATGGCCGGCTCGTCGAAGGAAAAGTCGATGTTGCCCCGCTTATCCCGCATCTTGCGACGATTTTTCGCCATGGTGTTTAAAATCGTGAGCTCGTCTGTGAGATCTTTCAGCGATTCGTGGATCTTTCCGTCTTCCAAAAAGTCGCTGACATGGGTGTAGACCAGGCGGCGGTCGCTGTTAATCACCGTTTCGGCGATGTGGAAGTGATAGACTTTGCCCTTATCGTCCAGCTCGAAAATCACGCTCAAACAAAGGCGATCCACCCCTTCATTTAAAGAGCAGATGCCGTTGGAGAGGGCCTTGGGCAGCATGGGCAGGACCTCACTTAAAAGATAGACACTGTTTCCCCGATGGAGGGCCTCTCTATCCAAGGGGCTTCCCATGCGCACGTATTCCGCCACATCGGCGATGTGTACGCCCACTTCCCAATGGCCGCCTTTTAATGGACGCACGCTCAAAGCGTCGTCGAAGTCTTTGGAATCGGCGCCGTCGATGGTGAAGGTGGGCACGTCTCGAAAATCTTCCCTGCCCGCCACGGCGGAAAGGCTCACTTTTTGAGGAATGGCCTCCGCTTCGTCCATGACGTCTCTCGGAAATTCCAAATCCAGCCCCATGGCATAGGCGATGGAGAGAATGTCCACGTTTTTGTCCTCGGGATAGCCAAGAACTTCCACAATTTTTCCCTCGGCCTTTTTGTTGGGTTCCGGATATTTTTCAATGTCCACCACGACTTTTTGGCCATCTTCGGCGCCGTTTTTCCACTTTTTCGGAATGAAAATGTCGTCGGGGATTCGCTTGTCGTCGGGGGTGACGAAACCGAAGCGCATGGCGTCGTCGTAAACGCCGACGATGCGATGATTGGCCCGCTCCAACACGGCGACGACGCGGCCCTCATCCCCTTTGTCCGGATCCTTGGAGGGGATTTTTTCCACGAGCACCCGGTCTTTGTTCATGGCGGAGTTCACCTTGGTGCGGTGAATGTATAAATCCGCCATTCCCTCGTCGTCGGGGACGAAGAAGCCGAAGCCCTTGTCGTTGCCTTCGAAGGTGCCGGTCATGAGCCCGCGGCGAAGGCTGGCGTGGTAGTTTTTATCCTCGTCCCGGTAAAGGGTGCCGTCTTTTACCATATCCTTTAAAAGGCCCTTCATTTCCTTTTGCAGATTGTCGTTGACGTTTAGGGTGCGGAAAATTTCCCGCTTGCTCAGGCCGTCGTTTTTCTCCAAAGCCTCCAGTACCCGGTCTCGAATAGTCATAATGCCTCCTTTGGCTTACAGTTTGCTACCGTAGGTGGTTTTCGTAAATAAATTGGATTCGTAGCTGTAGGTGGTGTCCTTGCGTTCATTTGCGCGGATCTCGCCTAATTCGATGACTCTACTTAACAACTCGGCGAAGGGAATGCCCACAGGCTCCCACAAGTAAAAGCCCATGGAGCCGGGCAGGGTGTTGATTTCATTGACCACCGTCTCCCCTTCGGCGACGAGAAAATCGATTCGGGCCGCACCGCAGGCGTCGATGGCGGTGAAGGCATCCTTCGCCAAGTCTTCGATTTTTTTCTTTAAGGCCTCGTCTACATCAGCCGGACAGTTTCTCGCATTTTTCCCCTTGCTTGGGCCGGTTTTCTTGCCGCCGCCGACGTATTTATCTTCGAAGCTCAAGAGATCCTTCCAGCCTACAGGCTCTTCCAATGCCGATGCGATCACGTCTCCTGCATAGCCCAAGACAGCGCAATTGATTTCCCGGGGATTTTCCGCAGCCTTTTCAACTAAAATCTTTCGGTCGTAGCTTGCGGCGAGATCCATGGCATCGCCAAGGGCCGCAGCTTCTTTCACTTTCGTAATGCCGATGGAGGAGCCCAGATTGGCAGGCTTGACGAAGACGGGATAGCCCAGCTCGCCGATGGCCTTTTTCACATCCTCTTTTTCCTCACGCCACTGACGGCGATAAAAACATTTCCCCTCCATAACGGGAATGCCGTGGGCGCGGAAGACGTCTTTCATAATCATTTTGTCCATGCCTACGGCGGCGGAAAGGGTGGAGCAGCCGATGTAGGGGATGTCCATGGTGTCGAAGTAGCCTTGAATGGAGCCGTCTTCACCGAAGGTGCCGTGAAGGGCCACAAACACCATATCCACGTCGGCGTAGACCGCTTCTTTCATGCCGCCTTTGGAAAAGAGACCGCCCTTTTCCTCTTCCAGTCTGTAAAGTTTCCCGCCGCTTCCGGCTTTGAAATACACTTCAAAGGTGTCGGCGAAATTGCCTTCTTTAAAAGTTTTGAAATTCGACAGACTTTCGCCGCCTAAAAACTTGCCGTCCTTGGTAATGTAGACGGGCACAGCCTCGTATTTGGATTTATCTAAATTTTCCATCACTTGCATACCGGTAATGACGCTGACTTCGTGTTCCACACTGCGTCCGCCGAAAAATACAGCGATTGTTTTCATAATGCACGTTCTCCCTTCGTGGTAATTCTTGTTTTATTCTATCATAGACGGCGCAGGGAATAATAAAGATCCGTGAAGATTGCGTAAAAAAGATGCATTAAAAAAGCGGCCCGAAAGCCGCTTCATTATTCGTCGTAGGAATCGGGAAGGTCGTTTTCGAAAAGCACCACGTCGCCCACGGTAGCCGCATGACCTAAAGATGCCGTGGCTTCGTCGAGGTTTCGCACCACGATCATCTTCTCTTCGCTGAAGCCCGCGTCCATAAGGCCCTTTTGAATGGGCGCCGTGCGCTTTTTGCCCACGAGAATGGCAATATCGCAAACTCCGGCGATTTCCTTGCCCAGTTTATAGTTTTCTTCCTCTTCCATATCGCCTAATTCCACCATGCCCGGCGTGACGATAATCTTCTTGCCTTTTTCGAACTGGCTCAGCACATCCAGCGCCGCCCGGGCGCCGACGGGATTGGAGTTAAAGGCGTCGTCGATGACGATGATCCCCGTGCCGCCGTCGACGATGTTCAGGCGGTGTTCCACCGGTTCCACTTTGCCGATGCCGCGGGCCACGGCCTCAGGCGCCATGCCCAGCACATAGCCTACGCTGGCGGCGGCGAGGAGGTTGGAAATGTTGTGCTTGCCTAAAAGCTTCGTTTCCGCCCGCACTTCGCCCTTGTCCTTAAAGCCCAGAGTAAAGGAGCTGCCCCGCTCGTGTACGGCAATGTCCTTGGCGTAGACGTCGAGCTTGTCGATGGCTTCCATACCGTAACGAATGGTGCGCTTTTTCGTCTTGTCCGCCAAGGGCTTCACGTAGTCGTTGTCGTAGTTAAAAATGGCGCTGTCATCCTCGGACAAGGCTTCGATGAGCTCGTACTTGGTCTTTTGAATGTTTTCGATGGTCTTAAACAGATGCATGTGGGTGGGCCCGATGGCTGTAATGATCCCGATGGAAGGTTGCACCAGCTCCGCCACTTCGGCGATTTCCCCGGGCTCTTTGGCGCCCAGCTCGGCGAGGAAGATCTCGTCTTTTTCGTCCAACTCGTTGTTAATGACCTTTGAAAGGCCCATGGGCGTATTGTAAGAAGAGGGCGTGTTTTGCACCACAAAGGCCTCTTCAAGGACGGTGGAGGTAATAAATTTCGTGGAGGTTTTGCCGAAACTTCCCGTAATGCCCACGACCTGCAGGCCCTTTTCCTTCAGATCCCGCACCTTTTTCTGCGCCGAATCGTAAAACCCCTGATTGATCTTCATTTCCTTGGGATAATTGATGCGATTGGCATAAATCAAGATGGCGTATTGGAAATAATAAATCCCCACACAGAAAATGGCAAAGACCACCGTCGCCAACGTAGGCGACACACCGTAGGCGGCCACGGCGACGAGAAGGGCCACCATGAGGAGCAGACGGTTCAACATACGGTGTACATTAAAAAGCCGTGTGGCCCGCTCCGTCATCACCAGGGGCGTCTTTTCCGAGGTGGGTGCGTAGCGGAAGGCTTTAATTTTTTCACCGTTTGTGCGGATCCACGCCTTGTACTCCCCTTCGTTGTAGCCTTCCAATTGAAGCATATGGAGGGGATAAAGGGCCCGCTCGTTAAACAGCTTGTAGAGCGCAAAACTCAGCGCCACGTAAATGGCTAAAAAGATCACAAAAGAAACTGAATGATACATAGTGACTCCTTATAAAAATGAACGCAACACGGCGTCGAACTGACCGTAGGCGTCGAGGTAACTGTAGTGGCCGCCTTTCAGGACCACGAGGCCCGCTTCGGGGATTTTTTCTTCAAAGACCTTGGCCATGGAAAGTGGCGTGGCGTCGTCTTCATCGCCCCAAATCAACAGGGTATCCGCCTGAATCTTCGGGAAGTAATCTTCCGTGGATTCATTTACCACCTTCACAAAGACCTTGCGCATGATCCCATCCGCCGCCTTGTAATCGTCGGAACCGAAGTTTTTGTAAAAACGCGCCATGGCCGCATTCGTGTCCTGCCAGAAAAACAGCAGCCTGTAAAGCTTCTTTAAAAGCTTGAAGGTGTAAACCTTTCTGTAATAAGTAAAAGACCTTTTCGGCAACACGCCGGACGCATCCACCAAAACCAATTTATCCACCTTTTCGGGATAGAGGGCGGCGAAGACGCTCAATGTCTTTCCGCCGAAAGAATGGCCGATGCAGGTGGCTCGATTGACGTGGTAGTAATCGTAGAGCTTCCTTAAAAGATCCACGTAATCGTCGCCGCCGATGACTTCATCGGGCGCGTCGCTTTCTCCGTGGCCCAAGCTGTCGTAGGCGATGACCCGGTAGCGATCTTTAATGCTACTCACAATGGGCATGACCGATTCGATGTTCGCGCCCCAACCGTGCAAAACGAAGGCCACATCCTCCCCCGTCTTCGTGTCGTAGACGGCAATGTTTTTTCCGTCGATGCGGATAAATTCTTTCTCCATCTCATCCCCCTTAAAAAATGATTATACCATAGGAGTCGCCTCGCTCCGAGGTTTACAACGCATTTTTGTCCGCAAAGAATATTTCGGCGAATTGTTGAATGCATATTGTATTCAAATTTCAAAAATTGTGGACATTGCATTTTCCCGGTGTTATGATTACTAATAATGAATGTCTCTTAAGGAGGTTACGGAATGGAATTTTTATCTTTAAAAGACCATGTTTATAATTTTATTGCCGATCAGATCCGTTTAGGCAAGCTTAATTCCAACGAAAAAGTAAATGAACAAGACATTTGTCAGCAATTAAATATCTCTCGTACGCCGGTGCGTGAAGCGTTAATTCAATTGGCCGCAGACGGCTTCTTGGATTCCGCACCTCGTCGGGGCTTTCGGGTCAAACCCCTGACGAAAAAAGAAAGCGAAGATATTTACCGCATTCTCGCGCCCTTGGATGCCCTGGCTGCGGAACTGGCCGCCGGCAATCTGACGAAGGATGATTTGAGAGCCATGGACGATTTGGTCGAGCTCATGGATTTTCACATCGACCGCTTCCAATTCGACGAGTATTTTATTTTGCAAGAGCGCTTCCACGATATTTACATCGAAAAATCTCAAAACGAAACCTTGATTAACACCATCGACCGCCTGCAACGGCGCTTCATTCGCCAAGGCCACGACATGGGCAGCAACGAAGCCTTTCAAAAGCTTTTGCACGACACCAATCGACAACACTCCCGCATTACGGATCTCTTCCGGGAAAACAAAATTGAAGAACTGAAAGATTTCCTCGCCCACACCCATTGGACCTATCACTTTTCCGAAGTGGGTCAGACAGCTACAGACGACTAAGCAAAATACAGGGCGATCCCCTGTATTTTTTATTGGAGGATGACATGACCATTTACATGAACACCATCGCCTACGATTCCCCGGCCCACGAGGCAGCCATCGCCCTGAGAAAGCACATCCTTTTTAATCCCTACGATGAGGCTTTCGACGAGGCGCGAAAAACCTGGGATCGGGACAAAGTCCTCTACGGCCTCTTTGACGACGATGAATTAATCGGCGCCGCCGTGACTAAAAAAACGGAGGAAGGCCTTCACGTTGAGGAAATCCTTGTTTCCTACAACAAACAGCGCCAAGGCCTGGGCAAGCAAATGATGGCCTTTTTGGAAACCCGCCTGGAAAAAGATCAGATCCTTACCGCCGAAGGGCCCCTCTCCGCCCGCGCCTTCTACGAAGCCTGCGGTTTCGCGCCGAAATCCAAATATCGGGGCCCGAAGGACCGCATGCGCTTGGATTTCGAGAAAAAGGTGACGGGAAAGACGAAAAATCCCCTTCCTCTTTTCGACCATCGCCAAAACCTGCCCCTTATGTACTTCACCATGGGCACGAAAGATTTCGAACTGATTCCCGTGATTCGCAACCACTTCCCGAAGGAGCACCTTTTCGTCGTGGACCTTTTACGAGACGACGCCTCCTGGCTGGATTTCGCCAAAGAAACCAAACGCCGCACGGGGAAATACACCTTTATCGCTCCCGCACTCTACGGCAACCGCGCCTTTCGCCCTCTGGATGACTTCGATCTCCCGGCGAAGTGCGCCTCCGAAGCCGATCGCCTGAGCAAGAGCAAAACCGCCCTTTTAATCGGCACCAACCATGAATTTTCCACTAACGGCTATCGGGCGGCCTTCGAATCTGAAAGCCCCTCCCTTTCCTCGGTAGAAATGCCCCTGGAAGCGGAAGATCTGCGCGGTCGTTACAATCTGGATGCGGATTTCTACAACCGCTTCGCCGAAAAAATCGACGCTTTAAAGGAAAATCCCTTCGATACTTTGGCCGTCATCGACGTGCCCTTCTCCACCCAATCCGATGCCATGGAAAAGTTCTTAGAAGAAACCCTGGCGAGAAAGCTCGCAAAAATCGACGTCTTCGATCTCTTTATCACCGGGCTGCGCAAAGATCTTCTCGAGACCAATCGACTGCGCCACGAGGCCTCGCCGGGGCAGCTGGTGATCTTCTCTGAAACACCGGATCGGGCGCGGGCGGAACTGGTGCGCGTCCATCCTGCGGAAATGAGCGCGAAAATCGAGACCATTCGATGATTCTTTTAATTCTCGCCGATTTGGACAATGCCATCGCAAAAGACGGTAAGCAGATCACCTTTATCCCCGAAGATCTGGCCCGCTTCAAGGCCCGCACCACCGGCGAGGTGATCCTTATGGGCCGAAAAACCTTTGAGGATACGGGGACACTTCCCCGCCGCATCACCGGCGTCATGACGCGAAAAAATCTCGCCGATGAAGAAAGCCTCTTCTACTTTTCCTCGGAAGAGGAGCTGGACGAAAAACTTAAGGCCTACGGCGACAGAAAAATCTTTCTCGTCGGCGGCGCCGGGATTATTCAGGCCCTCTTTCACCGCATCGAAGAGGCCTACATTACGCGGGTCAATTACCGCTCCGGCGGCGATGTGAAAATCCCATCATTAGAAAATGATTTCGAGTTAATTGAAGCAACCCCCATTACCGATAATGCCACGGAAGAACACTGGATCCGGAAAAAATAAGGCAGAGAACGCGCTCGTTCCCTGCCTTATTTTTTTGCTATGTTCTTTTTTCTATCCACGATCCCGCTCAAGAGCAAGAGACCACCGAGAAACGAAAAGGGCGGCTCGTTGTACCACATAATCACGATCCAGCCAAACATTAGCTGATTTCCCGAAAATGCCAGGTACACGCCGATCAAACTGAGGACCAAAAGTCCGGTTCCCCACAGAATTTTTTCTCTCCCACTCATGTGAGCTATGAAACCATAGGCCAGCAGCCCTTCGATAAATAAAAAGGCCAGGCGGAAGGTCCATTGGGCGGCGTACATATCGGGTCCGCTCACATCTTCGGCATAGCGCACGCCGATGAATTGCCACAAAAAGCCCAGGCCAATCATTAGAGCGAGAAAGACGATTCGTTTCAGCGATTTCATTCTGCGCCTCCTTCATTTCGAGGATCTATCTTATTTAAAATCCGAACATGACCGACTCCTTTCCGAGACGATCTACTGTTTTGTTTATACCCCCCACCCAATTAAAACCTTCGAAAACCGACCTCGCCGTTCAAAATTACTATTCCTCAATAAAAATACAGGTAAAAGCGTTTAAAACTATGCCGATCTCTAGTATACTTAATAATGAATTAGGAGGTATACATACGATGAAAGAATATTCTGTTCGTGAACTGGTGTTCACGGCCCTATTTATCGCCCTGGTCTACGTCTTTACGTGGCTCGTGAAAATCCAATTGCCCTTCGCCCCCAACGGCGGCCTGATCCACTTGGGGAATGTGCCCTTTTTCCTCGCCTGCATCTTTTTCTCCAAGCGGGTGGGCATGCTTTCAGGCGCTTTAGGCATGGGCCTCTTCGATCTGACCAGCGGTTGGGTGGCATGGTCGCCGATGACGGTGATCTCCGCACTGATTATGGGTTATATTATGGCCACCTTAAACACACGGGACTTCCGCTTAAGCCGCTACGTCCTCGCCGCCATTTTGGTCACCGTCGTCAAGGTGCTCACTTACTACATCGGCGAAGCCATCATGTTCAAATCCCTCTTGGTCCCCTTGGCCAATATTCCGGGAAATGTGCTGCAAATCACCGTTTCCGCCATTATCGTCGGCGTCCTTATTCCGCCCATGAGCCGAATCTTGAAAGACGTCACACTATAATTTCATCCATCCAATCAAAAACACGGATAGGCTTTCGCTTACCCGTGTTTTTCTTTGCCCGCAATTTTATTCCTACACAAGAAAAGCCCCTATTCCGAAGAATAAGGGCTTTTTCTCATACATTCGTCGCCGGTCCGTGGTATTCGTTGCTTCCGAAGGCGGGAAGGAGCATAAGGAAGGGGAAGAAGACAGCGAGCACGGCGAAGAGCGTGCTGCACTCGAAGTATTTCATCATTTTGTAGTTGAGGACGGCGGCGTAAATGACATTGACAAAGGGCACGACCATAAGCAGGGCGTACCAGTAGCTGTTAAAGACGATTTTCGACGCCACGGCCAGGTTCACGATGGGAATAATGGCCAGGATGCCGGCAAAGCCCGCTTTGGAGAAAAGTTTCCACCAGGCGATGGCGGTGATGATGCCGATGCCGGCAAAAAGCGCCGTGCTCGACGAGGAATTTGCAAATTGTTCCATATTGTTCATAATTTCATCCTCTAGTTTAAAAGATCGTTGATCACGTCGGATAAGAGCCGGCGCTCTCGTAGGGTAATGCCTTCGATTTTTTGATCGGCGTTAAGTGGGGGCGTGTAGATGGTTTCAAAGCCCATGCGCACGGCCTCTTTGATGCGGCTCGCCATGGCCGGCACGTGTTTCAGCTCGCCGGTGAGGCCCACGTCGCCGATAAAAAGTACATTGGAGGGAATGGGGCGATTGGCCACCGCCGATGCGATGGAAAGGAGGATGCCTAAATTGGCGGCGCCTTCTTTCAACCTTAGATTCCCCGTGGTCTTCACCACCACATTTTTGTCGTAAAGGCCCATGCCCCCTCGCTCTTCTAAAATGGAGAGGAGCACGCCCAGCTGTTCCCTGCGCAAGCATTCGGAGATGCGCTGGGGATAGGGGGTGAAGCTTTTCGACACCAAGCTTTCGACTTCCACGATCATGCTCCGGGTGCCTTCCCGCACGATGCACATGGCACTTCCCGGCACTTCGCTTCCCGCTGCCCGCTCCGTCATAAAGTGGGCGGAGGGATTATCGATGGAGATCATGCCCCCTTCGGTCATTTTGAAAAAGCCCATTTCTCCCGTGGAGCCAAAGCGATTTTTCGTGGCCTGAAGGATGCGCAGCTCGTCTTGCATTTCGTGGTCGATGAAAAGCACCGTGTCCACTAAATGCTCCAGAGCCCGCACGCCGGCCAGGGAATCCTGCTTCGTGAGTTGGCCCACGATAAAGACGGCCTTCGGGCTTTTCGGGTTTTTAGCCATGTCCACCAGGCGATTGGCACATTCCATGGTTTGGGTTGGGGTGCCTGCCCTGGCGGGAAATTCCTCCAAGGTGAAGGTCTGTATGCTGTCCAAAATAATTATATCAGCATTCACATCGTCGATCCAGTGGCACACATCGTCCATGGAGGTGCCGGCGTAGATCCAGATATTTTCGGCAATGGCGGGGGCGATGCGCTCCGCCCGCATTTTGATTTGGCTCTCGCTCTCTTCTCCGGAGGCGTAGAGCACCCGGTGGCCCTCATCGGCCAAGGCATTTGCGATTTGAAAGAGGATGGTGGATTTCCCTGCGCCGGGTTTCGCCGCGAGAATACTCACCCCGTCTTCCACGATGCCGCCGCCCATGACCCGGTCGAATTCTTCCATGCCGCTTTTCAGCCGCCGCTTGCTTTCCCCGGAGACATCTTTCAGCCGCTGCGCCGACCGATGGGCCTTCGCGCGGCCGCCGGCTTTCTTTTCCTCCGACACTTCTTCGAAGGTGTTCCACTCGCCGCAGTTCGGGCACTTGCTAAAGTAGCCGGCGCTTTTGTAACCGCAGCTCGTGCAGCAATAGGCCTTATGCTTCATTGGTTACGGTCTCCGCCACTTTTTCTTCTTCGAAGGTGAGGCCGTCTTCTTCCACATCGATGTGAATGGCCTTTTCCTTATGCACCTTGCCGGAGAGGATCTCGTCGGCCAGGCGGTCTTCGATGTTTTTTCGAATGGAGCGCACCAAGGGGCGGGCGCCGTATTCTTCGTCGAAGCCTTCCTTGCCGATGTAGTCCACCACGCCATCGGCGAAGGTAACGGAAAAGTCGTTGTCTTCCAGGCGGGTTTGAAGATCCTGAAGCATGAGCTTCACAATTTCCTTCACTTGTTCTTTTTCCAGATACTTGAAGACGATGATTTCGTCGATGCGGTTTAAAAATTCCGGTCGGAAGGTTTCCTTCAGGCGGCCCTGAATGGTTTCCACCATTTTGTCGTAGCCCTTTTCGTTCCCTTCATCGGGGGCGCCGAAGCCCACGGTGTTTTGCTTTTTCAAAAGGGTGGCGCCTACATTACTGGTCATAATCAACACGGTGTTTTTAAAATCCACGGTGCGGCCCTGACCGTCGGTGAGGCGGCCGTCGTCTAAAATTTGAAGGAGGATGTTAAACACATCGGGATGGGCCTTTTCGATTTCGTCGAAGAGCACGACAGAATAGGGTTTTCTGCGCACGGCTTCCGTGAGCTGGCCCCCTTCGTCGTAGCCCACATAGCCCGGAGGCGAACCGACGAGGCGGGAGACGCTGTGTTTTTCCATGTACTCGCTCATGTCCACGCGAATCATGGCGCTTTCGTCGCCGAAGAGGGATTTCGCCAAGCTCTTGGCGAGATAGGTCTTGCCGACGCCGGTGGGGCCGACGAAGATAAAGCTGCCAATGGGTTTGTCGGCGCTCTTTAAGCCCACGCGGGCCCGCTTAATGGCCCGGGAGACGGCTTCCACCGCTTGAGGCTGGCCGATGACTTGGCCGTTTAATTCCTCTTCCAAATGGACCAAGCGCTCGCTTTCTTCCGCATTCATGGTGGTCACGGGCACGCCGCTCCACTTGCTCACAATTTCGGCGATTTCTTCCTCGTCCACGGTCATGTTTTGGGCGTGTTTTTCCTTGTCCCAATGCTTCTTTTCATCGGCCAAGGCTTCTTTTACCTTCTTTTCTTCGTCGCGCACCTTCGCCGCTTCTTCGAAGTTTTGCGAATTCACCGCCTCTTCCTTTTCCTTGGAAAGCTTCTTCAGCTTATCTTCCAATTCCTTTAAACCATTGGGGCTCTTGAAATTTTCTACGCGTAATTTGCTCGCCGCTTCGTCGATTAAGTCGATGGCCTTATCGGGAAGGAAGCGGTCGTTAATGTAGCGGTGGGAAAGTTCCGCCGACGCCGCCAAGGCTTCGTCGGTGATCTTCACATTGTGGTGGGCTTCGTATTTATCCCGAAGGCCCTTTAAAATCAATATCGTGTCCTCAACCGAGGGCTCTTCCACCATAATGGGCATGAGCCTGCGCTCGAAGGCCGTGTCCTTTTCGATGTGTTTGCGGTACTCGTCGATGGTGGTGGCGCCGATAATTTGCATCTCGCCCTTGGTCAGGGTGGGCTTTAAAATATTGGAGGCATCCATGGCCCCTTCCGCGCCGCCTGCCCCGATGACTACGTGGATTTCGTCGATAAAGAGAATCACATCTTCTCGGGCTTCCACTTCGGCGATAACATCTTTCAGCCGCTCTTCAAAATCGCCGCGGTACTTGGCGCCGGCGATGAGGGCGGAGACGTCCAGTGTGTAGATTTCCTTGTCCTTAATAATTTCCGGCACATTGCCTTCCACGATGCGCTGGGCCAAGCCTTCGGCGATGGCGGTTTTCCCCACGCCGGGCTCCCCGATTAAGACGGGATTATTTTTCGTGCGGCGCACCAGCACTTGAATGATGCGCTCGATTTCGTCTTTTCTACCGATCACCGGATCGATTTTTCCCATGCGGGCTCGGTCGTTTAGATTGTAGCCGAATTCCTCCAGGGCACTTTCCGATTCCAAGGCTTCCTCGTCATTTTTCTTGCCGTCCACCTTTCGAATGGCCATGTAGATGCTCCGCTCCAAGACCGTAATGTCGATGCCTAAATTTTTGAGGGCCAAAACGGCCACACCCTTGCCTTCTCGCAAAATGCCGAGAAGCAAATGTTCCGTGCCGATGTAATTGTGCCCCAGCTCGTTGGCGATCTCAAGGGCCAGCTCAAAGATTTTTTTCGTGCGGGGCGTGTAGGTGAGGGAGGTTACCGTCACGTCTTCCGGCGCCACGATTCCCCCAATGGCCTCTTTCGCCCGCTCGTAGTTCACGGCCACCTGCCCTAATATGGACGAGGCGCCTCCCGGTTCTTTTAATAAGCCCAGCAAAATGTGCTCGCTTCCTATATATGAATGGCCTTGTTCCCTGGCTTCCGACTGGGCGAAAACCATGGCCCGTTGACTTTTTTCGGTGAATTTTCCGAACATTGCCATTAAAATACCTCCTTTATAAATCGACGCACCTTGTTGGCGCGGTAAATATTGCTGCTCCTGTCGTCGAGAAAGCTTTCCCGCTCCATTTGCAAATGGGCCTTGCCCATGTGGATCACCGCATCGTAGAGATCGAAGTCCCGCATGGGTTTTAAGACGGACAGATCGATCCCCAGCTTCATGTGGCTCAAGTGGAGCATGGTCTCTTCAAAGGTAATGATGCGGGCGTTGCGCAAAATGCCGTAGCTGCGCCGCGCCATGTCCTCCAGCTCGATTAAGTGATCCAGATACATTTCCTTGCGCTTGATGCGCTCGAGGGCCGCCACTTCCTGGGAAATGGACTTGGCCCGCTTTAAAAATTCCTCTTCGCTGAGGCCCAGGGTGCGTTCGTTTGAAAGCTGATACATGTGCCCCAGAATTTTCGAGCCTTCTCCACCCATGCCCCTGAGGACAAAGCCCATGCGGGTAATGGAGCGCTCGATTTTATCCATACCTAGTGTGTCCAGTGCCGGCAGGTGCAGCATGCAGCCGGCCCTCAGACCCGTGCCCACATTGCTGGGGCAGGCGGTTAAATAGCCCAACTCCCCGTCGTACGAGACGGGAAGCTTTTCTTCGAAAAAACGGGCAAGGGCCGCCACGGCCTCGTACTCTTCGTCTAAGTGAAAGCCCTTTTTCATGGCCTGAATCCGCAGGTGATCTTCCTCCATCATCATAATGGAGCGGTGATCGTCGCCGATGAAATAGGCGCCGCGGTCTTTATTTTTCAACAGGGCCATGCTAATTAAGTTCTCTTCCAAATCGTAGAGATTTTTCAGCGATCCGTCTTTTAATTCGTAAAGGGTCCAAAGATCCTCGTGTTCGTGAAGGGCCTCGGTGATTTTCTCCCGAAGGGCCTTGGCCTGATCCGGGTTTATGGCGCCGGGATAGGGATAGCCCTTGATGTTTCGCGCCAGGCGAATGCGGGATGTGAGTAAAATTTGATCCTTATCCATGGCGCGCATCCTTTATGGCCTTGATTTCATCCCGCAATTGGGCGGCATCTTCGTAGCGTTCTTCCGCCACGGCAAGATCCAGGCGACTTTGAAGGGCCTGTTCCTTCTCCGAGGCTTCCCGATCCTTTCTGAAGGCCTCGGGCATGGTCCCTTCATGGCGTTCGGCTCCCTGCATGCGGGGCAGGAGCGCCTTCAGCTCTTCGGCGAAGGTGTCGTAGCAGCTGTCGCAGCCGAACATTCCCGTCTTGCGAAACTCTTTTAAACTGCGCCCGCACACGGGGCAGGAGCGATCCGCTTCCCCTTCCCCGTCCTTGCCTTGAAACAGAGAGAGCAGCTCTTGAATCATGGGCTGAATATCTATGGGCGGAATTTGCGATGCGGGAAATTGCTTCGCCAAAAAGTCTTGGAAGCAAGAGGGGCACACGTGCTTTTGCCGCATGGCATTGCCTTCCACAATGGTGTAGGTAATTTTCGCTTCATTTTCGTGGCAGTGTTCACAAAGCATGGTGCACCTCCTTAAGAAAAGATACCCAACAGAATATTTTGTAACAAATCGGCTCGCAGCGCGTTTCGTTTATCCGAGGCGACGGCCAGAGCTTGATCGGAAAGGGTGAGGCCCAAGAGATGGCGCTCATTTTCCGTCAAATAGTTCATCTCCTCTAAGGTATCCAAAATCTGATTGGCCTTGGACTGGGTGATGCTTTCGCCCACGGCCTCTGTCAGCCGGTCGTAAAATTCGGCATCGTTTTTGATTTCCACCTGAACGATGCGAATGAAACCGCCGCCGCCTCGTCGGGACTCCACAAAAAATCCTTGCACCGGCGTAAAGCGGGTGGTGAGGACGTAATTGATTTGGCTGGGGGCACAATTAAAATGCTCCGCCAAAACATTTCGCTTTATTTCAATCTGCCCTTCCCTTTCCGTTAAAAGGGCCCGCAGATAATCTTCGATGTGATTGCTAAGACGTGCCATGATTGCCTCCTATCTGATTTCAGTATACGTTTATAGTCAAAGAATGTCAAGATCAGGAGATGGTCCGCATTGTCTATCAGGTGACATAAAAACACCCTCCGAAGAGGGCGTTTCGATTAGTTATTCAGCGCGGGGTCGCGTACCCACACATCGTTCACTACGTCGTATTTGTAAAAAACACTTTTGTTTAAATCCAGGCGGTAGTGGGCTGCGGGCACGATGTGATCCGGATGATCTTCGATGACGTCGTAGGTGTAGATCCGCTTCTTCGCCAGATCATCGCGATCATAAAAAAATGAGTCGATCAATTTAAAGGGCGGCTTCTTGTATTCCGCAGGCAATTTGCTGTACATCCATGCCCCGGCGATTTCCTCGTCGGTCTTGGCTACATTGCCTTCGATGGACACGGTGTAGGTCGCGCCGTCCCAGAAAATTCTTTGGCCGAAGAGTTCCACCACGGCACGCAGAGGAATAAAGGTGCGGTCCTCTTTGATGATGGGCTTCAATTCCAAATTTACAACCTTGGCCCGATTCAGATACTCATTTACATCTTTTATGGTAAAGGTATCCTTCGTCGTCGCTTCATAAAAAGCGGACACGTCCTCTTTTTCGATGACCAGCGCCCGGGGTGCGTCCGTTTTCAAAACGAGGGCTTGCTCCGGCTTGTTTGTATCGAAATTCATCTTCGTGAGCAGGATGTCGCGACTGCCTTCGTTCCATAGCACTTGATAGTCCAGGGCTTCGGCGACGAAGCGCACAGGCACCATGGTGCGATCGGAAGCAATAAAGGCGGCGGGCTTCGACACCACCGGCTTTCCGTTTACTTTTAATTTCACCTCTCGTTGGGCGAAAGCCATGGAGGGCAGGGCCAAGAGGGCCAGGGCCAGAACCAATACATTTCTCTTTTTCATCTTTCCCCTTCTTTCTTTATCAAGCGATGATACTTGTCTTCTTTTTACCCTTTTTCTCTTTCCCCTACCCATTTTCGCACAAAAAAACAACTGGCCTGATAGAGTGACTCCATCAAGTTGGACTTAATCAAGTAAGCATTTCACTTGCTCATTTTCTTTTACATAACATATTTTTTAAGCGGATTTCACGCGTTCACGGTATTGCTTCGAACTCAAGCCTTCTAACTTTTCTTTGATTCGATCGTTATTGTAGAAGCGGATACAGCGTTCAATGCCCTCTTCTCGATATTGCCTGCACCAGTTGGCGATGATGGATGGGTTCGTCAAGCCTAGTTCAAGAGCCGGTTGTCGATAGCTGCATTCGCTCGTTTCGTAGCGTGTAATGGCTTCTAACTTAAACTCTACACTGTAAACGCGTTTATTTCCTGAGCGCATTAACCCTTCATCGCCAAAATGTTTGTGATTACTGACCCATAGCTTGATCTGTGATTCTTTAACTTGCTATTTATCCTCTAAGGCGAGATAGCTTGTCTTCCCATACAAGTATTCTTCGACGATTTTCCTCTTAAATTCATAACTGTATTTTGCCATTAAGATACCCCCTAAGATTGGATTTCTTGGTCCAACTTTAGGGGGTCAGTGCACCTCAAGGGATATTTTGGTGCCAAAAGAAACACTTACCGACATTTGATATGTCGGCAAGTGTTTCTTTCATGATCTCTTCACAAGGAGTCGTCGTTTATTTTGAATTTTTATCTATATTGTATAGAACTTGTGCTACTTGGGCCCGGGTAAAGGAGGTCTTCGGTGAGAAGCACCTATTTTCCATACCTTGAACTATGCCCTTTTTCGCCATATCTTTGACAGCTTCCTGTGCCCATGGGGAAATGTCACTCTGATCGTTAAATGGAACGTCTTGTTTGTCTTGAAGGGTTTTGCCCGTTACATAAAGGTACCTAGACATGACAACTGCCATTTCCTCTCGAGTAATGGGACGATTCGATTCAAACTTACCGTTACCGACGCCTTTCACAATGTCGTTTTCTGCTGCCCAAATGATGTAGGCTGTGGCGTAGTTGTTTTCCAGGTCGCTAAAGGGATTGGAAGTATATTTGCTTTGATCAATGCCTGCCATGCGGCCCAATACGGTGACGAAATCGCCACGGGTAATAGACTTGTTGGGTGCAAAGCGATCGTTGCCAACACCTTTAAAGTAGCCTTTTTCTACGACGTAATCGATGGCATGCTTTGCCCAGTGACCAATGGTGTCGGTGAAGTTAATGCCTTGTGTCTCCAGTTGTTTAGAGCGTATTTCAGGTTGTTTCGTTTGCTCCTTTATTGAGGATTCGCTCGGTCTGGAGCTTATATAGCCCTGTGTCTTACCGGGTTGTGGTTTTACCTCAGGTTTGGTCGGCTCACTTGGCGTAGGGTAGGGTTTTGGGTCGACTTTGTCAGCTGAGTTACAGAACCTTTGCTCCGCTTGTTCCAATACCTTCACCGCTTGTGAAATGTCATCATTGGTTTTAACGGTCTTTAGGCTTTCTTTTGCCGCTTTAATCGCCTCTTGTAGTGCTTTAAAGGCTTGATCGGTTTTTTTGCCTTGAGTGATCTTTTCAACTTCGGCGATCTTGTTCTCAAGGGGTTTTTTATCGGCGACGATCTCCTTTTCAAGGGCTGCTATGGCTTTTTGCAGGTTTGTTTTCGCCTGATCCACCGCCTCTTGTGTCGCATTGTTATTTTCATAAATGGCTTGTGCCGCATTTTTGGCTTTTACCATAGCCTCGAAAGAAGCCTTGGTGTATCCCTCGGGTTTTATGGCTTCCGCCGCATCAAGTTGAGTCTTCAAATCTGATTTGTTGACAACATCTTTCTCCGACGAGTTATTGAAGACTTTTATTGCTTGAGAAAGAGCATTTACGACACCTGTTACTTCATCATTGGTTTTAACGGTCTTTAGGCTTTCCTTTGCCGCTTTAATCGCCTCTTGTAGTGCTTTAAAGGCTTGGTCGGTTTTTTTGCCTTGAGTGATCTTTTCAGCTTCGGCGATCTTGTTCTCAAGAGGTTGTTTGTTAATGGTGTTTGGTTTTGTTTTAACCGTCGCTTCAACTAAAGCGGATTCTTTACCTGAAGAGTTTTTAACTTTAGCGGTCACTTGGCTATTATCTTGCACCGCTTCCTCAGCAATGGTGATAATACCCGTCTCACCATTAATGGCAATGCCATCTATCGTTTTTTCAAGTTTCCATCCTTCATCTTTTATCTTATTTGCAACTATTTCATTTCTATTACCATTTTCTCCCAGATAGTTGACGGTTATGGAAGAAAGATCTGTATCCTTTGGCGGAATGATGCTCACTGAGCCATCCTCATTTGTTAAAATGCTCGGTGCGCCTGGAGCACTAGGGATCGGTTTACTTGACGATGCTTCGTCAATTACTTCTTGAAGCGGTTTAGTTAATTTGTTCCCTGCAAAATCTGTTATGGTTAAGTTGATGCTCTCTGGCTCTATGCCCACTGGCAGTATCCAGCTTTTGGGACCTCTCCAAGTACTATCCTTATTTTTTGCACTCTTTTCTACAAGTTCAATGTATTTTAACGTCCCGCTCTCATTATAAGATAGGTTTACATCTCGAACCCCGCTGCCTTCATTCTTCCCCGCGGCATCTTTGTCCGTTATTTCGTTTAATGTGAATTTCCGACTCAAAGAATCGTAAGAGCACTGTTTAATCTTTGCTGGGGTTTTATCCAGTATGATTGAGTGTATGATAGTCTTGTAGTTCTGAGGGCTTGTGTATGGTGACACTTGAATAACAGCATCATAACGTCCTTCTGGCGCTGATTCACCGGACCACTCCCACATAGGCGAGGTATAGGACCGAGGTGCTAACATCCCATAATTGAAACTCTTTAGGCCTCCATCCGTTTTATAATCGAAAGCGAGTGGCTCTTCACGTGCAATATCGTCAGGTCTGTAAATGCCAAATTTAACATTCTGATAACAGCGTGTAAAGGTAGCAAAAAAGCGTATTGAGTCTGCTTCATTGTCCCCATTAGGTGAAAAGGCAATTTTATTTGCGTCATATTTTCTATTGCCATTCTCATCCAAATACTCACCGCAAACTACTCGCTCACCATTTAATGTCGTCTCATAATGTGTAAAGTCAAAGTGCTTAGAGCTTTCGCTATGATAAATCGGTTCCTTCCCATTCGCTGACAAATTGTAAATACTATCTTCAATCGCAGGTAGTTTTTCCCAGTCACCATGGAATGCAACAAAAGGTACCGATATGTTTTCAGCACCATCAATCGCTTCAAATTGAGTGTAACCTTCTAAATAATAGCCATAGGGCTGTAATTTATTCTGCTCTTCAGTAAATGGAGTGGTATCAAGGTTAATGTGTACTTTCGCTTCACCCCCAGCAGGGACCTCTACGGTTTCTCCAGCATATTCGCCTAAAAGATTACTCTGCAATGAGTAGCGATCGTTTTCGATGGCATCCGTCGTTAGGAATGTCTTTGGTTTGAACTTATACGACTTAGTCGCATCACAGTTTAGTAACGTGATATCAACACTGAATTTATCACCTACGTTCTTACAGAGTACAGCACTGCGACCATCTGTTCCTTTTGCATACACTGGTGATTTTACAGCGCTCTCAATATTAATCAGACCACTACCTTGCCCACGCGGCGAGACAAAAACTCCTTTTTCCATAATTGGCGATGCCGTAGACATCAGCATATTCTTTATGAAGGTATATTTTTCTGCACCGCTTAGTCCTATAGCATCTGCACGCTCCCCTAACAGGGCTACCGCGCCTGCCACATGGGGCGTCGCCATGCTCGTACCACTCATAGTGACATAGCTTCCATTAGCTATTGTCGAAAAAATATTTCCACCCGGAGCTAAGATCTCTGGTTTAAGATCACCATCTACCGAAAGGCCCCAAGAAGAGAATGCTGAGAGCTTCCCTCCTTCTGGGTTAGCGGTTTTTATATGATGTGAACCAATTCGGACTTTAGGTTCTTCACTATTTTCTATTTTGGAAATTAAAAACTTCCCATCCTCGTGTCCAATAAATACAGAGGGAATAACGGGGTATGGATTTGAAATCATCATACTCACTAATTCAGACCCCCCATTCGCATCATTATAGATAATTGCCCCAGCTGCACCCTTTTTCCCTACATTAAATACTTTTTCACCAAAAGTTAAGTCTCCCCCCCGTTGAATTAGGGCGATTTTACCGTATAAACCTCCCTGTGACTTTACAGCAGAGTCAACATCCTCAGAAGAACCATAACCACAATCTACTATGGCACAAAAATTATTCATAGGCCTACTTGGATCATCAAAGGCAGGTCCGTTCCCCTTTCGATAAGAAATAACCTTATCCGGGTATGCCTTTAACTCCATTACTTTGCTCGTTACATGGGTGTTGTTGCAAGATGCCACTGATAGAGCAAGTGGTGCTATCGACGGGCTATCTACCAGGCCGTAATCCGGTGCTGCCGTCGTTGGTTTGAAGAGGCCACCTCCGTATACACCTTCGTTACCACCTGCCATCGTGACCACAACGCCCATGTCACGGGCTGCCTCTAAAGCTCTTAGGGTTGCACTCTCGCTGAGCTGCATATCACCAATTTTCCCCAGTGGTGCTCCGATACTCATATTGATCGCATCTGCCCCTAGCTTGATCGCATCTTCAATCGCCAGTGTGTAGATTTCAGCACTCGTTGTATCATTGTTAAATACTTTCATCGCCAATATTTGACACTCTGGCGCTACGCCTCGCACAATATCACCATTTGGTGAAGCCTCTGTTGGATTGGCGCCTATAATCCCCGCAACATGCATGCCATGCGACACTGTATCGCGATCTGTCACATTTGTATTCATAGAAGCATAGTTATATGCAAAGGGTATTTTATTGGATGCATACATGCCCTGATTAATTTTTTGAGAATCAATTAAGCTTTTCAATGCTTTTTGGCTCTCAATCCGAGGTTTTGTTTCAGCGCTTAGTCGCATGGCAGGATGATGAATATCAAACCCCGAGTCAATGACTGCGACAATCCGGCCTGCACCTTTAAATTTTGACTCAATTTCCTGTAACCGGATCATTTTATTGCTATCGATATCACGTTTAGCGATTCTTTTATGAGGCACTTTTTCGGCCTTCGGCAAAGCGTAACTTGTGCAATATTCAATGGACAACACTTCTGGCATCAACGCCACTTTATTAGCATCCGCGTAACTCATGCGAAGTGCAGCTCCACAGAAAACCAAATTATAGCTACATACTTTTTGGACATGAATGTCTTCATGTGCTAGTTTCTTATAAAAGCGCTTCAATGTTTCTTCTGAAGCATTTATAAAAGCTTGTTTTTCGACAAATGTTTTTCTTTCTCTAGGAACCATCTTTAATGGTTCTTGCAAGACAACAAGAAATTTCCCTTCATCTGTTGGCTTTAATGCATTTCCCACTTGTAGTCTTAATGCACTTTGTTTTTCATTGTGCTCAATCATATCCTCTTGCTTTTTAGGGTTCTTTATTCGCTGCATATCCATCAATGACATTTCATTCGCAAAAACTGAAGATGGAAAGATTAAGGCTAATACTAAAACAGCTAGTATCGCCTTCCTAATAAATTGTTTAAAGGTCAGCATGGTCTACTCCTTACCACAGTCTATAAGTATTTAATGAAAACATTCGTACCTAAACCGCTTTCTCTAGATTCTCTACATCTTACCAAAACATTTTCAATGCCCAGTTGTTTGCTGAGCATTGAAAAGTAAATGGTTGATCTTCTCTTTTTCTATTGCTTGTCAAGATTAAACAATACTTGTGCTACTTGGGCCCGGGTAAAGGAGGTCTTCGGTGAGAAGCACCTATTTTCCATACCTTGAACTATGCCCTTTTTCGCCATATCTTTGACAGCTTCCTGTGCCCATGGGGAAATGTCACTCTGATCGTTAAATGGAACGTCTTGTTTGTCTTGAAGGGTTTTGCCCGTTACATAAAGGTACCTAGACATGACAACTGCCATTTCCTCTCGAGTAATGGGACGATTCGATTCAAACTTACCGTTACCGACGCCTTTCACAATGTCGTTTTCTGCTGCCCAAATGATGTAGGCTGTGGCGTAGTTGTTTTCCAGATCGCTAAAGGGATTGGAAGTATATTTGCTTTGATCAATGCCTGCCATGCGGCCCAATACGGTGACGAAATCGCCACGGGTAATAGACTTGTTGGGTGCAAATTGATCGTTGCCAACACCTTTAAAGTAGCCTTTTTCTACGACGTAATCGATGGCATGCTTTGCCCAGTGACCAATGGTGTCGGTGAAGTTAATGCCTTGTGTCTCCAGTTGTTTAGAGCGTATTTCAGGTTGTTTCGTTTGCTCCTTTATTGAGGATTCGCTCGGTCTGGAGCTTATATAGCCCTGTGTCTTACCGGGTTGTGGTTTTACCTCAGGTTTGGTCGGCTCACTTGGCGTAGGGTAGGGTTTTGGGTCGACTTTGTCAGCTGAGTTACAGAACCTTTGCTCCGCTTGTTCCAATACCTTCACCGCTTGTGAAATGTCATCATTGGTTTTAACGGTCTTTAGGCTTTCTTTTGCCGCTTTAATCGCCTCTTGTAGTGCTTTAAAGGCTTGATCGGTTTTTTTGCCTTGAGTGATCTTTTCAACTTCGGCGATCTTGTTCTCAAGGGGCTTTTTATCGGCGACGATCTCCTTTTCAAGGGCTGCTATGGCTTTTTGTAGGTTTGTTTTCGCCTGATCCACCGCCTCTTGTGTCGCATTGTTATTTTCATAAATGGCTTGTGCCGCATTTTTGGCTTTTACCATAGCCTCGAAAGAAGCCTTGGTGTATCCCTCGGGTTTTATGGCTTCCGCCGCATCAAGTTGAGTCTTCAAATCTGATTTGTTGACAACATCTTTCTCCGACGAGTTATTGAAGACTTTTATTGCTTGAGAAAGAGCATTTACGACACCTGTTACTTCATCATTGGTTTTAACGGTCTTTAGGCTTTCCTTTGCCGCTTTAATCGCCTCTTGTAGTGCTTTAAAGGCTTGGTCGGTTTTTTTGCCTTGAGTGATCTTTTCAGCTTCGGCGATCTTGTTCTCAAGAGGTTGTTTGTTAAGGGTGTTTGGTTTTGTTTTAACCGTCGCTTCAACTAAAGCGGATTCTTTACCTGAAGAGTTTTTAACTTTAGCGGTCACTTGGCTATTATCTTGCACCGCTTCCTCAGCAATGGTGATAATACCCGTCTCACCATTAATGGCAATACCATCTATCGTTTTTTCAAGTTTCCATCCTTCATCTTTTATCTTATTTGCAACTATTTCATTTCTATTACCATTTTCTCCCAGATAGTTGACGGTTATGGAAGAAAGATCTGTATCCTTTGGCGGAATGATGCTCACTGAACCATCCTCTTTTGTAATGATACTAGGAGCTCCCGGGATGATTGTACTTGCCTCTCCATTTTTCCCAGCAGTAATCACACTACCTGTCAACTTGTTCTTTATAACTGCAAGTAACTCACAATTCTCTTGAACCTTGAAGTTTTTGGTGAGCTCCTCGTTTTTGAAAATTTTATCTCCAATTTTCCATCCGATAAACTCGTACTCGTCATTTAAAGTAAACTTAGGCAGTTGAGAGACAGTAAGTTTGTCACCCTTCTTCACAATGGCGCGCAAAGGACAGTCCGGATCATCTAGATCGTTTGAACTCACTTTCATCTCTGGCGTAACAGCATAATTCACTAGGCTCCAGTTCTCCCAACCTCGAATGCTTAATGTCAGTGGTTGTCGATTATTCCCCGTAAAGTTAAAGATCTTTTCTCTCTCACTTTTTGGTTTTCCACAATCGCAAATCGTAAAGAACCCTTGATGCTCTTTGTAAGCATACTCTCCTACAGGGATGTCAAATATAAGCTGTACCCCGTCGTTATTTATAATGGTCTTTTTAATTGGTTGATATTCTTTTTTAGTCTTCTGATTAATCACAGTCATTGTGAAAGATTCTGCTTGTTTCGCATTTTCCAATACACAAATCACTTGGAACTGCTCTTGTGGCATAATGGTACCGGCGTCCCTTAAAAATTTAGGACGAACACGTTTATCTTTGTTGGCTGTGTTTTTATCTAGTGCATTGTCTGAAAAATTAACCTTGCTTTTTTCAGTATCAATTTTAAGCATATCATCTTCAAATTGATTGAATGCAAATGCCGTGTCTCCAACAATCTTAATGCTAGCTGGTAACGTAACATCTTTTAAGGCATTGCTTCTAAAGGCATCTTTTTCAATGGTTGCGACTTTTGAAGTCGTTTCAAAGCTAAGCGCTGACAACCTATTCTCCTTAAAGGCGCCTTCTCCAATGATTTCCACAGAATTTGGAATTATAACTGACTGTAAATTATTACCTTCAAATGCATGTTTTCCAATGCTTTTTACTGACGTAGGCATGGTTACAACATCAATGCCCTTGTCTTTAAATGCATTCTCACCTATGTGAAATACAAGTTCGTTATCAATTGTTTTAGGAATAGTAATGTTTTTCTTATTCCCATTATATTTGCAGATTGTGTGGGTCTCTTTATTAAATTCCCACTCTACAGTAGGCGTTGGCTCACTGCCTATTGGTACTAAATTTTTCCGTGCTTCGAAAAGTTTCCTTGTAATACTGTTTACTTGAGCTTGCGAGCCCTTTCTTGTCGTGACCAACCGTTCTGCCTCTGTACGCAAATCTATCAGAGTCCCCATACTATCTTTTGTATACTCCGAAGGATTCAAGCTATACGTTTCCTGCACAAGAATATTCAATTGTCCGATCTCAAGACCTCCCTTGGTCTTATTTCCTGGGCAGCTTATATGGTCGTATTTGCTAACAATTCTTGGATAGACATTTTCAAATGTTTGTAGTAATTTGTCATCCTTGTCATATATGTAGACAGTAAGGGGGAAAGCCTTTTTATGCCTTTGTTGCTCTGTTGTATCTTCGTAACTGTTATCCCTTACCTCTATTTCAACAGGATTAGATTTTTTGTATACTTTCGCTGTTGGCATTACACCAATAAAACCCTTCTGCTTAGACTTTGTGGGTGTATACCTCTCGGGTTGACCATTAGCTGCTTCTAAACATTTATTGTACTGAACATCAAATTTTGCCGCATTCGTTATATTTTTTACTCGAATGTAAACATAGCCCTGATGGTGCTCAACCGTCTTTGGGTTGTCGCTCTTTGTACTACCTACTGGTCCTCCAGAAAAATAATCACAGGTGACAAGCTCTGGTTTGCCTCCATCTTGCTCCTCCAGTTGAGGAACAACCGGTTTGTCGCAATCAATAATGCGTAGCGGAACTTGGGTAAAGGTTGCTAATTTTTGTTCTCCTTTACTATCATAAACGTCTATATCTATGGTCTCACCTTCTGAATACATTATCTGCCATGAAAATCCATGGGCTGGTGGCATATTGGCAATCCAGAAATTGTTATGATCATAACCAGCATTACATCGTGTTATTTTAGGTTCTATGTCAACCATTGGGGAGTCTAGTAAAAACTAGGCTCCTTTTTGTTTTCCTACACACCCTCACTCACTTATCTTTTGAACAAACAAAAAGCAGTTTCGTGCGGAAATGATGAAAGTTACGCATTCCAAAGGCCACGCGCTTCACCGTCTTGATCTTGTTGTGCGTTCCTTCCACGTAGCCGTTACTCCACGGGTAATCAAAGCTGTTGGTGATCTCCTCGAACCAGTTGTTGTAGGCACGTAAGCAGTGGCGCCACTCCTTTAGCCCGCTTTTCTTTGCCTCTTCCATCC
>NZ_CALPBW010000003.1 GCF_943169845.1 Peptoniphilus rachelemmaiella
GCAAAACTTTCATCATTTTCGAACCAAATTACTCTTTGTTTGTTCAAAAGATCGGTGATGGATGGCTTTTAGGAAAACAAAAAGGAGCCTAGTTTTCACTAGACTCCCCAATGGTTGACATAGAACCGAAAAAAACTCGTGATGACATCATCAATGCAAAAGAAAGGCTCTTTCCCATCGAAAGGATGAGAAAGAGCCTTTTTTCTGTGTTCTCTTTTAAAGGGCCGATGCTACTCCGCCACCCTTCCCCAATACAAATAGTTCTTGTCTCCT
Organism: Peptoniphilus rachelemmaiella; assembly: GCF_943169845.1. Lineage (GTDB taxonomy): Bacteria > Bacillota > Clostridia > Tissierellales > Peptoniphilaceae > Aedoeadaptatus > Aedoeadaptatus rachelemmaiella. Next base: position 274 of record NZ_CALPBW010000003.1, read on the forward strand.
TCTTCTTCCACGAAAGACAAGATGCCGTCGTTACTGAAAAAGACAGAGCGCAGATTTTCTTGTCTTGTAGAAATTTTCTTTGCCCTCATTTCGGAAAGATCCACGAAGTCGAGGCTGACGTCCCCGTGAATAAAGAGGCGGCCGTCATCTAAAATTCTCGATTCTCGAATAAAATTCGAATAGTCGTAGCCCGGCAGGATATAGGGCCTGTACCCGTCGCCCTCTTTTTTGTAGAGAGTGCAGCGATCTTCTTCCGGCTCTCCTTTGAGATTCGGCGCGTTCAAATTGACGATGAGATCGGCATCCCCCGCCAAATAAGTGGAAAGTTTGGTAATAAAGGGGATCTCGTAGAGGGTGTTTTTCTCCCTGTCCAACAAATAGGAGCCCTTGGCTTCAGTGACATTTTCCGAATAATCGTCCAGTTCCTGAAATCCCACGGTATTTCCCATGCCGTAGAAATTCGTAAACAGATGCCCTTCTTTCACTTTTTCGTCTTTTCCCAAAGTAAAGGCTTCATTTACAATTTCATCTGCCTTCTCTGCGCCGTATTTCATAAAATACATGGCGTTTTCCAATTTATTTTCGCCGAGCACTTTTTCCAAGCTGACATAAAATCCCTCTTTTTCGGCAAAGGCGGCGATTCGGTTGAAATCCGAAAGAGCCACCTGCTTCACTTCTCCGTCGGGACGGATCTCGACGGAATCCACGGCCCCCTCCGTATTGGAGCCGACAAAATAAAACGTCCCGTCCACGACCTTGGTGGCATCGATAAACTTGTAAGGCTGCTTTAATTCCACATCTTTCCTCTCGCCGGTCTTGAGATCGGTGATTCGGATGCTTTTAAAAACTTCCTTCGTGGGATCGCTTATGTCTTGATATAAAATTTCCTCTTTCGGATCGAATCCGAAAACCGAGTCCTTCGAGATTTCTTTTTTCGAAAAATTGCCTTTGATCTCGTCCACGGATAGAGCGGTAAACTCCATCGTCTCCGGCTCTTTTAAATTGTCGGAAAGCACTTTCGTCTCCCGAGCCGAATTTTCCAATCCTTTGTTTGCTCCCGAGTTTTCTTGAGGCAAGGCCTCTTGTCTCCCGCAGGCAAGCAGGCAAAGCAAGATGCACACAATGGCAAATTTTTTCATGCTACCATACCCTTTCTCAAGTCGAAATAAAATCACAGGTCTCTTTCATATTCAATATATCTTTTTTCTCCCTTCATTGCAATTCCCATTCAAAGGGGGTTATTGTTATGCCTTTTATATGAGCGCCGAATATGTTTTTTATCGGCGGTCGTAAAGCTGATAGTAGGAACTCCTGTATTGATGGCAACCGCTTCTAAAGACACCCTTTATACAATTTGACGCCGCTTGGTGTGGAATCACGCACACTTATAAAGAAAAGGGACGCAGCGAAAAGACTGCGTCCTTTTTCAAAAGACAAGATTATGTGGGATTTTTTACTTGTGCGCGGCCAGTGCATCAAGCATGGCTTGATAATTGTTTGCCGCCATGAGAATTTGTTCATAAGCCCAGTGCTTTTCACTGACGTCCTTAAAGGAATTGAATTTCGCTCTAATCTTCATCAGATCTTGCTTGCTCATATTCCTGCCATCGTAACGATTCAGTATCGTCACGGCTTCAGCTCTCGTAATGGCGCCGTCGGGTTTAAAGGTGCCGTCGGGGTAGCCGATAATTCGGCCGTTGCCGAAGGCTTGATTAATGGCCGCTTCAAAGGGATGACCCTTTACATCGGCGAAAGGCGCGATGCGATCCGTCTTTTTGTCGATGCCGGCCAATGCCCGAGCAAATTCAGCCCTGGTAATGGGTTCGTTGGGACGGAAGTTTCCGTTTTTATCCGCCAACATCAAATCATTTTTCACCATGGCGTTGATGACTTCGTTGTACCAACTGCTGTCCGTGTCCTTGAAACCGGGTTTGGCCTTGTTGCTCGTATCCAAACCGGCCAGAGAGGCGATCATGGACGCCGCCTCGGCGCGACTGATCTTACCTTCGGAGCGGAAGCTGTTATCGCCGTAGCCGAAAATAAATGCCTGATGCTTTACTTTCGGCTCCACAGGCGTACTCGGCGTTCCCGGATTTTCCGCAGCCGTCACTGCAACCATATCTCCGTTTTCAAAATACGTGTCATTTGCAAATTTTACATAGACGATAGGTTTAATATATTTGGTATTTTCGGGTAGCTTCGTGATTTCGATTTCATAGCCGCCGGCTACTTGTTTTACCGTGTAATCATCCCGAGGCACTTCCTGCTTCTTATATTTCGGCGTCGCCGACGTGCTTGTATCCACCCTCGTCGAGGGACTGCTTACTGCCTTGGGTTTCCCTTCTTCAAAATCCTTCTGTGTCACATAATTCAGCTTAAAGAAAGCTTCTTCATTCTCGCCGATCTTTCCGGCCCCTGCAAGATTCGACTGAATTTCAATCTTATTGTCCTTTAATGCCACATACTTTTTATTATTGTGGGGGTTGAGCTGATCTCGCTTCCCCAGTACCTTATAATTGACGAGAGCTTTTTTCGTATAATCCCTGAAGAGGCCGGATTTCTTTCCATTAACCTTTTTATAAGGGACACTTTCAATAAAATTCAATTCCTCTTCCGTAATTTTTTCTTTGCCTAATAAAGTCTTCGCTTTTTCAACGGCGCCCTTGACTTCATCTTTCACGCCCGGCTGAAATTCAATGGAATCGCTGTCAAGAACCTTCTCTTCCACTGTTTTCATGTACTTTTGAAGTTCGGCCTTGGCCTGTCTAACCCTTTCGGCAAATTCCACATTGGTCTTGTCCGCTTTGGAATTTTTCTCTTTCGCTTGCTCGCGTTCAAGGCGACTTATACTTTGGTTCCCGGCAAGCGCCGGATTTTGATTCGCATCCATTGCCCTATTCGTTCCGGAGCCGGAGGCGGCATAGGAGGATCCCGGTAAAAATCCTGCAATTAAGGTAAAGCCTAAAAGGCATGAGACGAAACCGACAGACAATTTTCGCATTCCGTAACGAGGTCGTTGCTCTTTTTGTTTCATATTTTCTCCTTCATTATAAATTCCATGGCCCCTTTGTCCGCATCAAATCTATGTATTTTTCCATAGCAGACCTAATCCAAAGTTGTCATGAGCTAAAGTGATCTTCTAATTCGAAATTATATCACGCTGATATTAATTATCAACTGTTGTTTTTATATTTCTTCTCTTTTCCTTTATTTTTGCTTTCTGCTGCCTTTTTATTCTTATGTTCTAGCTCATTTAAATTATTTCTTCCGCGCGGCTTTTTGATGACTCTGTTGAAAAAAGAAAAAACCTCTGCAGTTGTTTTTCACGCCTGCAGAGGCTTTTCTCATTTCTTTTTTCTGATTGTCCGTTTAATTTAATTGATTTTTTAAATTCAGCATCATTTGGGTGGCTTCTTCTCTGCTCGCCGTGCCTTTTGGATCGAAGAGATTGTCGCCCTTGCCGTGCAGAATCCCTCGCGCCGTCAAGCTCGCCACCGCCGGTCGGAAGACGGGGCCGATGGCATTGGCATCTTTAAAGGGCAGGTTATGCGATGCATCGTCGTATTTCATGGCGACGAAAAGAATTTTCGCCATTTCTTCCCGACTGATTAAGCGTTCGGGGCGGAAATTTCCGTCTTCGTAGCCGTCGATGAGCCCGGCACGTCTCGCCGCCGCCACGGCTTTGGCGTAGTAGGCATCGGCAGGCACGTCGCTAAAACCTCCGTCCGCTTCCGTCATGGGCAGGCGTAGGGCGAGGCCCATTAAGAGGGTAAACTCGCCGCGGTTCATGGCCTCGCGCCCTTGAAAGCTCTTCAGGCCGCGGAAGGCGGCGGTGTTGATGCCCTCGTGGTTTGCCCGGCTCGGCACGTCTTTCGCCCAAGGTGAGGTAGCGTAGCAGCTCATGGCGTAGTTTAAGAGGGCCATGGTGTCGTGGTAGCGTTGATCCTGTCCCCGAGATCCCATGACCACGGAAATTAGGTGGCGGCCTTTGTTCGTGTAAGTCACCGAAAGGCATTGGCCGGAATAGGAGGCCGTGCCTGTTTTAAAGCCGTTGATTCCCTTAAAGTGGCGAAATTTTCGATAAAATTGATTGGTGGATCGATAGATTTCGTTTTTGTACTTGGTCTGATGTTTCGAGGTGGTGTTTAGAATTTCCGGGTAGTCGCTGATGATGGCGCGGGTCAAAAGGGCTTGTGCCCTTGGTGTGACGCGGTTGGGCTTCAGGCCGTTGGCCTCGGTGTAGTAGGCGTCGATGCCCAGTAGCCTCGCCTTTTCGTTCATCCGCTCGGCGAATTGGGCTTCGCTTCCGCCGCCGAAGTATTCCGCTATGGCGATGCCCATTTGATTGTTGCTGCGAACCAGAAAGGGCTCAAAGAGATCGCCGAGCCGCTCTGTTTCGGCGAAGTCGGTCTTGTCCCAGGGAGACTGGGTGCGGGCATTGACGGATATGGGGATCACCGTATCCCAAGTGGCTTCGCCTGTGCGCAGGGCATCGAGAATGATGTAGGCTGTCATGATTTTAGTCATGGAGGCGGCGGAGCGGGGCGTGTCCGCATTTTTTTCGTAGAGCACCTGCCCCGTGTCGTAGTCCATGACGATGGCCCCGGGGGCGTTGATGGCCGGCGCATTGGCAGCAAAGGCCGCCCCGGGAATTAATAGAATGGCGACGATGAGTAAAAATGCCGCCACAGAGTTAAATCGTTTCATTGTCGTCCTTTCAACTTTATCGAACAATTATCAACTTACCGTAAAATGCCCTGCAGATTTTTCGAGGGCTCTTTGTTATTTCTTGTCTGTGTCGAAAAGCGCCGTAATTTCATCGGGTTTGTAGCCCACGACGACCTTTCCGTCTGTAATAATCACCGGCACATATTTGTAGCCTTTTGCCTTAAATTCGCGAAGGGCGATTTGATCTTTCGAAATGTCTTTCTCTACAAAGGGCCGGTGGAGTTGATCCCTAAACATGGCTTTCGCCATAACGCAGTATTTGCAGCCTTCTTTCGTATATATGACCACGTCTTCCGTCTTTTGTGCAGGCGCCGCGTACGCTCCGGCTTTTTTGGAAATTTTCGCCATTTCCGAGCGGCGAATGGGGCGATCGCCTTGGAAGAGGCCGTCGCTGCCTTCGGCGGAGAAAATGTCTTCTTTTACCAACGCGGCCACATAGTCCGCCACGAGAATTTCCACGTCCTTCTCGTCGAAGACGGTGCCCATTTTATCCAGGTCCTTCATTTTGAGGTTGCTGTGATCTTTCGTTGCGGAAAGATTCAGGGCTCTGGCGTAGTAGGCGGCCACTTCTTTTCTCGACGGAAAGGCCATGTCTTTTGCCTTGAGCTTGCCGCAGGCCTTGGCCTCTTCCAACTGCTTTTGGGTTATAATGCCTCGATCCAAGGCGTAGGCGATGCTGTCTGTGGCCCATTCTCCTGCGCCGCTTGCCCGCGCCATGTCGCCATAATTTGCCTCGGCCTGTTTCATGGCGTCCTCTGTCGGCGCTTTGATTCTCTTGATAAGAACAAGGACCTCAGGCAGACTGACGGGTCGATTCGGCTTAAATGTGCCGTCGGGGTAGCCGGAGATGAGGTGCTTCTCTGATAGCTCAGCAATGGCATCATAGGCCCAGTGGCTTTCTTTGACATCTGTGAAGCGGGCGGCATAGGCACCGGAGGCCGGCGTGGCGATGGTCAGTGCGGCCAAAAGAAGGGCCCACGTTGTGATTTTCTTTTTCATTGTTTTTCTCCCTTGGATATGGATACGATGAAATCCGGATTGATGCGTTCTCTGTGTGCATGAAGCGTCTCTTCCAATCGGCCTTTCACTTGGTCGATTCTCGGACAGGGAATTTCGCCGCTTAGTACGGCCTCTGCAGGTAAGACGTCGAAATGGAGCCCATCGCCCCAGTGTTTGTCCACGTAAAGGGCGTCGGGCTGAAAAGCCACCACGTGCGTGCCCTTCTCGTCTTTTTTAAGGCGCGCCCGCACCATTTGCCCCGTCTCCACCCGGCTCGTGTTCATGTACTCACGTCGCTGATTGGAGACGAAGTTCCCCATGGAGTAGGCCACGAAACAGGCGCCATCCTTCGTGGCGATGTTGTCGACGGCGAGGGGCACGTGGGGATGGCTTCCGAAAATAATGTCCACGCCTTTTTCCGCCAAATAGTCGGCCTGCTTTTTCTGCGTCGCCGTGGGCTCCTTAATGTACTCTTCGCCCCAGTGCATAAAGCAGACCACGGCATCGACGCCTTGCGCCTTTAATGCGGCCATGTCTTCGTTTACCTTTGCTTCGGAATAAATGGCCACGGCATTGGGCCTGTCGCTGTTTTGCAGGGCACCGTCGTTGCCGTTAAGGCCGTAGGTGTAGGCGAGAAAACCGATTTTAATGTTGTTTACCGTTTTTATGAGAGGCTTCGCTTCCACTTCGCCGGTGCCCACCACATCCATACCCGCCTCGGTAAGGGCGCGGTAAGTGGTCTCCACGCCGGGTGCAAAGGTGTCGTAGGCGTGATTGTTGGCCGTGGTGATCACATCGAAGCCCACGGTTTTTAAATCCCGAGCGATTTCTATAGGCGATGCAAACATGGGAAAGGTGGTGTAGCCCTTCTTCCCGTCGGTTAAGGTGGTCTCAAGATTAATCACGGCCACGTCGGCATCGTCGATAAAGGGCTTCACGTAGCAAAAATCTTCGGTAAAATCAAAGCCCTCGCCCCGCCGCGCCGCGTTGATCTGAGGCCGGTGCACCATGTAGTCGCCGAACGCGATAAAGCTTACTTCCGTCGGCGGGATCTTTTTTTCCTGCGGCTTCACCTCAGGGGCCACGCAGCCCGTTAAAGTGAAAAGGAGCGCCAGCAGAATAAGTCGATATCTTTTCATCATCATTCCTTTTCTTCTGTTCATTCATTAACGTATTTATTGTATCAGTCTTTTCCTATTTTTTGCACTAAAAAAGCGGGGTCTCCCCCGCTTTCGTCGACTACGTCTATAAGCCGTGTTTTGTATTGGTTAACTATCTGTCTGGTCTTTCCGTCGCCGGAAAGCTCTAGCGACCTACCTACCGGAGACGACGAGCAGCCGTCTTTTTCCCTCTTTGGTCTTGCTCCGAATGGGGTTTACATAGCCGCACAGTCGCCTGTGCGCTGGTGAGCTCTTACCTCGCCTTTCCACCCTTACCTTTGCAGGCGGTATCTCTCTGTTGCACTAGCCTTGGGGTCGCCCCCACCGGACGTTATCCGGCATTCTCGCTCTGTGGAGCACGGACTTTCCTCGCTACGCGCAGTTAACTGACGTACTCGACGAATTATTCTACCATATTCAGTCTTCGATTTCAAAGACGAAGGGCGAATTCATCACCACGTGGGCACGGGCGTCGGAGATTTCTTCCACCCACTCCGCCATGGCCATTAAAATGGCCTTTTCGCTGTGAAAGTGGCCGATGTCCAAAACCATGAGGCCGATTTCGTAGGCGTGCTGGCCGTCGTGATGTTTCACATCCCCGGTGATGAGCACATCGGCGCCTTTAAACGCCGCTTCATCGATAAAATCTGCGCCGCTTCCGCCGACAAAGGCGATCCTATCCACCCGCTCTTTTTTCTGCCCGTAGCAGCGAATGCCGGTAATGGATTCCCGTTCGAAAATTTCCTTTAGATCCCTTAAGCTTAAAGACGACGTGCCGAGAATGCCCAGTTCTTCGTCATCGCTCAGTACGGTTACGTCCTTAAGGCTCAGCTTGTCGATCCACTGATCGTTGACGCCGCCTTTGGCCTTGTCCATGGACGTGTGAGAGGAATAGACGGAAATGTTGTGGCGAATGAGATCGCAGACCATTTTTCCTCGAAGCGTCGAATCCTCCACCATCTCAAGGGGCGAAAAAATAAAGGGATGATGGGTTAGGATGAGCTCCGCCCCCGTTTCAAGGGCCAGATCCACCACATCGCGGGTCACATCCATGGCCACGACGACATTCTTCACTTCCCGCTCGCCGAGACGCAATTGCCAGCCCGTTTTGTCCCAAGGCTCTTGCAATTCTTCCGGCGCCCAAGCGCGCAATTTATTGATGATCTCTACACTGTTCAATGTACGCCTCCCACTTTTTTACATCCCTATTTGCCTTGTCGATTAAATCCTTTTTGCCGCTCACTTCCACAGCCCGCACCACGCCTTCGAGGCGGGCCTTTTCTTTTTCCGCCATGGCGAGAAAATCGCCACAGTGAAGAAAATTTTTCCAGGAGAAGGCATCCCTTCCGCCGGCTGCGATTTTCATCAGGGGATAAAATTTGCCCCGCTCTTCCACGAGCTCCGCCTCCATGAGGCGAAAGCCCCGGGCGGTGAGAAAATCGAAAAGATCTTCCGCCCCCTGCATGGGCTGAACGATGCACCAATCCAAGGCATCCACCACGTCTTTTCCGCGAGACAGTATATCGGCGATCAATTGGCCCCCCATGCCCATAATAATGGCGCCTTGAATTTCGCCGGGAGCCATGGGGGCGAAGCCGTCGCCTAAGCGGGTCTCGAAACGGCCGTGAAAGGCCCCTGAAAGAAGCGTAGCCGCTTTGTTTAAGCTCGGGGCGGAAATATCTGTGGCGATGACTTTCTCGGCTCTATTTGCCTCTAAAAGGGCATGGGAGATATAGCCGTGATCGCAGCCTATATCTCCCACACAGTGAACCGCCGGGGTCATATGAAAGACGGCCTTAAGCCGCTTCGACGATTCAATCATTCCAAAAAGTCCTTTAACTTCTTGCTGCGGCTCGGATGGCGCAGCTTTCTCAATGCCTTGGCTTCGATTTGACGAATCCGCTCACGGGTCACGTCAAATTCCTTGCCCACTTCTTCCAACGTGCGGGCGCGGCCGTCTTCCAAGCCGAAGCGCAGGGTGAGCACTTGCTTTTCTCTTTCCGTCAAGGTGGTAAGCACGTCGCCTAATTGTTCCTTTAAGAGAATAAAGGTGGCCGCCTCTTGAGGAGAGAGGATGTCGTCGTCAGGAATAAAGTCGCCTAAATGGGAATCTTCTTCCTCGCCGATGGGCGTCTCCAAGCTCACGGGCTCCTGGGCGATCTTTTGAATTTCACGCACTTTGTCTACGGTAATGCCCATTTCCTCGGCGATTTCTTCCGGTTGGGGATCCCGCCCTAAATCCTGTACCAATTGCCGTTGGACCCGCACCAATTTATTAATGGTTTCCACCATGTGCACGGGAATGCGAATGGTCCGCGCCTGATCGGCAATGGCCCGGGTAATGGCTTGGCGAATCCACCAAGTGGCGTAGGTGGAGAATTTGAAGCCTTTTTTGTAATCGAATTTATCGACGGCTTTCATCAGGCCCAAATTGCCCTCTTGAATTAAATCCAAAAAGCTCATGCCACGGCCCACATAGCGCTTGGCGATGCTGACGACGAGACGCAGATTCGCTTCGGCCAATTCCCGCTTGGCCAACTCGTCGCCTTCTTCCATGCGCTTGGCAATGGCCACTTCTTCGTCGGGCTCCAAGAGGGGGATTTTCCCGATCTCTTTTAAATACATGCGCACGGGATCGTCGACGCTGCCGCCCTTCATTTCCGTGGGTTCTTTTTTCTTTTTCGCCGTTACTTTTTGCTTTTTTTCTTCGTCGTCTCTTAAGATTTCCACATCCAGGTCCTCAAACTCCGCATAGATGTCGTCCATTTCGTCGCTGGATAAATCCACGTCGTCAAGAGCATCGACGACTTCCTTCGCCGTTAAGCTGCCGTGCTTGACGCCTTTTTTAAACAACTTTTCAATGGCCGGATCTTTTTCCAAAATCTGTTCATCTAATTGATGGAGTTGATCCTTGTGATCCAAGTTTTTCGTCATCTATGATTCGTCCCCTTTTCTACTTCCTGTAAGCGCCTGTTAATTTCATCGAGTTCATATAATTTTTCAGACAAGTTTTGATTCTCATCCCCTGCCTGAGGCGACTGTTCCATATGTTCTATATCGTGGAGCAATTTCTGACTGCGAAGCCTGAGCCCTTCGGCGTAAATGCGGTCGATGAGCTCACCGACAATGGCTTCTCCATGTATTAGATCCATACCCTTTGTGAGGCGATAGAAACGGTCTTTCATCTCCGGATAGTGATCAAAAAATTGGCCCCTGCGTTCCTTCTGAGGAAGGTCTTCCTTGTAAAGATCCGATACGGTGGTAAACAAGGGGCCCCACGTTTCTCCGGCCACGTATTTCCACTGATCCTTCCCCTCAATGATGGCGAAAAAATCTTTGTCTTCCAAGCCGTACTGCAAGAGGCTGATCCACAAACTTTCCATGGGATCCGCCGCAGGGGTCTTCGCCGCCTTCTGCGGGCGATTCAAATTGCCCCGACGCATTTCTCCTTCGAAGGACTCGGGGCGCACCCCGTAGGCTTCGGCAAATTTTTTCGCAAAAACGTCCCGCTCCACCGGGCTTTTCACCTTGGATAATATGGCGGTGACGCCTTGTAAAAATTCCGAGAGGGAAGCCGCATCCTCCAGGTGATAGTCTTTTTCCAGGTTTTTCACCTGGAATTCGACGGAGGAAAGGCCCCGGTTCAACTTGCCTTCAAAGGCGATTTTTCCGTAATCGCGAATGTATTCATCGGGGTCTCTTCCCCCTTCCAGCACGACGATTCGCGGTCGAATGTCCTCCGCAGCCAAAATGTCGATGGCTCGGTTCGTGGCCTTTATCCCGGCATTGTCGCCGTCGTAGCAAATAAAAACCTGTTTGCCGTAGCGCTTAATTACCCGTGCCTGCTCACGGGTCAGTGAGGTGCCGAGGCTCGCCACGGCATAGCCGATTCCCGCCGCGTGAAGGGAGATGACGTCCATGTAGCCTTCCACCAATAGAATCCTGGCGCGGTCGGATACTTTCATGACGCGATTTAATCCGTAGAGCTCCCGGCTCTTTTTGTAGAGCAGGGTGTCCGATGAATTTAGGTATTTCGGCAAACTGTCGTCGAGAACCCGGCCGCCGAAGCCCACCACGCGAGATTTTCTGTCGATAATGGGAAAGATCAGGCGATTTCTGAAGCGGTCGTAGTAGTGGTTTCGCTCCTCGTTAAAGGAGACGAGGTTCGCTTCGAAAAGCTCTTTTTCGTCGTAGCCCTTTTTCTTCATGTGGCCCAGCAATTGATCGCCGCCGGCGGGGGCAAAGCCCAAGCCGAAAGCCAGAATCATGTCTCTTGCGATGTTGCGATTTTTTAAATAGTTCAGGCAATGGGGATTGCGGCTCAGGATTTCCATGTAGTAAAGGGCCGCTTCCCGATTCATGGCCACCATGCGGTTGCGCTTTTTTTCCCCTTCCGTGTCTCTGAAAGAGGGCTTTAAGTCGATGTGAAGGTCTTCCGCTAATTTCTCCACGGCTTCGATAAAGCCTAATCCCTCTTTTTCCATGAGGAATTTAATCACGTCGCCGCCGGCGCCGCAGCCGAAACAGTGGTAGTAGCCCTTATCCGGTTGCACAGAAAAAGAAGGGGTCTTTTCCGTATGAAAAGGACAAAGACCCATGTAATTTCTTCCTTTTTTCTCAAGCTTGGTGTATCGACCGATCCACTCGACAATATCGCTCTCTTCTTTTACCCGGCGAATGATTTCGTCGTCGATGATTAAAGCCATATTGTCACCTGCTTTCTACAAACTGTGCCAATCCTTAGGCACGTAAAGTTCCTTCCACACATTAATGGCGAAGCGATCGGTCATGCCGGCGATGTAGTCGGTGACCATATCTTCCACCGACATGGCGTGGGCTTTGGAAAACGCCACGTGGGCCGGAGGAATCGCCTCGACCTGCGCCGTGAAATAGCTGTAAAGATCTTTTATGAGTCGCTCCACCTTCCCGTCTTCGCTTTTCACCGTGGGATTAAAGTAGACCTTCTCAAACATATAGGCCCTGAGATCCAACATGGCGGCGTAAATGGCGGGATCCATGGTGATTTCATCCGAGGATTCGCTGGCTGAGATCACGCTTTTTACCAGACAGGTAATGCGCTCGGAATGGCTCGCGCCCAAGGTGTCCACAATGTCTTTGGGAATGTCGTCCATGGAAAGGACGCCGGCGCGAATGGAATCGTCGATGTCGTGATTTAAATAGGCGATGCGGTCGGCAAATTTAATGATCTGCCCTTCCAAGGTGTGGGCGGGATTGACGGCCTGCTCTTTGGAGTGGTGCAAGATGCCGTCTCGCACTTCCCAAGTAAGGTTCAAGCCCGGCCGATCGCCTTTGGATTCCAGAAGATCCACCACCCGCAAGCTGTGGGCAGCGTGATCGAAGCCATTTGGGTGCAATTGATCCAGCACTGCTTCTCCGGAATGGCCGAAGGGCGTGTGGCCCAAGTCGTGGCCCAGGGCGATGGCTTCCACCAAATCTTCGTTGAGGCGAAGGCCGCGGGCCATGGTGCGGGCGATCTGCGCCACTTCCAAGGTGTGGGTGAGGCGGGTGCGGTAATGATCCCCCTCCGGCGCTATAAAGACGTGGGTTTTATGCTTCAGGCGGCGAAAGGCCTTGGAGTGAATGATTCTGTCCCTGTCCCGTTGGAAACAGGTGCGCATATCACAATCAGGCTCCGCCATTCTGCGGCCCTTTGAACGGGCGGCGTGTGCGGCTCTTTCGTCTAAAATCGCCGCTTCAACTTTCTCCCATCGTTCTCGTTGAAGCATAGGCCCTCCTAAAACCGGCTAATCATGTAGTCGTTAATGATTTCCGCCGTCTCTTCAATGGCTTTGTTGGACACGTCGATAATGGTGCAGCCGATGTCTTTCATGATCTGCACGGAGTAGTCCACTTCTTCTTTGATGCGGTCTACATTGGCGTACTTCGCCGAAGAGTTTAGCCCCAATGCACGGAGACGCTCTTCCCGAATGGTATAGAGCTTTTGTGAATTGGCGATAAGGCCGAAGAGCCGGCGCTTATCCTTTTCGTAGACTTCCTTAGGCACGGGCACTTCCGGTACCAAGGGCACATTGGCCACTTTGTAAAGCTTGTTGGCCAAATACATGGAGAGGGGCGTCTTCGACGTACGGCTGACGCCGACGAGGACGATGTCCGCTTTCATGACGCCGCGGGGATCCTTGCCGTCGTCGTATTGAACGGCAAATTCAATGGCCTCTACTTTTTTAAAGTAGTTTTCGTCCAGGCGGCGGATTAAACCGGGCTGACGCATGGGCTCGTAGCCTAAGATGGTTTCCAGCTTGTCCATAGGCGGCCCCATAACATCCACCATGGGCAGGTTTAATTCCGCTTCTTTTCGCTTCATGTAGGCGCGGGTGTCCGTGTCCACATTCGTATAGATGACCAAGGCCCGCTTTTGTGCCGCCGCTTCTTCAAGGAGTGGCTTGACCTGATCCACACTGTTGGTGTAGGGGTAGCGCTTAATGGCGAAGTCCTTCGTGTCAAATTGTTTCACCGAGGCTTTGGCAATTAATTCCCCGGTTTCACCGATGCTGTCACTAATGACATAGACCATCAGTTTTGAGTCGTCGCGTACGGAATCAAGATTCATCGTCTCCCCCTAAATCTACAACTAAGCGGTTAATATTTGTTTTCGTCAGGCGGCCCACCACTTTCAGCTGCTCATCGCCGACCACTACGGGCAGGGCGTCGATCTCCCATTGATCGATGGCTTGAGCGGCTTTGTAAATGGAATCTTTCGGGCCGATGGAAATAATATTGGGCATACGGGTCATAATCATGGAAAGAGGCGTCTTCTCCGGATCCACCTGGCCGATGGCCGAGCGAAGCAGGTCTTTTCGCGACACACAGCCGACGAGAAAGCCGTCCCGAGTGATGAAAATAGTGCCGATGTTTTCGAGAAAGACGGCGCAGATGCCGTCGTAAACGCTGGCTTTTTCGTCGAGGACCACAGGCACGCTCATGATCTCTTCCACGTGAATGGTGTCGAAGATTTCCCGGACCTTCATATGGGCTGGATCGCCCTTGTAGTAGTAGCCCACCTTGGGCCTGGCGTCCAGATAGCCGAGCATGGTGAGCACGCTTAAATCGTTGCGAATGGTGCCTCTGGCCACCGCCAGGATGCCGGCAATGTCGTCGCCGGTAATGGGCCCTTCCTTTCGAACGATTTGAATGATTTGCTCTTGCCGTTTACTCAGTTTCACCGGGCACCTACCCTTCGACGATTTGGTTTCCGTTAAACTCCCGTTGTACCAAGGCATCGATTCGTTGAATCGTGGCCAGGCGATTGTTTCTCAGGCTTTCGTCTTCCGCCATAATCATGACGCGGTCGAAGTACAGGTGAATGGCGTCGGTTAAAGAATCCAACAGTTCCAGATAACGGGCATCGTCCCGTTTGCTGTAGGCTTCTTCAAGTGCCGGTTCCACTGCCAGGACCTTGTCGTAAAGGGCCCGTTCTTCTTCCGTCAAAATGGCTTCATCGATTTTGCCGTCTTTCGATTCGTTTTTCGAAGCGATGTTTTCCACGCGGGTGACGGCTTCGAGGAAGGATTTCCGATCTCCATCGACGAAGAAGTTTTGCATGGCCTGTGCCTTTTCAAAGACGCGCAGGCTGTCTTCGCCGTCGATGTCGTTTAATGCTTGAATAATGTCGTAGCGAATGCCGTCACCGTCTAACATGGTGTCGATGCGACCGCGGAAGAATTTCAAAATTTGTTTGCGCACTTCTTCCTTGTCGAAGACCAGGCCCATGGAGTCCACAAAGGAGAACAGGGAGGCATCGATGCACTCGCTTAAGCTTAATTCCCAGTGCTTTTCGTTAATCATGCGCAAGATACCGATGGCCTTTCTGCGAAGGGCAAAGGGGTCTTGGCTGCCGGTGGGCACTTCGCCGATGGCAAAGAGGCCGCAGATGGTGTCGAATTTATCCGCCAAGGACACAATGGTCCCGGTGGTGGATTCAGGCAGAGCCGCACCGCTTGCGACGGGCATGTATTGTTCGCGAATGGCGTTGGATACCACGGATTCTTCGCCGTCGAGCTCGGCGTAAATGCTGCCGATAATGCCTTCAAGCTCCGTAAATTCCTGAACCATATTGGTCATGAGGTCGGCCTTGGAAAGGTGGCAGGCACGTTTGGCCGATTCCACGGTTTTTTCGCCGACGGCTAAAATTTCGCCGATGCGGCCCACGAGGTCGGAAATACGCGCCGTCTTGTCCGCCATGGTGCCCAGTTTTTCCTGGAAGACGATGCCGCCTAATTGGTCCACGTAATCTTCCAAGGGCTTTTCTCTGTCGTTGTCGAAGAAGAAGCGGGCATCTTCCAGGCGGGCTTCCAATACCTTTTCGTTGCCTTCGGCCACGACATCGGCGTAGTCTTCGTTGCCGTTACGAATGGTGATGAAGTAGGGAAGCAAATCCCCTTCCGGGCTGTATACCGGCGTGTAGCGCAGGTGCTCGCGCATCGGCGTGGTGATGACCACATCGGGAAGGGAGAGGAATTTTTCCTGAACATTGCCTAATACCGCCGTGGGGTATTCCACGATAAAGGTGAGCTCTTCTAAAAGATCGTCGTCTTTACGAATTTCGCCGCCGTTGGATTTGGCCATGTGATTGATTTGATAGAGAATGGATTCTTTTCGCTTGTCTTGATCCAGAATAACGAAATTTTTCTCCAGGGCCTCTTCGTAGTCGCGCACGTCGTTGATTTCGATGTGGCTGCTACCTAAGAAGCGGTGGCCGCGGGTCACGTTGGACAGGGCGATGCCTTCTAAATCAAAATCCACGACGTGGTCGTTTAACATGGAGAGAATCCAGCGAATGGGCCGTGCGAAACGTAAATTCTTTCCGCCCCAGCGCATGTTCTTCGGGAAGGGAATGTGGCGAATGGCATCGGGGATGATTTCCGCGAGAATTACCTCCGCCGCCTCGCCGACTTTGTGGATGTGGGCGTAAATGTATTCGTTGCCCTTCAGCTCGCGAACTTCCAAGTCCGCTTCCGTCACATTTTGGCTGCGCATAAAGCCTTCCAAAGGCTTGTTCACGGAGCCGTCTTCTTTGTAGGCAATTTTCTTCGCCGGGCCCTTGACCCAGTCTTCGATGTCGCCTTGGGCATCATCGATGCCGTGAATCATGAGGCTCAAGCGGCGGGGCGTCGCGTAGGCGGCGATGTGATCGTAGCCTAAGTTTGCTTCATTCAGCGCCTTTTCTACTAAATCTTTAAATGCGTTTAAGGCATTGCGAATGTAGGAAGAGGGCAACTCCTCCACGCCCACTTCGATTAAATAGATATTCTCTTGATTACTCATGATCGTCCTCCCCGTTCTTAATAAGTGGGTAGCCCATGGCTTCTCGTTGTTGTATATATTTTTGTGCCGTCAAGCGGGCCAAGTTCCGAACCCTGGAAATGTACGAAGCCCGTTGGGAAACGGAAATGGCGCCTCGAGCGTCCAGAAGATTAAATGTGTGCGAGCACTTCAATACGAAGTCGTAGCCCGGCAAAACCAGATCTAAATCCAAGACGCGGCTCGCTTCTTTTTCGTACATATCGAATAATTGCTTGAGCAAGTCAATGTCGGCAACTTCGAAGCTGTATTTGGAGTGTTCGTACTCGGCTTTTTTGAAGATATCGCCGTATTTAATGTGGCCGTTCCAGTCGATGTCATAGACCGTGTCCACATCTTGCAGGTACATAGCGATCCTCTCCAACCCGTAGGTCAGCTCCGCACTTTCCAAATCGCAGTTAATGCCGCCCACTTGTTGGAAGTAAGTAAATTGCGTGATTTCCATGCCGTCGAGCCAGACTTCCCAGCCCAAGCCCCAGGCGCCCAGTGTGGGGGATTCCCAGTTGTCTTCCACGAAGCGGATGTCGTGTTTTAAGGGATCGATGCCCAAAACTTCCAGACTCTTTAAGTAAAGTTCCTGCACATCTTCCGGCGAGGGTTTTAAAATGACCTGCAGTTGATGGTGTTGGTAGAGGCGGTTCGGGTTGTCGCCGTAGCGGCCGTCGGCCGGCCGTCTGGAGGGCTCAACGTATACCGTGCGCCAGGGCTCGGGCCCCAAGGTGCGCATAAAGGTATGGGGGCTCATGGTGCCGGCCCCTTTTTCCGTGTCGTAGGCTTCCAGTACCGTGCAGCCTTGATCGTTCCAGTACTCTTGTAGTTTCTGTATCATTCCTTGAAAATGCATTTCTTCCTCCCCTCTACATCCTCAACTGTAGAGATTGTATGTTGTCCAGTTGTAAATTGACCACGGTGTAGACTTTCAGCAAACGATAAATTTTTTCCAAGGTGTTGGGATCCACATTTTCCAAATTTATCTTATCTAAAGAAGTATATAGCAAATGGCGCAAAGTGTAAATATCCCGCCCGTCCAGAACCTCTCCCCCGGCGGAATCTTCGGCTTCGACGACGCCGCTGTCGGCGAGAAAAACGTAGTGGCCTTCGCCGGATTCGGGCAGCATGGGCCGGTAGCCCATAAAGCTTAAATACTTAATTAAAAAACCGAGAAACACCGGAAGAGGCGCGTCACTTAAGGCAAGTTCGTGAAGGGCTTTTCGCACCAAGGAAAAGATCCGCGCCGTTCCCTGGCCTTCCATGCTGCTCTTGTCCACGATTTCCACCAGGGCGGAGGCATAGACCATGTTGTCGTAATTGTTCCTTAAGCCCATATTTGCCTGGAGGATTTTTCCACTGTTTAAGTAGTAGAAGCTCTTGCCGAGACTCAGGCGATAGCGGCCGAAGGTGAAGGGCTCGCTTAATGCCACGGTGGCGGAGCGACGGGACTTGGCACCCTTCACCAAGACGGAAAGCTTCCCCGCCTGCTCCGTGTAAAGGCGAATGATCTTGTCGCTTTCGCCGTAGGCATTAGCGGCGAGGACCACGCCTTGGCACTCAATCCGCTTTGTAGCCAAAGGCCTTGACCTTCTCGTCTTTTTCCCGCCAGTTTTTGCTTACCTTGACCCAAAGGCGCAGGTTCACGTGTTCGCCTAGGAAGGCTTCGATTTCTTTTCGCGCCTCCATGCCGATGCGCTTCAGCATCTGACCGTTTTTGCCGATAATAATGCCTTTGTGGGAATCCCGCTCCACGTAAATGGTGGCCTGGATGTCCATGTGGTCCTTCCCTTCCACTTCCTTCATGGCATCCACGGACACGGCCAGGCCGTGGGGCACTTCGTCCCTTAAATAAAAGAGGCCTTTTTCCCGAATCAACTCGGCGACGATAAATTTCTCCGGCTGATCGGTAATCATGTCTTCGGGGAAGTATTGGGGGCCTTCCGGCAGATGGTCGAAGATCACGTCCACCAGGTGGTCCACATTTTCGTCGTTTAAGGCGGAGACGGGGACGATGTCGTCGAAGCGATTCATGGCGGCAAATTTCGCGATAATGGGAAGCACCTCATCTCTCGGCGCCATATCCACTTTGTTAATGACTAAGATCGCCGGAATGTTTCGCCCTTCTTTTTCCATGGCATCGAGAATCATTTGATCCTTCGGGCCAAGGTAATCGCTCATATCCACCACCATAAGGATCACGTCCACCCCTTCCATGGAGGAGACGCTGGTCTTTAACATGTAGTCGCCTAATTTGTTTTTCGGCGACTGAATCCCCGGCGTGTCGAGAAAAATAATTTGTCCCCGATCGTCGGTGTGGATCAAGGTGATTTTATTTCTCGTGGTTTGGGCCTTGTTTGAGGTGATGGACAGTTTTTCCTTGAGTATTCTGTTTAAAAGCGTACTTTTTCCCACATTGGGGCGTCCCACGACGCTGACAAATCCTGATTTATGCATGGACATCTCCTTTGACATTTTCCGGCCCAAAGCTGTGGGGCAGGAGTTCGTCCAGTGTGTGGACGTGGTAATTTTCTTCGTCTTTCGCCACGACGACGGTGGCATTCTTTCCGAATTCACGGAGCACCTGGCGACACACGCCGCAGGGATAGCCCATGTCCTCCCCCGCCACTACGGCGATGATTTCCACCGTCTTCGCCCCTTCGCTAATGGCTTTAAAGACGGCCACCCGCTCGGCGCAGACCGTGGGGGTAAAGGATGCGTTTTCGATATTGCAGCCGGTGTAGATCTTTCCGTCGTCGGCGAGCAGGGCCGCGCCCACGGCGTAGTTCGAGTAGGGCACATAGGCGGATTGTTGTGCCGCCTTTGCCGCGGCGATTAATTGTTGAATCATGTCTTTTCGGTTCATTTTATCCCATCCAAACAAAAATAATGACGGCGATGGCCGTGCCTAAAACGGCGCCTGCCACGGTTTCCATGGGCTTATGTATCTCCCCTTCGATGCGGCTTTCCGCCACGAGAAAGGCCAGGCCGAAAGCCAGAGCCGCGATAAATCCGTTCATGGAAATAAAGGTAATGGATGCCGCCATGCAAAAGGCCAATGCGGAGTGGCCGCTGACGGCGCCGCCTTGAAAATAGCTGCCTCCGTTCTCCCGCTTGTAAAGCTTCGCGCCCACGGTCAAAATCAAGACGATAATCATGGCCACGAAGGTCAGGTGGGGGCCGGAGTTTTTAATCCGCACCAAAACCACATCGGTAAAGGAAATGATCCGGTCGAAAAAGAGCAGATAGCCTGTCACCGCCGCGTTGATTCCCGCGAGCAACACGGCGCCGGCGCTAATGTCTTTAACCAGCTTCGCCATGGGGTGGTATTCCTGGGTCACCATGTCCACGGTGCGCTCGATGGCCGTGTTAAAAAGCTCCGAGACGATAACGAAGGTAACGGCAAAGAGCAGGGCAATAAATTCGATGCGGGAGAGATTAAACAACAGGCTGAAGGCGATAACCCCCAGCGCCGCCGCGTAATGAAATTTCATGTTTCGCTCCGAATGGATGGAGCTGATAATGCCCTGTACGGCAAAGTTAAATGATTTAATAAAATTACCGCGCTTCATTTTCTTCCCCTTCAAATGCCGCGAGGAGCGCCTCTTCCTTGGCGCGCATGGCCGCCTTTTCCCCGGCTTCCTCGTGATCGTAGCCAACTAAGTGGAGCAAACTGTGTACCGTAAGGTAGGTGAGCTCCCGGCGGTAGCTGTGGCCGAATTCCTCGGCCTGTTCCTTCACCTTGGTGGTGTTGATGATGACATCGCCCAGGTTTCTGTAGTCGCCGTAGACCTCGTCCATGGGAAAGCTCAACACATCCGTCACTTTGTCCACGCCGCGAAAATCCCGATTCAAGATGCGGATCTCCTCGTCTTCTACAAAGCTCACGGAGACTTCCACCTGATCCTCCTCGGTGATTCTCGGAACGACGAATGAAATAAGGGACTCAATTAAATTCCTGTCTTCCTCCGATAAGGCGATGGTCTCTTGTCGATCGTCCATGTAGAGGCTAAGTTCGGTCATGGCTCTACCCCTTTTTCTCCTCGTTCTTATTGCTGTCTTTGCTTTCCGATTCCTCGGCCTTCTTTTCCTTCTCCCGATCGAAGCGATCGTAGGCGTCGATGATCCGTTGCACCAAGGGATGGCGCACGATGTCGTTTCGACCCAGGCGAATGATGTCGATGCCCTTGACGCCGTCCAAAATGTTCAGCACGGTCTTCAGCCCCGATTGCTTGCCTCTGGGCAAGTCGATCTGGGTCACATCCCCGGTAATAATGGCCTTGGAGCCGTAGCCTAATCGAGTCAAGAACATTTTCATCTGCTCGTTGGTGGAGTTTTGCGCCTCGTCTAAAATCACATAGGCATTGTCCAAGGTGCGGCCGCGCATATAGGCCAAGGGCGCCACTTCGATAAGGCCTTTTTCAAGGTACTTTTGAAAAGCGTCTTGACCCAGGATTTCGAAAAGAGCGTCGTAGAGAGGGCGAAGGTAGGGATCCACCTTCATTTGCAAATCCCCGGGCAAAAAGCCCAAGCTTTCCCCGGCTTCCACGGCGGGGCGTGTGAGGATGATGCGGTTCACTTCTTTTTCCTTAAAGGCCTTCACCGCATTGGCCATGGCGATGTAGGTCTTTCCCGTGCCGGCGGGGCCGATGCCGAAGACCACGTCGTGGCTTCTGATGGCATCTAAGTAGCGCTTCTGCCCCAGGGTTTTCGGGCGAATGGGCCGCCCCATTTCCGTGTAGACGATGACATCGTCCAGGAGGGAGGTAAAGCTGTCTTCGATGCCCGCCTGTACCAAATCGATGCTGTAGCGAACATCTTTTTTGTCCACGCGCTTTTGCTTGTGGATGGCTTCGATTAAATTTTCAAGGACGATGCCCGCCTGTTTTACCGGGCCCTCTTCCCCTTTTACCGTAAGGCCGTCGTCTTCCTGGCGAATGGTCACGGAAAAAGCATCCTCGATCATTTTCGTGTGTTCGTCTAAGTGACCGAATAATTCCTTTAATACCTTGGGTTCACTGATGCCGATAGCTAATTGATCTTGCAAAAACGTCTCCTTTACTTACGCTTACACTTTGGTTTGTTAAATACTTCACTGTAGATAAACGGGCGGTAGGCTTCGTCGAATTTTTCGATGGCACCAAAGGGCGAGGGCTTTTCGGCCTTCGGTTCCGGCTCTTTAACAGGTGCCGCTTCCATGGTGTGATCTGCGGCGAGGGCCGTTTCCGTGGCCTGTTTTAAGGCCTCATCCTTCATTTGCCGCTTCTTTTTCAGGTCCTCGTTTACTTTTAGGGCTTCTTTTTTCGCCGGCTTTTTCTCGGGCTTTTGAAAACTTTTTATGGCCCGCTGCACCTCGATGGGCAGATCCTTGTAATCCGCCTCTCGATGACGGCCTCTTTTCGTTTTTTCCTTGCGTCCCTGAAACTCATTTATGGCCTGCTTCATCTCCGTAGAAAGCCCCTTGTCTTTGGTTTTCCCCTTCGTTTTCGACTCGGATTTGCGGCTTTCTTCCACATAGGTCTTAATCAGACCGAAGAGGGCGATGAGGATAAGGGGAAGGAAGCTGCTCATTCACGGGCCTCGGCGGATTGTTTTTGATCCCCGCCGGCGATGGCTTCCCGCATGGCCGTGTCGCTCTTTAAGTTTTCAAGCTCGTAGTAGCCGCCGACGGAAAGATTGCCGGATTTTAATGCTTCCGCCAAGGCCTTGGGCACTTCCGATTGGGCTTCGACGACGCGGGCGCGCATGGCTTCCACTTCCGCACGCATTTCCTGTTCCCTGGCAATGGCCATGGAACGGCGTTCCGATGCTTTCGCTTCGGCGATGCGCTTGTCCGCCTCCGCTTGGTCCGTTTGCAGGCGGGCGCCGATGTTTCGCGCCACGTCCACATCGGCGATGTCGATGGATAAAATCTCGTAGGCCGTGCCCGAGTCCAATCCCTTTTCAAGAACGACGCGGGAAATATTGTCGGGATTTTCCAACACTTCTTTGTAGGTTCTCGAAGAGCCTACGGTGGTGACGATGCCTTCGCCGACGCGGGCGATAATGGTTTCTTCACCGGCCCCGCCGACGAGACGATCGATATTGGCCCTGACAGTAACCTTGGCGATGACCAAGACTTCGATGCCGTCTTGGGCCACGGCGGAGATCTTCGGCGTCTCGATGACTTTCGGATTGACGCTCACTTGCACCGCTTCCAAAACATCTCTGCCCGCCAAGTCGATGGCTGCGGCTTCTTCAAAATTCAATTGAATGTCTGCTCGTTGGGCGGCGATGAGAGCGTCGACCACGGCATCCACATTGCCCCCGGCCAGGTAATGGCCTTCTACGGATGAAATGTTTAAGCCCATGCCGGCTTTCGTGGCTTTAATCATGGGGTTTACGATTCGACGGGGCTTCACGCGGCGCAGACGCATGCCGATGAGATCGCTCATCCGCACTTTCACGCCGGAGAAAAAGGCCGTCACCCACAGACCGATGGGCACCATGGTAAGTATGACGGATAAAAAGACGATGACGACAAAGGCGACGATGCCGCCGAAAATAATGCCGATTCCCATAAAATCCTCCTGTTATAAATTCATTCGTTCATTTCAATTTAAAATAAGTTCATTCCCTTTTATCGAAGGGGCGAAATTATTCCACCTCTTTCACGGAAATACTGCGTCCGCGAACGGAGACGATCTCGATTTTTCGGTGGCCTTCGATTAAAGGACCGGTGGAGCGCACGGTGACTTTCTCGCCGTTAAACACGCCGATCCCTTCCGGGCGAAGTTGGGTCCCGGAAATACCCACGTCTCCCACCTTCCACGGCATGAGCTTTTCTTTGTGAGGCGCATTTTGCCCCACGAGGCGCTTCACCATAGGCAAACTCTCGCCTTTTTCCCATAGCCCTCGGGCCATTAAAAGCACCACGACGGCGGAAAGAAAAAAGGTGAGCATGGCCTGCAGGCCGTTATCCATGGCCAAGGCGAGTGACGTGAAAAATAAAAGGATGCCGCTGATGCCGGCGATGCCGAAGCCCGGCACAATGGCCTCCACGAGAACGAGGACGCCGCTTGCCAAAAACAAAAGCAGGGTAATAATCGATGCCGAGCCGCCGAAGATGCCTGTGAGGAAAAAGACCAATATGGCAGCCGCCCCGAAGATCCAACTTTTTGAAAAGGTCTTGGAAAAAAGGGCGTAGGTAAAGCTCGCCAAGCCGATCAAAACCAAGGCCGACCTAAGCCAGGGCAAAAGGTCGGCGCCGGGGCCCGCCGCGTAAACCGGCGTAGTCGCAAAAAGAGACAAAAGCACCGCTAAACTATGTTTCATGCCCACACCTCCCCATTTATTTATACCCGAGGAAATTGTGCGTAATCGAAAGTAACCCGGAGAAGCTCTCCGGGTTACTTTATTTTAAAATGCGATTGACGATTGCGTTAACCGCCTTGCCGTCGGCGCGTCCTTGCACTTTCGGCATAATGTTTTTCATGAGAAGACCCATTTGTTTTTTCTCCGTGATGTTGTTTTCTTCCATCACTTGGCGAATCAACTTTTCAAGCTCTTCTTCGGATAATTGTTCGGGCATATATTTCATGAGAACGTCGATTTCCGCTTTCGTGGCTTCGACCAAATCGTCGCGACCGGCTTTTTCGAATTCTTCGATGCTTCCCCGGCGTTCCTTGATTTCCTTGGCCAGCACTTTCAGTACGCCATCGTCGTCCAGTTCGACTCGATCGTCAACTTCTTTTTGTTTGACGGCGGCACGCACCATGGTGATCGTATCTTTCGCTCTCTTATCCTTCGTCTTCATCGCAGTTTTTAAATCCTGCATTAAGGTTTCTTTTAAAGACAAATTAACACCTTCTCAATTAGTATTTGCGTTTTTTTCTACGTGCTTCCTCAGATTTTTTCTTACGCTTTACACTGGGTTTTTCGTAGTGTTCGCGCTTGCGAACTTCTTTCAAAACACCACTGGAAGCACATTGTCTTTTAAATCTTTTTAAGGCAGATTCTAAAGACTCGTTTTCTCCAACGCGGATTTCCGACATGATTTCCCCTCCCCTCTTTTTGAAAAGAGTGAATAGCTTTTTCAGCTAAATTCTAAACTATTATACACGTTTCGGAAGGGGAATTCAACAAATCCTAAGGTTTTTCAATGATTTAACCCGGCGGCCATTGCAGGCTTCTTCCGCCTAAGACGTGGAAGTGCATATGTTTTACCGATTGGCCGCCGTCTTCGCCGATATTGTGTACGACGCGGTAGCCCCTCTCGAGGCCTTCTTCCTTAGCCAGATCGCGAATTTTTTTGAATACATATCCGATGAGTTCGCTGTCTTCATCGCTCATGGCATCGAGGGAATCGATGTGTTTTTTCGGAATCACCAAAAAGTGTACCGGCGCCTGAGGTTCGATGTCTTTAAAGACATAGACCTTGTCGTCTTCGTACAAACATTGGGAAGGAATTTCTCCTTCGATGATCTTACAGAACAGACAATCCATTGGCTTGCTCCTTTCTGATTCGGCCGGTGATTTCACCGCCTTTTTCTCCCTCAATTGTAACACATTCAAGGGTGTTTCTCAGATCTTCTTTTCCCTCCACGGCAACATACATATAATTGGGCGTGTAGCCGTAATTTTTTCCGTCTTTTTTCTCTTCAAAGAGCACGGGATAGGTTATGCCGATTCTCTCTTTTACGAAATCCGCGGCCAGTTTGTCCCCGAGGGCGATCATGCGGGCGGCCCGCTCTTTTTTCACAGGCCCCGGAATCTGATCCTTTCTTCGGGCGGCAGGCGTGTTTTTCCTCATGCTGTAGGGAAAGACGTGGAGGCGCGAAAAGCCCATTTCCTCGACGAAATTCATGCTCTCACGAAAATCTTCCTCGCTTTCGCCGGGAAAGCCCACGATGACATCGGTGGTGAGCCCGGCGTCGGGGAAGACGTCCAGGATGCGCGCCACCGTGTCCCCATATTCCTCGGGGGTGTAGTTGCGATTCATCTCCCGCAGGGTTTTTTCAGCGCCGCTTTGCAGAGACAGGTGGAAGTGGGGCATAAAATGCTTCAGCTTGGCCACGCGGTTTAAAAAGTCGTCGGTCACGGTCATGGGCTCGATGGAAGAGAGGCGGATGCGCTCGATTCCCGCCACTTCGTCCATGGCCTCGATGAGATCCACGAGAGCCACGTCTTCGGAAAGATCTTTTCCGTAGCTGCCCACGTGAATCCCCGTCAAGACGATTTCTTTAAAACCGCTTGCGGCGAGGCGCTTCGCCTCCTCTACGGCATCACGCATGTCTCTGGAGCGAATAAAGCCTCGGGCGTAGGGAATAATGCAGTAGGTGCAGTATTGATTGCAGCCGTCCTGCACTTTCATGTAGGCTCGCGTATGATCTTCGATTTCTTTAATCTCTAGCTGTTCGAAGTCCTCGCCCTGTTCGTGGGCTCTGACGTGAACGATTTGCTCCGCGCCCTGAAAGAGGGCATCGATGTAGCCGGGCAGGGCGGTGCGATCTTTTGTTCCTAAAATCAAGTCCACGCCGTCGATTTTCGCCACTTCTTCGGCGGATACCTGGGCGTAGCAGCCAATAACCACCACTTTGCATTGGGGGTTTTCCCGCTTGTGGCGACGAATGATCTGGCGGCTCTTTCGGTCGCTTTCGTTGGTCACCGTGCAGGTGTTAATGATCGCCAGGTCCACGTCCATGGACTCGTCGTGACCATAACCCTCCTTTTCGAGCATTTCTTCCACGGCTTCCGTTTCGTATTGATTGACTTTACAGCCTAAGGTATAGGTTTTAAATCGCCGCATAAGACCCCCTTTCTATTTTTCGCTTCATGACAAAAGATGCCACGATTCCCGCCGTCTCCGTGCGCAGGATGCGCTCGCCCATGGTAATAAATTGCGCCTTCGCTTCCTGCAAGAGGGCCACTTCCCTGTCAGAAAAGCCCCCTTCCGGCCCGATCACTACATAGATTTTCTCCGCCGAGCCGAGACGTGCATCTTCGATTTCCACCGCCGCCTCGCCTTCGTAACAGACGAGGAGCAAATCACGATCCGTGACGGAGTTTATTAGCCCGTCGACGGTGAGCAAGTCGCCGACAACGGGTACACGCCGCCGATTGGATTGCTTCGCCGCCTCTTCAGCGATTTTTTCGAAGCGGGCCTTTTTCCCGTCGTACTTCTTCGTAAGATTGGCCACGGAGCGATCCATTTGCAAGGGAATAAAGCCGTCGATGCCGCATTCCGTGGCGTGTTTTAACACGGTTTCCGTCTTTTGATTTTTGCCCACGCCCTGAGCCAAAATCAGCTGCGTAGACACATCTTTTTCTTCTACGGCTTCTTCCACCAGCACAAAGGCCTCATCGCCGATGATCTCAAGCCGCCCTCGAAAGAGGCTTTCGTTCCATGCGATTTGCAGGGCGTCGCCTTCCTTCGCCCGCAGGACGCGGAGCAGATGCTCCCTGTCTTCTTCACGCAAAATCGCCCGCTCGCCCACCACGGGCTGCTCGTCTACAAAGAAATGCCTCATTTTATCGCCTCGCCGCAAGGGCCGACCAATCGCCCTTGGTTTCGCTTTCGAGAATGGTAAAGCCTTCTTTCACCAAAGCCGCTTTCACATCCTCGAGTTTTTCTTTTAATATGCCCGATGCGATGTAAATGCCCTCGGGCTTCACGTGGTGATACACATCCTTCGCCATGCCGATGATAACCTCGGCGAAAATGTTGCTCACCACCACGTCCGCCTCTTCATTCACCACCTGAAAGAGGTCGCCGAAGCGCACGTCGATTTTATCTTCCAGCTGATTTTTCGCCGCGTTTTCCTTCGTGGCTTCGATGCACTGGGGATCCAAGTCTCCGGCGATGACCTTCTTTGCGCCGGAAATGGCCGCCACAAGGGACAAAATGCCGCTGCCGCAGCCGATGTCGATGACCGAATCCCCGTCCTTTACATAGCGCCTCAAATAGCGGGCGCAGAGAAAGCTGGTGGCGTGATTGCCGCTGCCGAAGGCCATGCCCGGATCCAGCCACAGAATTTTTTCGCCGTCACGGGCATGGTAATCTTCCCAGCTCGGCACGATGGCAAGGCCCTTGTCGACGGCGATGGGATGAAAATACCGCTTCCAGTCGTTGGCCCAGTCCTGATCCGCCACATCTCCTGTTTCCACTGTAAAGCCCTTCGCCTTCGCCGCCGATGCGACTTCATCCATCACCGATTGTTCGCCGGCTTCAAAATAGGCCTTGAGTTCGAAGCTGTCCGCGGGAGCCTGAAGCAGTTCCTCGTCGATGCAGTCCCAAATAAAGGCGCCGTCCTTTAAATTGTCGATGGCGTCGGCGGAGATCACTTCGTAGCTGTCCACGCCCATGGACTGAAGGAGCATCTCCCCTTCTTCTTGTTGCGACCGTTCGCCGCTTAGTTTCAGCATGTGGTACTGTGTCATTCAAAAAAGTCCTTTAGTTTTTGTAAAAATCCCTTTTCCTGCTCGGTCTTCTTGTTCCCTACTTCGCTGCGCAATTGCTCCAAGAGCTCTCGCTCTTCATCGGATACTTTCGTCGGCACGAGGATTTTTACCGTGAAGATCAAATCCCCGGCGCCTTTTCTGCGCAAGAAGGGCACGCCTTCGCCTGGAATGCGGAAGTCTTTGCCGCTTTGGGTGCCGGCGGGAATATCGTAGTCGATGATTTCTTTTAAGGTGGGCACTTGAATGGTGCCGCCTAAGACGGCATCTTCGTAGCGAATGGGAATGTCTACGTATAAATTATTGCCTCTTCGCGTAAAAATGTCGTCTTCTTCCACGTGGAGGTACACATACACCGTGCCCGCCTGGCCGCCGTTGTCGCCGGCGTGGCCTTCCCCGGCCATGGTCATGACGCTTTGATCGTCGACGCCGGCGGGGATGCGTAGGTGAAGGGTTCTGTTTACCGTCTCTTTGCCGCTGCCCTTGCAGTGCTTACAGGGCGCTTCGATGACGGTGCCCGTGCCGCCGCAGGTATCACAGGGCACCACCCGCATAAAGCGGCCGAAAGCCGATGCGGTGGACTGGCGCACCTGGCCGCTGCCGCCGCAGGTTTCGCAGGTGTGAATCTTCGTGTCGTCTTCGGCTCCGGTGCCGTGGCAGTGGGAGCAATTTTCCGTGCGGCGAATCTGAATGTCCTTTTCCGTACCGAACACCGCTTCTTTAAAGGTTAAGTTCAGGTCGTAGCGAATGTGGGCGCCGTCTCTGGGCGCCTTGGCTTGATTGCCGCCGGAAAAATTCGCCCCGAAGCCGCCGCCGAACATATCGAACAGATCACCGAAAATGTCGCCGAAACCGCCGGAGAAGCCACCGCCGCCGGAGGTGAAGTCATTTTTAATACCCTTTTCGCCGTAGACATCGTAGGTGCGGCGCTTACTCTCGTCGCTTAACACCTCGTAGGCCAGATTCACTTCCTTAAATTTATGTTCCGCCTCATCGTCTCCGGGATGAAGGTCCGGGTGGTACTGCTTCGCTTTTTTTCTATAGGCTTTTTTTATCTCCGCCGACGTGGCGGTACGCTCGATCTCTAATATCTCGTAAAAATCTCTCATAGACACCATCTCTTTCTCTTCGCTCAAATAGTATTATCATATCCTATCTCCCGCGACTTTAAAAGATTCTAAACAAAAAAAGAGCACCGAAGTGCCCTTTTTACCCAAGTCATTACTTATCGTCTTCGTCATCGACCACTTCGTAATCTGCATCGACTACGTCGTCGTCAGCTTTGGCTTCATCGCCTTGTGCGT
Organism: Peptoniphilus rachelemmaiella; assembly: GCF_943169845.1. GTDB lineage: Bacteria > Bacillota > Clostridia > Tissierellales > Peptoniphilaceae > Aedoeadaptatus > Aedoeadaptatus rachelemmaiella. The sequence continues at coordinate 29,228 of NZ_CALPBW010000003.1, forward strand.
TTGCTTGTGCTTGGGCTTGTTTATAAAGTTCTTCCGATACCGATTGGAAAGCCGTTTGAAGGGCTTCGGTCTTGGCCTTGATGGCGTCGATGTCGTCTGTATCTTTAACGCTCTTCAAGTCTTCAATGGCATCTTCGACTTTTTTCTTATCTTCATCGGAAATCTTGCCGTCGACATCTTTCAATGCGCTTTCGGATGCGTAGATGACGGAGTCGGCGTTGTTTTTAATTTCGATGGATTCTTTCTTCTTCTTGTCTTCTTCGGCGTGGACTTCGGCTTCGCGAACTTTTTCCTTGATTTCATCTTCCGTTAAATTGGAGGAAGAGGTAATGGTAATGTGTTGTTCTTTGCCGGTGCCTAAGTCTTTGGCGCTGACGTTGACGATGCCGTTGGCGTCGATGTCGAAGGTAACTTCGATTTGAGGTACGCCGCGGCGTGCCGGTGCGATGCCGTCTAATTGGAAGCGGCCCAAGGTCACATTGTCTTGTGCCATTTGGCGTTCCCCTTGAAGGACGTGAATGTCGACGCTGGTTTGATTGTCGGCAGCCGTCGTAAAGATTTGGCTCTTCTTCGTGGGGATGGTGGTGTTCCGTTCGATTAAGCGGGTGGTCACGCTGCCCATGGTTTCGATCCCTAAGGAAAGGGGCGTTACGTCTAAGAGGAGCAAGTCTTTGACATCGCCGCTCAATACGCCGGCTTGAATGGCTGCACCTAAGGCGACACATTCGTCGGGGTTAATGTCTTTTTGGGGATCCTTGCCGATTAAGGTCTTAACCAAGTTTTGTACGGCAGGGATACGGGTGGAGCCGCCGACCAAGAGGACTTTGTCGATGTCCGATGCGGAAAGGTTGGCATCTTTCAATGCTTCCATGACAGGACCTTCGGTCTTCTTGACGAGGTCTGCGGTTAATTCATCGAATTTCGCACGGGTCAGGTCCATGTTCAAGTGCAAGGGGCCTTCGGCCGTGGCGGTAATGAAGGGCAGGTTGATGTTGGTGCTCATGGTGGAAGAAAGTTCTTTCTTCGCCTTTTCTGCCGCTTCTTTCAAGCGTTGCAAGCTCATGCGGTCGGCCTTTAAGTCGACGCCATTTTCTTTTTTGAAGCTGTCGGCGATCCAGTCGATGATCTTTTCGTCGAAGTCGTCGCCGCCTAATTTGTTGTTGCCACGCGTGGATTGTACTTCGAAGACGCCGTCGGACAGTTCCAAAATGGAGACGTCGAAGGTGCCGCCGCCTAAGTCGTAAATCATGACCATGCTGGAATCCGTGTCCTTGTCTTCGCCGTAAGCGAGGGCGGCTGCCGTCGGTTCGTTGACGATACGTTTAACATCGAGTCCGGCAATGCGTCCGGCGTCTTTCGTCGCTTGACGTTGGGCGTCGGTAAAGTAAGCCGGTACGGTGATGACGGCTTCGGTAATGGTTTCGCCTAAATAGCTTTCGGCGTCGGATTTTAATTTTTGTAAAATCATGGCCGAGATTTCTTGGGGCGAGTAGTCCTTGCCGTCGATGGTAACCTTGTAGTCGCTACCCATGTGGCGTTTAATGGATGCCACGGTTCTGTCCGGGTTGGTGATGGCTTGACGCTTTGCCGTTTCGCCGACGAGGCGTTCGCCGTCTTTTGTGAAAGCGACGATGGACGGGGTGGTCCGATTGCCTTCAATGTTGGGGATAATTGTCGATTGTCCGCCTTCCATAACTGCGACGGCGGAGTTCGTTGTACCTAAGTCAATACCAATAATTTTTGCCATATTCATTTCCTCCTGAATGTACGTGTTTTTTTAAGTGTACGTTTTTTTAATCTATATTATTTTGAGACCTTCACCATGGCCGGTCGAATGACGCGGTCTTTGAGTTTATAGCCTTTTTGCAAAACGTCGATGACCACATCGGCTTCGACGCCTTCTTTTTCTTCCGTCATGACGGCGTGATGCAGATTCGGGTCGAAGGGCGCGTTCAGCGCGTCGATTTCCACGATTTCATTTTTCGCCAGCTCCCCTCGGAACTGTTCGGCGATCATTTTCATGCCTTCGTAAAACTTTTCGTCTTTTACATCATCTGTGGCCAGTGCCCGTTCGAAATTGTCTAAAACCGGCAGAATGTCCAGGGCCAATTTTTCCATGCCCAAGAGATGCATTTGTTGCTTTTCTTCGCCGCTGCGCCGGCGGAAATTGCTGTAGTCCGCCTGCAGACGCAGGTAGCGCTCTTCCAGCTCAGCCATGCGTTCGTCTTTTTCCGACACATCTTCTGCAACTTCATTTTCAGTTGCTTTGGTCGCATCCGTTTGTTTGATTTCTTCTTCCGTCGGATCCATGTCCATCGGATTTTCCTTATTATTTACTACCACTTCTCACCTCAACGTTCTTTTCCCAAGTCGTCTCGACAGTGCATCGGTAAATGCCATAATGGAATTTGCCGACTTTCTATAATTCATCCGCATGGGCCCGATTAAGGCGATGGCGCCTAAATCCGTGCCGTTCATGGGATAGATACGACTGATTAAACTATTTTTGCGCATCGTCTCTTCCGCATTCTCCGAGCCGATGCGAAAGCGAATGGTTTCGTCTTTCGGCAGGGGCTGAAAGAGCCGCAGAAGATTTGCCTTGTCCCGGACGTAATCCATCATGGATTGCATGCGCCCCGGATCTTGAAATTCTTCGTAGCGGAACAAATGGCCCATGCCGCTCATCACCACGTCCACCTCTTCCACTGCGTGAATGACGCGGGAGAGGATCTCCGTGATCTTAAGGACGAAGGATTCGTAGCGAACAAGCTCGCCGGAGAGGACGAATTTCACGCCGTCGATTGCATCGAAGGGCGTGCCCACGAAGGCATCGGATAAGACGCCTGAAACGTAGCGCATATCGTCTTCATCGACAGCGAAACCCAAGTCGATCATGCGCTTGACGACGACTCCGCGGTCGCCGACGACTAAAAGCATGACCATGTGGTCGTTCACCGGAATCAAGTCCAGATACTTGAGCCTTCGATCGCTTTTTCTCGGCATCATCATAAATGCCAAGTTCTCCGTGTAATCGGCCAAGGCCTCCACGGCGGCAGAATAAAAATCCTCGGAGCCGTAGAGCTCCATGGGGATGGCCTCTTCGAAATGTGCCACGAGGGATTTCGGATAGTCGATTTCGGGAATCAATTCGTTTACATAAAATCGATAAGCGCCTTCGGACGGAATGCGCCCGGCGGAAGTGTGGGGCTTTTCTAAAAGACCCAAGGCTTCCAAATCGCTCATTTCGTTCCGTATCGTCGCCGAGGACACGGCGAGTGACGGGGATTTCGAAATGGTGCGACTGCCAACTGGCACGGGAGAGGCGATGTAGGACTCGATAATCAGGTTTAAGATGTCTATTTTTCTCTTGTCCAAACAAAACCTCCTTTCCGTATTAGCACTTGCTTTGTTTGAGTGCCAATCGCTTATGGTTTAAGTATACCACGGTTTTAGCACTTGTCAAGTGAGATTGCTAAAAATAAAAAAGATTCCCCTTTTGAAGGCTCGATTCAGGAATTAGTAAAATAATCTAAAGCTTTGAATTTCGCTGGATCGGGACTTTTTAATTGCCAGCGGCACGTTTAATTGATTACAAAACAAAACGACCGCACCGGGGCATTCTTTTACCCTGATGTGGTCATTTTTGTTCTCTCTCATAGGAAGGCACAGTGGCGTGAGACCTTTCTCCGACAAGGTCTACTGTGGTGAATGCGGAACAAGGCTCGGTTCAAAAGTCTGGCATTCCAACGACAAATACAAGCAGGTCATCTGGCAATGCAACAGGAACTGCAAGAAAAGCTCCCCCTGCAAAAACGGCGTGCATCTTCCCGATGAGGAGCTAAAAGCCGCCGTCCTTTCTGCGGCCAACAAGCTCATAGAGAATAAAGATGAGATTCTTAATAGCTTTCAAGAGATTGTCGGAGGCGTTTATAATACTCATGCTTTGGTATGCGAAAAAACAAAGCCGGAAAGCGAGATGGATGTCTGTGCCAAGATGATTGAAGACCTTATCCGCCAAAATGTTGCCATCCCACAAGACCAGAGCGAGTACCAAGCAAAGTACGAAGATCTGGAACGCTTCTACAATGAAAAAAGGCGGCCTTAGCGAAGGTCGAAGGAAAGCTCAAAATGATGCAGGCGACCAAAGCCGATATCAATTTCTGCCTGAAACAGCTACAAAAACAAGATACGCTTCTGCAAGCATTCAATGCTCAAAGCTTCTGTGCCCTCGCGGATCACATCACGGTATATGGAAAAGACGATATCCGCGTGATATTTAGAAACGGCTCAGAAATCAAGGTATGAAAAAGAGCGTACTTATGCAACAAAGCACACTCTCAGCCACCCTTATTTCATCATATGCTCAAAATAAGAAATAAGCTTGCGGCAATCATCCGTCTGTAAATCAAGTTTCTCATATCCATCTTGTTTGATCAGAAGGACCGTCCGGCAGACTTTCAGTAATAGCTCGATGTCATGCGTAATAATAAGTGTCGGGCGACCTTTGGCAAGTTCAAAGATAAGCTCGACGATTTTATCCATGTGCATGTAATCCAAACCGCTGGTCGGCTCATCCAAAATAAGAATTTGCTTTTCACTCAAAAAAGCATTGGCGAGAGCCAGCCTTTGCTTTTGCCCGCCGGATAAGTTTTGCGGATGCTCGCTGCGTTTATTCCAAAGATCAATATGCTTAATGATCCAAGAGACCTCTGACAAGTAAGCATCGCTTATTTTTTTGCCGTTCGCGAGCGCCTCATTTTCTACGGTATCAAAAAACAGCTGATAGTCTACATCCTGCATCATGTAGTAGGCATTTTTCAGTCGTTCTCGCTGAGTTTTTCCCCATGAAATATCTTGCTTCTTGCCGGCAAGTCCGCAGAGAACACGACCTAAACTGCTTTTTCCGATACCATTTGTGCCGACAATCCCCATGATTTCATCGGAATGTAAGTCAAAGGATAAATTCGAGATGAGTTCTTTTTTGCCTACAGAGACATGAACATCCTTCGCAGAAAAAACACGCTTACCTGTCTTTGTCGTGTTGTGCGGAACAAGTGCGGAAAAATCGATTGTCCGAAGCCCGAAGTCTTTGCAATCGGAAGTCTTAAGTTCTCCGGCATCAAACTCTTTGATAAAAGTTCCGTCTTTCATGACATAGAGCTTATCGTAGAGTTCTTTCAAAAAATACAGTCGGTGTTCGGCAATGACGATGGTTTTACCTGACGCTTTAAGCAATTTCAGAATGCCTTGCAAATCTCGGATACCTTCTTGATCAAGGGAAGCTGAAGGCTCATCAAAGAAAATAATCTTTGTGTCATAAACTAAGGTAGAGGCAATAGCTACCCGCTGCTTTTCGCCGCCGGAAAGTTCATTCAAATTTTTATCCATTAAGTGAGCAATGCTCATGTACTCAAAAGCTTTCTTCACCCGTTTTCTCAGTTCCGCCTGCGGCATGCCGAGGTTTTCTCCGACAAGGGCGACCTCATCTTCTGCCTTGCGGGTAAAGAATTGATCGGATGGATTTTGAAATACGTTGCCGATGACCTTAGCCAAGGTACCCGTCTTAAAATCATGCAGGTTTTGACCCAATAATGTGACTTTACCATCCAGTGTTCCTTCATACTGTTCTGGTATAAGACCGTTTAGCACTCTGGTGAGCGTGGTCTTTCCACAGCCGGAATTACCGGTGAGCACGATGAATTCTCCTTCGGTAATCATAAAATGAATATCATGCAAAGATGCCTTCTCTGCGCCTTGATAATTGAAGCGCTCAATATTGACTTTCATGATGTCCATAGTGCAACTCCCAAAAGCGCCACGCCGGCAAACAGGCTGATGCCATCTGCGAATTTAAAGCGCATATCATAATAACTGGTTTTTTCTCCTTCATACTCGATACCTTTGGCAATAATTGAAGAGACGAGCGTTTCGCTGACATGCAGACACTTATATACCAAAGGAACAAAGTACAGCTCAAAAGTGCGGACGGGATGCAAAAGGGAAGCATGAAAGCCGCGGATTTTCATACCGTTTCGAATCTCATGCAAGCGCAGGCCAATTTCATCCATAAAACGCAAAGCTGCAATCATGGCTACACTAACGGTGTTGGGCATATGAAGCTTGCGAAAACAGGCTAAGATTTTCGATGGGCTGGTAAGAATCAATACAATGCCAATATTAAAGATCGGTATGAAGCGGGCAATGAGTGCAAAAAGTCCTATAAAAATGCCTGTGACATATCCCAAATCAGCGAAGGCCAAAAGATACATCATGCCATAGGAAACAGAAAAAACAATAATCTGTCTAAGGAAGAGACCTGTCGAGGCATTTAAAGCAATCAACAACGTCAGAACAAGCACAGCCCAATAGACCGTTTGATTGCCAAAAAAGACCTGGAAGGACACCAGTATCGTAAGCGCGAAGAGCGTAAACGGATGCAGCTGTCCTTCCTCCTTTTTCTTTAGAGCTGATTTCTTTATCATCAGCTAAGCCTGCTTTGTTTACTATTCTTTTCAAAAAATTTGTTATTGATGAAAAGCCCGAAGCGGCCGGCGATAAGCTCCAAAACAATGTTTACCAAAACACAAATCACTATTACATTTCCGGTATAGCTGGCCACCATCATTTGCGCTTGCTCTAAACTCATGCTACTGACAAATCGTGCAATGTTTTCGGCACCCAACAACACAACAAATAGAATCGGATGCATGGCGTAAATAAACATTGATGCGCTGAAAGCCATGGCGATACGGTTTTTATTGCTGTAATCACCTACAATCAGTTCAGCTATGATACCGGCAACAACACAAATCGGTGTTGCAATCCAATAGCCCATTACAATGTATAAGAGACCGATAATCATCCAAAAGAGAAACGATGCACCTCGCTTTTGCACCTTGCGTGCCATGATGACATAGACCGGTGCGACAAAGAAAGCGCCAAATCCTGCGGATACATAAAGTGAAACCACGCCTAAAAGTCCCGTCAGCATACCGATGCCCATAGCCAGAACAAAGCCAATGACTCCAAGCACTGCAATTTGTACCACATTTTTAAGTTTCATAAAATCCTCCTTAAATGCTTTTTATATCTTCCAAGACTCAGCCGTTTTCCGAGCCTGAAGGAACCTGGAATAAATACCGTCTTTTGCGGCAAGTTCGTTATGTGTGCCACTCGCCACTACTTTGCCTTCATCAATCACTAAAATTTGATCGGCGTTTTCAACTGTTTTCAAGCGATGAGCAATCATAATGATGGTTTTATCTTTCATTAAGCTGTTCATAGCCTGCTGAAGCTTATCTTCGTTTTCCGGATCGACATTGGCTGTTGCTTCATCGAATATGATGATGGGCGCATCTTTGAGGATGGCTCTTGCAATAGAGATACGCTGTTTTTCACCACCGGAAAGAGATGCACCGCCTTCTCCGATTACCGTTTTATAGCCTTCCGGCAGACTCATGATGAAATCATGGCAAGCTGCTTTTTGAGCAGCTTGAACGACTTCTTCATGCGTGGCATTCATGTTTCCAAATTTGATATTGTTTTCAATGGTGTCTTGGAACAAATAGACGCTTTGGAACACCATAGAGATCTGATCCATCAAAGAGGTCAACGTATAGTCCCGAATATCATGTCCTCCAATTTTGATGCTTCCTGCATTGACATCCCAGAAACGGGCAATTAAATTACAAACCGTTGTTTTCCCGGATCCAGAAGGGCCTACGATGGCCGTGGTTGTTTTTGCCGGAACGGTAAAGCTTACATCATGCAAAATTTCTTTGCTTCCATACGAAAAGTCAATATTTGCTACCTTTATGGAGGCTTTTTTCGGACGGATATCTTCACCATGAATATCCATAACCGGCATCTGTTTTAGGTTTTCTACCTGATCAATAGAACTGGATACCACACGCAAAACAGCCATAGATGAACCGGCGGAATCAATCTGGGCAAAAATCATAAAGGAAATAATAACGGACATCAGAGCATTTTCCGGAAGCATAGTTCCTTGCACGTAAAGGTAAATAGCTACAACGATAATCAAAATGCTAAAGAGCTTTAGCACAAAATCCTGGGCCATATTGTAAGGCGTAAACATTTTTTCAATAGCAAGGTTGGTCTTCTTGTTACGACGAATTGCCGCATGAACCTTTTTATCACCTTTCCCTGTCAGATTAAAGGATTTAATAATGGACATTCCCTTAATCTGTTCAAGGACGGCTTCCACCAGTTCTGCTTGCGCTTCTTGGCGTTTCGGTGCAAGATGTGCCGTCTTTTTCTCCATCGCCGAGGTAACCCACAAATAAATCAGTGTACCGACAATAACGATGAGACCGATACGCCAATCCCAGATCAAGGTTATTAAAGTAAACACAAAAGCATTGAGAAAGCCTCCCATGATATTGATCAGCACAACCGGAGCTGTGTTTTCTACATCACCGAGAACCGTAGTAAGCGTTCCTACAATATTGCCGGTGTTTGCTTCATCAAAATAGCCCATAGGCACGGTCTTCATTTTGTTTGCGACCGCAAGTCTCTGCCGAGCCACCATGAAGTAGCCGGCATGCGTTTGCTCGAGCTGAGCAAAGTAGTTGGTAAGAGCACGTCCGAAGATGCTGATAAGGAGAAAAAGGAGTGCCAAAAGAGCAGGGTTTATGCCGATATCTTTTCCCAGCATCCCTAAGATGACGAAGTAAACAGCACCAATTTGAAACATATAGAAAATGGCAAAAAGAAAGGAAACGGCGATGGACTTTCTAATATTGCCCTGTTCCTCTCCGGCAAAATGTCCTATTTTTTTCAGTGCATTCAACATGTTATTTGCCTCCTTTCGCGCCTACATGAGCAAGCCACATACTTTGATAGAGCTTTGACTTTTTAAGCAGCTCTTGATGTGTGCCATGATTTTCGATTTTTCCTTCTTCTATGACGAAGATTTGATCGGCTTCCGTGATGGTGGAAAGTCTATGAGCGATTGCGATAACGGTCTTCCCCGCAACAAGTTGTCCCATTGCTTGCTGCATCAGCACTTCATTCTCGGGATCAATGTATGCTGTTGCTTCGTCGAAAATGACAATCGGGGCATCTTTAAGCATGGCGCGCGCAATAGAAATCCGCTGACGCTCACCTCCGGAAAGATGAGTGCCTCCTTCTCCTGCAATCGTGTCATAACCGTTTTCCAGATTCTCAATAAAGTCATGACAGCCCGAAAGCTTCGCAATGTGCTCCACGTCTTCATCCGTAGCACTCAAGCAACCCATGCGAATGTTGTTGCGAATGCTTTCGTTAAAGAGAAAATTATCCTGAGATACAAAGGAAACGCTGTTATATAGTTGTTCTAAGGGAACCTTTTTCGCATTGATGCCACCGATAGCGATGCTTCCTTTTTCCACATCCCAATAGCCGGCTATCAGTTTTGCTAAGGTCGATTTGCCGCCGCCGGATGGACCTACAAATGCATTAAAGCTCCCGTCTTTTATGCTTAAAGAAACATCATGAATAATTTCTTTGGCATCTTCACCGGGTTCATAGGAAAAAGAAACATGATCGAGAACAATGTCGTGTTTGTTGAACGATATCGGGTGTTTTTCATGCTGCTGCTCTTCGGCAGCTAAGAGCGCATCAATCTGACCGACAACCGTTCCCACCCGAGCCAAACTATCCACAAAATTCATGGCAGCCATCAAAAGGCCCGAAAGGGAGAAAGAGAGGATCACCGTCGTCAAAAATGTGCCTCCGTCCAAACTTCCACTTTGATAAAAAAGATATCCTGCCGGCAAAACAGCAAGCAGAGTTGTAGGAAGTATCGATTTAGACAGCGACATTAAGAATTGAACGCTTTTCATCCAGTCGTAGTAGTATTGGGCATTTGCGAGAATTCTCTCGGAAAACTTGTGATAGCTGCTCTCTCCTTGATTGAAAGCTTTAATAACTTCAATGCCTCCGGCATATTCCGCTATAGCGGCATTCATCTGAGCGCTAACCTGGACCGAGCCGGCATATTGCTTGCCGTAGCTTTTCATAATGATACTCATAAAAAACATTCCGATCGGGATGGACACCAAAGATAACAGTGCCATGCGCCAGTCCAGTACAATGAGATAAATCAAAATACAGAGCGGCCCCACCATATTTGCCGTCATTTCCGGAATAAGATGAGCAACCGGACGCTCCAAACTTTCCACCTGATCTACAATGAGCTGCTTCCATTCACCGCCAGGTGTCGCTGTTACTCTCCCCAGCGAGAGTTTTGGAAGCTTGTGCAGCATTTTTTCGCGCAGTTCCTGTAAAAGTTCAAAAGTGGCTTTATGGGAAACGGAAAGCGACAGTGAATATAGAACGGATTTCACGGCATAGCCTAAAAGCCCGACAACGCAGGCTTTCATATAAGCACTGAAGTCTATCACACCATTAAATAAGTTTGTCAGAACCTGTCCTGCAGCCACGTAGGGAACGATACCACCTAATACTCCAAGTACCGCAAGACTCACAGAGAGTTTTAGTCCGGCGTGCTGACTGGCAGCCAGTTCCCACAGACGCTTTATGGGACTTTGTTTTTTCATGTTTTTACCTCCTCACGATCACATATAAAGCAAATTAGATAACTAAGTTATCTCTTGGATAAAAAAATATAGAGCTACGGGCTGCGGTACTTTTCCCAACCCGCATTGAAAAAATTAGACATCGTCTTTGTCATACTGAGAAGCTGTTCTTTATCGGATGCGTGTACAACGAGTTCAGAGATGGCGTTGAAAAATGCATGATTGATGATATGGACACTTTGCTTGGTCATAATGGAATCCGCATTTTCTTTCCCATGGATCATCTCTAAAATCGACCAGTCATTACGATCCTCAATTACGATGAGTTTATCTAAGAAATGCTCATACTTTGTGCCATAGGATTTAAAAATAAGAAGCTCAAAGATATCTTTATGTGCATAGAAAAACTCAACACTTTTAAGCGTCCCTTCTTGTTTGAGTTCAAGAACTTTTAAGATTTTTTCTTTGGGAACGGGAAACTTCGTGCCGTAGGTGGAAAAACTTTCTTTTTCGTAGTAGTTATAAATTTCATTGATCTTATCTGCTAAAGGCTCTACCAACTTTGCAAACAAATCTTCCTTATCTGTAAAATGCTTATAGAAAGCTCCTGTTGTCACGCCAGCTGATTTACAAATTCTTCTTATATTTGCTTTTTCATAGCCTTCCTCCAAGAAGGCATCCAGACCACTTTTTAGTATGTTGGCATGAGTTTCTTCAAAATTACCTGTAGTCATAGATCCTCCCATCAAAAATAGTTCTTGTTTAGATAACTAAGTTATCTAAACATTACACCCAGCTGTTGCTGTCTGTCAAGAGAAATATTTTACGTCAATAATTATGACCAGAAGAAGGCCTGGTTTTATATGATCGTGATGCTATTTGTCCTATCGAATTGTTTTCGTGCCCCCCATACCTATTTTTTGTACCTCTGAGTATGAGTTTCGTACCCTAAGCGGCTGTGCCGTTAAAATGTATCAAATATGGCGTTTTGTTCTCATGAAGTAATATCAATGCTTACAGACACTAGATCTTAAATCTATTTAGGTGGATTGTTAGTGCTAAAAACCGGAATTTATTAGACTGTTCTAACAGTCACACGAACGCAAAATTACTGTTGCTTAGCTTTCTTTCTATTTATCAATTCTGCGAAAACAGCAATAATGTTCATTACAAAAATGGTACATATCCAAATAATCCACAGATTATTTGTTGCTCCACCGCCAGCATCTAATTCACTTGTTTGGAACAAACACCCAATAGCAAAGCCGAGTGGATATGAAATCGCAGAGATAAGAGGTACTATTTTAACTTTAGTGAAACAGAGGACTATCAACTCTACAGCGATAAGTAAGCATAGCACAAGTGGCAATTGTTTCATTCCGTGTATTCCAAATACGGCATACCTAGCAACAGTAAATGAAAAGACCAGAATAAGTAACGAGACCGCACTAATCTTGTTAAATTTTTTCATAATAATTATCCCCACAAATTCTAATTTGTTTTATTCTTTCATTCATTCCCTCAATTACTCTAATCGCAACTGCTGCTAATAGTTGCAATCCATATGGACTAACCAAGAAACCAATAATTAACGCCCGTATACATGTTGTTGTATCTCTTTGAACAAAACATGCTATTGCACCTATGATACAAAAAAGCATCAAAATATAAAGTATTGTTGTTCCAATGCCGTGTACAAATTTTATAAAGGCTGTTTGTCACTGATAAAAATATAGATACAGGAAAAAGTATAATTTTCAAAACTATTCTCAAGTTTTTCTCCGTTACGCTGATGTAAAGTGCTTGTTGCCTTCCCTTTCGAAGCATCGTTTCATTCACATGAATGGCTCCGTGTTTTTTCTTTCTCTCATCTTCAAGGGAACTCATTTTTATAAGCGGAAGAAATCCACTTCCACCCGATTGGCCAGGTCGCGTCCCTTGCGCGTTAAGGCCGCGCGGCCGTTTGTTATGGTGAGGAGGCCGTCGTTCACATTTTTTTCGATGGCTTCCTTATAGAGCGTGTCAAAACGCGCCCCCGAAGACATGAGGGCATCCATGGCAATGCCCTCATTGAGTCTGAGGCCGAGCATGGTGTACTCGTTGTCCCGATCCACGGGCGAGAGCACTTCTTCCTCTTCGATGGGCGCGCGCCCTTCGCAAAGGGCCTCGTCGTATGCCGAAAGGTTTTGCACATTTCTATACCGCCTGCCATTTAAGTGGCCACTTGCAACCGGGCCAAGGCCGATGTATTCGCCTAAGTGCCAGTAATTTAAATTGTGGGCGCAGGTGTGGCCGCCTTTTTCAAAATTGGAAATTTCATACTGCTTGTAGCCCAAAGCGGCGAGGCCTTTTTCGTAGGTGTGAACATGAATGCGATCCGTATCCTCCATGGCTTCCATCATTTTCCCGTAGCGGCGATAAAAAGCCGTCTCCGGCTCCACGATTAAGCTGTAAAGACTCACGTGTTCCGGATTCAGCGCCTCGATCATGGCGAGGCTCGCCGCCACGTCCTCCATGGTCTCCGAAGGAACGGAGGAGATAAAGTCCAGATTGATGTTTTTCGCTCCGCCCTTTCTTAAATGATGAAAGGCTTCCTCGGCGGTTTTCCCGTCGTGAATGCGGCCCATGATGTTTAAAAGGCGATCCGATGCACTTTGCACGCCCATGCTGAAGCGATTAAAGCCCGCGTCGATTAAGGCGGCCACGTCGAGATGAAGGACGCTTTCGGGATTTCCCTCCATGGTAATCTCAGCCCCCTCGTTTATAAAGGGGCGCAACTTTTCCATAATTTTAGCGAGGCGATCCGTGCCCAAAAGGGAGGGGGTGCCGCCGCCGAAAAACACCGTGCTTACGCCGGCGCCCATGATCTCTTCATATAAATCGATCTCTCGCAGAAGAGATTCGAGATAGTCGTCGAAATCCGCCTCGCCCTTTTTCGGCAGGGAATAGAAATCGCAGTAGTCGCACTTTTTTTCGCAAAAGGGCACGTGAATGTAAATGCCCGGGGACTTTTTCATAAAACCTCCAAAAAACGGACCCTTTCAGGTCCGCCTTTCTTATTTGTCTTCGTCGTATTTGAGGACGGCGAGGAAGGCTTCTTGAGGCACTTCCACATTGCCGATGGAGCGCATGCGCTTCTTCCCTTCCTTTTGCTTTTCCAAGAGTTTTCGCTTCCGGGAAATGTCGCCGCCGTAGCACTTGGCCAGAACGTCTTTTCTGACGGCGCGAATGGTTTCTCTGGCGATGATCTTCGATCCGATGGCCGCCTGAATGGGCACGGCAAATTGATGGCGGGGAATGACGCCGGTGAGGCGCTCGCAAATTTTTCTGCCCCGCTCGTAGGCCTTGTCCTTGTGCACGATCAGGGAGAAAGCATCCACCAATTCCCCGTTGATGAGAATGTCCATTTTCACCAAGTCGCCACGTTCGTAGCCGATGAGCTCGTAGTCGTAGGAGGCGTAGCCTCTGGTCTTGCTCTTTAAGGCGTCGAAGAAATCGTAGATCACTTCGTTTAAAGGCAGCTCATAGGTGATGACGACGCGGGTCTCTTCCAAATAGTCCATGCTGATGTAGCGGCCCCGCCGCTCTTGACAGAGCTCCATAATGGTGCCCACGTAATCCGTAGGGGACATGATTTCCGCCCGCACAAAGGGCTCTTCCATGTACTCGATGGAGGTGGGGTCGGGAAGGTTCGACGGGTTTTGAATCTCTTCCATTTCACCGTCTACGGTGTGCACCCGATAGATTACCGAGGGTGCCGTGGTAATAATATCCAGGTCGAATTCCCGCTCCAGCCGCTCTTGAATGATTTCCATGTGCAGAAGGCCCAAAAAGCCGCAGCGGAAGCCGAAGCCCAAGGCCACGGAGGTTTCCGCATCGAAAACCAGGGCCGCGTCGTTGACCTGGAGCTTTTCCAAAGCGTCCCGCACATCGGTATAGGATTCTCCTTCCGCAGGATAAATGCCGGAGTAGACCATGGGCACGACTTTTTTGTAGCCGGGCAGGGCTTCCTTGGGCGGATTAGCCGGATCGTAAATCGTGTCGCCGACCCGGGCTTCTTTTACATTTTTTATGCTCGCCGTAATGTAGCCCACATCGCCGGCGGAAAGTTCCTTAAGGGGAATGCTTCCGTTGGCATTGACGCCCACTTCCACCACTTCGAATTCTTTTTCCGTGGCCCACATTTTAATGCGGTCCCCGGCCTTGACCTTGCCGTCGAAAACACGCACGTAGCAAACCACGCCGCGGTAGCTGTCGTAAATGGAATCGAAGATGAGGGCCTTTAAGGGCGCCTTCGCATCCCCCGAGGGGGCGGGAATCTCGTCGATAATGGCGTCCAGCACATCGTCGATTCCCACGCCGTTTTTCGCGCTGATTAAAGGGGCGTGTTCCGTATCCAGGGCCACAATGTCTTCGATTTCTTTTTTCACTTCGTCGACTCGCGCCGAGGGCAGGTCGATTTTGTTGATGACCGGCACCATTTCCAAATCCTGATCCATGGCCAGGTACACATTGGCCAAGGTTTGTGCCTCTACCCCTTGAGTGCAGTCCACCACCAAAAGCGCCCCTTCGCAGGCCGCCAGGGAGCGGGATACCTCGTAGTTAAAGTCCACGTGGCCCGGGGTGTCGATGAGGTTTAAAAGGTATTCTTCGCCGTCTCGCTCGTGAACGAGGCGCACGGCCTTGAGCTTAATGGTAATGCCCCGCTCTTTTTCCAGGGCCATGGAGTCCAACACCCGGGCATCCATTTCCCGCTCCGTGAGCATGCCGGTCTTTTCGATGAGTCGGTCGGCCAAGGTGCTCTTTCCGTGATCGATGTGGGCGATAATGGAGAAATTACGAATATTTTTCTGACGATCGGTCATAGTACCTCCTTTATGCGTCCGTTAATGATTAAATAGAGTAAATTTCGAAAAGGGATAGTAGCGAAGCACCGCCCGAGAGCGCACGTGCTTTTTCTCCACCGGACCGAAGTAGCGGCTGTCGATGGACATGCCCTCTTGGCGATTGTCTCCCATGACGAAAAATTCGCCTGCTTTAATGTCCCAGGCCTTGTCCTGATAAATCCCCGTGGATACGCCGGGATGGATGTAGTTTTCCTTTAAAGCTACGCCGTTGACAAAGACCTTGCCCTCATCGATTTGAATGTGATCGCCGGGCAGGCCGATGACGCGCTTCACATATTCTTTTCCCGATTCGTCCGGCGCATCGATAATCACGATGTCCCCTCGTTTGGGATCGGAGAAGTAATTGGGAAAGACCAAACAGATCATGCGCTCGCGCTCGTGTAAGGTGGGTTCCATGCTCTGGCCGATGACCATGGTGGTGTTAAAGACGAAGTGGCGGATGACCACGGCCAATACCACCGCCATAATTATTATTTTTATCATTTCTACCACCGTGGAAGTCGATTTTCCTTTTCTCTTCAAAATGTTCCCCTTTCTTGAATCTGACTATTCATTTTACCACAAACGCAAATTTTCTACATCTTTTGTAAACTTCCTACTTCCCTTTCTTGCAAAAGCCACGGCCATATGGTAAAATTCTACAAGTTAAGGTATCCTAAGGGATAAAATCACAGTCGGAGGTGAATCATGGCAAATATTAAATCCGCTATTAAGCGTATCGGCACGACGAAAAAAGAAACGTTGCGCAATAAATCCGTAAAGACCGGTATTAAGACGTCCATTCGTAAATTCGAAGAAGCGCTTGACAAAGGTGAAATCGACGAAGCGAGAGATCTCCTCCGCGCTGTCGACAAAAAACTCAAGAGAGCGGCATCTAAGAATGTTATCCATAAAAATGCGGCAGCTCGTCGCATGAGCCGTTTGACCAAAAAATTCAATCGCGCCAACTAAAAGAAAAACTGAAAACAGCTGTTTTCAGTTTTTTTATTGCCCTTTTTTAATTGTCTCGCAACATGGAAAGAAGCAAGGTTTGAAGCACGTCCCGATCCGAAGCGGAGGTGCTCTTCATGCGAAGCTCCTCATCTAAAATCAATCGGTAGTGCCGCCGCAGCTGCGCCTTCGTGTAAGCGCCGCTTTGGGCGGCTATTTTTTTGCCCTCGTAAGGCTTTATGCCCATGAAGCGAAAGATCTCTCCGTCGCTTCTTCCCGTCTCCCTCATGGTTTTGTAATAGAGGAGATTGCCCGTTTGCCGCGCGATCATGTAGAGGATGCGCCCGGCGGGCTCTTCCCTTACCTCAAATTCGTCCAAAAGGTTTAAAATCGCGGCTCCGTCTTTTCTCGCGATGGCGGCGAGAAGGTCGAAGATGGTCTCCGCGGAGAAGGGATCCAAAAAAGCGTCCACCGCCGCCATGGTCACTTCCCCTTCCGAAACGCTTGCGATTTGATCCAAGGTGTTGACCAAGCCCTGAAGGTCTCCCGTAAATTGCCTGTCACTGTAGCCTGAAAGGCGAATAAAATGCTCCAGCACCTCGGGGCGAATGCGGCGATTTTGCTTCGCCAAATAGCCGGCGAGAAAGCGCCTGAGCACCTGCCCGGTGAGCCGCTCCATGGCAATAACCCGATGGGCTTTATCGAAGCGCTTGTAGAGCTTTTGATTCTTTTTTATGGGAGTCTCCGTTTCCATTAAAAGAAGCACCGTGGAGGCGGGGATTTCAAAGACTGCCTCCAGAAAATAATCGAAGGCCGGATCGCTCGCCAAAAGCCCCGCATCTTTTACGACGACGATACGCTTTTCGGACATAAAGGGCAAGGTGTTGGCCTTGGCCAGAATCTCCCTCACATCCCCCGACGCCACGTCGTAATTTAAATCCTTGGTGGCGGGGTCCAAATACTTCTTTTCTATTTGTCTGCGCTTCTCTTCCATACCGAACTTTTCCGGTCCGTGGAGAAGATAGGCTCCGTTGTAATCCACTGATTCCATAAATCGTCTCTTTTCTTAAAATACCCTGCGCCTGCATAGACCATACCCATTAAGATTACCACGCAGGCGGCAAAAAAGATACATTGCCCCATGGAAAGGGCCCGCGGTTTATAGACGGACACATACACCTTGCCGTCTTTCAAATTCATGGTGATTGCGCCGTTTTTCGTCTCCAAATAAGAAATGTGGTGGTCTTTTAAACGCTGAAGCACCACTTGGTGGGGATGGCCGTAGGAATTGTTCTCTCCCGCCGAAATAAGGGCCAGGTGCGGCCGGGTGGTCTCCAAAAATTCGTCGCAACTCGATGTCTTCGATCCGTGGTGGCCCAGTTTCACAATGCCCTCGCGATGGCGAAGATCTGCAAGAAGCATTTTCTCCTGCGCCGCAGGCAAATCGCCGAGAAAGAGCATCCGCTGCCCCTTCGACGAAAGCTCCATAACCATGGACAGGGCATTATCCGCATCGCCATAGGACGGAAAAACCCTAAGCTGCCAATCCTTCATGGGAAAAGTTCCCTCGATGGCTTCGATGACTCCCGCCTCTTGCTGAATCGCATCGTACATGGCCACATCTTCCTCGCTTCCCGGCGCCGGGGCAAATATGTGTTTGATCTTATGCGCCTTTGCCAAGGTGGTGACGCCGCCGGCGTGATCCGCGTCGTAGTGAGACAGAAAGATGGCGTCCAAGGTGCCCACGCCGCATTTCCGCAAAAAGGGCACCACGTAGCGGGCCGTAGGGTCGGCGCCGAAGCGGCTGCCGCCGGTGTCGATGAGGCCGCGAAAATCCTTCGCCTCCACATAGGCGCAGTCCCCCTGACCCACGTAGAGCTGGGTCACGGAAAGGTCGGGCCGCATCCATTGGCCCCACGCGAGGACGAGGATGCCGACAACCGCGGCCTGGAGCATCAAAAGCCGCCCCGCCCGTAATTTCAACCGCCGCATGGGGAAATACATGGCGAAGTGAAGAATTAAGTAATATACGCAGGCCTCCGCTACGGAAAAGCTCGGCAATACCCAATTAAAGGGCGCGAGGGCCATGTGTTTTGTGAGAAAGAGAAAGGGCAGAAAGATCCATCGAGTCATAACCGCCGCCCCGGCCGCCACAGGCGGTAAGAGAAAGGACAAGCAGCTTACGGCAATGCCGCCGTATAAAATCGCCGCAGCCAAAGGCAGAAGCACCACGTTGGCGAGAAGGCCCATGATGGAAATGCTTCCCGAGGTAAACAGAAGAAGGGGTGCGATGGCGAGGTTCACGGCGACACTCACACCCAAAGCCTGCATGATTCTTCCCCGAGCCGTTCCGAAGAAGGGCAGCTTCGGATAGATGGCTAAAATGCCGTAGACGGAGAAAAAGCTGAACAAAAAGCCCAAGCGGTAAATATAAAAGGGATTCACCAAGAGAAAAACCGCGCCGCTGAAGCCCAGGGCGTAGGCGGGATCCACCGGCCGCCAAAGCCGCTTCCCTGCATCCGTAAACAAAAGAGACAGCCACACCCGCATGCCGCCTATGGGAAAGCCCGTGAGAAAAAGATACAAAAGCAAGAGCCCGTGGACGGACAGCTTCCCGGCGTCGTAGGGTACGGTGAGCCTCTTTAATGCTGCAGACAAAAGCGCCATAATCAACCCGATATGTAGGCCGGAAATGGACAAGATGTGAATCACATTGAGGGTGCGAAAATCCTCCAGCCCCTCCCAGTCCGCGTCGTTTCCGAAGAGCATGGCGGATAAAAGTTTCGCCTCTTTCGGCGGAAAATACCTTTCACAAATGGCCGCGCCTTTTTTTCTGAACCGCCCCCGGCAGGTGTAGAGCTTTTCCATGGCCCTTCCCTCCTCGGGAAGGATCTCTTCCTTCGTGGGGCGCAAGGTGGCCTTAATGCCGTGAGACAAAGCGTAGTGGCGCCCGTCGAAGCCGCCGGGGTTTCGCGGCGCCTCCGGCTTCATGGTAATCCCCCGCACGGCCACCCGCGTTCCCATGGCGGGATGGGCCTCGGAGAAAACCCGCACCCTCTTTAAGGGGCCGATCCTTAAATCGTAGTAATTTTCCTTCGATGCCATGACCACGCCTCGCACCGTGACCCGCACAGGGGGCCCTTGCGTCGACTGAAGACCGGATGAAGCGAAGACAAACACAATCAGGGCCGCCAAGGGATAGAGGCCATTGGCCTTCTTTCCCCACAGGAGAAAGCAAAAGGCGGCGAGGATCAAAACAGGCGCAGCAAACAACAGGGGCACGCGCTCCGCAAAAAAGCAGCCCCCGCCCAATGCGAGGCACAAGATAAACCACAACTGTTTCATAACCACCTGCTTTCGAAAAAAACGAAAGATATGATAAAATAAGTAAAACGCGAATTAAACAAAAGGAGGCGCCTATGGCCCTGTATCTGAGGGAACCTTACCGTAAATCCATGAAAATCACCGTTCCCGACACCGTAAAAAGTAAAGGCTTTGATTATTTCTTTTTAGAAGACAGCATCGTCGCCCCGCCCGTGGAGGGCTACTACACCGGCGATAAAATCACCCTGGACGGCGAGGCCGTAGACTACACCGTCGAAGGCGGGCGCATTCAGTGCAAAATGGATGCGGCAGAAAGCGGCAAGGAGGCGGAACTTTCCATCGACTGGCCCCGCCGCCTGCAGTCCATGCAAAATAATATCGCCCGCATTCTCTTTACCTGCGCCTTGGAAAAGCTTCTCCACGCCAAAGTCCTCTCAGGCTCCACGGAAGAAGCCTGCTACCTCGTCGTCGATGCCGAAGACATCGGCTTTATGTCCCTTGAAAAAATAGAAAACTACGTCAATCATCTTATCGAATCCAATCTGCCGATTCAAGAAGAAAAGGGCGAGGTGACCATCCCCTCCGTAGACAAGGTGTACAGCGTGGGGCCGCTGTTGAAAAACACCGGTGAGGTGGCTCTCTTTGCTATTCAAAAAATCGAAAAAGAGGAAGAAGGCCTGAAGCTCACCTTCGTCTGCGGCAAATGCGCCTTAGACGATTACAGAAACCACCGTTACCTGACGAAAAATCTGTCCATGTACCTGAAGGAAAACACCACCCAGGGCATTTGGCAGGCGGTGAAAAAACTTCACGGCAAAATCGACGAACAAAAGAAAAAAATCGATTCAATGGAAGAAGCCATGGCCATGGAGCAGGTTCATGAATTTATGGCCAAGCGACGCACCGTCGAAGGCGTGGGCTATATTTACACCACCTTGGAAAACATCAATTTCAAAAGCTTTAAGTACCTGTCCAATGCCATCCAAAAAAAGGCGAAGACCGTGCAAATCTACGGCATTCCCAACGGCAACGAAGCCCAGATTCACATCCTTCGAAGCGCCGATGTACCGGTGGATTTAAAAGAAATCATGGATCGGTTAAAAGGCGATTTGGAAGGCTCCGGCAATATGTATCACGTGCAGATCAATGTGCCCCGCACGCAAATGAACCCGCTGATGGAACGCTTCTTAATTGCCATTCAAAAGCAATTGCTGTAACAATCAAAAGCCCTCGGGATTTTCCGAGGGCTCTTTTTTATGCATTTTCCAAAATTTCCACGCCGGTGGTGGTAATGTGCAGGATTCGAATGTCCCAGGTGGCATCCAGGGGTTCGGATATTTTTTCCCAGTCCTTTTTTATGGCCTCCAGATCGGCGGATTTTTCCGAGACGAATAAGAGGGTAGGCCCGGCGCCGCTAATGAGGACGCGGCCATTGTGGCGCTCTTCCAACGTCTTCATCACGTCGTAGCCGGCGATAAGTTTGCTGCGGTAGGGCTCGTGAATTTTATCTTCCAAGCCGAAGAACAACGCCTCCGTGTCGGCGGTTTCCAAGCCGTGAATCAAAAAGCCCATGTGGCCGATGTTCGACACCGTATCGGCATAGGTCAGAGACTTGGGGAGCGCCGCCCGCGCCTTGGCCGTAGACAAATCGAAGTCCGGGAAGGCCGCAATGGTGGCGAAGTTGTCGATGTTGTTGATCTTTCTGTAGACCACGCCGTCGTCTGTAGGCAAACTGATGACGCAGCCGCCTAGAAGGGCCGGCGCCACATTGTCCGGATGGCCCTCGAAATCCGACGCCATTTTTAAAATTTCATCTTGGGTAAAGGGCGCGCCAAGCAATTCATTGGCTCCCACCATGCCGCCGACGATGCAAGTGGCGCTGCTGCCCAAGCCCCGGGCGATGGGAATGTCCGCATCGACCCGGTAGCTGAATTTTTCCATGGAGGCGTCTGCCTTGTCGAAGACCACTTTCGCCGCCTCATAGATCATGCTCTCTCTGTCGCAATCGCCGCCGTCGAGGGCAAAGGTAAAGGTGTTGTATAAATCCAAAGCCAAACCGATAACGTCGAAGCCCGGTCCCATATTGGCCGTCGTCGCCGGCACACGCAGTTTAATCATGAAATCCCTCCTTTACCACTTCTTTCATTTCATCCACCGTAATGCTTTCATTGAAGCGCACGGGCAAATCGAAGACCGACCTTAAAGGCCTCGGGCAAGGAACACCGGTAGCATCTTCGATTTTTTTCAGGAGATCCACATCCCCTTCCCCTTCGATGCCCAACGCATCCGCCACCGTGTCGGGGAATTTGTAGGGGCTCGCCGTGGCCATCACGAGAACATGGTTGGCGGAGCCGTGTTTCTTCGCTCCGTCGTAGGCTACCGCCGTGTGGGGATCCATGACATAGCCGAAGCGATCGAACACTTCCTTGATCCGCGCTTCCCCTTCCGCATCCGTGGACCAATAGCCTACGAGCTTCGAGCGGTTGATGACGTCCATGGGAATCTCGAAGCGGCCCGTGGCATTTAAGGATTCCATTTTCTCCCGCACTTTATAATCTTTCTTCAAAACCAAATGCAGGTAGCGCTCAATATTGCTCGCCACAAGAATATCCATGGAAGGCGAAGTGGTTTTAAAGAAGTCGCGGTTTCTGTCGTAGACGCCGGTGGTAATGAAATCCGTAAGCACGTGGTTTTTATTGGAAGCGCAGATAAACCGTCCCACAGGCATGCCCATTTCCTTGGCGTACATGGCGGCTAAAATATTGCCGAAATTGCCCGTAGGCACGCAAATGTCGATGGTATCGCCCATGGCAATGGTGTTTCTGCGCACCAATGCCAAATAGGAATACAAATAGTACACCACTTGGGGCACCAGGCGGCCGATATTAATGGAATTGGCCGAAGAAAATTCGATGTCCGCGCGTCGAGAAGCTTCCCTTAAGGCGTCGTCTCCGAAAATTTCTTTCACCGTGCGCTGGGCGTCGTCAAAATTGCCTTCGATGCCGTAGACGTAAACATTGCTCCCCCGCTGCGTGGACATTTGCCGCCGCTGCATGGTGCTCACGCCGTGAGCGGGATAAAAGACAAAGATGTCCGTGTTCTCAACATCTTGAAAACCGGCCAAGGCAGCCTTGCCCGTGTCGCCGCTGGTGGCCGTTAAGATCCGCACCTTTCTTCCCTCCGCCGATGCAGCCATAAGATAGGGAAGCATTTGCAGAGCGAAGTCTTTAAACGCCGCCGTGGGCCCGTGGAATAATTCCGCCACGGTGATGCCGTCCAGGTCGAAATAACCCACCGGTTCCGTCCCGGAAAAAGAACCGTAGGCTTTCTCTGTCCAATTTAGTAAATCGTTTTTAGAAAAATCTTCGAAAAATAAATGGAGCACTTCCGCCGCCAACGCTTCATAGGAATAGTCCATGTATTGTTTTAAGTCGATCTTCGGAATTTGATCCGCAACAAACAAGCCACCGTCATCGGCAGGACCCTTGAAAATTGCCTCTTTTGCCGTTACCACACGGCTTTTGTCTCGGGTAGAAAAAAATTGCATCGTCGTCTCCTTTTATGTCTTTTATCTTTTTAGTGTATCACAGTTTACGCTATTTTCGCCCCTCGATCAAGAGGCAAACGCTAACGAAAAAACCATTTCATAGGTTGATATTTTTCTAACTATTTACTATAATGGACGTACAACAATATAGGGAGGGTAGTATGTTTAAAATTTTAGAAAAGAAGAATCTGGCGCCCAATGTGTTTTTGCTACGCATTCACGCGCCGCGTGTCGCCGTTGCCGCTCAACCGGGACAATTCGTCATCGTTATCTCCGATGAACGCGCTGAACGCGTGCCGCTAACCATCGCCAATTACGATCGCGAAGAAGGCTGGGTTGACTTAGTTGTTCAAGCATCCGGTCCGTCGACAACGAAGCTGTCTCAAAAAGAAAAAGGTGATGAACTGAAAGACTTCGTCGGCCCCTTAGGCGTTCCTTCGGATTTCACCGAATTGAGCGACGAAGAATTAAAGAAAAAAAAGTACTTATTTGTCGGCGGCGGTATCGGCGCCGCACCGGTCTATCCGCAAGTCCGTTACCTGTCTGAACGCGGTATTCACTGCGACGTCATCATCGGCTTCAAAAACAAAGATGCCGTTATCTACGAAGAAGAATTCAAGAATCTGGACTGCACACTTTACGTTACCACCGACGACGGCTCCTATGGCTTCAACGGTATGGTTACGGCAAAAATCGACGATCTCATCGAAAACGAAGGCAAATCCTACGATACATGTGTCGCCATCGGCCCCATGATCATGATGAAGTTTGTTTGCCTCACCACGAAGAAATACGATCTGCACACCATCGTTTCCTTAAACCCGATTATGGTCGACGGAACCGGTATGTGTGGCGCTTGCCGCGTCAATATCGACGGCGAAACGAAGTTCGCCTGCGTCCACGGACCGGAATTTGACGGCCACAAGGTGGACTTCGACTTGGCTATGAAGCGTCAAAGACAATACATGAACGTGGAAAAGACAAAGGGTCAACAAGTCTGGAGGAATGCGTAATGGATCGCTTTACTAGAGTGCCCGTACGGGAACAAGATCCCAATAAACGGAACAAGAATTTCGAAGAAGTTTGCTACGGCTACAATCACGAGGAAGCTGTCCAAGAAGCGAAACGTTGCTTAAACTGTAAAAATCCCCAATGTGTAAAGGGCTGCCCGGTTTCCGTCAACATTCCCGCTTTCGTCCACGAAATCGCCGAAGACAATGCCAAAGGCGCTGCCATGGAGCTTTCCAAACACACGGCACTGCCTGCCGTTTGCGGTCGCGTCTGCCCCCAAGAAAGCCAATGCGAAAAATACTGCGTCTTAGCGAATAAAGGCGATGCCGTCAGTATCGGTAAGTTGGAACGCTACGCTGCCGACTACGCTCGTGAAAATCACATTCAAACCATTCAACCCGAACCGTCCAACGGCCACAAAGTTGCCGTCGTCGGCGCAGGCCCCGCAGGCATTACCGTTGCCGGCGAACTTTTGAAAAAAGGTTACGACGTTACGGTTTTCGAATCCTTACAACAACCCGGCGGCGTTTTGGTTTACGGTATTCCGCAATTCCGTTTGCCCGACACCGTCGTCGCCAGCGAAGTGGAAAAATTAAAAGACTTGGGCGTTAAATTTGAAACCAACACCATCATCGGTCGCACCATGTCCTTAGAAGCCATTCGCGACGAAGGCTATGAAGCCATCTTCTTAGGTACCGGCGCCGGTCTTCCCCGCTTTATGGACATCCCCGGCGAAAACTACAACGGCGTCTTCAGTGCCAATGAGTTCTTAACGCGTACCAACCTCATGCACGCTTACGAAGCCGGCTACGACACGCCCATTATCGCCGGTCGCAAAACCGCTGTTATCGGCGGCGGCAACGTGGCCATGGACGCTGCCCGCGTGGCAAAGCGTTTAGGCGCCGATGTAACCATCGTTTACCGTCGTACGGAAGCCGAGCTCCCCGCCCGTGCCGAAGAAGTTCACCACGCCAAGGAAGAAGGCATTAAGTTCCATCTTCTCACCTCCCCCGTTGAAATCCACGCCGATGACGACGGTTGGGTTACGAGCATGACCCTTCGCCCCATGGAACTCGGCGAACCCGATGAATCGGGACGTCGTCGCCCCGTTCCCAAGGTAGGCGAAGACTTTGATGTGGAAGTGGATACGGTTATTATGGCTTTGGGTACCAACCCGAACCCCTTGATTACCGGCACCAACCCGGACATCGAAACCAACAAAAAACAAGGCATCATTATTTCCGAAGTCGGCCAAAGCTCTGTTGAAGACGTCTTTGCCGGCGGCGACGCCGTTACCGGTGCCGCAACGGTTATCCTGGCCATGGGCGCAGGTAAACAAGCTGCCGAAGGGATCGATGAATACATCAAGAACAAAAACAAATAAGATTTCCCTTAGAAATCCAATGAAAGAAGCAGCCGCATCGTCGGCTGCTTTTTTTGTTTCAGGTTAATTGCCGGGACCGCCCTATTCGTGGTGGTGGCCGCAGCAATCGTCGTGATGATGGTCGTGGCCGCAACAGTCCTCATGATGGTGTTCATGATCGTGGCTGCAACAATCGTCATGATGATGATGATGATCGTGGCCGCAACAGTCTCCATGGTCATGGTCGTAGTCGCAGCAATGATCCTCTTCATCTCTTTCGTAATAGGCGGCCAATTCGTGGATTTTTTTGTGAATGGCCTCGTCTTTTAATATGGCGTCGAGGTTAATGTAGATTTCCATGGCGAAGTCCACATTGCCTTCTTCCTCCGCTTTTTCGGCGACACGCTTTAAAATTTCCACTCGATCCGGATCCAAGGTGCCTTGAATGTTGCGCTCTTTCAGGTAATTTAAGAAATCTTCCTTCGATGCCGGCGTGGGATTGCCGAAACGCTGACCGATCATCAGGAGATTCCCTTCGGCGGCGTCGTTGTCCGGATCGTAATCCTTGGCGATCATGCTCATGGCAAGGGCCAAGGCCGGTCTGTTTTCCTTAAAGAGGAAATAGCCCTCGTTGGAGAAACACTGGGAGAAATCCGATGCGAGATAGGCCGATTCAAAGGCCTGTTGATTGTAGGCCTTCGCCCTTTCCATATCCCCTTCCTGGCGAGCCACCTTCGAAAGGGTCAGGTAATTGGCCGTGGACATAGGGTTCACCGCCAAGGCTTTTTCCAAATACCTGCGGGCGCCATCGTAGTCCTTTAATTCCGCCGCCACGCCGCCGCGAAGGGTGAGCCACATATCCACCTCGGGCCCTAAAATGGGCAGGCGATCGCCGTCTCGTTCCACGCGGCAAATCACTTCTTCCACCATGGACTGGAAGGAATAGAATTTTTCGCCGCTGTCCAAGGCTTCGAGGGCCGTTCTTAAAAAATCCACCTCTTCTACCATGCG
The DNA here is from genome assembly GCF_943169845.1 of Peptoniphilus rachelemmaiella. Classification (GTDB taxonomy): domain Bacteria; phylum Bacillota; class Clostridia; order Tissierellales; family Peptoniphilaceae; genus Aedoeadaptatus; species Aedoeadaptatus rachelemmaiella. The sequence continues at coordinate 55,862 of NZ_CALPBW010000003.1, forward strand.
GTCGATAAATTCCTTGGCCCCTTCCATGTCTTCGTCCAATGTTTTGGCGAAAACCGCGTCTAATAGGGTATAAAACTTATCGATGCCGGCGCCGTCTTGTTTGAGGCTGCGGTAGTCGCCGCCTTCTGTGCGGTGCTCGGCCATAAGCTGTTGTCCGTAAGTTAAAAGCTTTTGGGCCAGTTCCCCTTCCCCTGCAAGGGAAAGCTTTTGTATTTCGTCGTAGATGGCATTTAAATCCTCTACATAATCGCCTGTCAGGCTGTTTATAAAATCATTGTATTGTTGTTCCATTGATACCTCCACCTATAGTATACCAAAGCTCGAAAGGAGTTGTTATGGCCAGTCTCGTTACCCATTATTTTTTTGCACAGCGCCTCTTGCCCATCTTGCCCGAAAAGGCACAAAAAATCATCGCCGCCTACCCCGATCACTACGCCCTGGGCGCTCAAGGGCCGGATATTTTCTTTTACTACCTGCTCTCGAAGAAACATAAAATCGGCGGACAAATTCACGGCAAGCCTCTCATGGATTTCATCGCAAAAAACGGTGATTGGATCCGCAAGGGGCCCGTCCCCTCCCCCACTTGGGCCTACTTTTTCGGTTTCCTCACCCATTTTTCTCTGGACATGACGGTTCATCCCTACATCGATCGGGTGGAGGAGAAAATTTCCATCGACCACGTCACCTTGGAGCGGGACTTCGACCGGGTGATTTTAGAAGAAGAGGGCTACGATCCCACGACCTTTCTCTGCCGAGATCTCCTGCCTGCCCCCGCCACTGTAGCGGAAGCCGTCGCCCCCCTTTACGCAGCCTACACCATCAATGGCCACGACGTCCGCCGGGCCCTGGCCTCTTTTCGCATGGGCCAGCAATTTTTCCACGTGGACGATTTAAAAGCCTACGATGGCAAACACAGGCTCCTAAGGGCATTGGGCGTGGACGATTCCTTCGGCGGCATGCTTTTAAATCCCAATGGCTACGAGGATTCCGTCTACGTCACCAATCCCGTGATGAAAGAGCTCATGATGCTGGCCTACCCCATTGCCGGAAAAGCCGTAGCGGCCTTCACGGAGGGCGGCGAGTATCCGACCTTTTTCCAATTAAATTTCAACGGACAGTAAAAAAGGCCTCATCCTTCGATGAGGTCTTACAACATTCTTCTCAAGACGATAAAACACAAGAGGGCGCCGATAAGCAAATGGCCGGTCACCAGGCCCCAGGCCTTCTTCTTTACGAGATCCGCAAGTTCCATAAGCCAGAAGATAGCATACAGGCCCAGGCTGATGAAAACCGCCGGCAGGGAAATGCGGCTAATCCACACAAAGAGGGGATCCGGATAGGCACTTTTTGTAAGGATCATTAAAAGAAAGCCCCCAAAGCCCACCATGGCAAAAACGAGGGCCGCCTTTTTCACAATGGATTTAAGCTTGTTCATGGTGAAATACCTCTTTTACATGGTCGATAAAATCATAGGCCGATGCCACGAGCAAAATGGAGCAGAGAATCCGAACCCAAATTTTATCCGATTCACTTAATACGTTTGAAAAAATAAAAAAGCGGCTGACGTCGTAGAATAAGAGTAAATATCGTTTCATAAACTTATTTTACAACGGCCAAAAAAATATGTAAAGGCATCCTTTCTGGGTGACCCCATAAAATGGACTTAATCGAGCAAGCATTTCGCTTGCTCGATCTTGTTTTACATAACATTCGTTCTATGCGGATTTCATTGTTTACCTCCCACCCCAGGTTTTTAAGATTGTTTTAGGTTAGTTCAACCGCAGGCCCTTTTTCATGGATGCAGTGCCTAAATAACTTCGTTGCGATGAAGAATATAGTAGTCTTCAAGATTCGCTTGGACGGGACGGGCGCCTTCCAAGGTACTGCCTGTGTAGCGAATTTTTAAATACTCCCCTTCATAACGCATCCGAATAATTTGAATCTTTTTTTCATAAGCCGCCAATTCCGTAAATGGAAGCATCGTCTCAAACACAAGGCCCTCCATTTTTTTGATTAACTTATCCGACGTGGTTTTGGCCCTGATTTTTCCGTCGTTTAAAATAATAATGTTTTTTGTAATGGCTTCAATGTCGGAAATAATATGGGTTGAAAAAAGAATGATCTTGTCTTTGGACATATTGGACAAAATATTTGAAAATCGAATGCGTTCGCCGGGATCCAAACCGGCCGTCGGTTCATCTAAAATTAGGATTTTCGGATCGTTGAGTAAGGCTTGAGCGATGCCGACTCGCCGCTTCATTCCACCGGAAAAAGTCGATACTTTTTTGTCTTTCACATCCTGAAGGTTTACAAAAGCGAGAACCCGGGGGATTTTTTCCTTCAATTCCCTTTTACTTAATCCCTTTAATGCGCCCATATAGGTTAGAAACTCACCGGCCGTAAAGCCGGGAAAGACCGCAAATTCCTGGGGCATGTAACCTAAAAGACCACGATACTTCCCCTTCAACTGAGAAATGTCCTCTCCCTCGTAGAGGATATGGCCCCTCGTCGGCGTATCTACGCCGACCAATAACCGCATCAAGGTAGACTTACCGGCGCCGTTGTCCCCTAAAAGCCCATAAATTCCGGAATCCAGTTCCATGTTCACATCCGAAAGAGCTTCTTTCTTTCCAAATTTTTTGCTTAAGCTTTCAATTTTTAACATAATCAGCGCTCCTTATGCTTCACCAAACGACTTCCTTTTTCCCAACCACAACCCGATCCATAAGAGCGCCCCGTAAACCATTGGGATGATCAGTGAAAGCAAATAACAACCTTCAAGCCCCGGAGAAGATACGCGAGCGCAAAGGCCTTCAATATTTATTAAAGCCAATGGAGAGAGGAAGAAGAATTTCCCGGTAACGGGAGACGTCCACAGGGATTGAAGCAAGAAATGAATGGACACATAGGCCAGAACGAGGGAAAAGGTGACCTTGACGTCTTTGATTCGATCGCCTAAAAAAAGAAAAAGAAAGACAAGGCAAAAGGTCAATGCGAGGCCGTTTAAAAATTTATAGATATAATACTGAAGATAGGTCACCTGAATAGGAAAGAGGAAAAATTCTCTTGAATTTTGAATGAAAAGGTCTCGGCCGTCGCTTCCGTAAATAAACAAAACCAAAAGAGAAAACAGAGCCACGCCGCCCACATAGGTGAAGACGCCAATTTCCAAACCGTTGATCAGCCGAGCCTGAAAGAGTTTTTTCTTCCCGTAAAGGGTGGCTTCCACCATGTCCTTCGTTTTGAACCGCTCGTCTTCTTTCATTACCGGAACGAGGAGAAAAAGCAAGGACAAGGCGACGGCGTAAAAAATCTTATCGGAGTTACGGAGGAGAACTTTCCAACCTTCACAATAGCCGATAAGGAGCCGGTCCATTGGCTTTGCTCCTTGAGCTTGGCCTGCCTTTTTTATCAGATTCATTCGATACTCGAAAAAGCCTTGTGCTCGGGGTTTTTTTCCCCGGAGAAGAGCGTCATTTACACTCTCCACCGGCAAAAACTCGTCGATATCAATATCCTCTTTGATCAAATTTTCTTGAGGCAAGTCGTACTTTGCAATTAAATCCTCCACTTTTGTATCGTCGTACCAGGTCTCCTCCATCAGATAGCGGTATTCCGTACCGTCAGAAATTTCCACGTGCAAGCTCTCTTGAAGATACCTCATCTGTTCCGCCTTGATAAGGCAGATCGACGAAAGCAACAAAAACAGACAGAGGGCCGGAAGGTAGGGGAAGGGAAGCATTCTTTTTCTATTGACTTCCAGTAAAAACTTCATTTGCCCTCTCCTCCTTTTAAGTAATAGCGGTTCATTATCGGCATGGCCAAAATTCGGCTACTCGCAATGTAAATCAAAGACAGAAAACAGGCCATCGCCGTAAAGGGATAGACGTGGTTTTGAAGGACAAAAAGCTTGGATGCGGAGAAATCACCTCGCACAAAGTTTTGCGGCGTAAAGTAGGCCAGAGTATTCGCCCAAGGCTGCGGCGAATCCGCCCACTTCTCAAGCCAAACAAAGGCGAGCACCAAGACGAGCAGGGAGACTTTCGACTTGCGAAAGACCAGGGAGAATAAGAGAATGATATTGACCACCACGAGAACGGCGGCAAAACCGGATAAGGCTTCCAGAAAATACCCTTGCCAAGTAGTGAGGTTGAAAATCGCCGGTCCGGCATAAAATTCGATGGAGGCATCGGCTCCGTGAAGGGAATAAATCATCCCGTGGTAGAGAAGTAAAAAAAACAAATAAGCGAGGTACGCGAGTCCTGCAAATAATTCTGCCGCCCTTACCTTGGCTAAGTAGAGGGAAAGGCGCCCATTCTTCGCGTGCACATCCATTTCAGTAAATCCCTGCGCTTCGTCGGCCGACGTTAAGGAAGACAAGGCGAGGGCCAAGTAGATTAAAAAAATATTAAAAGTCATGTGCAGGGCATCGCCCATGTAACGCCAGCCTTCGTTGTAAGCATAGTAAAGGGGCGTTTTCACTTCTCCGGCTTGGCGAAGAATGATTTCAACCTCCGACCGGTCGTAGGACCGATACGAGGTGTGAGTCCATGAACCAATGGCCTTTAAGCGATCTTGGTAAAAATTTTCAATCCCTTGGTCGCTCATATGAATTGAAAAGTCCTGGATTTCAATCTCTTTCGGAAAATTCAAACTTTGCGCGAGCCACTGGAAGGGATAAATCAGCTTCAAGCCCAACTCTTTTTCTTCCGTTCGTGCGCCTTCCACAAAGTCTTTTTCTTTGCTTTCGTTGTAAAGGGTCTGGACCTTTTTCATTTGCTCTTCGGTTAAAAGGCCGTCGTATTTAATCCCTTCTTCTTTCATCAATTTCCAATAGGAAAGGCCGGAGCCAAACTTTCCTCCCTCTAATACCATGTCCAGGGATTGGCTATAGGGAAGAATCTTGGCCACACAAATCAACAAAAACAGGCACGCAATCAGGGCATTGTTCTTGGTCGCTATTTTTTTTAATTCCAGTTTTACGACAGCAAACATCGACTTCTCCCCCTTTTTACTAACACTGGCCGTCCTGTTACTGCTCTTCAAAAGAATTTTTTTCGTTTTTTGCCCTTATTGAACCGCCTTTTTCAAGTCGTAGTAAGACCCGGCAAAGACCACCTTCCATTCCTTCTCGCCATGAGGCTTGGCTAGGAGAAGTTCGTCATAGGACCCGTCCAGCCGCCTGGCTTCATAGACAAAGAGTTCGTCATTCTTAAGACCTTGAATCGGTCCTTTTCGCGCTTCCGCAGGGATGGTGCCAATCATCTCATCAATTCGGTAATCCACCGTCGGCATAAAGACCAACTCTGCGTCATTATCGTTCTCGTGTCCCTCTTCCCTCGGTGGATAGATGTCCGGTTTTGATTTAATATAATTCGATACCGCTTGATCCAACTCGGCAAATAATTTCGGGTCTCTTTCATCCCTCCTCGGCCCGAGGACGATGTCGCCGCCTCTGGTCACCGAGCCGATACGACCTTCTTCGAGCCAATCCTTTCTGTTCTTCGCCCGTTGCTTGGCAATCTTTTTGTCCGCAGCAATGTCTTGCGGGCTTCTCTCATCGGGACCGTCCTGTGTTTTACCTTGGCTATCTTCACTTTTCCTTTGGTCCTGCACCATGGAATAGGTGGATTCTTTTTTTAGATACAGCGCCGAGGCCAGAACGACTAAAACCACAAAAATTCCTAAAACCACTTTTTTCTTGTTCATCATCTTCCATCTCCTTTTCTATTGATTATAGGCAATTTACACCTCGGTCACAGTTAACTTTTGTCCGAACTTTTCACAAAAAAAGAAGAAGGCTTGTGGCGCTTCTTCTTAAAAGGGATCGATATAGCCGATTTCTCTGGCTTTTTGTACCATTTCTTGGTAATTCTTTACGTTCAACTTGCCGTAAATGCGATTTAATAAAACGGCTAGGGAAGAGGTGGACATATAGGCTTCTTTTGCGACTTCTTTTCGTGATTTTCCCGAGGCATAGAGGCGGAGAATTTTTAATTCGTTTTCCGTGAGCTTTTCCTGAAGATGTTTCTTAGAAGAAAAATACCTTTTGTTCTCCAGGCAAACCCCTCGTATCTTCGCTAAAAGACTTTGGGTCGATTCTTCTTTCGAAATAAACCCCATACAGCCCATATCCTTGGCCTTTTCCCGGTAAAAATCAAGATTATAGCCCGATAAAATCAACACTTTCACACCGTAATCCCGTATCAACGCTTCGCTTAACTTCAGACCGTTTTCTCCCTTCGCCAAGCCGTCCAGATTAATGTCTATAAGTAGAAGATCGTAGGTCTCTTCTTGTAATTTGTCTTTTATGTCCTTCATTTTCTCCGGAATATCCACACGGATGTCCCCGCCGGATTCTAAATCCATCTTCAGACATTGGGCCAGCATTTTATGATCTTCGATTAACATAATCTTCATAGATCCGCTCCTTCTTAATCGGTACATTCACATAAAAGGCCAGGTACTTTTCCTCCCCTTCTCGGCCCTCTTCTACCTGAAATATTCCGTCCAACCGTTTGGTTTCGAAATCCAACAATCTCAAGCCGGTTCCCCGCCCCGCACCGTCCTCCAAGTAATCGCCGTAATTTGTCATGGACAAACGAATCTCATTTTGTTTTTTCTCCAAATGAATTTCCACGTAATCGCCCTTTCCGTGTTTAAAAAGATTGCTCACCAACTCGTAAAGGGTTTTATACAGAAAGCGGTCGTAAGGACCGGGCACGAAAAAGTCCTCGGAACAAGTAAAGTCGATTAGTATGCCTCGATTTTGATACTTGTCTTCTAAATCCTTAATAAGGCCGTAGTAATTGTTGCTTAAGCTTACCTTGGGACTAAAGATTGGGTCATAGGCATTCAATTCTTGACGAATTTTTTTAATGTTGTTCGAGAGAATTTCCAGAACTTGCTCCCTCTCGGAAAAAGACGGGGCCTTTTGAACCAGCTTCTGTACGAGAATAATGTCCTGCAAAATCATATCGTGAAGAAAGCGAGTGTTTTTCTCGGAATAGAGGCGCGAATACTTATCCAACAGGAGATTTTCCTTTCCCCTGTTCAAGAGATTGTCTATCTCTTCCCGGCTCAAGTCGCGGTAATTGAAGTAATTGGAGACCATGACGAAAAACGCGCTCAAGTAAAGGGAGAGAAAGAAGATTTCGGTAAATTTCCTTGGAAAACCATTGACGATAAAAAGGATGAGAAAAAGCACAGAGCAAAACTTCGCCCACTCTTTAAAAGACGGGACAAAGGCTTTGAGGGATAAACGACACGCTTTTGTAAGCAAATAGATTAAGATGGCGGCTAAGACGGCCATCATATAAAATTCCTCGTAATTCTCAAAATAATTCCATAGGGAAGAGAGATAGAAACTTCCCCATAAATACAAGACCAAAAAGACCGCAGTTGACATCATAATCCGGTAACTGTAAAGGCCCCGCCCCTGTATTTCTTTCTTTTTGACCAGGATAAAAAGAAGGGGAAACAAACAAAAAATTAAGTAGACCCCCATGTATAGAAAGTTGACCTCCAGAGAAGAAAAGGTCGATAAAAGATAGATCGCTAAAAAAGCGAGGAGGGTCAAAAGACGAAAAGGACCGAAGTGAAAATTTCCTTCTAAGACGATATCCATATAGGAAAAAATCAGCTGAAGAACAAAAAAGTAACGAAGAAGAATGTCATTGACCAGATACGCGACGATGAAATCTTCCGAGATAAAATAAAGGGGAATCAAAAGTAGGGTAGTGCAAACCCGATAGACGTAATTTTTTTCTCTCTCCTCCAGCAGAATGAAATAAGAGATAAAATTTGTGAGCGTAAAAAGACCGGTTAAAGCGGCGATATGAAAACTGCCGCCACCTTTTTTTACGGCAACTAAATAAAACCAATAAAGGGCCAGCTGGGTTAGGCTATGGCTCCAAAGCAAGATCGGTTTTTTATACGGCAAAAATCGATTCACGGCTTCCTCCTCACGTCCATTAGTCTCTATTTTAATCATACTGAATTGAAAAGGAATTTTCACCTAACTTTTGTCCGAACATCATTGGAGCCGTCTTCCGATGTTTGATGATTGATCTAAAGTTAAAGTGGATTCCTCGCCTTTCGGCAAAGAATTTGCTCTTGCTCAACGCAAAAACACGCCACAAACTAAAGTGACCCCCAAAGATTGGATTTCTTGGTCCAACTTTTGGGGGTCAGTGCAACCCTTTCGGATGCCTTTTTTGATTTATTCTTTGTTTGCTTTTTCGATAATTTCTTCCGCCAGTTGTGCGGGTACGTCTTCGTAGCGAACGAATTCCATGGTGAAGGAACCGCGGCCTTGGGTCATGGCCCGAAGGTCGATGGCGTATTCATACATTTCCGCTTGCGGTGCTTCGGCCATAATTAATTGACCGCCGCCGGGTTGTTGGTCCATCCCGAGGATTCTGCCGCGGCGCTTGTTCATATCGCCCATGACATCGCCCATGTATTCGTCGGGCACGGCCACTTCAACGGCCATAATGGGCTCTAAGAGCACAGGTTTCGCTTCGGCAATCCCCTTCTTAAAGGCGATGGATGCCGCCATTTTAAAGCTGACTTCGTTGGAGTCCACGTCGTGGTAGCTGCCGTCGTAGAGCACGGCCTTGACGCCGGTAACGGGGAAGCCGGCGAGGACGCCTTTTTCCATGGATTCTTCCAAGCCTTTTTCAACGGCGGGGAAGTAGTTTCTCGGCACGCTGCCGCCGAAGACTTCTTCGTCGAAGACAAAGCCTTCGTCGGTGGGTTCGAAGCGAATCCATACGTCGCCGTATTGGCCGGCGCCGCCGGATTGTTTCTTGTGTTTCCCTTGAACCGATGCAGTGCCGCGAATGGTTTCTCTATAGGGCACGATAAAGGGCACTTTCTTCACTTCCACGCCAAAGGTGTTCTTTAATTTGTCTAAGATGACGTCCAAGTGAACATTGCCTTGGCCGCCGATGGTCATTTGTTTCGTTTCGGCGTTGCGATTGATCACGATGCCCGGGTCTTCGTCTTGAAGCTTTCGAAGGGACAGGGTGAGTTTTTCTTCGTCGTTTTTCGATGCCGCTTCAATGGCATAGAAGTAAACCGGTTGCGGCATTTTTACGCGCTTGTAAACCACTTTGTGGGCCTTGTCGCAAAGGGTGTCGCCGGTTTTGGTGACGGTGAGCTTCGAAATAGCGCCGATGTCGCCGGCGTGGATCACATCCACGGGGACTTGTTCCTTGCCGCGAATTACAAAGGGGCCGGTGTTCTTTTCATCTGCATCTTGGGAGCTGTTGTAGAGAGCCGTGTCCTTGGTCATGGTGCCGCTCAAGACTTTGTAGATGGAAATTTTACCAACATAGGGGTCGGTAATGGTCTTAAATACAACGGCGGAGAAAGCTTCGTCGTCGGAAATGGTGTGTTCTTCGCCGGATTCGTAGCGGAAGCCGGTGTGGGCACGCTCGTCGTCGGGTGCGGGCATGTAGTTGACGATGGTGTTTAATAAAATATCGATACCGATGCCTTTTTCCGCACTGCCTACCAAAAGGGGCACGGCGTCACCGTTAATGAGGGCGGCGGTAACTCCGCGGAGCAATTCGTCGCGAGTGAATTTTTCGCCGCTGAAGTATTTGTCCATGAGGACTTCGTCGCTTTCGGCGACCACTTCGGCGATTTCTTCGTACATACGCTCCGTGGCTTTCACTTGATCGTGATTTAATTCCACTTCTTCCGGGGCGGCGTTTTTATATTCAAAGCCTTTTTGGAAAATAACGTCGGTGACGCCGACAAAGCTGTCGCCTTCGCCGATGGGGACGGAGAAGGGGATAACTTTCTTACCGAAGAGGCTTTCGATTTGTTCCATTAAGGCGCGGAAATTAACGTTTTCTCCGTCGATCTTGTTCACGAAAATAATACGCGGCAAGCCGATTTCTTCCGTATATTTCCACATTCTTTCCGAACCCACTTGGACACCGGCGGTGGCGTCGATAATCATCAATGCCGCTTCGGCCGCTCTCAAGGCGCCCATGGCTTCGCTGATAAAGTCCATGTAGCCGGGCGTGTCGATAATATTTAATTTCATCTTTCGCCATTCGATAGGAATAATGCTGGTGCCGATGGACGTTCCCCGTTCTTTTTCTTCTTTAGAGAAGTCCGACATGGTATTTTTTTGATCCACGTGTCCGATTTGTTTCGTGGCACCGGATTGGTACAAGAGCGCTTCGGTTAAATTGGTCTTGCCCGATCCGCTGTGCCCGACAAGGGCCAAGTTACGAACTTCTTTCGTGTTATATGCTTTCATTCAATTATTCCTCCTATCGTGCGATTTCCTTACGGAAACGTTTTTATGGTTACAATTATATCATAGCCCGATGAGATTTGCATTCATCCTCCCCTCTTCTTGTCATAATTTATAGTCGCGGCCGCCCTCGGCGCTGTTTTTGCGCCACGAAAAAAACGAGCCGAAGCTCGTTTCTCTCTTTATTCTTTTCGCAACAGGGCGCGAATTTGGCTTCCCGTCCATCCGAAGGCGCCGCCGGAGTGGATGAAGAGGATGTTTTTATCCGCCTCCCAACGGCCTTTTAAAATTTCCGAAACAAGGCCGTACATGGCTTTGCCCGTGTAGACGGGATCCAAAATAATCCCCGTTTGGGAGACGAAGTCCCAAATAAATTCCAGCTCTTCCGGCCGGCTTAATGCGTAGCCTCGGCCCACGTAGTCGTCGATAACCGTGGCCTCGGCGGAAATGCTCGTGCCCTTTAATTCGTTCATCTCACCCACGATGCGGGGAAGCAATTTTTCCTCGATGACAAAGGCCGGTGCGGCGACAGAAATGCCGACAATGTCTTTTTTCGACTCCCTGAGGGCGTTGGCGTAGGCGAGGCCTGCAAGCATGCCGGCGCTGCCTGCGACGCAAGCCACCACATCAAAGGTGATGCCCATGTCTTTTTCCCGGGCGAGGATTTCGTCGAAGCAGTCCACATAGCCGAAGCTTCCCAGGCCGTTAGAGCCGCCCATGGGAATAATCAAGGTCTTCTTTCCTTCTCCGTCCAGTTCTTCTTTCCACGCCGCCATGATCCCGCGGTGATTGGCGTCGTAGGCTTCTTGGCTGATAAAGCGCACCTCGGCGCCGGCCAGGCGATCCAAAAAGAGATTCCCTTCATCGGGGGCATCGTCCGGCCCCACTAAAAGCAAGTGGCACCCAAAGCCCAAGCGGGCGCAGACCATGGCCGTGGCTCGGGCGTGGTTGCTTCCCACGGCGCCGGTGGTAATAATATCCGTGGCGCCCTCGTCCAGGGCCTGTTGAAACAGGTATTCCAACTTCCGAATTTTATTGCCCGTCACCGAGACGCCGGTCATGTCGTCCCGCTTAATAAATAAATTTGCCGGCAGGTCCGCATCCATGAGTTGTATCGATTCGATACGCGTCGGCGTATTGGCTAAAGATAATTTTTTCATTGAACACCTCAATAAGACAATCCATCTTCTGCATCGGCCCGTCGGAGCACCTGCCAGGTGCCCTTCTCGTAGGTGCAGATGCCCAGGCCCACGGGAGCGGCAATGGGCCGGGACCAGAAATCCTTCACCGCCACTCCTTCCATGACGTGGTAGAGGGCCCGTATGCTCACGCCGTGGCCGACAATGAGCACGTGGTCGTAATCCGACGTTTCAAGCCTCATGAGAAAGGCTGAAAGCTTCTCGTAGAGATCGTAGAAATCCATTAGGCCTTCGCGGTGATAAACATCCGGCGCCTTTAAATAAACTTGGGCCAGAGGATCTTTTAATATATCTTTAAAAAGCATGCCTTCCCAAGGGCCCAAGGGCAATTCCCGCAGGGCCTCTTCTTCTATAATGGGCACGGCGCGGGATTTCAGCAAGCCTTCGGCCGTTTTCCTCGCCCGCATGAGATCCGAAGTGTAGCAGCAATCGAAGGGAATCGAAGCAAGACATGCCGCCATGGCGTCGATGGCCGCCTCCCCCTCCCGGGTAATGGGCGAATCCATTTGTCCCTGAATGCGATCTTCTCTGTTCCACTCAGTTTCCGCGTGGCGCAGAAGATAAAGCTTCATGGTTTAGATGCGTGTAAGAACAAAGGCGATGGTGCCGTCGTTTAAATCGGTCTTTTCCGCATCCACGGATTTCAGTTCCATGGCATCGGCCAAAGTTTCTTCCATGATTTGTTCTTTCGCCTCTTCCAAAGCGGCCTTTACATCGCCTTCGGCGTCGTATGCGATGGCAATGTGGTCGGTGACTTCGTAGTCGTTGGCCTTCCGTTGTTTTTGAACCTTGGAGACAAATTCGCGGACATAGCCTTCGGCGATTAATTCTTCGGTGAGTTCCGTATCCAGGATCACGAAGAGATTGTCTTCCATGCAGACGTCGAAGCCTTCTTTCGAGGAAATGTCTACGAGCACGTCGTCAAGGCTGACTTCCGTGTCTTCGCCGTTTAAGTTCATGGTGACGCTGCCCTTCTTCAGCTCGTCGTAAAGGGCTTTGGCGTCGCTTTGTGCCAATTGTTTTTGGAAATCTTTGATCTTAGGACCGAACTTTCTGCCCACTTCTTGGAAATTGGGCTTTAAGCTGTAGGTCATATACTCGGTTAAGTCGTCGGAGAAGACCAGCTCTTTTACATTGAGCTCTTCTTTAATTAAATCGGTGAGATCGCCGATGATGGGTTTTAAATCCCCGTCGACCAAGACTTCGCCCAAGGGTTGACGCACTTTGATCTTGGCGTTTTCGCGACCGGCGCGGCCCAAGGTCACCAATTGACGGACGATGGCCATTTTTTCTTCCAGCTTTTCGTCGATGGCCATCTCATCCACCGTGGGATAGTCCGTTAAGTGGACGCTTTCGCCGCCGTCTAAGGTTTGGTAAAACTCTTCGGCGATAAAGGGCGCGAAGGGGGCGATCATTTTCGCAAGGCCGAGGAGCACGTCGTAGGTCGTTTTAAAGACTGCATCCCTCGAGGGGGTGTCCGCTTCGTCCCAGAAGCGCCGTCTGTTTCTGCGGATGTACCAGTTGGACAAATCTTCCGCCACGAAATCTTGAATGTCGCGAACCACTTTCGTCACTTCGTGAATTTCCATGTTTTCCAGCACGGATTTCAGGAGGCTGTTGTATTTGGAAAGCATCCAGCGGTCGATTTCGTCGTAGGTGACGTCTTTGATTTCTCTGGGATCCACGCCGTTAATGTTGGCGTACATGGTGAAGAAATTGTGCGTGTTTCTCAGGGAGCGGAAGAATTTCCCGTTCACTTCCCGAAGGCCGTCTTCGTCGAATTTCGTCGGCGTCCACGGCGGAGAAACGTACATGAGGTACCAGCGCACGGCATCGGCGCCGTATTTTTCGAAGAGCTCCGTAGGCGATACGGTATTGCCCCTAGATTTACTCATCTTCTTGCCGTCTTTATCCAAGATCAGGTCGTTGACCAAAACGCTCTTGTAGGGCGCTTTTCCGGTCATGTAGGTGGAGATGGCCAAAAGGGAGTAGAACCAACCGCGGGTTTGGTCGATGCCTTCACTGATGAAGTTGGCGGGGAAGAGTTTGTCGAAATCTTCCTTGTGTTCAAAGGGATAGTGCCATTGAGCGAAAGGCATGGCCCCGGAGTCGAACCAGCAGTCGATAACATCCGTTTCCCTTTCCATGACGCCGCCACATTCGCATCTCAGGTGCACGTCGTCGACATAGGGTCGGTGCAGCTCGATGGTTTCGTCGATGTCTTCGATGGATTCTTCCACCAATTGCTTAATGCTTCCGATGCTGCGAAGCTTGCCGCAATCCGGGCAGCGCCAGATCGGGAAGGGGGTGCCCCAGTATCTGGACCGGGAGATGGCCCAGTCGTTTAAGTTTTCAAGCCAGTTACCGAAGCGCTTTTCGCCGACAAAATCCGGATACCAGTTGACGCCTTCATTGTTTTTCACCAATTGATCCTTCATCTTGGTCACTTCAATGTACCAGGAGGGGTGAGCGTAATAGATTAAGGGCGTCTTGCAGCGCCAGCAGTGGGGATAGTTGTGGACGATGGTTTCTTTGCTGAAGACTTTGTCTTGCATCTTCAGGTAGTCGATGATTTCTTCGTTGACGCTGTGAACGAATTGGCCCTTCCACTGGGTTTCGGTAAAGTTCCCGTCGTCGTCAACGGGTTTCACGAAGGCCAGGTCGTTTCTGCGGCCCGTTTGATAGTCGTCCTCCCCGAAGGCCGGTGCCGTATGCACGATGCCGGTACCGTCTTCCGTGGTGACGTAATCGGCGAGGACGACGACAAAGGCGTTGCCGTCCACGTGAATTTGATCGATGAGTTGTTCGTAGCGGCGACCCTCTAAATCCTTGCCCTTGACCACTTCGATGACTTCGTATTCATCTTTCAGCACCTTGTCCATAAGATTTTTCGCCAGGTAGTAAACATTCCCGTCGCCGTATTTCACCTTGGCGTAATCCACATCCGGGTGTACGGCCAGTGCCACATTGGAGGGCACGGTCCAGGGCGTGGTGGTCCATGCCAGGTAGTAGGCATCTTCATCCACGGCCTTGAATTTCATGGTAATGGTGGGCGTCTTGTCTTCTTGATAGCCTTGGGCTACTTCGTGGGAGGCGAGGCCGGTGCCGCAGCGGGGGCAGTAGGGCAGGATCTTGTGGCCTTCGTAGATGAGGCCGTCGTTAAACATTTTATCTAAAATGTGCCAGACACTTTCGATGTAGCTGTTGTTCAGGGTGATGTAGGGGTCGTCCAAATCGACCAAATAACCCATGCGGGCGGTCATCTTCCGCCACAGGCCTTCGTATTCGAAAACCGATTCGCGGCACTTTTTGTTAAACTTTTCGATGCCGTATTTTTCGATGTCTTGTTTGTTGTGAAGGTCCAGCTTCTTTTCCACTTCAATTTCTACAGGCAGGCCGTGGGTATCCCAACCGGCTTTGCGGTTGACCCGATAGCCCTGCATGGTTTTGTAGCGGCAAGTCAAGTCCTTTAAGGTTCTCGCCATGACGTGGTGAATACCGGGTTTGCCGTTGGCTGTCGGCGGCCCTTCGTAGAAAATAAAATCGTCGTTTCCTTCTCGAATTTCGACGGATCGTTTCAACAGATCCATGTCTTGCCAGAAGTCGACGATGCGCTTTTCACGCACGTCAGCGATGTCTTGGGACAGTGTTTTAAACTTTGCCATAATTCTCTCCTCTTTCTTCATAATCTATAAAAAAAGCCCCTTCGTCTGTTGACGAAGGGACGCTTTTATACGCGGTACCACCCTACTTATAGGATTCTATCACTCAAAGCCTTAACGCGGCGGACGACCCGTAGGGTTCTAAGGAAGGTGATGCGACTTCTACTGTAATGGCACGTCTCAGCTGCTGTACCTCTCTGTGAATAGGGAGCAAAAGTCTTCGGCTTCTATTTCTCGATGAAATTTGTAATTGTCATGTCCTTTAGACGGCTCACGATGTCTTTTTGCAGGCCGTAAATGGTGCGGTGAAAAATGCAGCCTTTAATTTCTTCGGAATCAAAGCGGTTGCAATAAGGATCATTGGCGTGCATGCATCGATTTAATTCGATGGGGCCGTCAATGGCTAAGATAATATCATACAACGAAATGGTTTCGGCCGGACGATTCAGGCTATAGCCGCCTTTCGCGCCGCGGCGTGACTTGGTCAGCCCACCTATGTTCAGCTTTCGCAAGATACGCAAAGTAAATCTGGAAGGTACGCCCATAGCCTCGGCAATCGTCGGTGCGCCGACAACTTGGCCTTCATTTGCCGCTAAATAGGCGATAATTCGAAAGGCGTAGTCAATTTCCTGTGTCAGCTTCACAATGTCACATCCTCCTTTATTTGTCAGGTACGATATTATACCATGTTTATATTTTTCGGTAAAGCGTAAAAGCCATCGTGCTCCCGATTAAATAATTTTACCAAGGTGCTGTTTCGATCTAAAACCACATCGTCAAGGCGGAGTCGGGCGCCTTTTTTTACGGGACGGGCCAGTTTCGTCTCGCCGACGATGAGCCCGATGGGCAGCAGCTTTTCTTCGTAGGCCGTTTCGCCTTCCACCAAGGTGCCGTAGCAGGTGTCGGATCCAATGCCTTCAATGGCATCGCCGGCTTCCATGTCTTTTTTTGCGACGGCCACGGTGTGGGCCACATAGCCGACCTCCGGTGCGATGGTGGGTTCATTATACATAACAGCTTTTGCTATTGTCAAAGGGGTTTCGATATTTGTCAGGTGATAGGGCCGATAAAAAATGTAATTGGGCCCGTCGCCCATGGATAAATAAGGCATTTCCCGACGGATCATGGGTTCGTCGCTTTCCACGGATACGAAGACGCCGGGGGCGATGCCGTGCACGAAATTAACCGTGCCGGTGCGGTTCATCTCCCCGCCGAGATCTTTTGTGCGAAGCTTTCGGCTCAATTCATCGATGGTGGCGTGCATGCCCACGCAGCCGCCTTCATCGGGCAAAAGCCCCGTGGCATTACATACGGCATTGAGCTCGATCATGGTGTTGGTGGCATCGACAAAGGAGGTGAGCATGCGGGGGCTGATTCCCTTTTTCTCCGCCTCGTCTTTTAACGTCGCCGGCGTGGCCTCCACATTCATGGGATTATTTTTTCCCTTTCCTGCGGCGACGACGCGAAAACCTAAAAAGGTCGCAAAGTTATACAGTTCCATAATGGCGCCGGGCTCATCTCCGGCCGTGCCTGTGTAGCAAAGGCCTTTTTCCTTCGCCTTTTTCAAAAAGTAGGGCCCGAGGAGCACGTCGCATTCCACATTAAAGCTGATAATGTGTTTGCCCGCGTTCAGTCCGTTTTCATTGATGCAGGCGCCGGCTTCCGTGTTGCCGGTGCAGTCGCAAATGGCATCGACCTCATTTAGTCGCCATGCCAGGGAATTGTCTGTGGTTAAAACCATCTTCCCTTCATTGACTAGACCCTCCGCCTCGTTTGCATCGGCGGTAAATGTGTATCCGTCGTCCTTTAAGCCCACATCTTTCGCCTTGGCCAAAAGGCCTTCTTCTCTTCTGGACGACCAGAGGATGACGTCTATATTATGAATTGTTTTTAATTGTGCAACCAATCCCGATCCCATTAAGCCGGCGCCGACGACGGCGATGCGAATGGGACCGCGTTTAGACAAATCTTCTTGTAGTTTCATATTTGTCCTCCCATCATTCTTTAGAATTATAGCATACATTTTCCGTGTCTGTGGCACGAGGTGGCCACCGGCTTGTAATCTTAACGCTATTTTTGATTTTTACCGCCTGCTTCGGGTATGAATCATTGGAATAGGAGTGAATTTATGAACAGAAATTATACATTAATCGAAAAGCGAGCCATCGACGAATTACACGGCGAGGTTTCTCTTTTAAAACACAATCAGACGGGGGCGGAAGTCCTCCTAATCGACAATAAAAACCACAACAAAACTTTCTCCATCGGCTTTAAAACGCCGCCGGAAGATTCCACCGGCGTCGCTCACATTGTGGAACACTCCACCTTGTCCGGATCGAGAAAATACAAGACCAAGGAGCCGTTTATGGACATGGTGGCATCCAGTGTGCAGACTTTTTTAAACGCCATGACCTATCCGGACAAGACCCTCTACCCCATTAGCTCCCGCAACGACAAGGATTTCAACCAGCTCATGGACGTGTATTTGGACGCGGTCTTTTACCCGGCCATGAAGGACAATCCGAAGATCTTTTACCAAGAAGGTTGGCATCCGGAGATTCAAGACGATCGTCTCGTGGCAAACGGCGTGGTCTTTAACGAAATGAAGGGCGTCTACTCCGATCCCAACAATCGCATCAGCGACATGATTCGCGAAAAGCTCCACCCGACGGGCACCTATTCCCACGATTCCGGCGGCAATCCGAAAAATATTCCCGAGCTCACCTACGAGGATTTTTTGACTTTCCACGGACGCTACTACCACCCGTCCAACAGCTACATTCTTCTCGCCGGCGACTTGGATTTCGACGAGCGCTTGGATTATTTAGACAAAAACTATTTAAGCCACTTCGATTACAAGGACCCCGCCTCGGCCATTGTCGGCCACGATTTCTACGACGGCCTCGCGGAATTTCACGAGACCTACGATTTAAGTGAAGGGGAAGATCCCGCGGGGAAAAATTACTTCGCCTTCGCCCTTACCGCCAAGGTGGATCCCGCGCCGGAAGATCTTCTTCTGCGCAATTTCTTCCAAGAGCTCTTCATCGAATCGGAAAACGGCCTGTTGAAAAAGCCGCTGCAGGCGGCGGGCATCGGCGAAGATGTGTACTCGGAGCTTTCCGCCACCAACACCTGGGATTTTTCCGTGGTGGCCTACCGCGCCGATGAACATCGCTTCGAAGAATTTAAATCCATCGTCACGGACACCTTCACCCGCTACGCCGAGGAAGGCATCGACGAAGATGTCCTTGAAGCGACCCTTGAAAAATTTGAATTTACCGTGCGCCGCGGCGGCGGCAGCCACGCCGATCTAATTTCCTACATCGGCGCCTTAAACACCTGGCTCTACGGCCAAAGCCCCTTGGACGGTTTGGAACTCTTGCCCCTTTTGAAAAAGCTCCGTGAAAAAATCGGCACGACCTACTACCAAGAAAAGATCCGGGAATTTTTCCTCGAGCCCACCCACCGCATCTTTATGAATGTGGCACCGGAGATCGGCAAACAGAAAAAAGAAGAGGCGGCACTCGCCGAAAAACAACGGGCGAAACTTGCGGCCCTTTCCGAATCGGAGAGAAAAGACATCGAAACCTTAGTCGAGGACCTGAGGGCGTACCAAATGGCGCCGGATTCTGCCGAAGCCAAGGCCACCATTCCGAAATTGGATCTAAAGGATTTAGGCGAGGGCATTACGAAAATTCCACGGACCGTCACGGAGATCGAGAAGGTGACCCTGACGGAAAATCCGCTGAATACCAACGGCATCGTCTACACAAATCTGGCCTTCGACATGGGCCATTTGTCGGAAGACGAATTGGCCTACGCCTCTCTCTTAGGGGAAGTCTTGACGAAAGTGGCCACAGAAAATTACGACGAGGCGGCGCTGGAAACGGAAATTTTCCTCTCCGGCGGCGGCTTCACCTTCGATACGCCGGTGGAAGAAACCGACGACGGATATAAGCCCTACTTCTTTATCTCCACCGGTGCCCTACCGCGGCAGCTTCAAAGAGGCTACGCCGTCTTGGATGAAATCCTTACGAAGAGCCGCTTAACCGACGCCAACAGGCTCAAGACCATTTTAGAGGGGCTCAAGGCGGACATCGCCAACACCCTCTTGCAATCGGGCCACCTCATCGTCTCCAATCGCGTGCGCACCCACTTCAGTGAGGGTGCCTATGTGGATGACATCATGAACGGTCTGGCCTTCTTCGACTTCGTCTGCGATTTGGTGGATGAAAAAGATTACGCCGCCGCCGGGAAAAAGCTCGAAGACGTGGCGAAAAAGCTCTTTGCAAAAGATCGCCTCACCGCCAATCTCATCGCCGAGAAAGAGGATTTGAAAGCGGCGGAAGAGGCCATCGCGCCTTTCCTGCGATCCTTCAAACACCTCGGCGCGAAAGACTACACCGTGGCCTTTAAACCGGAAAAGGTGCGAGAAGCCTTTACTCTAAATTCCCAAGTCAACTACATTGCCAAGGGCGGCAATTTTAAGGCCCTAAATAAAGCCTACACCGGCGATATGGCCGTCCTTGCCAATGTCATCAGCAATCTCTATTTGCACCGGGAAATCCGCGCCAAGGGCGGCGCCTACGGTGCCGGCATTCGCATTGCAAAAAGCGGCAATGTGGCCACCTACTCCTATCGCGATCCCCATGTAAAAGAAACCATTCAAGCCTACGACACCATCGGCGATTTCCTCCGCGCCCTGGAGCTTTCCGACAGAGACTTGGCGGACATGATCATCGGCGTCATGAACACCTTCGATCCCCACATGGCCCCCGCCGCCTACGGCATCTTGGACTTTAAGCGGTTCTTAAACGGCACCGGCGTCGAATCCCTTGAGGCCCTTCGCCGTGAGGCCCTGGCCACCACCGTGGAAGCCTTAAGGGGCTACGGCGATATGCTGGACGCCTTAATGGCGGAAGAGCAAATGGTCGCCATGGGCTCCGAAGCCGCACTGAAAGAAGCCGATGCCTTCGATCGCTACGAAAGTTTAAATCGATAAAGAAATCCCCCCCGAGGGGATTTTTTTATGCCCGCAAACAAAAAAGCACTCGGTTGCCCGAATGCTTTTGCTTTACTTTTCTTCGTTTAAGGCCTCGGAGGCTTCGTGGGAAAGATCGTCTTTCTCGATGCGCTCGCCGGTTCCCAAGGGATCGTCGGTGAGGCTGCCGCCGTTAAACAGGGTTTCGAATTCCTTGCCGCTAATGGTTTCTCGATCCAAAAGGGCGTCGGAAACCCGAAGCAAGGTATCCATATTTTCTTTCAAAAGGCCCTTCGCCTTGTTGTAGGCATCCCCTACAAAGCGGCGCATTTCTTCGTCGATTTCGGCGGCCACTTCTTCGGAATAATCCTTGGTGTGACTCATGTCCCTCGCGACGAAAACTGAATCGGAATCGCTGCCGTAGGTTAAGGTGCCGATCTTTTCGCTCATGCCGTAGGTGGTGACCATTTCACGGGCGAGCTTCGTGGCCCGCTCGATGTCGTTGGAGGCGCCGGTGGAAATGTCGCCGAGGACCAAATCTTCCGCCACCCGTCCCCCTAAGAGGCTCACCAATTCATTTTGCATTTCCGTTTTTGTGGTGAAGTGCATAATGTCGTCGTCGGGCAAAAAGGCCGTAAAGCCGCCGGCACGCCCGCGGGGAATGATGGTGATCATGTGCACCGAATCGTAGCCCGGGAGCATTCTGGAAACCACGGCGTGGCCCGCTTCGTGTACCGCCGTCAGCTTGCGCTCTTTTTCTTTAATGACGGCGCTGGTCTTTTCGGGACCGGCCACCACTTTAATGCTGGCTTCGTTGACGATGTCCATGGGGATCTTTCTTAGATTCGCCCGAGCCGCCAAAAGGGCCGACTCGTTCATGAGATTTTCCAGATCCGCCGGGGTGAAGCCCGCCGTACGCTTAGCCACCACGGTCATGTCCACGTCCTCAGCCAAAGGCTTTTTCTTGCCGTGGAGCTCTAAAATTTCTTTTCGCGCCCGCACGTCGGGAAGGCCCACGTAAATTTGGCGGTCAAAACGGCCGGGACGCAAGAGGGCCGGGTCCAAAATGTCGGCGCGGTTGGTGGCTGCCATGACGATGACCCCTTCATTGGTGCCGAAGCCGTCCATTTCCACGAGCAATTGATTCAGCGTCTGTTCGCGCTCGTCGTGGCCGCCGCCGAGACCCGCGCCCCGTCTGCGCCCTACGGCGTCGATTTCGTCGATAAAAATAATACAGGGGGCGTTGTTTTTTGCCGTCTCAAAAAGATCCCGCACGCGGCTTGCGCCGACGCCCACATACATTTCCACAAAGTCGGAACCGCTCATAATGTAAAACGGCACTTTCGCTTCGCCTGCCACGGATTTGGAGAGATAGGTCTTCCCCGTACCCGGCGGGCCGACGAGGAGTACCCCTTTGGGAATCCTGGCGCCCATGGAGACGAATTTATTGGGGTTTCTCAGAAAATCCACGATTTCCGAGAGCTCTTCCTTTTCTTCTTTCAGCCCCGCCACATCTTTAAAGGTGATCTTTTTCGTTTCGTCGTCTTCCATAACCCGGGCCTTGCTCTTGCCGAAATTCATCATGCGGCCGCCGGCGCCCTGTTGGGAGCGCATAAAGCTAAAGAATAAATAGCCCATAAACAACATGACCACAAAGGTGGGCAGGAAGCTGGCGATGGTAGGCCCTTGGGGATTCACCGGCGTGGAGGACAGAGCGATTTCGCCCTTTTCCACGGGCCCCTTCAGGTATTGATCGTAAAAAGAATCGCCGATGACCGGAGGAATATTCGCCCGGAAAACGTCTTTATTTTTCTTCGTAACCAGAGCTTCAGAACCTTTTAAGTCGATGGACTTGATCTGATCCTTTTGAATCATTTCCACAAGCTTCGTGTAACTGATCTCTTCCGTCGAACGTTGAGACGGATTCATAAAGTAGATGCCGAAAATCAGCATGCCGAGAAGCACGAGATAAAAGGCGACGCCGCTCCATTTTCTATTCAATAGTACAAACCTCCTCTGCTATCGTATCTGTCAGTATATCATAATTTGCCGAGTTATTTCTCATACACTTCCGGCTTTAATACGCCGACATAAGGAAGGTTTCTATATTTTTCGGCAAAATCGATGCCGTAGCCCACGACAAATTTATCCGCTACTTCGTAGCCGATATAGTCTACATTCACCGCCCGCTCCCTGCGAGACGGCTTGGTGAGCAAGGTGGCGATGGCGACTTTTTTTACGCCGCGGCTTTCCATTACTTTCGTTAAATAGCTCAGGGTGAGCCCCGTATCCACAATGTCTTCCACGATTAAAACGGATTTCCCTTCCACGGTGGTGGAAAGGTCTTTTAAAATCCGCACCTCGCCGCTGGAGGTGGTGGAAGTGCCGTAGCTTGAGACGTCCATAAAGTCGATTTCCATGGGCAAATCGATGGCTTGAATTAAATCCGCCATAAAGGCAAAAGCGCCCTTTAAAATGCCGATGACGATTAAATTTTCGCCGCGAAAATCTTCCGTTACGGCCTTGCCGATGCGCGCAACGGCTGCCATAATTTCTTCTTTCGATACCAATATTTCTGCTACATCTTGTTCAATGGAATCCACGCGAGTTTCTGCCATGATTTTTCCTCCTGCCTCTCGGCTTTTCTGAGTCCTACGACCCACACCACTTCGCCCGCCTCGGTAACGACGGGCCAGCGGTCGCGTCGTCTGCGTTCGATTTTTGCGTCGATAAATACATCTTTTACTTTCTTGCGGCCCACGTTCAGGCGAATCACATCGCCGGGGCGCCTGCTGCGAATCACCACGCCTGCGGGATCTTTGACATAAATAAAATCCTCTCCGTCGCCTAAATAGAAGCGGTGGCCCATAAACTCGGCCCTGCCGTCGACTAACTTAGCTTCCGCCTCGGTTTTGCTTTCTTCCTCGGGAATGAAAAAGGCGACGGTGCCGTAGCTTTTTTCCACGCGCAGGCCGGGAAGATCCAGCCCCTTGCCCGTCTGAGTATGTTCTAATTCGTCGATGGCGGCAATGTGCTCGTAGCTGATGTTTTTCACATGGCCCCTCACCTTTTCAATCCCCAGGCGAAAGGCGCGCCGCCTTAGGGCGTCGGGGGCGCGGAAGATCGCCTCATCGAAGAAGACGGATCCGTTATCTTCCCTTGCGAGGGCGGCGTAGAGCTTCGCCCCTTCCCCGGACAGATAGCTTTCATCCTCTTCCGCCATGGCCCGAAAAGAGGCCATGACCCGGTCAAAGGCGGGGTTAATGGCCTTCATCTCGGGCACGATTGAAAGCCGCAGGCGATTTCGCGAGTAGGTGGGCTCAAAATTCGTCTCGTCCAACACATAGGGAATGTTTTTTTCGGCGAGGGCCGATAAAATCGCCTCCTTGGTCATGGAAAGCAAGGGACGAAAGAGATCGCCTTCCAACACGTTCATGCCCGCCATGCCCTTTAGGCCCGTGCCTCGAATCAATCTCAGGAGCATGGTCTCCACCTGATCGTCCAAGTGGTGGGCCAAGGCGATGAGCCCGCCGGGGGCTTTGTGGCGACGGAAAAAATCGTAGCGCAATTCGCGCCCCGCCTCTTCCGTGCCTAATTTATTTTCTCGGGCGTAGGCGCCCACATCGGCCCGCTCAACGACAAGGGGCACGCCCCAACGCTTGCAAATGTCTTCCGTAAAGGCCATGTCCCTGTCCGCCGTCTCCCTCAGGCCGTGATGCAAATGGGCCGCCTTTAAATCAAAGGGGCAATGCTTTCGGTACTCTTTTAAAAGATAGAGCAGGTACATGGAATCCGGCCCGCCGGAGCACGCCGCGAGGACGTGGCTGTTTTCATGGATGATGCCCTTAAATAGATCTTCCACAAAGGCCTCCGTTCAAAAAAAGAGCGTCGCTCGGCGACGCATACTTTATCTTCTCTTGGTCTTACCCTGTCTTACATTTCGACGTTGCTTGGCGCTTTCAATCTTTTCATTGCTGACCTTCATGAATTTGCTCAACATGTCGTCGAAGCTGGACGCATCGGATTTATGGACTTCTCTGTTCAGTTGAACCGCCTGGGGAAGGGGCTTTTTTTGTTCCGATTTCGGTTGGGCCTGTTTCATGCTCAAGGCGATTTTTCCGCCGTCTTCGATGGTAAGCACCTTGACCTTAACCTTTTGCCCTTTGGACAAATGATCCGAGACTTCCTTGACGTATTCATCGGAAATTTCCGAAATATGTACCAGTCCGTTGTGATCCTCGTCGAGTTGTACGAATGCGCCGAATTTCACGATACCCGTGACCACGCCTTCTAATATAGCTCCTACTTCAATTGCCATAGATTACCTTGTGTCCTCCTCATTGATACTTTTCGTGCGATCTTTTTCCTTGTCCACATAAATAACTTCCCGGGGTTTTACCATGCCCAGATCTTCCCTGGCCACTTTTTCGGCAAATTCCATGCTGTCGCTGTTTCGAATGGACTGCCCCGTCGCTTTTATTTCTTTGGAACGGGCTTCAATTTTCTTTTGATTCTCCCGCATAATGGCTTCTTTTTGGCGCGTTTCTTTCCATGTATTGAAACTGACGGCAACGCAAAGGACGGCCACGGCGATGATCGCCCAACGGGCCGTTTGAACGGGAACTCTGTGAACTTTTCGAACCTTTGCCATGCACTCACCTCGATACTACTAGTATCGCACGTTTCGGCGATCTTTTCAATCGTCCGACAGGATTTCGTAGAGATCTTCGGCACCTTTTTTCTGAACATTGTCTTTGATGTCCAATACCCGCACCTTTTGGCTGCGGTTGCCGAACTGCACGGTGACGATGTCGCCGACGGCCACTTCGTCGCCTGCCTTGGCGGTCTTGTCGTTAATGCTGACGCGGCCGCCGTCACAGGCCTCCTTGGCTACGGTTCGTCTTTTAATGATTCGTGCGTTTTTTAAATACTTGTCGATGCGCATGCATTCTCCTTTAAAAAAAGGGCCCTTCAGGGCCCGTGGATTATTTATTGACCGATTCTTTTAATGCCTTACCTGCGCGGAAGACCGGAGCCTTCGATGCGGGAATCTTAATAACTTCTTCCGGATTTCTCGGGTTTCTGCCTTCGCGAGCTTTGCGATCGCGAACTTCGAAGGTACCGAAGCCGACTAATTGCACTTTGTCGCCTTCAGCCAAGCTTTCTTCGATGGTGGACAAGAAAGCGTTTAATGCGTTTTCAGCGTCTTTTTTGGATAAGTTGCTCTTTTCAGCGATATTGGAAATAAGTTCAGATTTGTTCATCATAGCCTCCTAAATATTTTTATGTTCGTCGCCTTCATCGGAAAGGGCGTCGGTGAGCCGACCAAGGGCCGTAGCCAAGGCGCTCTCCGCATCAATTCCAAGATGTTCGGCATCGATCAACAGTTTGATAAGTCCTTCGACGATTCGTCGGCTGTCTTCATCCATCCCATCCAAAACAGAGAAATGAAGGGCCTCTTTCGGCAAACGACTCAGGATTTTCTGCCCCCGCATGATGGCCGGCAGTCCCTCGTAATGACGAAGTTTCTCTGCCAAGCTTTGCTCGCCCCGCTCCTTCGATTTCATGGCTTCCCAATCACTCGCCCCGCCTTTAAAGACGTGGGGATGACGACGGATCATTTTTTCTACCAGAGCTTCAGACAAACTCGCCAACGTAAAAGTGCCTTCTTGCGCCGCCAATTCGGCGTGAAAAACAACTTGAAAAAGGACATCGCCAAGTTCTTCTTCCATGGCGAAGTCATCCTTACAATCGATGGCATAAGCCGCTTCGTACGCTTCTTCGATTAAATGGGCCTTCATGCTCTCGTGGGTTTGTTTCCCATCCCATGGGCAACCCTCCGGGCCGCGAAGCCGTCGAATCAATCGTATAACGTCTTTGACATCTTTGTACGCGTCGGTGGCGGGAATAAAGAGGCTGGTTTCGTAACCGTAGTCGTCGAAGCGATCCAGCATATACACGGGCCGCTTCTCGACAAAGGCCTTGTCTTCGTGCCCGGCGTGAGAGAGGACGAAAACCTCGTGCTCGTCGCCGTACAGCTCGGCCAGGGCCAACTTCAACTCCCCTGCGATCCGAAGATTATACACTTGGGTCACGATGGTGTCCACGTGCAAATCAAAATCCAGATCGGTGAAGTCGTCGCCGTTAATGATCTTCATGCCGTCGATGGGATCTTTCTTTACCGCCGCCAGTACCGGCTCGATAAAGCTTAATCCGTCGACGATGTCGATGCTCGGGTCCTCTTCGAGAAGATAGACCACCGTCTTTTCCGCGATTAAAGGATGACCGGGGACGAAATAACTGATATCTTCGGTCTTCGCCGCTTCTAAAAGATCGTCGGCGATGGCCCGATAGATGGCGTCGAAATCATCCAAGGTCTCGTACAGGTAATCATAACTTTTGTAAGGAATGTGATGGGAGTGAAAATACGCAACGGCATCGTGCGCTTCCGTCCTGAGAAATTTTTTCGACTCGTCGTGAATGGCCTCCAAAGCTTTTACCGTAAGGTCTTTTTCGTTGGTCGGACCGAGACCGACAATTCGTAACTTTCCCATGACGTCCCCCTTTTACCTTAGTTATTGTACTATTCACGGCGGCCTTTGTCTAGTTAAAAAAGGATTTTTTAGCCCAATGAAGCCATTTATACGGCTTTTCATCCTTTCCTTGTATCATTTGTAAAAAAACAGCCCGTCTCGCGACAAGCTGTTTCTTTTGATCGATGATTTACTTCTTTTCTTCTTTTGCTTTTTTTGCTTCGCCTTTGGCTTGGCTGTTTTGTGCCTTGGCTTCACCTTTGGCTTTATCTTTAGGCGCTTCGGCTTTTTTCACCGGTTCGACGGGAATGTCTTTCGCCGTGTTCACCGTGCGTTTAACCTTGGCTTTTTTCTCGAGCTTTTCGTTGTATGCCTTGAGTTTGTCACGAATGACCGCTTCTTTTAAGGCGTCTTTCGCGCCCTTGAAATCGCTGGTGATTTTTTCAAGCTTGATAATGTGGTAGCCGAATTGGGTCTTGACGGGATCGGAAATTTCGCCGGGTTTCATAGAGAAGACTTTTTCGTCAAATTCCTTCACCATTTGGCCCGGTGTGAATTGCCCCAGGGAACCGCCGTTTTGTCCGCTGCCTGTATCCAAGCTCTTTTCCTTGGCCAGTTTCGCAAAGTCGGCGCCGCCGTCCAATTCTTTTTTAATGGCTTCGGCTTCTTCTTTGGTCTTGACCAAAATGTGGCTGGCTTCGGCAGTTTTAAACTCGTCTTTGTGCTTGTCGTAGTAAGCCTTTAATTCTTCTTCCGTGGGTTCCAATTCCTTCAGCATTTTTTCTTGGTATTGTCGCATGAGGAGATTGGTCTTCATGTATTTTTTCATTTGATCCACGGTTAAGTCGTTTTCTTTCAGGGCGTCTTGCAATTTTTCTTCGCCGCCGTACATATCGACCATTTTCTTGTATTCGCCGTCGACATCTTTGTCCGTGATCTTAATGCCTTTTTCTTCGGCATCTTGTTTGTAGATTTCGAAGCGAACCAAATTGTCCAGGGTGTTTTGACGCATAATTTCGCCCATGGTTTGTTTGCCGTCAGGGCTCTTTTGCATGAGGAAACCGTCGCCGTATTGTGCCATGGCTTGTTTAGCCTGCATCTTGTATTCCCGTTCGTAATCTTCAATGGTAATGGGCTTGCCGTTTACCGTGGCGGCGACATCTTTTTTGCCGCAACCGGTTAAGAGAACCGTCGCTGCCAAGCAGACGACACCGATTTTTTTCAATGTAGTTTTAATAGTCATAAATATCCTTTCCTTACTTTTCAGATCTTCATACCATTATAACAAGGAACTAGCCTTTTCGTGTGTGCGATTTGTGTATTTTCATAAGATCCAGGACTTTTTCTACATCGTCCAGGGCATTTTTCTCCGCAGAAAGGCGAATGCTGTGTTCTGCAGCCATGGAAAAGACCAATCGCTTGCCGAAGACGCTGGTAAGTTCGTTTAAAAGAGACAGGTCCAGTTCGTAGCCTTTCACGAAGTGGAAGGTGTAGGTGTCGCCTTTTTGCTGAATGGTTTCCACATTGAGGGTGGAGGCCATGTGGCGGATCTTGGCGAGATGGATCAGTTGCAAGACGGCCTTGGGCGGCTCGCCAAAACGGTCGATGAGCTCGTCGATAACATCCCGCACGTCTTCCTCGTCGGCGATGACGGCGATTTTTCGATACATTTCCATGCGCTGGGATTCGTCTTTAATGTAGTGCTTGGGAATGTAGGAGTCGATTAACACGTCCATGGAGGTGTCCACTTCTTCCACATCTTCTTCGCCCTTTGCGCGGCGCACGGCCTGTTTCAAGAACTTAATGTAGAGGTCGTAGCCGATGGCGTTCATGTGGCCGTGTTGGCTTTCGCCTAAGATGTTTCCCGATCCGCGAATTTCCAAATCCCGCATGGCGATTTTGTAGCCACTGCCGAATTCCGTAAACTCGCGAATGGCGGCAAGGCGCTTTTCCGCCACTTCGGAAATGCTGGCATCCCGCTTGTAGGAAAAGTAGGCGTAGGCGATGCGATTGCTCCTGCCAATGCGGCCACGCAATTGGTAGAGCTGAGAA
The DNA here is from genome assembly GCF_943169845.1 of Peptoniphilus rachelemmaiella. Taxonomy (GTDB): domain Bacteria; phylum Bacillota; class Clostridia; order Tissierellales; family Peptoniphilaceae; genus Aedoeadaptatus; species Aedoeadaptatus rachelemmaiella. The sequence goes on from NZ_CALPBW010000003.1 coordinate 84,565, forward strand.
AGCCCCAGGCGATTGGCCTCCCACACGATCATGGTGTTGGCGTTGGAAACGTCCATGCCCGTTTCGATAATGGTGGAGCAAAGGAGCACGTCGATGTCCCGGTTGTAGAATTGGAGCATGGTGTTTTCCAGCTCCCGCTCGCCCATTTGCCCGTTGGCCATGGCGAAGCGGGCCTCGGGCACCAAGTCGCGTAAGTCGCCGAGCATTTTTTCCATGGAGCGCACCCGGTTGTAGACGAAGTAGATCTGCCCGCCTCGGTCCAGCTCCTTTAATATGGCTTCACGAATCATCATGGGATTGTATTCCACCACATAGGTTTGCACCGGGAAGCGCTCCCCGGGGGGCTCGTCGATAACGGACATGTCTCGAATGCCTGCGAGAGACATTTGCAGAGTTCTCGGAATGGGCGTCGCCGTCAAGGTGAGGGTGTCCACATTCTCTTTTAAAAGCTTCAGCCGCTCCTTGTGCCGCACGCCGAAGCGCTGCTCTTCGTCGATAATGAGAAGGCCCAGATCTTTAAACTTCACGTCTTTCGACAAGAGGCGATGGGTGCCCACCACAATGTCCACGGCGCCGATCCTGAGCCGCTCCAGGTCTTCTTCCTGTTCTTTTTTCGAGCGGAAGCGGGAGAGCAGGGCCAGATCCACGGGGAAATTGGCGAAGCGCTCCCGCATGGTGTTGTAGTGTTGCTGAGCGAGAATGGTGGTGGGCACGAGAAAGGCCACTTGCTTGCCGTCTAAGACCGCCTTAAAGGCCGCGCGAAGGGCCACTTCGGTCTTGCCGTAGCCCACGTCGGCGCAGAGCAGTCGGTCCATGGGCTTGGCCTCTTCCATGTCCTTTTTTATCTCTTCCGCCGCTTCCAATTGGCCCTCGGTTTCCTCGTATTGAAAGGCGGCTTCGAAATCCTTTTGCCAGGGCTGATCCTCGGTAAAGGCATAGCCCGCCACATCTTCCCGCTTGGCATAGAGGCGTATCAAATCCTCCGCCATTTCCTCCACGCTGCGCTTGGCTTTGGCCTTGGTGTTTTTCCACGTCTGGGTATTCAGCCGATTGATCTTCACCGGCGCATCGTCGGAGGCGATGTAGCGGTGAATCAAGGCCATTTGATCCATGGGCAAAAAGAGCTTGTCGCCCCCTTGGTAAAACAGACTGATGTAGTCCCGCCGTATGCCCTGCACTTCCAAATTGGTGGTTCCCATAAATTTTCCGATGCCGTGCATTTCGTGAACCACGTAATCGCCTACGGACAAGCTCCCCAGGTCGATGACGTCTTTTTTCTTTCGGCGCCGCTTTCTTTTTTTTGTTTCGCCGAAAATTTCCGTGGCATTTAAGAGGACGAAGCGGTCTTCTTCCATTTCAAAGCCGCCGTGCACGTGACCGGAATCAAATTGTATCACCCCGGGCATTAAGACATCCTTAAGGGCCACGGGTTCGAAACCCATGTCCCGCACCGTCTCTTCCAGGCGCCGGGTCTTCTCCTCGCTTCCCCCTAGGAGAACGACGGAATAGTCTCTCTCCAGGTAGCGCTTGATTTCTTCTTTAAAGTGGCGCATGCGGCCGCCGAAACTGGTGACGGTCTTCACATTGAAATTGGCGATGCGCTTAAGCTTCACCTTGGCAGGTGCCCGCACAATGTGGCTTGAATAAATGACATCCCGCGCAGCCATATCTCCCTCGATGGTGTCGTAGTCGATTTGGATGGCCAAATGGGATTTTAAAAGCTCCCCGGCCTCCGCCAAATCGCTTAGGGTGTCTACCAAAGACAGCTCCTGCTTCTCTGCCACTTCCCTCATGCGGCGAGGCTCGTCGACAAAGATGAGGGGCGTTTCGTTAAAGTAGTCCACGACCGAAGCCCGCGCATTTTCCGGAATATAGGGAAGCAGGAGATCCGTGTGCGACAAAAAACTGCGGTCTTTCAGCTTCTCCACAAAGGGCATGAATTTTTCTTCCGCCCGCTCTTGGGACACGCGGCTCAATTTTTTTATTTTCTTCAGATCTTTTTCCATGGCGGCGGCGATTTTATCCCGCAGGGTGTCGTCGAAAATCACATCGTGCACGGGAAAAATTTCCGCCACGTCCACATCTTCCACGGAGCGCTGGGTCTCGGGGTCGAAGCGGCGAATGGAATCCACTTCCACGTCGAAAAGCTCCACCCGATAGGGATAGTCTTGTGGCGCGAAAATATCGATGATGCCGCCACGTATGGAAAATTGGCCCATGCCTTCGACAAAATCCACCCGCTTGTAGCCCGATGCCAATAGCTTTTGGGTGAGGGCCTCGGTGTCCACCTCATCCCCCACTTCGAGAGAAAAGGCTGCCTTTTGTAAATAGGCGGGCTCAAGGAAAATGCCGCCCAGTGCTTCCGGCGTGGTGACCACCACCTTCGCGCGACCGTCTAGCATGGCCTGAAGGGTCTTCAACCTCGCGCTTAAAAGCTCGTTGCTTCCCGCATCTCGCTGGAAGAAAAACAGTTCCCGGGCCTGGAGTTGATAGACGCCTTCCTCAGCGTAATAAGACAAGTCCTCCGCCAATTTCTTTGCCCGGGCCAGGTCGTAGGTGACGAGGAGCACGGGGCGGGCCTGATCCTTAACGATCGTATCCACGGCAGGGGCGATGGCCGCCTCCGCCAGGCCGTAGCAGCCCATGGGGACGTCTCCCTCGCTCAGCCCTTCCAATACCTGTCGAAAGGCGGGGTTCTTTGAAAAAAGCTCATTGTAAATACGCGTCATTTTGCCTCCTAAAAAGCAGCCCCTTGGAGCTGCTTTCTACTTTCCGTTATAGATATTCATGGCGGCATCCGCGCCCTCTTTTATAAACAAAAGAATGGCGTCCTTCGCCTTGTCAATGGTGGCATCCATGATTTTTTCCTCCTCGCCGTGAAAGGTGCTGAGGACGAAATCGGCCAGATCCATATGAGGATTTTTCTTTCCCACGGCAATTTTCAGGCGGGGAAATTGATCCGACTGCACTTGGTAGATAATCGACTTCAGCCCGTTGTGGGTGCCGGCGCTGCCGGATTTTCTGAGGCGAATGGTGCCGAAGGCGATGTCGATATCGTCCACCAAAACGAGAACCTCTTCCGGCGGTATTTTAAAGTAATCCATGCAGGCTCTCACCGATTGGCCGGACTCGTTCATATAGGTGGTGGGCTTTAAAAGACGCACCTTCTTTCCAAAGGCGCGCCCTTCCCCGTAAAGGCCTTTAAATTTAATGGTGTTTACGGGAATATTTAAAGCGTCGGCAACGGCATCGATGGCCATAAAGCCCACATTGTGTCTGGTGTTTTTATAGCGATCTCCGGGATTTCCTAAACCGACGATAAGCATATTACACTTCTTCGAAGATCTTGCTGATGGGGCGATCGGTGTTGATCCGCATAATGGCGTTGGCGAGAATCGGTGCCACGGATACGATGTCGATTTTGTCGATGTGTTTTTCTTCCGGCAAGGCGATGGTGTCGGTGATGACGAAGCGTTCCATGACGGAATTGTCGATGCGCTCGATGGCCGGTCCCGAAAGGACGCCGTGGGTGGCGCAGCCGTAGACCTTCTTCGCGCCGTATTCTTTCAGGGCGTCTGCCGCTTTGCAAACCGTGCCCGCCGTGTCGATAATATCGTCTACGAGGATGCAGTCTTTGCCTTCGATGGAGCCGATGACATTCATGACCACATTTTCGTTGGCTTTCGGCCGTCTCTTTTCGATGATGGCAATGGGGGCGCCGTTTAATTCTTCGGCAAATTTACGGGTGCGGGTCACGCCGCCTAAATCGGGGCTGACGGCGACGATATTGGATGTATCGATGTGTTCTTTAAAGTATTTAGCCAGGTAGGGAACGGCGGTTAAGTGATCGACAGGAATGTCGAAGTAGCCTTGGATTTGACCGGCGTGTAAGTCCATGCAGATGACGCGATCGGCGCCGCTCACGGTCATTAAATTGGCCACGAGTTTTGCCGTAATCGGCTCTCTCGCGCGGACTTTTCTGTCTTGACGGGCGTAGCCGTAATAGGGCACGACGGCATTGATCCGACCGGCGGATGCCCGCTTCAGGGCGTCGATTAAAATTAAAAGTTCCATTAAGTGATCGTTTACAGGGCCCGAGGTAGGTTGGATGACAAATACGTCTCTGCCGCGGACGGAATCCGTAATGTCGATGGCGATTTCTCCGTCGGAGAATTGTTTGACCTCGCAGGCGCTTTGTTTGATACCTAAAATCTTACAGATTCGTTCCACCAAGGGCTGGTTGGAATTACCCGCAATAACGACGACTTCACCGTGATTGTTCATACTAGCTATCCTTTCTCCGGTTCCAACCGGCGATCATTCTCTGTTCACTTCTTTCTACTGCCAAACTTCCCTCTGCCACATCTTTCGATACCGTGCTTCCGGCGGCGATAAAGGCGCCTTCGCCGATGGTGATAGGTGCCACCAAATTGACATTGGATCCGATAAATGCATCGTCACCGATGGTGGTGCGGAATTTTTCCTTGCCGTTGTAATTGCAAAAGATGACGCCGCAGCTGATATTTACATTTTCTCCCACGTCGCCGTCGCCGATGTAGGCCAAATGACCCGCTTTGGTTCCCTTGCCGATATGAGAATTTTTTACTTCGACGAAGTTGCCGATGTGTACATTTTCTTCCAACACGCAGTTGGGGCGCAAATGGGCGTAGGGCCCCATGGTCACGCCGCGGCCCACCACGGATTTTTCCACGACGGATGAGTCGATCACCGCGCCGTCTGCAATGGTGCTGTCCACGATGCGGCTCGCGCCTTGAATCACGCAGCCTTCGCCGATGGTGGTCTCGCCTACCAGGTGGATGCTCGGCCCTAAAATGGTGTCGCGACCGATTTTGACGCCGCTGTCGATTAATGTGGAGGCGTCGTCCAGGAAGGTCACGCCGTTTTCCATGTGGTATTTGTTGATGCGACGGCGCATGATTTTTTCACAGGCGGCCAATTGCACCCGGGAATTGACCCCGAGCATTTCTTCTTCGTCGCAAATGGTAAAACCGCCGATTTTCTTTCCGCCGTCTTTAAGCATTTGAATGACGTCGGTTAAGTACAGTTCGCTCTGTTTATTATTGGAACTCAAGTTGCCGATATTTTCTTTTAATGCCCGTCCGGTAAAGGCGAAGATGCCCGTGTTCACTTCCGTAATGGCTTTTTCTTTGTCCGTGGCGTCTTTTTCTTCCACGATGCCAGCAATGGTGGAGTCTTGGTCGCGAATGATTCGGCCGTAGCCGAAGGGATCGCTGACCACGGCGGTCAGTACGCAGGCGTCAAAGTCGTGGCTTTCCACGAAGGCGCGGAATCTGGCGATGGTTTCTTCCTTAAACAAGGGCGTATCGCCGGTCAATATATAGACCATGTCTTCGTCGGAAAATTCATCCATGGCACAGCTGACGGCATAGCCCGTGCCGTAGGGGACGCCTTCGCCCAGGGTTTGCTCGATAAACGTAAGCGGCGCGTCTTTAAAGTAGTCCATGACATCGTCTTTTTTATGGCCGACGATGACCACGGTTTTGTCCATGGCATTGGTGATGCAGTTGTCCACCACATAACTTAATATGGCCTTACCTGCAACTTTGTGCAGCACCTTGGGCATATCGGATTTCATCCGCGTGCCTTCGCCTGCCGCTAGAATAATTGATACATTCACTCTTACACCTCACTCGTAATCCTTCTGGGATCTATTATATCGAACAGGACAAATTCTCACAACTTTTCTTCCCATAAAGAAACGGCGTGCGCAAGGCCCGCCGCTTCGGGTATTTTACTTCTTTTTCAGGTTCCCTCGATGTTATAAATCGATCTTATCTAAAATGCCTTTGGCCTCTGCGATCACCAGGCCGTAATTTGTGACGGGAACTTGAGCCTCCTCGACTTTGGCCACCCGTGCCTGTACCACCGGCCGCTGAAACATGCAGCTGCCGCACATAATGATTAAATCGTAGTCGCCTACATTTTCGGGAAAGCTCAGCCCCCGACTGAAATCCACCGTGATCTCATCGCCCAGTCGCTTTCGGAGCATGGCGGGGATTTTCACCCGGCCGATGTCTTCTTCCTTCGGCGCATGGGTGCAGGCTTCCGCCATGAGGATTTTCGCATCCGGAGGCAAGCTACGCAAGGTCTTTGCGCCACGAACCATGGCTTCGATGTCGCCTTTGGCACGGGCAAATAAAATGGAGAAGGATGTGATCTTTGACGATGCCGGTTTTTTCTTGTACACTTCCGAAAAGACTTGGGAGTCGGTGACGATCCAATCCGGCGCCTCGGCCAGTTTTTCGATGGCCTGATCCATGGTGTTCAAATCGCAAATGGTGGCGGTGAGTCCTTTGTCGATGACTTCCCTCAAGGCCTGTACCTGGGGCAGAATCAATCGCCCCTTCGGCGCCGATTCGTCTTGGGGCATGACGAAGAGCAGATGCCCTCCCATGTCCATGCCGTCGAATAGGCCCGGGGCTTTCTTTTTTTCTTTAAAAAGGTCCGTGAGGGCGTTTAAAATCACATTCCGCTCGGGAAAAGGACGATTCAGTTTTAAAACCGGCAGATCTTTTTTCGCCAAGGGCTCCAAAATAGCGTCGCCCACCTCGCCGATTAAAATGGCGCCGTCGATTTCATCTACCACTTTCATGGTGCGGGCCACGCGGGCTTCGCCCAGCTCCGTCTCATCGGCGGTGCCTGCCGTGTCGATAAAAGTCACCGGCCCCAGACCGTCTACTTCCATGTTCTTATACACCGGATCCGTGGTGGTGCCGGCTTTAGGCGAAACCATGGACGTGGTTTGCTCCGTGAGCAAATTCATCAAGGTACTTTTGCCGCTGTTTGTCTTTCCGAAAATGGCAATGTGCAGCCGAAGGCCTCTTTGCGTTTCCATATCAGAACCTGAAATCCCGCTCGCCGCCTTGAATGCGCTTCACGTATTCCGCGGCCTTTACTCTTAAATCGTCTCGTTCCACATCTTTTAAGAAGTCGTGGATTTTTTCTTCCCCTAATTCGCGGGTGCTACCGGCGGCGTAGTCGGAGAGGTATTCCTGCAGCGTCATAATGGCGTTGGGTTGACAGAATTGGGCGATTTGGAAGCTCTTTACTTCTTCCATAAAGGTTTCGCCGGTACGCCCCGCCCGGTAGCAGGCTGTGCAGAAGCTGGGCAGATAGCCTAAATCCAAGAGCCAGTGAATGACTTCATCCAAGCTGCGGGAGTCGTCGGTATCGAATTGAGCGGAGTTGTCTTCTTCTCTGTCTTCATCGTAGCCGCCGACGGAGGTTTTGGAGCCGCCGCTGATTTGGGAGACGCCCAGTTCCAATGCCTTTCTGCGCATTTCTTTGCTTTCACGGGTGGAAATAATCATGCCCGTGTAGGGAACGGAGACGCGAATCAAGGCGACGATGTCTTCGAAAATATCGTCGGGCACGCCGTTTTCAAATTCATCGGGATCGATGTCGTCGGCGGGGCGAATACGGGGCACGGAAATGGTGTGGGGACCGACGCCCATGTAGGCTTCCAAGTGTTCCGCATGCATCAATTGGCCCACGAAGTCGTAGGGATAATTGTTCAGGCCGTACAAAACGCCGAGGCCCACGTCGTCGATGCCCCCTTCCATGGCCCGGTCCATGGCTTCCGTGTGGTAGGCCCAGTTGGACTTCGGTCCCGTCGGGTGCAGGGCTTCATAATTTTCTTTGTGATAGGTTTCTTGGAAAAGAATATAGGTGCCGATTTCCGCTTCTTTCAGCTTTCTGTAATTTTCCACGGTGGTGGCCGCGATGTTTACATTGACGCGGCGAATGGCGCCGTTTTTATGTTTAATGGAGTAAATGGTTTTAATGCTTTCCAAGACGTATTCGATAGGATTGTTCACCGGATCTTCCCCGAGCTCCAGCGCCAGACGCTTGTGGCCCAAGTCTTGCAGGGCGATGACTTCTTTTTCGATTTGTTCCTGAGTCAGTTTCACCCGGTCCAGGTTTTTGTTTTTGTAGTGATAGGGGCAGTAGACACAGCCGTTGACGCAGTAGTTGGACAGATACAGGGGCGCGAAGAGCACGATGCGATTGCCGTAGTATTTCTTTTTAATTTCTCTCGCCAATTCGCGGAAAGATTCGCGAATATCTTCCAGCTCCGACATTAAAAGAACCGCCGCTTCCCGGTGGTCCAAGCCCTTCATCTTCCGGCCTTTTTCAAGAATGGCCTCTTGCATGGCGCGGTTGGTGCGATTCTTGTTGGCCTCTTCCAGCGTGGCCATAATTTCGTCGTGATTAATAAATTCCTCTGCCTTTGCAGACATCTTGTTATACATAATGGTTCTCCCTTCCCGTAAAATCTCCTCGACTCATCACTATTTCATAACCTAATTTGGCGATTTGCGCCTTCAGTTCCCTTAAATTTTCCGCCGCTTCCAGGGCAAAGGCCGCCTTGTTGTCGTAAAGGGCGTAGCTTTTTCGCACCCGCGTCGGCGACAGATTGGGCATAAACACATTGGCTCCGGCTAAAATGCCCCGATTGCGTCCGTCCTCGGCCAGGGTCTGCATGGCGGTAGTAGACGGAATATTGGCCGTGGGAAACAGCAGACGCAAAATGGCGATGCACATGGCCGTCATCTCCACGCTGCCGTTTTCAAAATCCCGAAAAGGCGTGGCATGATGACGCACATAGGGACCGATACCGATCATGGCCGGCTGAAATTCCTGCAGGAACATAAAGTCCTCCACTAAATTTTCCGTGGTCTGATAAGGACTGCCCACCATAAAGCCGCTTCCCACCTGATAGCCCAAAGCCTTTAAATCCATGAGGCATTTCAGACGTTTTTCACGGTCCATCTCGCTTGGATGGAGCTTTTTGTAATGCTCGGGATTGTAGGTTTCGTGGCGCAACAAAAAGCGGTCGGCGCCGGCTTCTTTTAAGCGGGCATAGCTTTCCATGCTTCTTTCACCGACGGAAAGGGTGATGGCACAGCCCGGCTGAATCTTTTTGATTCGCCGCACCCATTCCATTAGCCGCTCGTCGGTAAAATAAGCATCTTCGCCTCCTTGAAGAACGAAGGTTTGAAAGCCTGCCTCGGCGCCGACGGCCACGGATGTTTCCAACTCTTCCGTGGTGATTCGGTAGCGTTCGACCTCGTCGTTTGCCCGACGAATGCCGCAGTAGTAGCAATTGTTATGACAATAGTTTGTAAATTCAATTAAACCGCGCACGTAAATTTTTTTGTGAAAGTGCAGGTCGGTAATGGCGCGCGCCTTTTCAAACACCGCCTCTTCCACTGCCTCGCGGTTTTCGAGTAAATAGCGAATGTCGTCTCGTCCAAGTCCTTGACCCTCATCTACTTTTCTGAATAATTCCTGAATCATAGATCTCCGGCCAGCGTGGTACGCACAGTGACATTGTCCAGCATGCCCAGTTTTCCCGACAGGGCATTGATTCTATCTTGTTTGCCGTCGACGACGACACTGATAAGCGACAATTCGCGTTTCGGGTAGGGAATGCCTAATCGTCCCACAATAATGTCCCGCTCCTCGTGTAAGAGATCGTTGATGCTCTTAATGATTTCACCGGAGCCGGTCTCGACGATTATGGCGATGATTCCCAATTTTTCGTTCATAGACACCTCCTACCTCTTCCTCAAGGCCGTACCTCTCGGAAAAGGAACCTATTCTACTTCTTACAGTCTTCATTTTAGCACAGCAGAGGCGATTCGCCACCCTGTGAGAGAAAATTTAGATATTTTTTTCACCAATCCGTCTTCAATTGGAATGCCCCTTCCATTTCGCCATCAAAAAAGAGCCGGCGATCCGACTCTTTTCATGCCTATGGTTTAAAACATCATTTGGTTCACGCCGATGCCGTCGTTGAACGTTCGATCGATGACACCCTTTATCGGGCGAATGAAAATTTCCGCCGTGACGGAAATCACCGCCGATTGCAAGTGCCCACCAAAGACGCGGCCTTCCGTGTTCCCTAAATTTATGTGGGCATGAAGGTAAGGCGCACCATCTTTTCTCGAAAGATTTCCAACCAGCGAAGTGACCTCAAAGGGCTCTTTCAACGGGATGTCGTTGTATTTTTTTGCCTTCGTATCCATAATTCCGACCACTACATCGTCAGCGGCACCGAGGCCGTAGACCGTGGCCGCCTGAATATTTTCTTTTTCAGCCAAGTCGAGAATGCTCGTGCAAATTTCGTCGCCGGGGTCCAAACGCAGGGCAATCATGCCGTCATCAAATACTTTGTAATCCATCTTTTTCTCCTTTACTTGTTTCGCTTATAGGGAATCCCGTTGGCGCTGGGGCCGCGGGCTTCGCCGACAAAGACGACCATGGCGAACATGGTAATGATGTAGGGCAGCATATTCAACAAGTCCGGTGCCACTTTCAATGAGGTTGAGCCCATGAAGATAACCAAACCTTCCGCTGCGCCGAAGAGGAGACAGGCCAAGAGGGTGGTGTGGGGTTTCCATCCGCCGAAAATAACCGCCGCCAAGGCGATAAAGCCTTGCCCGGAGATCAGGGTTTCGCGGAAATTGGCCACCACGGCAAGGGACAAGCTGGCGCCGCCGAGCCCGGCTAAAAAGCCCGAGGTCAAGACGCCGATGTATTTGATCTTATACACGTCCACGCCCAAGGTTTCCGCCGCGTGGGGGTGTTCGCCGACGGAGCGAATCCGAAGGCCCAGCTTCGTCTTGTAGAGGACGAAATAGACCAGGGCCACGACGATAAAGGCGATGTAGACCGTAATGTATTGGCCGAAAATAATGTCCGGCGCACTTCCCGAGGGAAAGAGGTGGTTTAATACGCGGGGCATTTTGTTTTTTAAGGGAATGGGCTTGGTCATGGCCGCGCCGTCGAAAAACATGCGGGCGAGGAAGATGGCAAGGCCGGGTCCCAAAAGATTTAATGCCGTCCCGCTGACCACGTGATCGGCACCGAAGTGAATGGTGGCGATGCCGTGTAAGAGGGCGATGGCCATGCCGCCGAAGCCGGCGGACAAAAAGGCGATCCAGGGATTGCCTGTGTAATAGCCCACGGTGGCGCCGACCACGGCGCCGATGGTCATCATGCCTTCGAGACCGATGTTGACGACGCCGGTGTTTTCACTGACGACGCCGCCCATGGCCGTATAAATTAAAGGAGCGGCGTAAAGGAGCGTAATGCCTAATATGCCGGCAAAGCTCATAAGAAGATTATCCAACTTGTTCCCCTCCTTTTTCTTTTTTCGATGCGAAACGCGTGCGAATCCAGTCCATAAATTGCGGCATAGCAATAAACAGGACGATGATGCCGATAACGATGTTAATGACTTCCGAGGGCGTCTTTAGCGCGGAGTTTAATTTGCCGCCGCCGTAGCTTAAGGCCGCAAACAAGATCCCCGAGGGAATGCAGGCGATGGGATGGTTGGCCGCAATTAAGGACACGGCGATGCCGTTAAAGCCATAGCCCTGTTGCGCCGCCAAGAGGCCGATGTTTTGCGACACACCTAATACCTGTACCGCACCGGCGAGTCCGGCCAAGCCGCCGGAGATGGCCATGGAAATCATGGTGTTCTTTTTAATGTCGATGCCGCCGTATTCCGCCGCAAAGCGGTTGAAACCCACGGCTTTTAATTGATAGCCCAAGGTGGTTTTCTTTAAGATAAACCAGGCCAAGACGGCGACGATGACGGCGATGAAAATCCCCCAGTGAATGGGCGGATTTAAAATGCCGCGGAGAAATTCGTTGTTTTTCAGCATGGCGCGTCCGGCTTCGGAGCGTTTCCATTCGTTTAAAATGCGAATGCTTGCCGACGGCTGAATAGTAAAGGAATAGTTGCTGTCGGGCTTTCTTAAAAAGGCTTTGGTAAGCATATAATTGCTGAGATAAAAAGCCACCCAGTTTAACATAATCGACGAAATAACTTCGTTGACGCCTCGCTTGGCCTTAAACAAACCCACGAGACCGCCCCACAGGGCGCCGAAGAGCATGCCGATCAACAGGGCCACGATGCCGTGAATCACCGGCGGCAGGTGGAGAACCACCCCGGCGGTAACGGCGGCGAGGCTGCCCATAATGAACTGACCTTCCGCGCCGATATTAAAGATCCCCGTTTGAAAAGCAAAGGCCACGGCGATCCCCGTTAAAATAATGGGCACAGCTTCCACAATGGTCCATGAGAAAAATTTCGGCTTACCGAAAGCGCCGAGGATCATGACCTTGTAGGCCTCCAGGGGATTGACCCCCACCAAGGCAAAGATAACCGCCCCGACCAACAGGCCCAAGAGGATGGACATGCAGGTATAGTAGAGCATTTTTTTATTCACTGTCCACACCTCCCGCCATGTAGTAGCCCAGTCGTTTTTGATCCGCTTCCCCTTCGTTGAAGGTCTTTGTAATGGCTCCTTCATAAATTATGCCGATGCGGTCGGAAAGACTCATAACTTCATCTAATTCAAAGCTCACCAAAAGCACGGCGCGCCCCTTGTCCCGCTGTTGCACCAAAAATTGATGGATGTTTTCAATGGCGCCTACGTCCAAGCCGCGGGTGGGTTGTGCGGCGATTAGAATGTCCGGATCGTCGTCGATTTCCCGGGCGAGAATTACCTTTTGTTGGTTCCCGCCGGACAGATCGCCGGCCAGATAGCGGCTTTTTCTCGGACGAATATCGAAAGATTCCATTAATTTATCCGTATGCTCACCAATGGGGGCTTCCTGCAAAATTCCCTTGGAGGAATAGGGCGCTTGGTCGAAACTGTGAAGCACCATGTTTTCCGCCACGGTAAATTCCTGTACCAGGCCCCGTTTGTTGCGGTCTTCGGGAATGTTGTTCATGCCCGCCTCGCGAATGGTCTTGGGCGTGGCATTGGTCACGTCCTTGCCTGCGATGACCACCTTGCCTGCCTCGACTTTTCTAAGACCGGTAATGGCTTCTAAAAATTCGCTTTGGCCGTTGCCGTCGACGCCGGCGACGCCGAAAATTTCACCTTTACGAACTTCCAGATTCAGTCCCTTCACCACTTCCACGCCGCGAACGTCTTTCACGTGGAGATTTTCGATGTGTAGCGCCACTTCTCCGGCGTCCACGGGCTTTTTATTGACCTTAAATTCAATGGCACGGCCCACCATCATTTCGGCGAGGTCCGCCTCCGTGGTGCTCGCTACATCCACGGTGTCGATGCGCTTGCCCCGTCGAATAATCGTGCACTTTTCCGCCAACGCCTTAATTTCCTTAAGCTTGTGCGTAATAATGATGATGCTCTTGCCTTCGGCGGCCAGGGCCTTAATGATTTCGATGAGCTCTTCAATTTCCTGTGGCGTCAAAACCGCCGTAGGTTCGTCGAAAATCAAAATCTCCGCATCCCGGTAAAGGGCCTTTAAGATCTCTACCCGCTGCTGCATACCCACGGAAATGTCTTCGATCTTTGCATCGGGATCGATTTTTAAACCGTAGCGATTGGAAAGGGCCACAACTTTTTCACGGGCGGTTTTTTTATCTAAAACCACGCCCTTCGTCGGCTCTTCGCCGAGAATAATGTTTTCTACCACCGTGAAAGGCTGAAACAGCATGAAGTGTTGATGCACCATGCCCAAGCCTTTTTCGATGGCATCTTTCGGTCCTTGGAAATTCACCGATTCCCCATTGATCTTGACTTCGCCGAAAGTAGGCATATACAAGCCATATAAAACATTCATCAGTGTACTTTTGCCGGCACCGTTTTCGCCGAGGAGGGCGTGAATTTCGCCTTTCTCTACGACCAGGTCGATGCCGTCATTGGCTTTGAAATCGCCAAATAATTTCGTTATCCCGCGCATCTCAACGGCCGGCGCGAGTTTATTCTCAACCATCATTACCCCCTTCATCTATTGAGTCAATTATACACTATGGACATGGGCTTTTTAAAGGCATAAAAAAAGAGGGACGCGCCCTCTTTTTTACGATCAAATTTATTTAGCTTCAAATTTTTTGTAGTCTTCTGCCGTGGCCGGAACCTTGATTTCGCCCTTAACGATTTTTTCTTTAATCGCCTTGATCTTGTCGAGAATTTCCGGTTTTACATTCTTGTCGCTGGAAGGTGCGATATCGACGGTGTCGCCGTCTTTAAGACCGTAGCTCAGGTTTTTGCCGCCGGGGAATTCTTCGCCCTTAGACATACCTTCGAGCACTTTGTAAACAGCGCTGTCGGCACGTTTCATCGCCGAAGTGAGTACATTGTCGGGTGCGATGTCGTTTTGATCGCGGTCTACGCCGATAACCCACTTGTCTTGGTCTTTTGCCGCTTCGATAACGCCGTCGCCTGCGCCGCCGGATGCGTGGAAGATGACGTCGCAACCTTGTTGATACATATTGGTTGCAATGCTCTTGCCCTTGGCAGCGTCGGAGAAGTTACCGACATATTGGCTAACCACATCGACCTTTTGGCCTTTTTCCTTGGCTGCTTGATCCACACCGGCTCTGTAGCCATATTCAAATACTTGAATAACCGTGGATTCTTGACCGCCGACGAAACCGACTTTGTTGGATTCGGTAGTGAGACCGGCAATGTAGCCGACGAGGAAGGAAGGTTCTTCCGCTTTAAATTGGATACCTGCCAAGTTGTCCGGTGCATTTTCGTAGGTATAGTCTACGATTAAGAATTGCACGTCGGGATTGGCTTCTGCGGCTTCGAGCATGGCATCGCCTAAGTTGAAGCCGGCGGCGACTATGACGTCGTTTCCTGCTTCAAGCAACGTTTCGATGTTGGGCGCATAGTCGTTGGCTTCTTTGGATTCTTGGTAGGATACGTCGAATCCGAAGTCGTCGTGGACTTTTTGCAGACCTTCCCATACACCTTGGTTGAAGGATTGGTCGTTGATACCGCCTTCGTCGGTGACGAAGCCTACTTTTAATTTTTTGCCGTCTTTATCGCCGGCATCGGCTGCGGCATTGTTAGCAGCCTTATTATCGTTAGCTGCTTTGTCGTTGGATGCGCCGCCACAGGCCGTAAGCACGAAAATGGACAGCATCGTCACTGCAAGAAGTAGCGATCTTTTTTTCATAATTTCCCCCTTAATTTGATCTGACTTTATTATAATATGCTTCATACAAAAATTCAACGAGAGAAGGTTTTCCGTTAAAAAGAGCGCACCGAAAGGCACGCTCATGCATTATAGATAAAATCCCTTGGGTACGGCGAAGAGATAAGTGGCGATAAGAAAGACCACAATGGCCATGGCCAGCGCCTGTTTAAAGTCCGCCGTCTTTAATTTCAAGCGACTTCTTGCCATTAACTTAAAGAGCAAATAGCCCACAAAGGCCAACACGGGCATGGCGATGAAAATGCCGCCGTTGGTCGGCGCCTTTAAGCGAAGGGCCGGAAGGGCAAAGGCCAACAGCATCATGGCAACGTAGACCGCGGGGAAAAGGCGCCGCCGGTCCAAAAGCAAGATGGCGAGGCCGAGCACCGTGGATGCAATGGCCGCGACAATGGCGACGGTTCTCACCATATGGGCGCGGCTCATAACGCCTTGATCCATTAGCTCCAAAGTATTGATGTAGATGCCGGATTGATTTTTCGTCGACGTTTCCGGCCGGAGTCCTTTGTCTTCAATGCCCAAAGCATCGGAGAATTTATCCACTTTTGCATTGGTCAAAAAGACGCCGATATCGGCCATGGTTCTTCCCGTATAGACGGAAACCGTGGCGGGATCCGTGACGACGGTAAAGGCATAATCTTCCACCTCTTCACTTAAAGGGATACGCATTTCCGAGGTGGGTTGGAAAGTGAGCTTCTCCTTGCTCAGCACTTTTTTCAGCTGTAAATTGTCGTAAACCGCCCCGTTAATCTTATCGTATTCGCCCTTGAGCGTTACCTTGCTCTTGGAGCCGTTGGCACCTTTCGGCAAATACACATTGCGCACGGGTACGCCTAAAACACGCACACTGGTGTCTTTTCCCTGATACTGGAATTTTACATCGTAACGATACAAAACCTTCGGGCCCTTTACGATCCGCCGGGTCACCTGTAAATTGTCGATGCGGGCGGGGTCGTCGAAGATCAAGCCGTCGAAGGCGGCATTTTTTTCCTCATCCGACGACAACGCCACTTTATCCATCATCAGGGGCGTGAACGTGAGTAGAAAGCACAATAATAAAAAAACAACGAATATAATTCCATTTTTGAATTGTTTCTGCATAGTCATCCCCCTTATGCGTACTGATTTTTTCTTATCATACCATATACTTTCACATTTATCACCGATAAATTGAAAAACCTTTTCACGAAAAGGCGGCTATGCTATACTAAAAGCGGAGGTTGACATGACGATAGAAAAAAGCAAATTCTTAAATATACTGAAAGCTGTAGACTACCTGGCCATGCTCACCATGATAATATTGGCCTTTATCCATCCCTTCTTTCCCGTCTACGACGAGGCGGGCAAGCTTATGGAAAATGCGGCGCTCCTTCGAATCGCCGTGGTTATCGCCGTCTTATTTGTCGGCATCCCGATTTTCAGCAAGGAAATTACCGCCATTCGTAAAAACAAAAAGCCCTACGACTTAAAAAAGAAAAACAACACGGTGTTTTTGCCCAAAGTCAATTTCTTTTTGGCCGCCCTCTTCGCCGTGGCCACCGTCGTCTTTGTGCCCATGGCCATCGTCCATTACGCCGACAAAGGCCCGCAGTGGCAAGCATTTTACGCCCTCTTCTACATTTTCGTCTACATCGGCATCGGCTCCCGCCTGCAACTGAAGCCGGGGCTTTTTCCGCAAAAAAAGATTAAATCCTGATTAAGTAAAAAGCTCGGCAAAGGCCGAGCTTTATCCCCGAAAGGGGATTTTTTTATTTCTTATCGCTTTTTAAAGGGATACACGCTGTCCAATGCTTCTTCGATGGGCGCGTTGGCCTCCACCAGTTTGCGGTAGGTGCTCATGGCTTTCGTGTCGCCGTAAAGGATAACGCCGGTGACTTTGCCTTCTTTTGCGTAGAGGCGATGGTGTTCGTCGCCTTCGTCGTAGAAGTAGATGTCGCCTTCGTCGATAACGCCTGCGGAGAAGATTTGAACGGTGTCCAGATCCAGCTTCGTGTGGCTCTTCGGATCTTCGTAGGATGCGTCGCCACCTGCCATATTGGCACCTGCCACTTTGCCCATGGCGCGAGCGGCGGGCCAAATGCCCAGCACGCGGCCTTCCACTTCCGCCACGTCGCCGGCGGCCCACACGTTTTCAATCGTTGTTTTTAAGCTTCTGTCTACGACCACGCCTCGGTTGATTTCCAGGCCCGTGTCTTTAAACAGGGCCGTATTCGGGCTAACGCCGACAGAGAGTAAGACCATGTCCATTTTCGCCGTGGTGCCGTCGTCGAAGGCAATGGCTTCCAATTGTTTGTCGCCGATAAAGGCTTCGGTGTTTTTTCCGCCATAGACCATAAAGCCCAGGTCTTTCATTTCTTCGTTGAGCATCATGCCCAGTTCCCTGTCTACTTGGCGGTTGAGCAGGTAGTCGCTGCGATTGATGATGGCGACGACGTGTCCACTTTGCTTCAGGCTGTTGGCCGCTTCAAGGCCCAAAAGGCCGCCGCCGATGACGCCGATCACTTTCGATTCGTCGAGATTTTTCAAATAGCTTTGAATGGCCCTTAGGTCATGGAAATTTCTCAAGGTAAAGATGCCATCAATGTCTTTGTTTTTGTAGGGCGGTACATTGGCATGGCTGCCGTTTGCCAAGAGGATTTTCTCCCCTTTCAGGCATTCGCCTGTTTTTAAGGTGACGGTCATGGCGTCGAAATCCACCGCTGCCGCTTCGCCGTCTACATTGACGTCGATGCCGATTTTTTCGGCCCAATCTTCTTTATCTAAATAGGGAACCTCCGGGGCATCTTCCCCTAAAAGATCCGTAAGTTGAATGCGAAAATAGGGCTGTTCCTTTTCGTTACCCAAAAGGATCAAGCTGCCTTCTTTGTCGTGTTTTCTGATTTCTTTAGCCGCCGTGACGCCGGCAATGCCGCCGCCGATGATGATGTATTTATATGTTTTCAATCCTTTTATCCTCCTCTATTCACTGCCCGCTTACCTTGCCGTGACTTCCGTCCATATTCTATCATACACTTCTACAAAATCGTGTAGGTCCCGATACACCTCTAAGGGTGGCAGACGATCGAAGTCCGGATAGGCCACGGGGTCTTCTCGAAGTGCCTTGGGCAGCAAGGCGATGGCTTCGGGAATGGGCGTGGCAAATCCCACATTGTGGGTCGCATTTTGTGCCGCAATGTCCGGTCGGGACATGAAATTAATAAATGCCATGGCTCCCTTCGGGTTTTTCGATTGCTTGGGAACCGCAAAGGAATCGTACCATATATTTGTACCCTCTTTCGGTATAATGTATTCCAAGGATTTATTTTCTTGGCGCATCATGGCCGCATCGCCGGAGTACATAACGGAAAGGGACGCATCGCCTTGGCTCATGACGTCTCGGCCTTCGTCGGCGAGGTAGGCGTAGACCAAGGGTTTTTGCGCAATTAAGGCTTCCTTCGCCTCTTCCAGCTCTTTCATGGAGCGGCTGTTCATGGAATAGCCCAAATATTTCAGGGCAATGGCGATGGAATCTCGCTGGGAATTATACATGATGATTTCGTTTTTGTATTTCTTATCCCACAAAGCACTCCAGGAATCCACGGGCTCTTTTACATAATCGCGGTTCACCACGATGCCCAAAGTCCCCCAGAAATAGGGCACGCTGTATTTGTTCCCGGGATCGTAATCCATGTTTAGAATCCGCTTGTCCAGCTTTTTCATGTTGGGGATTTGATCGTAGTCCAAGGGAAGGAGCATGTCTTCGCGAATCATCCGCTCCACCATGTATTCCGACGGCACGATGACGTCGTAGGGGTCGTTGGATTTTTTCAGCTTCACATACAAGTCTTCGTTGGAGGCGAAGGTGTCGTAGATGACCTTGATCCCCGTTTCTTTTTCGAAGGCACGGATCGTGGCCATGTCCATATAGTCGCCCCAGTTGTAGACGTGGATGGTCTCTTTGCTGCTCCCTGTTTTTCCGCAGGCCGTAAGAAAGAGCATCGCCACTAAAATAAAAATCGATAGTCGCTTCATATTACACCTCTAAATCCACCAGGTCGATGTCCCGCTTGTTTAACAGGAGCAAGAGCGCCAGCACCGCCGCAAAAAGCAGGGTAGACAAGGCATTCATGGAGGGATTGATCCCGGTTTTCGCCATGGAATACAGGGTGATGGACAGATTGCTCACGCCTTGCCCCGTGGTGAAAAAGGAAATAATAAAGTCGTCGATGGACAGGGTGAAGGCCATGAGGGCGCCGGTAGCGATGCCCGGTTTGATTTGGGGCACGATGACGTAACGCAGCACTTCCGGTGTTTTTGCGCCTAAATCGTAGGCGGCTTCCACGGTGTTTTTGTCCAGCTGATCCAATTTCGGCAACACGGAAAGAATCACGTAGGGAAGGCAAAAGACGATGTGGGACAGAATCATGGTCAAAAGCCCCTGTTCCATGGCCAAAAAACCGAAGAGACTCATGAGGGCGATGGCGGTGACGATGTCGGGATTTAAGACGGGCAGGTAGTTGATGTTTAAAATCACGGCCTGACTCCGCTTGGAAAAGGCCCGAATGCCGATGGCGGACAGGGTGCCTACCACGGTGGAGATCGCCGTGGCCACGACAGCCACCAAGACCGTGGTGTAAAAGCTTTTTAAGATAATGGGGTCGGAAAATAAATCCGTGTACCAATGGGTGGTAAAGCCCGCCCACACGCCGCGCAATTTCGTGTCGTTAAAGCTGAAGACGATAAGCACCACAATGGGCAGATACAAAAATAAAAGCATAAGCCCCAAGTAGGCGTTTCTGATTTTATTTCCCACGGCGACCTCCTTTCGGGCGCTTTTCGCCTACGAGGCGAAAGACGACGAGCATAATAAGCAAAATAGCGATGAGCACCACGGCAATGGCGGAGCCGAAGGCCCAATTGCCCGTGAGGCGGAATTGTTGTTCGATAATATTGCCCACCAGGTAATACTTGTTTCCCCCGAGAAGGGAGGAGATGACAAAGGTGGACAGGGCCGGAATAAAGCACATTAAGATGCCGCTGTAGATTCCGGGCATGGATAGGGGCAAGGTGACTTTTAAAAAGGCCGTGGCCGGACCGGCACCGAGATCCTGTGCCGCTTCCAAATAGGAGCGATCCATTTTCTGTAAAATCGTGTAAATAGGCAGCACCATAAAGGGAAGAAAGTTGTAGATCATCCCCATGAGGATGGCGCCCTGATTGTACATCATATCGAAGGGTCCCAGGCCGAGAAGGTGAAAGGCTTTGTTTAAGACGCCGTTTCGCCCGAGAAGGGTGATCCACGCGTAGGTCCTCAAGAGAAAATTCATCCACATGGGAATGACGAAGAGGAGAATCAGCATGGAGCTCGTCTTGGGCTTGGTGCTTGAGATGGCGTAGGCCGCCGGGTAGCCTACCAAGAGGCAGGCCGCCGTAGACAAGGTGGCCAAGACCACGGAGCGCCACAAAATCCTCAGGTAAAGGGGTTGAAAGAAACGGGCGAATTGGGCCGTGGAAAAGCGGTATTCCCCCATGTTCATGGTGCCCGCGCCGTTGAAGCTCATAAACAAAACCAAGACCAAGGGCAGGACGATAAATAATACGGCCCAGAAAATATAGGCCGATGCGTAGCGCCTCATGCTTCGGCCTCCATGACGTGGAGATTATCCGGCTCCACATAGATGCCCACCACGGCGCCGGGCTCCCGCGCCACGGTGGATTGCACCATCCACTTCTCGCCGTGGACTTCTAAAATCATTTCGTAGTGTACGCCTTTAAAGACGATGGAGGTAACCGTGCCCTGCAGGAGATCGTCGCGGCCCGCTTTTAATTCCACATCTTCCGGCCGAATAACGATTTGCACCGGCGCATCTTTTTCGAAGCCCGCATCCACGCATTGAAATTCTCTGCCGTAGAAAGAAACCACTTTGTCTTTCACGAAGCGGCCGTGAATAATGTTGCTCTCGCCGATAAAATTGGCCACAAAGGCATTTTCCGGCTCGTTGTAAATATCCGTTGGCGTGCCGATTTGTTGAATGGCGCCGTCTTTCATGACCACCACCGTGTCACTCATGCTCAGGGCTTCTTCCTGATCGTGGGTGACGTAGATGAACGTAATGCCTACCTGTTCCTGAATCCGCTTCAGCTCAAATTGCATCTGCTTTCTCAGCTTCAAATCCAAGGCGCCTAAGGGCTCGTCCAAAAGGAGAATCTTCGGGTCGTTCACTAAGGCCCGGGCAATGGCGATGCGCTGTTGCTGACCCCCGGAAAGGGACTGAATGTTTCGCGTGGCCACGTGGGTCAGATTCACCAATTCCAGCATTTCGAGGACGCGATTGTCGATGGTTGATTTCGGCATTTTCTTCAGCTTCAAACCGAAGGCCACATTGTCGTAAACATTTAAATGAGGAAACAGGGCGTATTTTTGAAACACCGTGTTCACCGGCCGCTCGTAATGCTTGATTCGAAGCATGTCTTTGCCGTTAAAGAGAAGTGACCCTTCATCGGGCTCCTCAAAGCCCGCGATAATTCTTAAAAGGGTGGTCTTCCCGCAGCCGCTGGGCCCGAGAAGGGTTAAAAACTCGCCGTCCCTTACGCTTAAATCGATGCCGTCAAGCACCCGGGTATCGTCGAAAGATTTCTTCATGTTTTTAATTTCAATTAATTGCATTCCCTGTCACCTCCTAAAAATTCGGCGGGTTACTCACCCAAAGGACCGTCGCTTCCTCAGACGACAGATTCCTGAAAAAACAGGGGGCATCGCCGGCGGCATAAATCGTATCTTTTTCTTCCACGGAAAACACATCGTCGCCTCGACAAAAATCCAATCGTCCGGATAAGACATAGGCGAAAAATTCGCCCTCGAAGGGCGCGAGAACTTTCGACGAACCCATGGGCGCGATGCGCCACAGGGTGGGCTCCATGGCATTTTTCTGCGCGTTGGGCACGATGTAATCCACGCCGTAGCCCGCCGCGTCGTCTTCAAAGGTAAAGGCGTCTTCTTCGGAAAAGACGATTTGCGTCTCTTCCTCGTCTTTGAAAAAAGCCTCCGGGGAGATGCCCAGTGCTTCTAAAATGTCCATAAATGTCGCCACAGAGGGGCTGGTGAGATCCCGCTCCACCTGGGAAATAAAGCCCTTCGTGAGCTCGCTTCGTTGGGCCAGCTCCTCTTGGGTGAGCTGCTGCACCTGCCTGAGACGACGAATTTTTTGTCCGATGCTCATAATCACCACTAAACTTTAAACTTAATTTACTAAACAATAATCGTATTATAAACGTCGCCTTTCCTTCGGTCAATAGATTCGCCCAATAAAAAAGCCCGCACATGGCGAGCAATTTCGTTTACTTGTTTTCGCTGTAGGCTTTGGCGATGGCCGCGCCCAATTTCGTGTTGTTGTAAACCAAGGCGATGTTCGCTTCCAAACTACTGCCGCCGGTGACTTCCAGCACCCGTTGAAGCAAGAAGGGCGTAGAGGCTTTGCCGAAGATGCCTTCTTTTTCCGCATCCGCGAGGGCCTTTTCGATGGCGGCGTTAATGGTATCTTCGTCCATGGCGTCGGCTTCGGGAATGGGATTGGCCACGACAATGCCGCCGTCGATGCCTAAATCCCATTTCGTCTTCATGAGTTTAGCAATGGCCGCGGGATCGTCGTAACGGTAGTCCAATTTGTGGCCGCTTCGGCGAGTGAAGAAGGCGGGCATTTCTTCCGTTTCGTAGCCGATCACCGGTACGCCGAAGGTTTCCAGGTATTCCAATGTGAGGCCGATGTCCAAAATGGATTTGCAACCGGCGCAGACCACGGCGATGTCCGTGTTCGCAATTTCCTGCAGGTCGCGGGAAATATCCATGGTGGTTTCCGCGCCGCGGTGCACGCCGCCGATGCCGCCTGTAACGAGAATGGGAATGCCGGCGAGACGCGCCGTCAACACGGAAGTTGCCACGGTGGTGGCGCCGTTTTTCCCTTCAGCGACGATGTGGGCATAATCTCTCGTGGAGCTCTTTACGATGGCGTCGGAGGTGGCCATAAATTCGATTTCGTCTTCGGAAAGGCCTACCTTAATGCGGCCGCCGATAATGGCCGTTGTGGCCGGGGTGACGCCGGCGTCTCTTAAAATGGCTTCGCAGTGCTTGGCCATTTCCACATTTTTCGGATAGGGCATGCCGTGGGAGATAATGGTGGATTCCAGTGCTACCACCGGTTTGTTTTCATCCAATGCCTTTTGTACTTCCGGGGCGATGTCCATGTACTGCTTTAAATTATTTTCTTTCATAATGAATCTCCTTTTTCTCTTTTTCCCATTCTTTTGCATCAAAGAAAGGAAGTTCACTTTGATCGCGCTTCAGCACCATGCGTGATGCGGCCATGGCACCGACGACGGCATGGTCAATCTTTTTACCTTTTACCATCTCTGCCGTCAACATGGCGCAAAAGGCATCCCCGGCACCGGTGGCTCCCCGAATGGTCATGGGGCTCGTGGTGTAGTGGTACGTCGCCTCGTCCTTAAACAAGTAGGCGCCGTCGGCTCCCGCCGTAATCACCACATTCTCCACACCCATGCTTCGTAAAGCCGCGCCCTGGGTGGCGACAGCATCGCTTCCCCGGCCGCTTAA
This sequence comes from Peptoniphilus rachelemmaiella, assembly GCF_943169845.1. Lineage (GTDB taxonomy): Bacteria > Bacillota > Clostridia > Tissierellales > Peptoniphilaceae > Aedoeadaptatus > Aedoeadaptatus rachelemmaiella. Next base: position 108,185 of record NZ_CALPBW010000003.1, read on the forward strand.
CACCTGCGCTTCCAGAATGTTACATTTTAACACATGGATCCGATTTAAGAAAGGGGCAAATTTTTTCACCTTCACGGCGCTTACCCCGTCCACCACGGCCTTGATGTTCCAGGAGAAAATCTCCGCCAAGGTGTCTTCCCGCAAATTGGCATCCACAACGACGTAGGTTGCCCCTTCGGCCACCTTGCGGCGCGCCTGTATTTTTTCGGGGGTGAGCTTTTCCATGACCGCCATGTCGTTTACCGCCGCGTGCATTTCGCCGGCCTGATCCAAAAGCACCAAATAGCTTCCGGTCGATGCCCCTTCAAATGTAAAAGCGTGGTCGAAGGATAAATTTTCCGGCGCGCGAGCCAGGATCATGGCCTTCTTGTCGTCGTCACCGAAGGCCGTCACCAGCTCCGTTTTTATGCCCAGGCGGGCCACGGTGGCGGCGATGTTTCTGCCAACGCCACCGGGGCTTAATTCCACGGCGCCGGGATTGGAATCGTGAAGATCCAAATGCTCGTAGGGCCTTCCGCTAATGTCTACATTGCAGCCGCCAAAGACCACGACGTATTTCTCACTCATTTTCTCCCCCTTTCGCCGCGGTTTTGTATCCGCTTAAAGCAGGCACGGCACAGCGGCTCATAACTTTCCGTAGCGCCGATGACCACCCGGCCCCCTTCCCCGGTGGTGCGGTGGCTCACCCAGGCGTCGCTGCCGCAGTGGGCGCAGACGGCGTGGTGCTTTTCCACGTAATCGGCCACGGCCATAATTTCTTTTACGATCTCAAAGGGATGGGCCTCGTAATCCATGTCGAGCCCCGCACAGACCACGGTCTTCCCCTCGTCTAAAAGGGTGTCGAAGGCCGAGAGAATCCCTTCGGTCTCGCCGCCTAAAAACTGCACCTCGTCGATGGCCACCACGTCGGCCTTGTGCTCCGCCGCCGCTTCCAATACCCCGGCGATGTCTTCCACCACCACGGCTTCAAGCGATGTGTTGTCGTGGCTCGTAATGGCGGAGTGGATAAAGCGGGTATCCAGCGTGGGCTTTAACACCAGCGTGTTGTAGCCGGCGATGCGAAAGCGCTTCACTTCTCGCTCCAAACTCGATGTCTTTCCCGAAAACATACTCCCCGTATGTAAAATTAATCGTCCCCTGTACTGATGCATTTCTTCCTCCTTAGAAGAAAATTATAACACAAATTTTGCCGATTAAATCACCGCCCGTCTTTGCTCTTTTCTTGCAATCCTGCGTCCCGTACTATATTCTAATAATGGAAAATTATTCGCATTTTAAGGAGGTTCCATGCTTCAAATTCAGCATTTAATTAAATATTACGGCAAGAAACAAATTCTTCACGACGTGAGTTTTGAATTGGATCCCGGGGATATTTGCGCCTTCATCGGATCCAACGGCGCCGGGAAAACCACCACCATTAAATCCGCTCTGGGCCTCATTTCCTTCGACGGCGGCAAGATTTTCATCGGCGGCCACGACATCGAGAAAGAGCCCCTGGAAGCGAAAAAACTTTACAGCTACGTGCCGGACAATCCGGAGCTTTACAAATTTATGCGAGGCATCGAGTATTTAAATTTCATCGCCGATATTTTTGAACTGGATTACGAAACCCGCAGAGACCGCATCGAATACTACGCCGATCTCTTCGCCATTCGCGACCGCTTAGGCGAGAGCATCGACAATTACAGCCACGGCATGCAGCAAAAGCTCGCCCTCATCGCCGCCTTGATCCACGATCCAAAGCTCATCGTCCTTGACGAGCCCTTCGTGGGCCTGGATCCCATGGCCACGAAATCCATTCGGGAAACCTTCAAGAAAATGGCGGCGGAAAAAGGCACCACCATTCTCTTCTCCACCCACGTCTTGGAAGTGGCGGAAAAATTGTGCAACAAAGTGGCCATTATTCGCGAAGGGCATCTCGTCTTCTTCGGGCCCACAGAAGAAGTGCTTCAAAAGGGCAGCTTAGAGGATCTGTTCATGGAAAGGATGCAAAGCCATGAACAAGCTTAAGCTTTTAAATCGGCTGGAACGAAAGCGCACTTTCAATCAATTCACCCAAGGGAAAAAGAAAAAGGGATTCGCCATTTTTATCTACCTCCTCTCCCTTTGGGGCTACTTTTGGATCGGCGGGCTCTTGCCAATCTTCGCCTCCATGGCGATTTTGGATTCAAAAAGCGCAGCTTTTTCCGTGGCGGAAATCTTAAACGATGGGGGGATTCTTTCCTCCATGGACGTCATGGCTTTGGTGTTTTTCCTCGCCAGCCTGATCATCGCCTTTATTCAGATTCGAACCATCTACTTCAATGATTTTGACCAGTCCACCTTGTGGAGCCTGCCCGTGGATACGCGGCTCATCCTTATCTCGAAAAACACGGGGCCTACCGTGTTCAGCCTGCCCCTGATCCTGGCCTTTACATTGCCTTCGGCGATCATCACTTACGTGACCACGGAATCGTTTTTAAAGGCGCTCCTCGTCCTCGTGGTGTTTTTCTGCGCCAATCAGCTGGGCGAATGCGTGGGCTGCTTTTTACGCATCATTCTGGCGAAGGGCAACAATCGCCTTCGCCTGTCAAAAGGTGTGAAAACTTTTCTCGGCTTCGTCCTCTTCGTCGCCTTTATGGTGGGCTTTTACACGGAGCTGGCCCGGGATTTTAAAGACCTCGTCGTCTTCCTGGGCTTTTATAATCGCCTGCCCGCGGCGGCACGGCCCGTTTCTTACGCACTGAATCACCATCTGTGGCTCATCCCCCTCTTCATTCTCGTGACGGGGCTCGTGTATTGGGGTTTTCTCAACTACACGGCGAAAAACTTCTACACCATCGGGGAAAGCTTGGCCCCTCGAGCCACGATGAAGGCGGTGAAAGAGGGCGACTACAAGGTGCGCAGAAAATACGCCGCCCTCATTCGCAAAGAACGGCGCCTCTTTTTCTCCAACAGCTCCGTGGCCTTTAACACCTTCTTCGGCACGGTGCTTCCCGTGATTCTCGCGGCCATTCTCTTCGTGCCCGCAGTGAAAGAAATGTTTCTCGACTTTTTAAACAACCAACCCTTCGTCTCCCCCGATGCGGCGATCTTTTTAATTCTCACCGGCCTCGGCGGGATGATGAACCTCTCCGGCTTCGGCTTTTCTCTGGAAGGCATTAGCGCTTACAACACCTACACCCTTCCCTTAAAGGGGCAGTCGGTGTTTCTCGGCAAACTCCTTATGGCGGCGAGCCTCATCGTCCCGGCCTATGTGATGACCTGGCTCCTCGTGCTTGTGAATTTGCGGCCGGATGCGGCCTACCTGCCCTTTTACCTTTTGGGCCCACTGAGCTACGCCCTGTTAATCAACGGCATCTCCCTATTCTTCGACTGGAAATTCGCCAATTACAACTGGACCAACCCCCAAGAGCTGGCAAAAAATTCAAAACAATCCTTCTTCTCCGGCCTCGGGAGCCTTTTGGTGAGCTTCGCCATTTTACTCATCGGCGTCGGCGTCATGACCAAGGCGCCCCTTCTCTACGCCGCCCTGCTCACCGCCATTTTTGTGGTGGGCAATGTGGTGCTCTATTTCCTCACCCGAGACATGACCGTCTACCATCAGTAGAAGGAGTAAATCATGAGCGAAAAAAGTGCATCCATTCTCCTGGCCGCCGTCATCATCGCCCGGGCCACGAGCTACTACTTCATTAAAATCGGCATGGAGGGGCTGGGCGTGTTTAACCTTCTGGCCGTCCGCTTCTTCGTCGCCGTGCTCCTCTTGGCCCTTTTGTTTCACAAGCGGCTCCATCCCATGAAGCGAAACACCCTGATTCACGGCACGATCTTAGGCGTGGTTTTCTTCGCCCTTATGGCCTTTGAATTTATGGCCCTAAAGACATCCCCCTCCTCCACCGTGTCCTTTTTGGAAAACACCTCCATCGTCCTCGTGCCCCTTTTAATCGCCATCACCACACGCACCCTGCCGACAAAGGCGGCCATCCTCGGCGTGATCATTACCATCATAGGCGTCGGCTTTTTAACCTACACCCCCGGCGGGTTTGCCCTGACCCGCGGCGAAATCTTCGCCCTATCGGCGGCACTGAGCTACGCCATCGTCATTCTGCTCACCGCCCGCTTCGCCGAAGAAGACGATCCCTTTCATCTGGGCTTTTTGCAGATTCTCTGGATCTTTATCCTCTCCACCCTCGCCGCCTTCCTTGCGGAAACGCCCCGCTGGCCGGAAAATCATGTGGAATGGGGCGTCGTCCTTATATTGGCCGTCGTCTGCACCGGCTTCGGCTTTACCCTTCAGCCCGTGGCCCAGCGACACACCACACCGGAGCGGGCCGGAATGTTCTGCGCCCTGAACCCCATGTGCGCCACCATCATGGGAGTGACCCTGCTGGGCGAAACCCTATCGAGTTATAAAATGGCGGGCATTCTCTGCATCGTCATTGGCCTCACCGTGCCCATCCTAATGGAGAGCAGAAAAAAGAAACAACTGCAATAAAAAAAGCAAACAGCCGCTGCCGTTTGCTTCGCCGGACCTTCGGGCCCGGTTTTTTTATTCGTAAATAAAAGTGTTTGCCCGTTGGATCACCACGTCTTCCGTGGGCTTATCCATGGAATTTTTTTCCACTTTGGCGATGGCATGAACCACATCCATGCCTTCCACCACTTGGCCGAAGACGGTGTGTTTGCCGTCGAGCCAGAAGGCGCCGCCACAGCTTTTGTAGCCGTCGATGACATCGGCGGTGTAGCCGTATCGTTCGCCGGCATCTTCCATTTGGCGGAGGATGTCATCGCTCACGGCCGGGCCCTGAACGATGAAGAATTGGCTGCCGTTGGTGTTGGGGCCGGCATTGGCCATGGAAAGGGCGCCGACGAGGTTTCGGTAGTCGGGGGTGCATTCGTCTTCGAAGCCCTTGCCCCAAATGCTTTCGCCGCCGCGGCCGGTGCCGGTGGGATCGCCGCCTTGAATCATGAAGTCGTCGATGACGCGGTGAAAAATAATGCCGTCGTAGTAGCCTCGATCCACGAGGGTGGTGAAGTTTTCCACGGCTTTCGGCGCTGCGTCGGGAAAAAGGCGCAGGGTGATGTCGCCAAGGGTGGTGATGAGCTTCACCATGGTGTCGCCGGTTTTCGGCGCTTCTAATTGTTTTAGCATATTAGTATCCTTGTTCGGTGAGGACAATGACGCCGTCTTTTGTCACCGCCAGGGTGTGTTCGTATTGGCAGGACAGGGAGCCGTCGCGGGTGCGGGCGGTCCAGCCGTTTTTGTCCATGGCAATGGGCCAGTCGCCGGCATTAATCATGGGCTCGATGGTAAAGACCATGCCTTCTTCCAGGCGCAGCCCTCGATTGGGCTTGCCGTAGTGAAGGACTTGGGGATCTTCGTGCATTTCTTTGCCGATGCCGTGGCCGACGAAATCCCGCACCACGGAAAAGCCGTTGGCTTCGGCGTGGGTTTGGATGATGTGCCCGATGTCGCCGAGGCGGGTGCCGGGTTTTACAATGTCGATGGCCTTATACAAACATTCTTTGGTGACGGTCATGAGTTTTTTGCCTTCGTCGCTTAAATTGCCCACGGCGTAGCTCCAGGCGGAATCGGCCAGGTAGCCGTCTACATTGACCACCATGTCGATGGTCAAGAGATCGCCGTCTTTCAGCTTTCGCTCGCTTGGAAAGCCGTGGCAGATTTCGTCGTTGACCGAGGCGCAGATGCTGAAGGGAAAGCCCTGATAGCCTTTTTGTTCCGGGTAGCCGCCCCGATCGGTAATGAATTTTTCTACGAAGCGGTCCAGCTCCAGGGTACTGACCCCGGGCTTCACTTCGTCTCTGAGGGCGCGGTGCACTTGGATCAAGAGATCCGCCGCTATTTGCATTTTTTCGATTTCTTTTTCGGTTTTAATAATTATCAATCTTTTACCTCCCGAACGATGTCTTTTAAATCCACATCTCTCGACGCCCACAATTTCGCGTGGGGATTAATGGCGATGGCACGCTCTAAATCCCGAATCGCCGCCGCTTTTTCTCCCAGCCGGATATGGCTGCATGCGCGATTATAGTATAAATTGACGCTGTTTAGGTTTTTGTCGATGCCTTGGGTTAAAATGGCGATGGCTTTTTCAGGCGATTTCATGCGCAAGTAAATGGCCGACATATTGAGATAAGTCGGCGCATAGTTTTCGTCCAGGGCCAAGGCCTCTTCGTAGGCGGCCAGGGCCTCGTTGTTTTTAAAGGTTTTTTGGTAGATAACCCCCAGATTATAATAGCCGATGCTGTAAGCCGGGGACAGGGCCACGGCTTTTTTCGCCAGGGCCAGGGCTTTTTTATAGTCTTTTCGCTCCTCGTAAATGGAGGCCATGTCGGAATAGACCACGCCGTTTTCGGGAACCAATCGGGCGCAGCGCTCAAAAAGTTCCAGGGCGCGATCTTTGTAGCCGATTCGGTCGTTTAAAAGGGCCAGTTCGTAGCAGGCGCTTTCGTAATCGGGGTCGATCATGAGCGCGTGTTCGAAATGCTCCACCGCTTCCGCAATGTCGCCTTCTTCTTGCGCGAAAACCCCTAAGCCGTATTCCGCGCCGGCATAGTCGCCCAGGCGCTGAATCTTGCGGTAATACTTTGCGGCCTGTGTCTTTTTGTCTTCCTGCCAATAGAGATCGGCAATTGAAAAGTACACATCGGCCAAGGCTTCCTTGTTCGGCGCAAAGTCCACTGCCTTTAAATAGGCATTTAACGCTTCTTTGTTGTCGCCTGCATCAAGAAAATCTTTCGCTAAGATCTGATAATTTTTCCATTTATCTACCATCGTCGCCTCCCGATGGTATTATACCACAGTTAGCTTCGTCCCTTGTATTTCAAAAGGCTCATGGCAATGACGACGCAGATCAAGGATACGCCTACGTCAGCGAAGACGGCAAACCACAAATTTCCGATGTTCAGCATGTTTAATACCACGACGAGGACTTTGACGATGAGCGCAAAGGCGATGTTGCCGTAGCAAATTTTTCTGGTTTGTTTGGACAAATCGAAGAGGAAGGGAATGCGGCCGATGTCGTCGCCTAAGATGACCACGTCGGCGGTTTCGATGGCCATATCCGATCCGCCGGTGCCCATGGCAATGCCTACGTCGCTTTTGGCGAGTACCGGGGCGTCGTTGATGCCGTCGCCGACGTAGACGACTTTTTCATTTCGCGCGAGAGCCCGGTCCAGCGCCTCCACCTTTTCGCCGGGAAGAAGGCCGCCGACGCTTTCGTCGATGCCCAGTTCATCGCCGACGGCTTGAACCAATTCTTTTTTGTCGCCGGAGAAGAGGTAGGTTTTTAAGAAGCCCTTTAATTTCCTCAGCGCTTCTTTCACGCCGGGCTTCACGGAATCGGCAAAGGCGATGCGGCCCAGAAGGGCGCCGTCTTGCACCACGTAGACGGAGGTCATGGGGATGCTGTTCAGGGAATTGTCCACGCCCAGTTCTTTAAGCATGGCTTCGTTGCCGACGGCGAGGGCTTTCCCGTTCACGGTGCAGGCAATGCCCTTGCCCGAAAGTTCACGGTAGTCTCCGGGATTTCCCATGGGCTTCGCTTTTTCTAGAATGGAGCGGGCGATGGGGTGATTGGAGTATTGTTCCGCCGTGGCGGCCAGGGCAAGGAGTTCTTCCTCCGTGCCTTTTAATACGTCCACTTGAGCCAAGGTGAAATTGCCGTCGGTTAAGGTGCCGGTTTTGTCAAAGGCAATGGCGTCGGCTTCGGCCAAGGCTTCCAGAGACGTGGAGCCTTTAATAAACATGCCGTCTTTCGAGGCGCGGCCCACACCGGCAAACATACTCAGGGGCACGGAAAGCACCAAGGCGCAGGGGCAGGAGATGATTAAAAAGGCGCAGGCCTTGTAGACCCACGTGTTCCAATCCCCGGAAAAGGCCAGGGGCGGTACAATGGCAACGAGTACGGCCAGGGCCACCACCACCGGGGTATAGATGGAGGCAAAGCGAGTGATCCAGGCTTCGGTCTTGCCTTTATTCAGTCGGGCGTCGGCTACCAGGCCTTGTATCTTCGCCATGGTGGATTCGCCGGCCACTTTCGTGACCCGCACCTTAAAGGCGCCGTCTAAGGCGATGGCACCGGCCATAAGTTGGGCGCTTTCATTGGCCAAAATCGGGGTGGATTCGCCGGTCATGTGTTGATTGGAGATATGGCCTTCCCCTTCCATCACTTCACCGTCGGCGGCCAAGGTGTCTCCGGCGCGGAGCACGATCACATCGCCGACGACGACCTCTTCCGCCGCAACTTCGATGAGTTTGCCTTCTCTTTCCACATGGGCCGTGTCTTCATCGCGGGCCAGGAGGCTTTCCACGGAGTCCGTGGCGCGATCCAGGGCGTAGTCTTGCAGGGCTTCGCCCAGGCGGTAGAACAAGAGAACGCCCAGGGCTTCTCCATGTTCACCGATGTAAAAGGCGGCAATGGATGCAATGCTCATTAAAACATTTTCGTCGAAGGCTTCTCCGTTTTTTATGCCCTTAATGGCATTCTTAAAAATATCGAAGCCGGCGGCGATTAAAAGAATCCCCCACAAAGCCGTTTGAAAGCGGCCTTTATAGACGAATTGTACCAAAAGCGCCGCCATAATGGCGCTTGCAATGGGGAAGAGTTCTTTTTTCAGGCTGCCCTCTTCATCTTCTTCGTCTATTTTTTTGCCGGGATTTTTTTCCACGACCACGACGCCGTCTTCGATGCTGTCCACCAGTTGTTGCAGCTCTTGTGTCGAGATCCCGCCGTCTACTACCAAACGCTTGGAAATAAAATCCAGCTTCGCCTCCGCAACCTGAGGCAAGTCGCCGACGCGGGCTTCGATTTTCGCCGCACAGTTGGCGCAATTTAAATTCTTTAATTCATAGGTGCGCATATATTTACCTCCATTTACATGATTGCTTGCTCATGTATAGTGTACCTGCTTCCCCTTGTGATGTCAACAAAAAAAGAAGCGCCCCTCGACGCTCCTTCCTTATTCTGAATCAATTGGTTCTATTACAGAGAAATTGTAGCCACCGGTTCCAAACCCTTTACATCGGCCCCTTCGATTAAGGTCCAGGTTTTTTCTGTGCCCGTGCTCTTTAACATGGCTTCGTAGTAGTACATGACGACGCCGATGTCCACGTAGCTCTTTTCGCCTTTGCTCTTGTCCAGATAAAGGTCGATGTTGCCGTCTTCTTTTAACACGAAACGCCAGGGTTGTGCATTGACGTGGCTCGGTGCGAAACGAATCGACGAGAAGACGTCGAACAAGCCGTAGTTTTCGAGATCGGTTAAGGATGCCGGGGTACCGACGCGATCTTTAAACACGATTTTATCGACGCTGAGGCGGGGGCTGACTCGGTCTTCTTCAAAAACATCTTGTTTTTCAGCTTTACCGAAGCCGATAATGTAGTCGACAAATTCGCCGCCTTCGCCAAACAGGGATTTCTTTAAGTCCTTGTCCACATGGGCCGTGGTAATCCAGCAGGTACCTAAATTCTTTTCGATGAGTTCCGTGTTCAGCATTTCAAGATAATAGCCTGTGCGAATCAATTCGGCCTTTTCGTGGCTTTTTGCACGCAAAGCGATGTAATAGGGCGCTTCGATCATGACGCCGCCGTAGCCGGCTTTGCCCTTTAAGGCTTCGGCAATTGCTGCGCCGTTTTCATAGAGAGCGAAGCTCACATTGCTGGCTTCGGATTGTTTTTCCAATTTGGCCAGGGTGTCTTTTAACCAATCCATTTCCATGGCCGACAGCTTCGTCGGTTGAAATTCGCGCACTGTTCTTCTCTTTTGCAGGAAATTCGTCATTACCATATTATCTTCCTCCTCCTCTTACAACCAGTTTGCCAGGTTGTCGTAAACATACATATGTACCACGAAACCGACGATGATGCCGATGATCACACCCGCCAAGACGTCGGTGGGATAGTGAACGGCTAAATAGGTTCTGGATACAGCCACTAAAAATGCCATCACAATAAAAAGCGCAGCCATTTTCGGATAATACAGAGAAAAAGTCGTCGCCACCGTAAAGGCCGCAGTGGTATGCCCCGAAGGAAAAGAATAATCCCTCAGGTCGATGCCATAGGTGTTTAAATTCTTACTCACCCAATAGGGGCGACTCCGGCTGATGACACGCTTTAAAATTTGCGCGACGATTGTAGAAATCACAAGGGCCAAAACCATTTCCGTGGCGGCACTTCCGATCCAACGTTTTCCGACGAAAAGCATAAAGACTGAAAAGACGCCGAGAAATCCCGGTCCCGCGATGTTCGTATAGTTGTAAAAGAAGAAATCAAAATACTTGTTTTTCAATTTCTTGTTTATACGATCGAGAAAATAATCGTCAAACGCTTTAAACGGATTTTTCATCTTCACCATCCTGTACATACCTACTTCCCCCATTATATACCAAGCATCTCGTCTTGAAAAGGACAATTCCCGCAAGTCGTGATATACTTTCCCCGAGGTGACTATGAATTTAACGGACGAACAATTAAAAGCCATGGGCCACAACGGAGGTCCGGCCTTGGTTTTAGCCGTACCCGGCAGCGGCAAGACCACCATGCTCTTAAGCCGCACGAAACGGCTCATCGACGAGGGCGTGGACAGAAAAAAACTTTTAACCATTACCTTTTCAAAGGCGTCGGCCAGGGATTTGGCCCTGCGCTATAAAAACCTTTTCGCAAACAGCCCCATGCCCGCCTTTTCCACGATCCACAGCTTCTGTTACTCCGTCTTGAAAAACGACGAGCGCCGCCGAGGCACGAGCTACACCTTAATCGAATCCAATCGGGCCTTGAGCAAGTGGCGCATCGCCACGGATCTTTGGAAGGAGATTATGCACAAAAGCCCCAATGAGGAGCAGGTGGAGACCCTGCTAAGGGAAATCAGCTACGTGAAAAACAAAATTCTGGATCCGGAGGCATACAACAAAGAAGCCGCCACGCCCCTTTTTCTGAAATTTTATAAAAGCTACGAGGGGCTCAAGCGGGACAGGCAGTGGATCGACTTCGACGACATGATTACCCTGGTGCCGGAAATTTTCAAGGAGGACCCGGGGCTTCTTCGGGCCGTGCGCGCCACCTACGACTACATTCAGGTGGACGAAGGCCAAGACACCTCCAAGGGCCAATTGGCCATTATCGAAGCCATTGCGGGGTCCAAGAACAATCTCTTTATCGTCGCCGACGACGATCAGTCCATTTACGGCTTTCGCGGGGCGGATTTTCGCGAGCTCCTGCACCTCAATGAACGCTACGACGATTTATCTCTCTACTACTTATCAAAAAATTTCCGCTCACAAGAGAGAATCATTTCCCTCTCCACCCAATTCATCGAGCAAAACAAGGCCCGCTACCAAAAGACGCCCATCGCGGTAAAGGACCCGGGCCCGGAAGTGCGCGCCGTGGAGCTCAATAATTTAGACAAGCAGTACGCCTTTATCGCCTCGGAAATAGAAAAACACGAGCTGAAGGATGTGGCCGTGCTTTACCGAAACCACGTCTCTTCCATCGGCTTGGTGGAATTTTTGGAACGGGAGAACATCCCCTTTGCCGCCAAGGAGCGAACGAGCCGCTTTTTCCGCCACTGGGTGCTTCAAGATTTAATCACCATTTACGAATTCAGCCAAAATCCCACTGATCTCGCCGCTTTTTCCACCTTCTACTACAAGATTCGCGGCTATTTGTCGAAAAAAATGATCGAAACCCTGCAGAAAAAAGGCGTGGTTGGATCGGTCTTTGACGCCCTTTTGGATTTAAAGCTCCCGGATTATGTGGTGCGGGACGTGAAGGCCCTGAAGCGGGATTTTCACCATTTAAAAACATTGGCCCCCGCCGAAGCTTTTCGCTTCATCCAAAAAGATTTGGAATACGAAGCCTACATTGCGAGCCACGCCGCCACCTTCGGCTCCTCGAAGACCACCTCCATGCGCATTCTCTACTACGCCAAGTACATCGCGGGTAAAACCGACGACTACCACCGCTTCTTGGGCCGCCTCAAAACCCTGGACCGCCTGATGCAGGGCACCCGCGCCGGAGAAAAGGGGCTGGTGTTATCCACCCTTCACGGCGCCAAGGGCCTGGAGTTTGACGCCGTGTTTATTATGGATTTAAATGCCGATGCCATTCCTTCTTTGCCGAAGACACCGGTGGATCCGGCGGAGGAGATGCGCCTTTTGGAAGAAGAACGTCGCCTCTTTTACGTTGGCATGACCCGGGCGAAGGAGCGGCTTTATCTCTTAAGGCCCCGCCACGTGGATCGGGAATCCGTGCCGCCTTCGGAATTTTTCACCTGGTCGAAAGAAGCCATCGTCAAGGCGCGAAAAAAGCATTAGAAAAGCCCTCTCACACGAGAGGGCGCTTTTGTTTAACCGTTTTTCAACATGGCCGTTTCAAATTCGTTGGCACATTCTTCAATGCTGTCCAAACAATTTTCCAAGACCTGAAGCATTTCCTTCCAGATAATCGTCTTTCTGGGATCGAATTCGCCGGTATAGTCGAAGAGGGAGCGCATGGCATTTAAGTACAGCGTGTCGCCCTCCCCTTCCAGGGAATTAATGTGAATGATTTTTTCCTTCACTTCGTTGGAGCGCTTGAAATTGCTGAATTCCAACACAACTTCTTCCAGCATGGATGTGCTTTCGACGATGAGATCCACAAACTCCAAGGTCTCGGGAATGAGCTCCCGCACCCGGTACATATACAGGCCCAGCAAAATCTCCTCGATGGAATCCACCACCGTGTCCAGCTTGTCCGTGATCTCGATAATGTCTTCCCGCTCGATGGGCGGCAAAAATTCTACGGCCAGGCGATTCATAATATCGTGCATGATCTGATCGCAGTCGTTTTCGATGCGCTTCATGGCATCGGTTTTCTCCCGCAATTTCGCCCCGTCGTAGGTGCCCAAGGTGATCTGCAACAGATCTGCCGCCTGCGATGCCTTTTGAGCCATATCGCTGAATTTTCGGAAGTAATCGAATTTTCTATCTTTCATAGCTTCTCCTAAAACAGATGAATCAGCACGGAAGTGACGATAAATCCGATGATCCCGCAGCCGGGAAAGGTCAAGATCCACGCCAGACCCATGTCGCTTACCACAGACCAGTTCACGTTTTTAATATGCTTCGATGCCCCCACGCCCATAATGGCCGTGGTTTTAGTGTGGGTGGTGGAAACGGGAAGCCCCGCCAGGGAAGCGGCGAATAGGCTCACTACGGCGCCGATATCGGCGGCGAAGCCCTCGTAGGTTTCCAACTTCACCATGTTCATGCCCACGGATTTTATAATGCGCAGGCCCCCTAAACTGGTGCCCAGGCCGATAACCAGCGATATTAAAATCATGAGCCACGCCGGAATTACGAAATGCCCCGCGCCGCCGGTGCCGGCAGCCAAGCTGAAGGCCAGCATAAATACGCCCATGAACTTCTGCCCGTCTTGGGCGCCGTGCATAAAGGCCATGGCCGCCGCCGAGACGATCTGCCCGTTTTTGAAAAAGGCCTTGGACCTTCGCCGGTCGGAGCCCGCCAAAAGGCGCTTAATGATCTCTACCACCACATAGCCCATGAAAAAACCCATGACCGTGGAGAGGACGAGGCCGTAGATGTTTTTCATCCACTCCGCCCCGTTGATCCCGGCGAGGCCCCCGTGCAAGGCGATGGCCGAGCCGGAGAGCCCGGCGATGAGGGCGTGGGATTCCGACGTGGGAATCCCAAAGTACCACGCCGCCGTCGACCAAATCACGATGCTCACCTGCGCCGCGGCCAGGGCGATTAAGGCTTCGTTTGTATTGCCGTTAAAGTCCACCATGTTGTAAATCGTCTCCGCCACATTGGCGTTAAGGGCCGTCATAATAAAGACCCCGAGAAAATTAAAGAGCGTGGCCAAATAAATGGCCTTTTGCGGTGCAATGCTGCGCGTGGATACGGCGGTGGCGATGGCATTGGGCGCATCGGTCCAGCCGTTGACAAAAACCACCGCCAAGACCAAAAGGGTCGTGAGAAAAATGGCGGGGCTTTGGGCCATCATGGAGACGAATTCTTGAATGGTAACAGTCATGGCTTCCCTTCGATTTAATTTTTAAAGCTGTGAATGGGCGCAGGAATAAAGCCGCCCCGTGCCGCAAAGGCCGCACAGTCGTTTTTGTGCACGGGAAGAATAGGCGCTTCCCCTAACAGGCCGCCGAAGGTGGCGTTGTCGCCTACGTCTTTGCCCACAACGGGAATCAGGCGCACCGCCGTGGTCTTGTGATTGATGATGCCGATCATGGATTCATCGGCGATCATGGCCGATAAAGTTTCCGCCGGCGTGTCTCCGGGAATGGCGATCATGTCCAGCCCGACGGAGCAGACGCAGGTCATGGCTTCTAATTTGTCGAAAGCCAAGGCGCCCGATGCGGCGGCGGAAATCATGCCCTCGTCTTCCGATACGGGAATAAAGGCGCCGCTTAAGCCGCCGACGTGGGCGGATGCATTGATGCCGCCCTTTTTCACCGCGTCATTTAACATGGCCAAAGCCGCCGTGGTGCCGTGGCCGCCCACGGTGCCTACGCCGATTTCTTCCAAAATCCGCGCCACACTGTCGCCTACCGCCGGCGTCGGTGCGAGAGACAAGTCGATGGTGCCGAAGGGCGTGTCCAGACGCTTGGCGATTTCCTTGCCCACCAATTCGCCCATGCGGGTGATCTTGAAAGTCATTTCGCTAATGCATTGGGCCACTTCGTCGAAAGGCGCGCCGCGGAATTTTTCCAAGGCCGTCTTCACTACGCCGGGACCGGAAATGCCCACGTGGAGCACGTGATCCCCGAGGCCCGTGCCGTGGAAGGCGCCGGCCATAAAGGGATTGTCTTCCACCGCATTGGCGAAGACAACCAGCTTCGCGCAGCCGATGGAATCCGCGTCGCGACTCAAATAGGCCGCATCCTTAATCACTTTGCCCATTAAAGCCACGGCATCCATATTGAGGCCCGATTTCGACGTGCCCACATTTACCGAGGAGCACACCTTTTCCGTCGTGGCCAAAGCTTCCGGGATGGCTTCGATTAAAGCCCGCTCGCTTTCAGTCATGCCGCTGTGAACCAAAGCGGAAAAGCCGCCGATAAAGTCGACGCCGATTTTAATGGCTGCATCGTCCAGAGCCTTGGCCAGCTTCACGAAATCCTCTTTCGTGCCGCGAGGCAAAATCAACGAAGCCGGCGTGACGGAAATGCGCTTATTGACCACGCTCACCCCGTACTTGGCGCCGACGGCATTGGCTTCATCGACCAAGTCGGCACCTAAGGTGGTGATCTTGTCATAAACCCGCTTGCATACCACGTCCACATCGTCGGAGACGCAATCCATAAGGGAAATCCCCAAGGTCGCCGTTCGTATGTCTAAATTCTCATGCTCCAGCATGTGAATTGTTTCGAGAATCGAAGAATTATCCAAAAGAGACGTCCTTTCTAAATATGGTGCATACGGCTAAAAAGCGCCTCATGCTGCATACGAATGTCCAAACCCATGGATTTGCCCAAAGCTTCGTAGTCTTCCACAACATTTTCCAAGGCAAAATTTTCATCGGCGTGTTCCACCACGAGAATCATGGTGAAATAAGAACT
This sequence comes from Peptoniphilus rachelemmaiella, assembly GCF_943169845.1. Taxonomy (GTDB): domain Bacteria; phylum Bacillota; class Clostridia; order Tissierellales; family Peptoniphilaceae; genus Aedoeadaptatus; species Aedoeadaptatus rachelemmaiella. The sequence continues at coordinate 123,757 of NZ_CALPBW010000003.1, forward strand.
GACAATGGTTTGACTAATGTCTAAAATATTAAAACCATGATCCGCCAAAAGCGTCGTAACCCGGGAAACAATCCCTACCTGATCCTTACCTAAAACACTGACAACAGCTTTCATCCAATCCCTCCTTTGTAATGAACTTATTATAACATAGACATGGATACATGGTTCAGGGGAATTCTGCGCAAAAAAAAGCCGAGGTCATGCCGCAGCTTCTTATAGTTTATCCGTCTCCCAATCCGGATCTTTCAAAAAGGCGCGTCCGATGCCGAAAAGATCCGCCGCACCCTCTGCCAGTAGTTGTTCCGCTTCCTCATAGGTGGTAATGCCGCCGGTTAAAAGCACCGGGGCCGTGGTTTCGTCTTTTACGGCGCGGCTCAGGTCTTTAAACCAGCCGGCTTCCTTGTGGCCGTGCCGATTGTAGCCGGTCATGCCGCCGGTCATGTCTAAAAGGGCGGCGCCGGCCTTATCAAAGGCTTTGGCTGCGCGTACGCCGTCTGCCACGGTGGTGCCCCCTTCAATGGTTTCGATTCCGCCGATGCGCACGGCCAGGGGAAAGTCGCCCAGAGCTTCTTTCATGGCCAGAAAGACTTCCAGGGGATACTTCACCCGGTCTTTGCCGTAGTCGTCGGTGCGGAAATTGGTGAGGGGGGAAAGGAATTGGTTCAGCAAATAGCCGTGAGCCACGTGAAGCTCCGCGCCGTCGTAGCCCGCCGCCTTCGCCCGAAGGCCCGCCGCCACGAAATCCGCTTTCACCCGCGCCATGTCGTCGAAGGTCATGGCACGGCACATTTTATCCCAGGGACGCACCGAGGGGCCCATGGGGTCTTTGCCGATCATGTCGCCTCGGGTTTTGATGCCGGCGTGGTTTAATTGCAAGAACACGGCGGCGTCGGGGCGAACGCTTTTTATGGCCGCCACAAGTTTTTTATGCCCGGCGATTTTTTCGTCGTCGGCCAAACTCATTTGCTTCAAGCTCGCCTTGCCGTCTTCTGCGACGTAGCTGTGTTCGATAATAAAGAGATCGAAGTGTTTATTCGCCGCCATTTTTTTGTAATAGGCCAGAGTCGTTTCGCTGATCTCGCCCCCCACCGAGGCTTCTGTCACCATGGGCGGCATAACCAAGCGACTGTGAATGGCCACGCCTACGTTAAGGGCATCTTTTAGTGTTCTCATGGCTCCTCCTGCTTATGAAAAAAGCACTCTTGCGAGCGCTTTAATCTTCTTCGACTTTTACAAACATCCATTTGCTGGTGCCGCATTTGGGGCAAGTCCAGTCGTCGGGCAATTCAGAAAAGGGAATGCCCGGTTCGATGCCGTATTCCGGCACGCCTTTGGCGGGATCGTACACGAAGCCGCAGGGTTTGCAGCGATACTTGCTCATATCTTTTTCCATAACTTCCTCCTATTCTCTTTTAACTATACCCGCTTTCTCAGGCTTCAAAAGCTTTTTCCGAACTTCTGCGGCACCCTTTATTCCACGGGCCCGTCGTAGGCCAGCATGCCGCCGGCTACATTGATGCAGTCATAGCCGCGACCGTTTAAATACGCGCAGGCCTTTTGGCTGCGATTGCCGGAGCGGCAGATAATGTAAATCGTTTCGTCCTTGGGAAGCTCCTCTTCCCGCGCACTTAAATCCCCCAGGGGAATGGTGTAGGCGCCGGGAATTTTTCCCGTGGCGATTTCGTCGGGCTCCCGCACATCTAAAATAAATTTCGTTGACCTGTCCTTTAATTCCTTTACGGGAATGGACGGCGTGTTATTTTCGCCGAAAAGTTTCTTTAAATGGTCCAAACTGTGCCTCCTTTTCATCTTGCTTTTATTATAGCTTGAATCGACGGCGGACTCAATTTTCTTTATTGACAAGACAGTCGTGTTGTCATCTGCCAACACTTGTGGTATTCTAGGATGGATTCACGAATATACAGAAGAAAGGAAGACTACTTTGGAAAAGGACACCCTTGCACGCTTAAAGAAAGAAAAAGACGCCGTCATTCTCGCCCACTATTATGTGGACGGCGCCGTACAAGCCATCGCCGATCACGTCGGCGACTCCTTCACCCTGGCGAAAATCGCCACGGGCATCGACGCCAAAACCATCGTCATGGCCGGCGTAGAATTTATGGGAGAGACGGTAAAGATTTTGAATCCGGAAAAAACCGTCTACCTTCCCGAGCCCGATGCCGATTGCCCCATGGCCCACATGGTGGATGTGGATGCCATTAAAGAAATGAGAGAAAAATACGACGACCTCGCCGTGGTCTCTTACGTCAACTCCACCGCCGAAGTGAAAGCCCATTCGGACTACTGCCTCACTTCCTCCAACGCGGCGAAAGTCGTAGGCGCCATCGACGCCAAGCACATTTTCTTTATTCCCGACGGCAATTTAGGCCAAAATACGGAAGGGGCTTTCCCCGACAAGCACTTTATTAACAACGCCGGCTGCTGCCCCGTTCACGACAGCTTAACGGCAGACATGGTGCGCGCCCTGAAAAAACAATACCCGGACGCTCCCGTGTTCTGCCATCCGGAATGCAAACCGGAAGTTCTGGAACTGGCCGATTACACGGGCAGCACCAAGGGCATTTTAAGTGCCGTCGGCGATTTGAACAAGGACAAAAACATTATTCTCACGGAAGAAGGCATCGGTTGGGAATTAAACCGACTTTATCCCGACAAGGAATTTATTTTCCCGGACCTGATTTGCACCGGCATGAAAATGGTCACCATCGACAAAATCATCCACGTTTTGGAAACCGGCGACAACGAGGTTCTTTTAGATGCGGACTTAATCGAAAAGGCCAAGGTTCCCTTGGATCGCATGCTCGCCATCGCAAGCAAGTAAAGAAAGGAGCTTTATGGGCAATTTGACTTTGGCGCCTTTTTTGATGGACGACGCCATTTTGGCCGCCCTAAAAGAAGACGTAAACGAAGAAGACATTTCAACCAACGCGTTGGTGGATGCCGACGAAATGGGCTCGGTGAAGCTTCTCGCCAAGGCGGACGGCGTGCTCGCAGGCGCCCCGGTATTTGAACGCACCTTCCGCCTCTTCGACGAGCGAACCGCCGTACAGTGGTATTTCGAAGACGGCGATGATGTGACGAAAGGGGATTTAATCGCTACGATCACAGGCCCCATTCGCGCCCTCCTGACGGCGGAGCGGGTGGCTTTAAATTTCCTTCAACGGATGAGCGGCATCGCCACCTACACCAAGAAAATGGTCGATGCCCTGGCGGGAAGCGAGACGAAAATCGTGGACACCAGAAAGACCACGCCGAATTTTAGGATCTTTGCCAAATACGCCGTTCGCTGCGGCGGCGGCGAGAACCACCGCTTCAACCTCACCGACGGCGTCATGCTCAAAGACAATCACATCGGCGCCGCGGGCTCCGTCGCAGAAGCCATCAAGCGGGCGAAGGCCTACGCCTCCTTCGTACGAAAGATCGAAGTGGAAGTGGAGACCATGGCCATGGTAAAAGAAGCCGTGGAGGCCGGCGCGGACATTATTATGCTGGACAATATGAGCCCGGATGAAATAAAAAAAGCCGTCGAATTCATCGACGGGCGCGCCCTGGTGGAGCTTTCCGGCAATATGGATTTAAACAACATTTCCAAGTACAAAGATTTAGGCGCCGACATTATCTCTTCCGGCGCCCTCACCCACTCGGCGCCGGTGCTGGATTTTTCCATGAAAGGACTGACACCCGATGGTTCTCGATAAGGAAACGCGGCTCTACGAAATCGAAAAAGCCCTTCGGGAATCCGCTGAGCCCATTTCCGGCGACAGCCTGGCCAAAACTTTTTCCGTCTCCAGGCAGGTCATCGTCCAAGATATCAGCCTGCTTCGGGCGAAAAACATTCCCATCCACTCCACCAATCGCGGCTACTACATGAACGCGCCCACGGGCTTTCGCCGCACATTCAAGTGCCACCACAGAGACGACGAAATCACCAAGGAGCTGAATCTCATCGTGGACTTGGGGGCCACGGTGGAAGATGTCTATGTAGAGCACCGCTTTTACGGAAAAATCGCCGCCACATTAAATATTCAATCTCGTAAAGACGTGAACCATTTTATGGACGACATTTACCACAGCGTCAGCACCCCACTGAACAACATTACCAACGGCTACCACTTCCACACGGTTTTTGCCAAAGACGAAGAAACCTTAGATGAAGTAGAAGCGGCTTTGGCCGAAGCGGGCTTTTTAGTGCCCGAAGAACCTTTCAAGGAGGAAGCATGAAAAACATCGCCGTCATCGGCTACGGCGCCCTGGGCCACATTCTCGTGGACGCTATTTTAGACAAATTAAAAGAAGACTACCACCTCGTGGGGATTTTCGATCAAGTCCTCGACGAAAAAACCATTGCCGCAAAAGGCGAGACCATTCCCCTTTACGACAATTTCGACGCCCTCCTCGCCGACGACACGGACATCGTCGTGGAAATCGCAGGCGTCGGCGCCGTGAAAGAATACATCGTGCCCCTGCTCGAGGCAGGCAAAGACGTGGTCATTACCTCCGTCGGCGCCTTGGCCGATGCCGCCCTATACGACGACATCGAATCGGCGGCAAAAAAAGCAGGCCGAAAAGTGCACATTACCTCCGGCGCCATCGGCGGCTTCGACTTAATGCGCACCTTCACCCTTATGGGCGGCGTGCAATCTGAAATTCAAAGCACGAAAGCGCCGAAAAGCTTAAACGGCGCCCCCTACCTAAAGGAAGACCTGCCTACGGATAAAAAAGTCGTCGCCTTCGAAGGAAGCGCCACGGAAGCCATCAAGGGCTTTCCGAAAAACACCAATGTGGCCGTGGCCACAGGCCTCACCACCTCGGGGGCCGATGCCACCAAGGTGCGCATCGTAAGCGATCCCGAAAGCCCCGGCAACACCCATCGGGTCACCGTGGAAAACGAAAAAGCCAAGGCCGTGGTGGAAATCACCTCCAAGCCCGATCCGAAAAATCCGAAATCCAGCGTCACCGCCGCATGGAGCGTGGCGGCCCTGTTGAAAAACCTGGCCGATCCCGTGCAATACTTCTAAGGAAAAGCTGCCGCGAAGGCGGCTTTTTTATTGGCGAAACAGCGCCTCATGTGTAAAATAGTCTTATGAAAACAGTTTTGATTACCGGCGCGTCTCGAGGCATCGGGGCGGCCATCGCGAGAGAATTAAATCCGGAGTACAAGCTCGTCATTAACTATTTCCGCAGTGAAAAAGCCGCCCACGCACTCCTCGAAGAACTTCGCAAAACCAATCCCTATACTATCGCCGTAAAGGCCGACGTAAGCAAAGAAGAAGACGTGGACTATCTCTTTAACACGGCGGAAAAAAACCTCGGCCACGTGGACATACTAATTAACAACGCCGGCATCTCCCACTACGATCTTCTGCAGGACACGGCCTTCGACACCTGGCAAAACATCCTCGGCACCAATTTAAACTCCGTCTTCCTTAATTCCAAACGGGCCATTCCCCATATGCTTCACAAAAAGGGCGGCGTTATTATAAACATCAGCTCCATATGGGGCGAAGCCGGCGCCGCCATGGAGACCTGCTACTCCGCATCAAAAGGCGCCATCAATTCCCTGACCAAGGCCCTGGCCAAAGAACTGGCGCCCAGCGGCATTCGCGTCAACGCCGTGGCCCCCGGCATCGTGGACACGGACATGATGCGCAAGGATTTTTCCGAAGAAGAACTGGCCGCCCTTCGCAAAGAGGTGGGCGTTAGCCGCTTTGCCAAGCCCGAAGAAATCGCGAGCCTGGTGAAATACCTGATCTCCGACGAAGCCGCCTACATTACGGGAGACATCATCCCCATCGACGGGCACTTTCGCTAAAGCCGTGGGTCGCGCCGCCGTGGGCATCTAAAACAGAAAAGATCAAGCTGCCCACGAGGCGGCTTTTTTGTTGGCCGTAAAACAAATGTATTTAATTTTCTTCAAATATCCCCGTTTTGTAAGATTATCCGACCCTTCTCTTAGAAAATATGAAGAAATTCGACGGCCTTTGTTCTTGTTCCCCTCTTTTTTCCCGTGATAAAATTTTTACATCACAAAAGAACAGGAGATACACCAATGATTAAACATTCCTTTGGCAAGTGCTTGGGCCTTTTTTTATGCCTCAGCCTGGCCGTCGCCATCTTTAGCCCCCGAGCGGCCCACGCTCAAGAAAACACCACCTTGGACATAAATGCCTTTCACCGCGCCGTACCGAAAGATAAGGCGACGGAAGTTATCTTCGGCAAGAAAACGGATAATGCACCCCACATCCAAGGCATGACCGGCACTCCCGTCGGCGCCGATAACAGCGACAAAATCAAAGTCTACGAAAAAAACGGAAAGTATTACGTCTTAAGCGAAGACAACACCAAGATCGCCTTTCCTGAAAAATCAATCGCCTTGTTTCAAAACTACGAGCAATTGAAGACCGTCGACTTTGCGGATGCCGTGGATACTTCCAAAGTTGAAGTACTGAACAATCTCTTTTACAACTGTCCCCAACTGGAGAGCGTCAGCCTCGCTTCCTTCGACACGAGTCAACTGAAAAACGCAGACTACCTATTCTACGGCTGCAAAGCACTGAAAGCAGTCGACCTCTATCGCTTCGACACCACCTCGGTCACCAGCATGATCGGCATGTTTAACGGCTGCTCCGCCCTGCGCACCCTGGATCTCAGTAGCTTTAACACCTCTAATTTGCAGTTTACGGCCAATATGTTCTACCATTGCGAAAACTTGCGCACCATCTTCGCCACCGACGGCTTCCGCACCGATAGAATTACTGATCGAGTCAATGCGAGCAATATGTTTGCCGGCTGCACCTCCCTCGTCGGCGGAAAAGGCACCGTATATAACGAAGACCACGTCAACAAAGAGTACGCGCGAATCGACGGCGGTGCGGATCAACCCGGCTACTTCCGCTTGAAGAGCAACAGGTCCTACACCATTACCTTCGAAACCAATGGCGGCAGCAAAATCGGACCGGCCACCGTTAGTGAAGGCTATCTCTTAAATAAGCCTCAAGATCCTGCCAAGGCGGATCACACCTTCGCCGGGTGGTACACCGATGCCAATCTCACCAAAGCCTACGACTTTGCAAGTGCCGTCGTCGGGAACATGACCCTCTACGCCAAGTGGGAAAAGAAGGCACCGACTCCCGGAACCCCCCTTCCGAATCGGCCCAAGCCCAACAAGCCGGCTCGCCCCGCTTCCCCGTCCCCTCAATTTAAGCCCAATCCGAGCCGAGCATCGAAAGACCCTGCGAAGAACACCCTACAGTTCTCCGTCAAACTGAAAATCGGTTCGAAAAATCTTGAGCGCCGTGTACAGGGCATGAAGACGAACGGCCAAGTGGACGTCGCCCCCTTTATTCACAACAACCGCACCATGCTCCCCATTCGCTACGTGGCGGAAAGCCTGGGCATGGACGTACAGTGGATCAATGAAACGCGCACCGTCCTTCTGACAGACAAAACCACTCGCGTGGAAATCCCCGTGGACACAAACAAAATCATCGTCAACGGCAAAATCTACGAAAGCGACACCAAAGCCATGATTAAAAACGACCGCACCTACCTTCCCATCGCCAATGTGGCACGGGCCCTGGGCTTGGTCGACGGAAAAGAAATCATCTGGAACGCCGCGACACAAGAAGTGGAAATCACGCGGACCATAAAACTAAAATAAAAAAGGCTCTATAATATCCATTGGGGAGTAATCTCCTCAATGGATATTTTTGTGCAAAAAGATAGCACTTGTTTTCCCTATCACCTAAAATTAAATCACCACAACATAATAAAGGGGGGCAAACAAGTGCAAAACAATATTACCACATTACTTTTAGGAATCCAAGATGTCGAGGTCACCGGTGTTTCAGAAGAAAGACGCCTCATTACCATTGATTGTAAACCCGTCCACGATCGGGTTTGTCCTCACTGTGGCTCATCCCACGCCTGGGTCCACGATCACCGGGAGCAAGTCCTTCGGGACGCACCGATGCGGCGCAAGCACGTGTTTCTTCGCGTCAAGAAGACACGCTATGATTGCAAGGATTGCGGCGCGCGCTTTGAAGCACCTCTCTCCTTTGCCGCCAAGGGCAAGCAGATGACAAAGCGCTTAATTGCCTATGTAGTGG
>NZ_CALPBW010000004.1 GCF_943169845.1 Peptoniphilus rachelemmaiella
AGATCCCACCCAAACTATCTGTATCTTCATTCATGGGCTTTCTAAAAGGTAAGAGCAGTATCATGATCTATGAACGATGGGGAGACATGAAATTTAAATATAGGGGAAGGCAGTTTTGGTGCCGAGGCTATTACGTCGATACAACGGGAAAAAACGCTAAAAAGATTCAAGAGTATATACAAAACCAGTTGAAAGAGGATCAAATAAGTGAGCAACTAACCTTTGACACGACGAACCCCTTTAAGGGGTAGCCAAGTAACGATAGCACGGGCAGACCGCCGACGCCCTTCAGGCGCAGCTAGTAATACAGGCCCTTTGGGCCGAAAAAGGAAAACCCCCGGCTACGCCGGGGGATGTTTATTGTGTTTATTTTTCTTATTGCCTGTACCTGAGCGGGAGAATCCGCTGTGTCCCCTGATTTATCCATGTTATAATAATCTTCGGAAATAGGGAGAATCGATTTCAAGCTCTTGTCGCTAGATTTTTGAAAACGGGTATAGATTAAACGAGGTGTTTTTATGAAAAAGACGAATGCACTCAGGCATTTAGATGCTGAAGGTATCCCTTATGAAACCTTCGAATACGATCAAGACGCGGAGGTGGACGGCGTAAAAATTGCCGAGCTAAACCATTTGCCCGTGGAAGCCGTATTTAAGACATTGATTACTGAGGGAAAAGACAAGGAACATTTCGTCTTCGTTATTCCCGTAGCCGAAGAATTGGATTTAAAAAAGGCAGCCAAAGTTTGTGGTGAGAAAAAAATTGAGATGCTTCACGTAAAAGATCTCTTGCCTCTTACCGGCTATGTACGAGGCGGCTGCTCACCTGTAGGGATGAAAAAATTATTTCCTACCTACATCCACGAGACCGCCATTCTATACGATGCGATTTATGTCAGCGCCGGGAAGAAGGGAATGCAAATGCGCGTCAACCCCGAAGAATTGGGCAGATTAATTGATGCGACTTTTGAAGATATCACGAAAGAAGGTTGAAATGACGATTCACGATGAATTTATTCAGTGGGGAAAACTGACCACCCTCTGCGACGAAGACCGCCGTGCGCTTTCGGCGATGACCGACGATGAAATAGCGGACAGTTTTTACCAAGAGCTGGCCTTCGGAACGGCAGGCCTTCGAGGAAAAATCGGTCCGGGCATGAACCGCATGAACGAACAGGTCATCGCCCGCGCCACGCGGGGGCTGGCCGGCGTCATCGAGAAGCGGGGGCAAAAAGCCATGAACCGCGGCGTCGCCATTGCCTGGGATGTGCGTGAAAGAAGTGAGCGATTCATGAAAGTCGCCGCTTCGGTGCTGGCTTCCTGCGGCATTCAGGTGCACATTTTCCCGGATATTCGTCCCACGCCCATGTTGTCCTTTGCCGTAAGGGAATTGGGGACACAAGCGGGCATCGTGGTGACGGCGAGCCACAATCCGAAGGAATACAATGGCTATAAAGTGTATTGGAAGGAAGGCTCCCAAATTCGCGACGACATCGCCGATGAAATCTCCCGGGAAATCGCCAAATTCGACTACACCGTGTGGCCGAAAAAAACCTTCGACGAATACAAAGAGGAAGGCTTCATCCACGTGATCGATGAAGCATTGGAAGAAAAATATTACGCCCTCACCTTGGCCAAGGCCGTGGAAGAGGATATAAAAAAAGATATTTCCATCGTCTACACGCCATTAAACGGCACGGGGAATTTGCCCGTTCGCCGGGTGTTGAATGCGCGTGGATTTGAGAACATTCATTTGGTTGAAGAACAAATTGCGCCGGACAGCACCTTTAAGTCTGTAGGCTATCCCAATCCCGAGGATATCAAGGCGTTTGAAAAGGCGTTGGCCCTGGGAAAAGAAGTGGATGCGGACATCCTCATCGCCACCGACCCGGATTGCGACCGCGTCGCCATGGTGGCAAAAGATGCCTCCGGGGAGTTTATTCCCTTTACGGGCAATCAAACGGGGGCCCTTCTTCTCGAATACATTCTGTCCCGCCGCGCAGCGAAAGGCGATCTGCCGACAAACGGCGCCGTGGTGAAGAGCATCGTCACCGGCGACATTGGCCGCAGAATTTGCACCCATTACGGCGTGACCATGTTCGACGCCTTGACCGGATTTAAAAACATTTGTGCCCTGGCCAACGAATGGGACGATACCCGCGAGTATGAATTTTTATTCGGATTTGAAGAAAGCATCGGCTATGTTTACGGCGACCACGTACGAGACAAAGATGGTGTCGTCACGTCCATGATGGTGGCTGAAATGGCGGCTTACTACCTGAGCTTCGATAAGCGCCTTCCGGAAGTGCTGGACGAAATCTTTAAGACCTACGGCTATCAAGGAGAAAGGCTCCTTTCCGTGGTGAAAGAAGGCAGAGAAGGTCAGGCTTTGATTCAAGACATTATGAAGGATCTGCGGGCAAATCCCATGGATTCCATCGAAAGTCTGAAAGTGGAAAAAATCGTGGACTACGCCGAGGGCGTCGAGGGCATCGGCACCAGCAATGTATTGGAATACCACATGGACGACGGCAGTCGCTTCTATGTGCGTCCTTCCGGTACGGAGCCGAAGATCAAGCTGTATATTTACACCAAGGACAAAGACGAAGAAAAAGCGAAGGAGAAAATCGAATGGATCGAGTCTGCCGTTATCCGTCGATTTAATCAAGCATGATTCTTCTCGTCGATACCAATCCCATCTTGGAAGAGCGCCTGAAAGGCGAAAGCTTCCCGAAAGGCGCCCTATCCCGCGCAAGTGAAAAGCAGACCACACCGGCGGGATACGGCACCCATATGGCGCGGTTTGCAAGAAGCATCAATGAATCGGTGCGGCTCATGACCTTTCTCGGCGGCGACGCCGGGGAGCGCTATAAAAAGCTGATGGAAGCAGAAGGCACCCAGGTGGTGGCGAAAAATCTTCGCGACGAAACCCGGGAGCACTTTATTCTGGAGGAAAAGAATAAAAAGACCACGCTCGAAACCGCTGAGCCTCGGCGCACGCGGGAAGATATGGTGGATTTCTACGATCTTTTTTTAAGGGAAGCGGAAAAATCGGATGCCGTGGTCCTCTGCGAATCCACGGGAACGGGAGAAGCCGACGGGATGAAACTTCCCTTGGTACGCTACGCGCGGAAACTGTCGAAGCCGGTGATTATCCTTGCTTCTGAAGCGGATGATGAGGAAGCTGTGAAAGAAGCGAAGCCCTTCGGCCTCGTCGTGAACCGCCATGTGTTGGCGGCAAAAATAAACAAGCCCATTCACTTTTTAGGGGAGATTGTCTCGGCCTTAGATACGCTTTATGGCGGCGAGATTCCCCTGATACTGGTCACGGGAAGCGAGCGGGGATCCATTCTCCGAGCTCGCGGAAGCTATTACTTTGCGAAAAATGAAGACAAAAAAGGAAGCTTCGATGCCCATTATGCCGCATTGGCACTGGCCGCGGGCATCGTCAGAAAATACGACGCCCCCACGGTGTTGAAGCTGGCTCACGGGGCGGCAACCACCGAAGGCGAAGCGGACTTCGCTGATTTAAAAGGACGCATGAATCAAATCGATGTACAACGAATGGAGGTATAAACATGAATTTTTGCTTAGATAGGGAGAAGGTACTGTTTTTATTTGTAGATTTTCAGGATTCCCTGGCATCGGCCATTTTCAATATCGACGGCGTGAAGAAATATGCCGGCATTTTGGCTGAAACCGCTGAAATCATGAACATTCCCACCGTGTTTACCACACAATACAAACGGGGCCTCGGAGAATTCAACGAAGCCATTCGAAGCAAAGTCTCCGGCGGCGCGGATTTCGACAAAAAAGCCTTCTCCTGTATGCTGGATGAAGACATAGCCGCCTACATCGACGAAAAGAAACCGGAGCAAGTGGTGGTATGCGGCATTGAAGCTCATATTTGCGTGCTCATGACCGTGCGCGATTTAATCGCCAAGGGCATCGACGTCTACGTCGCCCACGACGCCGTCAGCTCCAGAGAAAAAGAAAACGTCCGCTTCGCCCTCGACGAAATGCGTCAAATGGGCGCAACCGTTCGCGCCACGGAAACCATTCTGTTTGATTTAAACAGCGTCTCCGGTACCGATGAATTTAAAGCGGTACAGAAATTAATCAAATAATGCGTTTTCTGCACACAGCGGATCTGCATTTAGGACGAAGTTTTCCTTACGAAAGAGAAGACGACCGCATCATCGGCCGAAAGGATCGCTTTCGCACCTTTGAGCGCGTGTTAAAACTGGGGATTCAGGAGCAGGTAGACTACCTTTTTCTCGTCGGCGACATTTTTGAGCAGGAGAAGGTGAGCTCTGCCGAGGTGGACTACGTCTTGAACTGTTTGGCCCACGCTCCTTTTACCACCTTGCTTCTCTTAGGCAATCACGACTACAAGCTCTACGACGACGTGGCGGCTCGTTTGCCGGAGAACGTGTTTTTATTTTCCAACGAAATCATGGATCGCTACGAAGACAGGGATCGTGGCGTGGTCTTTTACGGCACCAGCTGGACGCGGGCAAGTTACAATAAAATCCTACAATTTGAAGGCACAATTGGCGACGAGGGCCTTCACCGCGTGCTCCTGCATCACGGCAATTGGAGCGGCGGCGACGGGTATTTCCCGGTGGATGCCAATCTGCTTCATGCCTTCGACTATGTGGCTTTGGGCCATGTGCACAAGCCCATTATGTACGAAAACAAGCTGCAGATGTGCGGCACGCCGGAGCCTTTGGATCGAACGGATCGCGGAAAACTCGGCGTGGTATTAGGGGAGCTGGACGAGGTGCTCACCACCCGCTACGTTCCTGTAGCGGCCCGTATGCTGAAACAGAAAAATTACCTGCGAAGAGACGGGGCCGACGACGAGGCCATTGTGGCTGATGCCAAGGCCTTGGGCCATTCGAAAGACTTTATCTACAGCTTTCACCTGTCCGGCGCCTACAGCGGCATCTTGGACCGGGAGCTCCGAGGGATTTTCGACGAAAAGGGCCTTTTGTATGAGCTTAATTGGGAAAAGGATCTGCCAAAGATCATCGAGCGCATGGAAAGAGAACACCAAGGCGATCTTCTCGGCGCCTTTCTGGCGCGGGCGAAGGCCTACGACGGCGATGAAGAGACGCGCCTCGCCCTCTGTGATTTAGGTTTGCGTGCCCTTTTGGGGGAAGACTATGATTCATAAACTCTATATGCGGGATTTCGGCTGCTTCCACGACACGACGGTTGCCTTTCAAGAAGGCTATCAATGCCTTCCGGGGCCTAATGAATCGGGAAAAACCACGACGGCGGCCTGTATTCAGGCGATTTTATACGGCTTTTCCAAAGACAGCCCAGCGCGCAAGCTTTATTCCTCGGCCTACGACGATTACTTTCCCTTGGAGGGGCGGGACTTTTCTGCCGCCATGGAATTGGAGGTAGGAGGCAAGCCCTACGTCATCGAGCGAAATTTTATAAAAGAAAAAGAAACGCTTAAAATTTACGATGTGGAGGCTAATCGCTTTCTGTCCGATGAAGACGCCCTCTACACCTTTTCCGGCATTCCACAGCCCGGGGCACTGTTTTGGCAGCTGTCCCAAGGGGATTTTCTACGCTTCTTCGCCATGGACGATTTGCAATCTACGGGAGCGGAGGCGATTTTTAAGCGCGTTCAGGAGATGAAAAATTTTCTGCGCACCAACAGCACCGCCCTGAATGTGGAAGGAGCCCTGGACTATCTGGCCAAGGAGAAAAAGGCCTTGGGCACGGAGAGGGCGAAGAAATCGCCCATCGGCGACAATCGGGAAAAGCTCAAAGGAATGGAAGCGAATTTAGCGGATTTTCGCGCCCGGTCCCGGCATTTGAAAGATGAGGAAGAAAAGCGTGAGGCGTTACTCAGAGAACTTCGCGCATTGAAACTCCGTCAAAAACAGGCGAGAGACAAAGAACTGCTTCTGCCGCAACTGGCCGTGGCCGCGGAAGAAGTGGCACAATGGGATCGGGCTTTGGATGAAAACGAAGCGAAGATCGAGCACTACGAAAGAAAGCGGGGCAAAGGCCTCTTTAGAGGCATCTATTACAAACTCGCTTTGCTCTTCGGTTGTGTCGCAGCGGCAATTGCCGTGGTTTTCATGACGAGAGATCGGGCAGATTTCGCCTCCCTTTCAGCCCTTGCGGCAGGGGGCTTATTTGTCGTCGCCCTGATTCTGTTTGTTTTGCGGCGGCTCACCCTTCGTAACATTCAGCGCTACCATCGGGCATTTTACGAACGGGATCAATTGCTGGAAAAAAAGAACGCCCGCTTTCATTGGTTTGACAACTTGGTGGAAGAAGACATTACCATGGAAGAGCTGCTGGACGCCATGAAACGGCGCATGAAGGCGCTGGAGCATGGGCCCCTTGAAACAGGCTTGGACGATAAAATTGAAGCCTTGCAACGGCAAGTGGGCCAGGTCGATGCTCGGCGTGAAGAAAAAGATGCCATTGAGAAAAAAATGGAAAAGGCGACGAAAGCCTATAAAGACGAGCAGGCCCGCGGGGCGCAGCTGAGCAAAAAGCTGGCCCTGGTGGAGGCTTGCGAAAGCATACTCAGAGCATTGGACGAAGGGGGAAGAGAGGATTTTAATCGGGCCATGTTAGAAGACGGCGCCCGCTATCTGCGCGATCTTTCCCGGGGGCGCTACAAAACTATCGCCCTTTCGGAAGACGCCTTCGTCCTTCAAAAAGATGACGGCCATTGGCTGAAGGAAACCCAGCTGAGCAGATCCACGGCGGATCTATTGGTTCTTTCTCTGCGCCTGGCCGCCGTAGAAAAAATGGATCCCTCGATTCCCATGATCTTCGACGACGGATTCGTCTATTTAGATGAAGGGAGACGAGGGCGATTGAAAGACGTATTGAAGAAATTGAACCGGCAGGTAATCGAATTTACCACGCCGAAAAGAGAAAGGAGTGCCGATTGATTTGGGCGATTGGCGATTTACATTTAGATCATAAAAAAGAAAAGCCCATGGATGTATTCGGAAAGAAATGGGAAAATCACGAGGAGAAAATTTTCTCTTCGTGGGAAAATACCGTCGCCGAGGGCGACCGCGTCTTGGTTGTCGGCGACATTTCATGGGCCCTGAAATTGGAAGAAGGAGAGGTGGACCTTCGGCGAATCGACGCGTTGCCCGGGAAAAAATACCTGATTAAGGGCAATCACGATTACTGGTGGTCCTCCATGAATAAATTAAACAGCTTGGATTTAAAGACCGTGGAATTCCTACACAATACCGGCGCCGTAGATGATACGGTGGCCTTTTGCGGCAGTCGCGGTTGGACCGATATCGACGCCACGGGATTCGACGAGCAGGACGAAAAAATCTACAAACGGGAATTAAATCGCTTGCAGCTGAGCATCGACGATATGGAGAAAAAAGCGAAAGGGCACGCCATCGAAACCAAAATCGCCCTCTTGCACTACCCGCCCTTTAACGCCAAGGGCGAACCCAACGACTTCGCCGATCTCTTGAGCACTGCAGGCATCGATATTTGCATCTACGGCCATCTCCACAGCTTCGGCCATAAATTTATCGTGGAGGGAGAAATCAACGGCGTTCGCTACTACTGCGTCTCGTCGGATTATATTAATTTCGAACCGAGAAAGATCGAGGTCTAGGATGGAGCGAGAGATCGAAGTTAAAATCCTTCACGTGGATTTAGAGGCCATGGAAGAAAAATTAATTTCCATGGGCGCCGAAAAAATCGGCGAGGAACAACAGGCAAATTACCTCATCGATTCCGCGGCCCATCCCATTGCAGCCGAGCGGGGCTACTTGCGCATTCGCCGCATCAAACAAGGCGGCAAAGAGGAGATTCAGTGCACCTTTAAGGAAAAAAAGAGCCAAGAGGGCGTTCGTGTCTATGACGAGCACACGGCAATCGTCGACAGTGCGGAAGAGATGATCGCCATCTTTGGCCTTTTAGGCTACGACAAGGTGGAAGTGGCGAAAAAGCATCGCATCAGTTATGCCTATAAAAACTGCCGCCTGGACCTGGACCGGTGGGACCCCGAGAGCTTTCCCGAGCCCTATATGGAAATCGAAGGGACGACGAGAGGGGCCATCGAAGCGGTGATCGAAGACCTGAACATTAGCAGAGAGCAGGTCAGCACGAAATCCATTGCCGAGTTAAAAAAATCTTGGAATAAATAGTACAACACATATGCCGACTGTGCTATAATAAATCCCGAGGAGGAATTCTATGACAGGTTTTAAGTACATTCGTTTTTTTCATGAAATCCGCAAAGATGATGTAGACATCGTCGGCGGCAAGGGCGCCAATCTCGGTGAGATGACCAATTTCGGTTTAGACGTTCCCCCGGGATTTTGCGTCACATCGAAAGGCTACGACGCCTTTATCGAATACGCCGGATTAGATGAAAAAGTTCGTTTTTTAATGCAAGATTTAGACGTGGACGACGTGGATATGCTCACAGCGGCATCCAACGACATTCGCAGAAACATTGAACAGGGCGAAATCGACCCGGCTTTGGAAGAAGAAATTATTTTAGCTTACAAAGAATTCAGTCGTTCCATCGATTTGAGAGACCCCCAAGTGGCCGTACGTTCTTCGGCTACGGCGGAAGACTTGCCCGATGCATCCTTCGCCGGTCAACAAGACACCTATCTGCACATCGCAGGGGAAGAAGAATTAGTACAACACGTTCGCAAATGCTGGGCATCTCTTTGGACCCCGCGTGCCATTTATTACAGAGAAAAACAAAAATACGACCACTTCGCCGTTTCTTTGGCCGTCGTCGTACAAAAAATGGTCAATTCGGAAAAATCCGGCGTCATGTTTACGGCCAACCCCATTAACAACAGCCGTGACGAAATGATGATTAACGCCAGCTACGGTTTAGGTGAAGCCGTGGTCAGCGGTACCGTCACCCCCGACGAATACGTCATTAAGAAAAGCGACAAATCGGTTTTGGAAAAAGTCATCGCCGATAAGAAGAAAATTGTCGTACAAAATGATTCCGGCATCGGTACCCACGAAGCCGATGTGGAAGACATTTTAGGCGCCGGCGCCGTGAAGGAAGAATGCTTGACGAAAGAAGAGCTGAACACCTTAATCGACGCGGGCTTAAAGATCGAAAGCCTCTACGGCAGCGTACAAGACATCGAATGGGGCATGGACAGAGATACCAAGGGCCTCTACATTTTGCAATCCAGACCCATTACCACACTGGGCGATGCACCGAGTGCATCGGACAATTCGAAAGAGGAAGGCATGAATCAAGCACCTGAAAAATTAAATCCCCTGGTTCGCGGCTTGGCTGCATCGCCGGGTATCGGACGCGGCAAAGTTAAAAAGATCAAAGACGTCAGCGAAATCAACTTGGTAAAAGAAGGGGATATCCTCGTCACGGCCATGACCAATCCGGACATGGTACCTGCCATGCGTACTGCCGCCGCCGTCGTCACTGACGAAGGGGGTAGAACCTGTCACGCCGCCATCGTCAGCCGGGAATTGGGTATTCCCTGTGTCGTCGGCAGTAACGACGCCACCGAAGTCCTTCAAGAAGGCCAATTCATCACCGTCGATGCCACTCGCGGCGTCGTCTACGAAGGCGATGTCTTGAAAGACAAGGAAAAGAAAAAAGACGATAGCGCAGCCGGTGCAGGCGCAGGCCTTGGCATTTCCGCCGAAGAACTTCGCCAAATCGTGGCACCTACCACGGCGACAAAGATCTACATGAACTTAGGCGAACCGGCCCTCATCGAAAAATACAAAAACCTGCCCTTCGACGGCATCGGCCTCATGCGTACGGAATTTATTTTCACCAATAAAATCGGCGCGCACCCCATGTACTTGGCAAAAACCGACCAAGGCGACATCCTTATCGACCAATTGGCCGAAGGCATTGCCGAAGTCGCCGGGGCCATCTATCCGAAGCAAGTCGTCGTTCGCATGAGCGACTTCCGTACCAACGAATTCCGCGGCCTCAAGGGCGGCGACGAAGTGGAACCCCACGAAGAAAACCCCATGATCGGATGGCGTGGCGTCAGCCGCTACATTTCGCCGGAATACGAAAAGGGCTTCCGTTTGGAATGTAAGGCCATGCGCAAAGTGCGGGAAGACTTCGGTCTGACCAATGTGGTCGCCATGTTGCCCTTCGTCCGCACGCCGGAAGAATTGATTACCGTCAAAGAAATCATGGCGTCGGAAGGCCTGAAGCAATCGAAAAACTTCAAGATTTGGATCATGGCGGAAGTTCCCTCCGTTGTTTTCCAAGCGGAAGAATTTGCGAAGTTGGTCGACGGCTTCTCCATCGGTTCCAACGACTTGACCCAACTCACCATGGGCGCCGACCGCGACAGCGGCATCTTAAACCGCATGGGCTACTTCGATGAACGAAACGATGCAGTGAAGCGTGCCATTAAGATCTTGGTGGACGCTGCCAATAAAGAAGGCATCACCTGCTCCATCTGCGGTCAAGGCCCGAGCCAATACCCTGAATTTGCAGAATTCCTCGTAGAATGCGGCATTACCTCCATGTCCGTTAACCCGGATACCGTCGACTACACCCGTCGTTTAGTCGCCGGCGTAGAACAAAAAATGATTCTGCGTAAATTAAGAGAACAAAAATAACAACATTCTGAAAAATCCGCCCCTTGCAGGCGGATTTTTTGGTGCAATGAAAGAGGGTACGGCTGAAAAAGGTAAATAAAAAAAGCTCGAGTGGCGGCTCGAACTTCTTTTGGTGTAATGAAATTTAGGGATGGAATTTGAAATCAAAGATCCACGTGAAACAGCTTCGCGTAGTCCCTGAGGCCGGTTTCGATTTCTTTTAGTGTAAAATTTCCCCGCCGCAATTCTTTTTCATCGATTCTGAGCAGGGATTCGTAGAAGAGAATGCCCGTGGCGAGATCCGCCTCGCCTTGGTCGAAAGCATCGAAGAGGGCGTCTTCCCCTTCGCCGTACTTGCCCTCGGCGGCGAGGGCATAAAGTTTCTGCGACAGCGCGGAAGACGCTGTCTCGGCTTTTTTCTCGTCGCTGAAGCCCATGGGGTAGGCCAGGCCTAAAAGAAACTGAATCAGCTCTTTGATTTGCTGCATAAGAAAGTCGTTTTTAATCATAAAATGCCCCTTTATCTTTGCCGGTTCTGAAATTTAAAAAGGTGGTACCGGTTATTATCGTTATTTTTGCGAATACCCGTCTTGCGAAGACAGCGTATCGATTACCGCCTCGCAGAGGGATTCTTGCGTCGCCTTTTCTCCTGAAATTATATTTTCCTCTTTTACGCCCATTTTGACAAGGCATTGTTTTGTCGTATCGCCGATGGCGAAGCAGCATGGAGGAAGAGAGGATAGACCGTAGGCGGCAATGAAATTTTTCACCGCCGAAGGGGATAAGAAGATCGCCCCATCAAAAAGGGCGGGCAGGGGAAGGCATCGCTTCGGCAAAACGGCGCGGTAGACGATTCGATCCGTAGTCGCTGCCATGTTTTTAAGCGCCTCGCCTAAATAGGGATCGCTTCCCGCACCATGGGGGTAGTAGATGCGATTGGAGGCATTAACAAGGCCTTTCAAATAATCCGCCAAGTGGCGGCCGTCGTAGATCGCCGGATGGCCGTCGGCACGAAGGCCGTAGCGGGCCAAGGCGTGGGCGGTTTTTTCGCCGACGACGTAGATGGAAACACCTGTAAGACTTCGAATGTCGCGATCGTTCAAATAAGCGCGGAAGAAGAGGTCCACGGCGTTTTTCGACGTAAAAATTAAGGTGTCGTAAGAAAAATCCGCCAGGTCTTTTTCAAGCTGCACATGATTCACGGCTTCGATTTCGATCATGGGCCGCATAAAAACCTCGGCGCCGTGGGCGCGAAGGGATTCGGCCATGGCTTCCTGATTGGTTCCGGTCAAAATAATTTTTCGGCCGGTCAGGGGCAGGTGATTCAGCGGCTTCAACATTTGATGAAGAGCCACCACCTCGCCTACGACGATAAGGCCGGGGCTAGTGATGTGTTCGGGAAGGCCCGCATCGGCGACAGTTTTCAGGCTGCTGTAAAAAGAGGCCACGTCGCCGTCGTCGGAGGCCTTGAGTACGGCGAGGGGCGTTTCGGGATCCTTTCCCCCGGCCAGAAGATCCTTGGCGATGGACGACGCATTTTTCAACCCCATATAGAAAACCAGCGTTCCCGGTATTTTTCCGTAGACGGCAAAGTCTTCGTCGCCATCTGCCCGGTGGCCGGTAATAAAGGATACGGAAGTGGCCGTCTCCCGTTGCGTCACGGGAATGCCTGCCATGGCCGGTACGGCGACGCCGGAGGTGATGCCGGAAATCACCTGAAAGGGAATGGCCCGCTCGGAAAGATAAAGGGCCTCTTCACCGCCGCGACCGAAGACGAAGGGATCGCCGCCTTTTAAGCGAAGGACGCGCTTGCCGGCGCGGTAATATTTTTCCAAGAGGCCGTGAATAGCCTTTTGCTTCATGCTGTGTTTGCCGGCCACCTTTCCTACGTAGATTTTTTCCGCATCGCGGGCGAAATCTAAAATCGACGGATCCATTAAGCGGTCGTAAAGGATAATGTCTGTGCGGGAGAGGGCCTTATAGAGGGCGAGGGTGATGTTGTCGCCGCCGCCGATGCCCGCCCCGGCCAAAATCACGGGATAATTAGTCATCGCCCTTCACCTTTCGCACCAATTCATAGACATCTTCCATGGTCCTCTCTTTGTTCGTCGTGACCGTGGCGTAATTTAAAGACTCATCCGCAGTTTTTGCGAAGCAGCCGTGGAGAATAATTTCACTCCCTTTAGCCTCTATGTGAATGCCAATAGGCGAGGCGCAGGAGGCATTTAACGCCTGTTGAAAAGCACGCTCAACCTTCATGCGAAAGGCGGCGTAAGGATCGGAGGCTTCAGAGAAAATTTTCAAAAGATCCCGTCGATCTTCGGCGAGCTCGATGCCTAAAAGACCTTGAGAGGGCGAAGGGATAAAGCGCGTAGGATCCAAAACTGCGGTCACTTTTCGGGAAAGCCCCGCCCGAAAAAGACCGGCGTAGGCGAGAAGGGTGCCGTCGGCCAAGCCGCTTTCCACTTTTTGGATGCGGGTCTCCACATTGCCGCGAATAGGCACGAGGGTAATCTCAGGATAGAAATGCTTTAGCTGGGCGATGCGTCGATTGCTGCCCGTCGCGATGACCATGTGGGCCAAATCCGTCTCCTCGAAAGAATCGCTCTTTCCCACGAATACATCCACGTCATCGGGGGCCGCCGGTGGCAGAGCCAAGGTGAAGCCCGGGGCAATTTTCGAAGGCATGTCCTTTAAGGAATGGACAGCCACATCCACGCTCCCTTCTTCCAGGGCCCCTTCCAATTCGCCGACAAAGACCCCGTTTTTTCCCACCTTATGGATGGGCAGGTGTTGGACGCGGTCGCCTTTTGTTGAAATAATGACGAGCTCCGCATCGAGGCCCGCCTCATTCAGAATCTTCACCACCTGCTTCGCTTGAATCTTTGCCAGATGGCTGCCCCTCGTTCCCACTTTCAGTTTCATCTAATGACTCCCCGTAATTTTTACTGATTTTCTCATCATTCCATAATTCTTCCATAATTTGCCCAATATAATCGCTCTTTCGCTCAACCAAGAGCTTTCGTATGCGATTCATTTCATAAAGCTTCTCTTCGTCGTATCTCGCAAGAAAACATTCCATATCCGCCTTCACATACTTGCTCACCGTGGGATTGTCCGCGGAAATGCTTATAGTAAGGGGGCCGCGGCAAACCACCGATGCCATGTTGAAATCGGACGCTTCGGGATCCGACGTCGAAAGCACGGGCACAGATGCAAGCTTTGCCCGCCGCGTCAGGGCTGCGTTTAGCGCCTCGTCGTCGGTAGCGACAATAAAAAAGTCGTAGGCGAAAAAGCGGAAATCATCATCGACGGCCTTTTCCTTTAAGAAGATTCGATCGGGATGTGCCGCTGCCAACTCCCTGAGCGCTTCGGAGAAGTTGGGAGAGAGGCAGTAGAAGGTAAAGGACGCAGAAAAAAGCCCTTTGATCTTTGTTGTGGCCGCCTTTCCGCCGCCGACGACGAGCACCTTTTTATCCTTTGTGTCCATCATGAGAGGAAAATATCGCATAGGCCCTCCTTTTTGTTTATTCATACTTTCTCTATTATAACAAAGGCGCGGCAGAAAACCCCCAAGACTTGAAACGAAAACGTAACAGCGAAGGGCATTCGTCGTGTTATAATAAGGATAGGTAGGATTTTACAAAGAATACCAGGAGGAAATCATGAAAAAAAACAGAGCAAAAACAGTGGCTACACTGGCCTTGGCCGGCGCATTATTGACGGCACCTTTTGCGGCCGAAGCTGCAAGCTACAAAGATGTCAGCGCTAATCACTGGGCATATAGCCATATTTCTAAATTAAGCGATTTAAGAATCATTAAAGGTTACGAAGACGGCACTTTTCGGCCGGCTCGCTACGTCAGTTATTTGGAAATTCTGGAGCTCCTTAAAGGCATACAAAATCCATCGAGCACTGAAATGACGCAAGCCATTTCGACGTACGGCTATATCGCCAATACCTACAAGGTACCGGCATGGGCAAAATCCGCCGTGTGTATCGCCCTTCAAAACAAGGTCATCACCGAAGGTAATTTAAAAGCGGCGTACAATATGCACTACATTAACAACTTAAAGAACGACAATCAATTCCCCGGACGGGAACTGGCCATGGTATATTATGCCAAAGCCCTGGGCGTTCAACCGAAAAAAGACACGTCCAATATTAAAGTCACCGACGTCATTGCCATCGGAAAAACGCCGAAAGAACTTATCGGCGATGTAGACGTCAAAGGCCTCTTGGCATCCATGATCGATGTGGGCATTTTTCATGCCTTTGGCTCCGACGGACAATTCCAACCCCTGTCTCCGCTGAAAAGAGAACAAATGGCGAAGATCACGGACTTAAGCTACGACTATAGAACCGTTAAATCCTTTGAAGGCGAAGTACATGCCATCGTGAAGATCAACGACATACCCGTCTTATCCATCAAAAACAAAGACATGAGCACATCCTTCGTTCTTTCCAAGGATACCGCCGTCACCGTAAACGGCAAGAGCGCCAAGATCGAAGACATTAGTGAAGGCAGCAAGGTAAAAGTAAAAGCCTTCCCCCAAACCGGCGGCAACGCACCCTATCAAGCGGTATCAGTCGACGTAGTTAGCACCGAGTTAAGCGGCGCCGGGCTGATCGACGAATTAAAATACGATGAAATGAAAATTGCCTATTCCACGAACAAAGATGCCACCGTGGACGGAAACTTTAAGGCGGAAAAGACCGATGTCTTTAAATTAAATAAGGACACCGCCATTACTGTCTTAGGTAAAAAGGCCGAATTGCGATCCCTCAGCACGAGAGACATGGTCGTATTTAAGGCACAAGACGGCGTGTTGAAGGAACTGGAAGTCTTCCCGAACAAGGGAACTGTCAGCGGCGAATTCGTCAATTACGAATACAATCGCTTCGGTAATTCTCGTATTGTCCTGAAATTGGATAACAAAAAAGAACAGGCATTTATCGTCAAGGAAGAAAAAACAGCGAAAGATCTGTTTGAACTCACAAACAAACTGAGCAAGGGCTATCCCTTAACCTTAACCACCAGATACACGGAAGTAATCAGCGGCAAAGAGACGGAAGGCAAATTGTCCGGATTCTATCAAGAGATTTCTCTCGATAAAATGGGCGCAGGTATCTTAAAAATTAATCTTTTAAGTGGCGGAACGCAAACTGTATTTTTGGATTCTAAGATGAAATTCACAGGATTTAATGAATCAACTAAGGAAGTCACGCCTCTTCAACTTGCCAATGAGTTAGAAAATAAAGAAGATCTTATCGAATTAGACCTAATCGGCGGTAAAATAAAATCTGTTACGGTAAAAGCGGTCTTGAAGGAAAGTAAGGACCAAAGTACAGCTGTAAGAAGAGTTGAAAAAGCACCTGCCACAAATAATAACGGGCCCATTAAACGCTCGGTGAACGATCCGAGAGATAAGTACACCCACTACATTTTCTACTTGGAAGACTCGGAGCGCAGATTTAAATACAGTCAATTTGATGGCGCTGTGGAAAATGCAATCTTTGATCGAATGGATAAATCAAGATTAAAGCTTTTATACAAAATCTACGACGACAAGACCAAAGGCGGCTTTGTAGCAGATATACGAGTCACTGATGGCGTCGATACCATTTCTGTTTTCGATGCGAGTTCTCTCTAAAATGGCGAGATTGTAAACTTTCCACTCATACAAAAGACCCTATGGTTTGTCCCCATAGGGTCTTTTTTGATATAATGAGACGTTAGTATGGGACGGGAGGTAGTTATGGATCCATTTTTGCGAACGCGGTGGCTGATCGGCACAGATGCCGTGGATCGGCTGCAGAACACGCGGGTGATTGTCTTCGGCGTCGGCGGCGTCGGCGGCTATTGCATCGAGGCTTTGGCGCGCACCGGCGTCGGCCGATTGGACATCGTGGATTACGACCGAGTGGATGTTACGAACATCAATCGACAAATTATCGCCACCACGGAAACCGTAGGCGCGCTGAAGGTGGATGTCATGAAAGCGCGCATCGCATCCATCGTGCCCGAGGCAGAGGTGCGCACCTATCCCATGATGTTTAACGAATCGGCGGCAGGGGAAATAAACTTCGGCGATTACGATTACGTGGTGGATGCCGTAGACCAGGTGACGGCGAAGCTTTTAATCATCGAAAAGGCACAGGCCGCCGGGGTGCCCGTTTTATCGGCCATGGGCGCCGGAAATAAATTGCATCCCGAGGCATTGGAGCTGGCCATGCTTTCGGAAACGCAAGTTTGCCCCTTGGCTCGCGTCATGCGGCGGGAAGTGAAGAAGCGCGGCCTCGGCGATTTTCCCGTGGTCTATTCCAAAGAAGCGCCGAAAAAAGTCGAGGGCATGGATGCCCGTTCGCCGGCCAGTATTTCCTTCGTGCCATCTGCGGCGGGGCTGATTGCGGCATCGAAGGTGATTCGAGATTTAGTTCAAAGTGAGAAAGAGGAGCGTCTTGTTAGAGAATTATAATAATCGTCAGAAAGAAGCCATATGCCACACAGAGGGCCCGCTCTTGGTACTCGCCGGGGCAGGCAGCGGAAAGACCCGCGTGGTAACGGGAAAGATCGCCTATTTGATCGAAGAGATGGGCATCTCCCCCTACCGCATCCTCGCCATTACCTTTACAAACAAGGCGGCGAAGGAAATGAAGGAGCGGGTGGCCAAGCAATTGGGCCGTACCATCGAAGGCATGTGGATCAGCACCTTCCACGCCATGTGTGTGCGCATCCTGCGGGGCGACATCCATCACTTGGGCTACGACAAAAACTTCGCCATTTACGACAGCAGTGATCAAAAGACCCTAATAAAAGACTGCATGAAGGAATTAAACATCAGCAAGGAAATGTTTAAGCCCTACGGTCTCTTGAGCCAAATTTCCACATGGAAAAACGAAGGCACGGATGCGGATGCCGCCATGAAGGAAAATTTCGGCGATTTTTACGGGCGGCAAACGGCGGAGGTCTACCGCCTCTACGAAAAGAAGAAGCGGGAGAACAACGCCCTGGATTTCGACGATCTTTTGGTAAAGACCGTGGAACTTTTTCAACAGAAAAGTGACGTTCTCGCCTATTATCAACAGAAATTCGAATATATTTTTGTCGACGAGTATCAGGATACGAACCACATTCAATACTTACTGGTCAAAATGCTCTCGGCCAAGGCGAAAAACCTTACTGTAGTCGGCGACAACGATCAATCCATCTATCGCTGGCGGGGCGCGGATATCGGCAACATCCTTTCCTTCGAGAAAGATTTTCCCGGTGCGAAGACCATTTTGCTGGAACAAAATTACCGTTCCACCACGCCCATATTGGACTGCGCCAACGCCCTTATCGCCAACAATCCCAAATTGAAGGAAAAGAATTTGTGGACGGCGAAAAGCGGCGGCGATCCCGTGGTCTATCGGGAGTTTTACCACAGTTCCGAAGAGGAATTGGCCGTAGTACAAAAGATGCAGCATTTAAACTACAAGGGCACGGCCTTTGGTGACATGGCGATTTTATACCGCACCAATGCCCAGTCCCGTGGCTTTGAAGAGGCCCTCATACGGGAGGGGATTCCCTACCGCGTCGTAGGCGGGTTGCGTTTTTACGACCGCAGGGAAATCAAGGATGTCATCGCCTATTTGTCGGCAATAAACAATCCGAAAGACGATATCAGCATCAGCCGCATTGTGAATGTGCCGAAAAGGGGTATAGGTGATACGACCTTAGAAAAGCTCGGCAGTTTTGCAGGGGCGCGTGGCATGAGCCTCTTCGCCCTGATGGAAGAGTTGGAAAACTATCCGGAGCTGAAAATCCGCGCACAGAAAAACATTCGCGAGTTTGTGAATTTGATTCATCTTCTGCAAAACAAGGCGGCGGAGCTCAGCCTGGCAGAGCTGGTGGAGGCGATTCTCTTCGAAAGCGGCTACGCCGACGAACTGAAGCGGGAGGACACGGTGGAATCCCGCACACGCCTGGAAAATGTGGAGGAATTTATTTCCGCTGCGGCGGAATTTGAAGAGGCCAATCCGGACATGAGCCTCACCGATTACCTGGGCAATCTCAGTTTAATATCCGATAAAAATGAATTAGACGACGAATCTCATGCCGTGAAACTCATGACCATTCACGGCGCCAAGGGGCTTGAATTTCCCGTGGTCTTCGTGGTAGGTCTTGAGGAGCGATTATTCCCAACCTCGAGAAGCTACGACGACGAGGAAAGCATGGAAGAGGAGCGCAGGCTCATGTATGTGGCGGTGACGCGGGCGGAAGAAAAGCTCTTTCTCTCCTCGGCCAAATCCCGCACCCTTTACGGCAAGCGCAACAGCGCCATGAAGAGCCGCTTTGTGGAAGAGATTCAAGACAAAATCACCGTCCACGAAGAAGCGCCGCGGAAGAAGGATTTAAAAAGCCGCCACGACATTTACACCGGCGCGGCGGTAGAGCAAAAGCCCGTGAAAAAAGCGGAGTCCCTGCCTGAATTGAAGGTAGGCGATACGATTATTCACAAGAAATGGGGCGAAGGGATGCTCGTGCAGTTAAAAGGAGACGAAGGCGTGATTTCTTTTGAAGGCAAGGGGCTGAAAACCCTGAACCTGAAGGTGGCGCCCATTCGAAAGAAGGAATAATATGGAGAAGATGCGGGAGATCATCGATCAATTAAATACCTGGGCCCATGCCTATTACACCTTGGATGCGCCTTTGGTGGACGACAAGACCTACGACGCCCTTTACGACAAACTTGTCGCCATGGAAAAGGAGACGGGGGAAGTGGCGGCGGATTCGCCTACCCGTCGCGTCGGCGGCGATCTCTTGGAAGGCTTTGAAAAGTTTACCCACGAAAAGCCACTTTATTCCCTGGACAAGGTCCAGAGTTACGAGCAACTCAAGGCATGGTGCGATCGCATGCACGCAGCCGGTGCCGACGATGAGGGCTACATGGCGGAGCTGAAATTCGACGGCCTCACGATTTCCCTTACCTACGACGACGGCAAGCTCACCCGCGCCGTCACCCGGGGCAACGGCACCGTGGGCGAAGTGATTACGGCGCAGGCGGTGACCATTTCCACCGTGCCCTTAAGCATTCCCTTTACGGACCATTTGGTGGTGCAGGGCGAAGGGCTTATGCCCTACAAGAGCCTTAAAAAATACAACGAGACGGCGGCGGAGCCTTTGAAAAATCCGAGAAACGGTGCCGCCGGCGCCTTGAGAAATCTCGATCCCAAGGAAACCAGGCGGCGCAGACTCACGGCCTACTTATATAATCTCACCGATGCCGAGGGCATGGTTTTTGAGACCGACGAGGAAATAAAGGCCTTTTTAAGAGAACAGGGCTTTCTCGTGCATCCCATGACCCGTCGCTGCAAGGATTTCCACGAAATTTTAGACTACATCAAAGAAGTGGAACGCATTCGCGGTGATTTAGATGTCATGATCGACGGCATCGTCCTTAAAATCAACGACGTCGCCAAGCGCGACGCATTGGGCTACACGGTGAAATTTCCCCGTTGGGCCATCGCCTACAAATTCGAGGCGAAAGAAGTGGTCACGAAACTTCTCGATGTGGAATGGAATGTGGGCCGCACGGGGAAAGTGACGCCGACGGCCATCTTGGCGCCGGTGGACATCGATGGCGTAACTATTCAGCGGGCCACTTTAAATAATTACGACGACATTTTACGAAAAGGCGTGCGCATCGGCGGCGAGGTACTTTTAAGGCGAAGCAATGACGTGATTCCTGAAATTTTAGAGGGAATCGGCGAAGAAGGTGATAGAATAGAGATGATCACCAAATGTCCCGCCTGCGCCACGAAATTGGTACAAAACGGCGTACACAGTTTCTGCCCCAATACCATCGGCTGCGAACCGCAGCTCGTGGCAAGAATCGATCACTTCGCCTCTCGGGATGCCATGGACATTACGGGGCTCAGCGAGAAGACGGCGGAAAAATTAATCGCCGCCGGCCTTTTACACGAAATCCCGGATATGTACGCATTGAAGCGTGACGACCTCATGGTTCTCGAGGGCTTCGGCGAAAAGAAGGCGGACAATCTTTTAAGCGCCATCGAGAAATCGAAAGAAGTCAGCTTCAAGCGCTTTATCTACGCCTTGGGTATCGGTCAGGTGGGCATCAAAACCGCCGGCGATTTGGCGGATCACTTCGCCGATTTCGACGCCCTTGCAAAGGCGGATGCGGCGGAGCTTGAGACCATCGAAGACATTGGCCCTGAGACGGCGAAGGAGATTCAACTCTTCTTTACCGATCCCGTCATCGGCGGCTACGTCCACGATTTAATGGATGCGGGGATCAAACTGATCTACGAAGAAAAAAAGAAATCCGGCGTCCTCGACGGCATGACCGTGGTGCTTACGGGCACGTTGTCGAAGCCGAGAAGCGAAGTGAAAGCGGCCCTGGAAGCGGAAGGGGCGAAGGTTACGGGCTCCGTCTCGAAAAAGACCGATCTGGTTCTCGCGGGAGAAGCGGCGGGCTCGAAAGCGGAAAAAGCGGAAGAATTAGGCGTAGCCGTCTTATCGGAAGAAGCCTTTATAAGAAAGTGGGGAGACCTCCTATGAAAAAAGACGAAATCAGACATATTGCGGAAATTTCCAAACTTTATTTCACCGATGAAGAATTGGAAGGCATGGTAAAAGAATTTTCCGACACCATGGATTTGGTGGATACGATTAAGCAGGCCAATGTGCACTGTTCGCCCACCTTCCATACGAATGTGTTGCCCAATCGCCTGCGGGACGACGAAATTCGCCCGTCTCTGGATCGGGAAGACGCCACAGGCAATGCCGTGGCCGTGAAGTACGGCTACTTCGAAATCATTAAATTTGTGGAATAAGGAGGCCTCATGAATCTGACCCAATTAAGCGGCTTAGAAACCAGACAACTTTTCCTCGACGGGAAAATCACCTGTACGGAATTGGTGGAAGCCTATTTAGAAAACATTAAGCGGGATGACGAGGATTTAAACGTCTTTATTACCGTCACCGACGAGATGGCCCTTGAAAAGGCCAAGGAGCTGGACGAAAAGCGTTCGAAAGGCGAAGAACTCGGCAAAATGGCCGGCATGGTCGTCACCATAAAAGACAATATCGCCGTGAAAGACGTGCGCATGACCTGTGCATCGAAAATGCTCGCCGATTTCATCTCCCCCTACGACGCCGTGGTTACCACGAAATTAAAGGCGGCAGATGCCATTATTATCGGCAAGGTCAATTTAGATGAATTTGCCATGGGCTCCTCCACGAAGACATCCTATTTCGGCACCACGAAAAATCCCGTGGACAGGACCCGCGTCTCCGGCGGCTCTTCCGGCGGAAGTGCGGCAGCTGTAGCGGCCCATTACTGTTCCATCAGTCTCGGCACCGACACCGGCGGCTCCGTGCGTCAACCGGCCTCCTTCTGCGGCGTCGTGGGCATGAAGCCTTCCCACGGGAGCATTTCCCGCTACGGCGTGACCTCCATGGCCAATACCTTCGATCAAGTGGGCGTTTTGGCCCACACCGTCGACGATGTGGCCTATGTTTTGGAAATCCTGGAAGGATCCGATCTCCGAGATGCCACCTGCATCGGCAACGATTCGCTGAAGGCCGAAGCCATAAAAGCGGCGAAGCCTTTGAGCCAATTAAAGGTCGCCATTCCCGACACCTTTAAGTCTTTCGAAGTGGAAGATTCCGTGCGAGATGCCTTCCAACGCACCGTAGACTATATGCGGGATGCGGGGGCACAAATTGAATACGTCCACATCGCCAGCTTGGATTTGGCCATCGCCGTGTACCATATTTTGGTTAACGGGGAAATCGCGCCGAATATGAGCCGCTTCGACGGCATTTTATACGGATTTATCGCCGAGGATTACGACAACATCGACGAGCTCTACATCAGGACACGCAGCGAAGGCTTCGGCGACGAAGTGAAGCGGCGGATCATGATCGGCTCTTATATTATGAGCATGGATCACTCCAAGGAATATTTCGAACATTCTCTGGAAATGCGTCATACCATGATGAGCGAATTTAACGAAGTATTCGAAACACACGACGTGATCTTCTGTCCCACCTCGCCGACGGTGGCATTGCCTATCGACAAAAACATGACGCCGGTACAAATCTACATGCTGGATTTGTTTACCGTCCCCGTCAACCTTATCGGTACCGGCGGCATCAGCGTGCCCGCATCGACGAAAGACGGTCTTCCCGTAGGGATTCAAATTATTCCGAAGAAGAGCCACGACAATCAAGCCATTGCCACGGCGAAAGAATTGGAGGGAAATATCTAATGGGTTACAAGACAATTGTGGGATTGGAAATCCACGTCGAATTATCCACGAAGACCAAGGCCTTCTGCGGTTGCGAAAATGCCTATGGCAGAGAGCCCAACACCTGCACCTGCCCGGTGTGCTTGGGTCTTCCCGGCGCCACCCCCGTGTTAAACAAAGGTGCCGTAGAGCGGGCCATTGAAACCGCCACGGCATTTCATATGCGCATCAATCATAAATCCACTTTCTCCAGAAAAAATTACTTCTATCCCGACCTAACCAAAGGCTATCAAATCACGCAAACAGACGAAGCGGTGGCCAACGACGGTTATATTGAAATTGAAACGGAAGAGGGTCCGAAGAAAATCGGCATCCATCAAATTCAATTGGAAGAAGACACGGGCAAGAGCCTGCACACGGAAAAAGGCACCACCCTCATGGACTACAATCGCTGCGGCGTGCCCTTGGTGGAAATCGTCTCCGAGCCGGACATGGCATCGGGTTTAGAAGCACGGCTCTTTTTGGAAAAACTGAGAAACACCCTGCGCTATTTGGAAGTCAGCGACGTGAAGATGGAAGAAGGCTCCTTGCGCTGCGACGTCAATGTCAATATTAAGAACACGGAAACCGGAGAGCGAAGCGCCATTTCCGAAGTGAAGAATCTGAACTCCTTCCGTGCCGTGGAAAAGGCCATCGACTACGAAGTGGCCCGCCAAATCGAGCTCATGGAAAAGGGCGAGACGGAACTTCGCGCTACCCGCCGCTGGGACGATGCGGAAAATAAAACCGTGATTATGCGTGTGAAATACACGGCAAGCGACTATCGCTTCGCCCCGGAAGGCGACTTGGGCCCGCTGTTTATCGACGACGAATGGATCGAAAAAGTGCGCGCGGGCATGGCGGAACTTCCCGATGTAAAGATCGCCCGCTTTATGGACACCTACGGCCTGAAGGCATACGATGCGAAAGTTATCTGCGGTTCGAAAAAAGTGGCCAACTATTTTGAAGAAGTGGCCAAACACTTTACGGACTACGACATGCTTTCCAATTGGTTTATGACGGAATTTTTGCGCCGCATTGAAGTCTCCGACGACGGTGAAATGAACGTCCCCTTCGAAGGCAAAGACTTCGCTTACCTTCTGGAGCAAATCAAGTCCGGAAAGATCAACAACAATGCCGGAAAGAAAGTCTTCCGCAAAATGTGCGAAGAAGGCAAAAAGCCTGAAGCCATTATCGAAGAAGAAGGCCTGGTGCAAATCGGCGACGCCTCCGAAATCGAAGCCATGGTGAAGGAAGTCTTGGCGGATAATCCCGAGTCCGTTGAACAATACAAGGCGGGCAAAGACCGCGTCGTGGGCTTCCTCGTAGGCCAAGTCATGAAGAAAAGTCGCGGCAAGGCCAATCCTCAAATGGCCAACGAAATGCTCGTGAAGTTTCTTAATCAATAAGAGAGGGCATGTGCAGTGGAAAGTGTGATTACTTCGGCCATTACCCAATACGGTTACTTGGCCGTCTTCGCATTGATTTTTATTGAAAATGTGTTTCCGCCCATTCCCTCGGAAGTGATTTTGCTTCTCGGCGGCTTCTTTGTCGGGCGGGGCAATCTGTCCTTTCTTCCCACCACCTTGTCGGCTACGGCGGGCTCTCTTTTAGGGGCCTATATCCTTTACGGCATCGGCCGTTTGGTGCCCACGGTAAAAATATACGACTCTGCCGAGCACGGTTGGATGGGAAAGCTGGGCTTTAAGAAAAAAGAAATCATGGGCGTGGTGAATACGTTCGAGGACAAGGGAAAGATCCTCGTCCTCGTCGGCCGCTGCGTGCCCGTGGTTCGCAGCTTGATTTCCATTCCCGCCGGCATGGTATCCATGCGGCTTTCCGTGTTTTCTTTACTCACGGCGGCGGGTTCTTTCGTATGGAATTGCGTGCTTACCTTTCTCGGCTACAAGACCGGCGAAAATTGGCACGTGATCCTTACCTATTTGGATTACTACAAATATGCCATCGTAGCCATA
This sequence comes from Peptoniphilus rachelemmaiella, assembly GCF_943169845.1. GTDB lineage: Bacteria > Bacillota > Clostridia > Tissierellales > Peptoniphilaceae > Aedoeadaptatus > Aedoeadaptatus rachelemmaiella. The sequence continues at coordinate 24,866 of NZ_CALPBW010000004.1, forward strand.
TTGGCGGTTATCGCCGTCTGCTACTTGATTTGGCATTTTAAGCAAAAGGGTGCAGAATGAAATATAAACGCATGGAAGAAGCGGTTTTTCTTAACAGGGAAAATCGCTTTATTGCTATGGTAGAAAAAAACAATCAACCGATTCGGGTCCACGTACCCAATACCGGCCGATGCCGGGAGCTTTTCGTCCCCGGCGTAAAGGTGCTTTTAGAAGGGGCGGACCCCGCGAAAAAACGAAAGACCCCTTATAGCTTGGTCACGGTTTACAAGGGGGAAAATCCCATAAACATCGACTCCCAGGCCCCCAATCAATTGGCGGCGGAATATTTTGACGGTGGGCCCTATTTAAAGGGCTTCGGAAAAATTCTCTCCTACAAACGGGAGGTCACCGAGGGGGACAGTCGCTTCGACTTTTACCTCAAGGGCACAGAGGGCGAGGGCTTTTTGGAAGTGAAGGGCGTCACCTTGGAAGAAGACGGGCTGGCGAAATTTCCCGACGCTCCCACCGTGCGGGGCGCGAAGCATCTCCGCGAATTAGGCGACATGGCTGCTGAAGGAAAATGCTGCGGCGTGTTATTTGTGGTGCAGATGAAAGGCGTGTGGGGCTTTACGCCCAATGAAGCGATGGATCCGGACTTCGCCTCGGCACTGAGAGAGGCGGAAGTGAAGGGGATGAATGTATTCGTCGTGGACACTTCCGTGGACGGTCAGATCATGGCCGTGGACAAGCCCGTGGTCTATTTCAGCAAAGCACCATTGGATCTCGTGCAGGCGAAAGAAGGGGATTTACCTCGCGTCGTAAACTTTATCGATTCAGCCCGGGCGGCACTAAAGGCCGACGGCGTGGATCAATGGCAGGGAAAGGACCCCACGCCGGAGGATCTCTTGGAAAATATCAAGGCCGGCTGTTGCTACTTTTTTAAAGACGATGCCGTCGCGGGTATGGCCGTATTAAAAGAAGGGGCGGATGCGACGTACGATGTTATCGACGGAAAGTGGCTTACCGATGGGGACTACCTCACGATTCATCAATTCGTTGTCGATAGTGAAAGAAAAGGCGAGGGCATGAGCCGGCGCATGATGGAGCGGATCTTCGCCTATGCAAGGTTTAAGGGCATTCCCGCCATTCGCATCGACACCCACGCCGACAATTTCCGTATGCGAGGATTAATCGAGTCGTCGGGCTTTACCTACTGCGGTATCATTACCGTGGCCGACGGCACCGAGCGGGTGGCTTATGAGCAGGTGATTTTATGAAGCGACTACTTTTATCTGCCGGCCATTCCGGCGCGGGCAAGACATCCATTACCATGGGAATCATCGGTGCCCTCATTCGCCGGAACATGACGGTGGCATCGGCGAAGATCGGGCCCGATTACATCGATCCCATGTATCACCGCGCCCTCGGGGCGTACGGTGTGAATCTGGATCGCCATTTGATGGATGACGAGTACATTCTCCACCTCATGGCCCGATTGGAGAAAAAGGACGTCATCGTCATGGAAGGGGCCATGGGTTATTACGACGGCATGGCCACCACGACGACGTGTTCGGCGGCGGAGATGGCGAATTTCACGAAGACGCCGACGATCTTCATTGCATCGGGGCGGGGAAAAGGCGCGAGCCTTGGCGCAGAGCTGCAGGGCTTTTTAAATTACGGGAAAAATACCATTTCAGGCGTGATCTTAAACCACACGAAGCCCGCCATGGCGTCCTACTACGAAAAAATCATCAAAGAAGCCACGGACCTTCCTCTTTTCGGCTGCATTCCCGATTTGGATCAGGATTTGCCCGAGCGGTATTTGGGTCTAGAGCGGCCGGAGGAGATCAAAAATTTTCGTGCCTTCGCCGATCAATGGGCGGATGTCGTGGAAAACTACGTGGACTTAGACAAGCTTCTCGCCGCCTGCGAAACGAAATCCGTAGGCCGCGAAATGGCGAGGACTCCTCAGCGGGAAAAAATCCCCGTGGCCATTGCGAAGGACGAAGCCTTTTTCTTCTATTACCAAGACGTCCTCGACGATCTTTCCGGGCGCGGCGTGGAATGGATTCCCTTCTCGCCCCTCACGGATTCTCTGCCGAAGGGGATCTGCGGCGCATACCTTGGCGGCGGCTATCCGGAGCTGTACGAAGAAATCCTCGTGAAAAATAAAGCCCTCGGGCGGGATTTAAAGTCCTTTGCGGAAAAGGGCGGCGTCCTTATCGCTGAAGGTGGCGGATTTATGAGCCTTTTGGAAAAAATCGACGGAAGCACGGCCTTCGGGCTTTTTCCCGGCGAGGCGATAATGACCGACCGACTGCAACACTTCGGCTATCAGGTAATAGCGGCGGAAGAAGACGGGCTCCTTTTAAAGGCAGGCGAATCGTCGCCCGTTCACGAATTTCACTACAGCGCTGCCGATAATGAGGGTGGGGACCTTCTCATCCAAAAGCCGGGCGGCAGAGCGAAAAGGCGTACGGCACATCACGAAAAAAATGTTTATGCCGGCTATCCCGAGCTTCACATAAGCGGCAATGAGAAACTGAGAGAAAATATTCTGAAGGCATTAAAGGAGGCGACACCGTGGCAGGGTTAATGGTATTGGGCACGGCATCCAACGCTGGGAAGAGCGCCATGGTGGCGGCGCTCCTTCGCATTTACGCCAACAGAGGCTACCGGGTGGCGCCCTTTAAGGCCCAGAACATGGCGCTGAACAGCGGCATCACCGACGACGGCTCGGAAATCGGGCGGGCGCAAATCGTTCAGGCGGAGGCGGCGCGGATTCCAGCCGACGTGTGCATGAACCCCATTCTCTTAAAGCCCACGGCGCCGGGGGTGAGCCAGGTCATCGTAAATGGCCGCGTTTACAAAAATCTCGAGACCCGCGCCTATTACGCCGAAAAGAAAAAACTCTTTCCGAAAGCCCTGGCGGCCTACGAATCCTTGGCCCACGAGTTCGACTTCGTCTTGTGCGAAGGGGCGGGGAGCGCATCGGAGATCAATTTAAAAAGCGTGGACATGGTGAACATGGGCTTTGCCAAGGCGGCGGACATTCCCGCCATCTTGATCGCCGACATCGATCGCGGCGGCATGTTCGCCTCTGTGGTAGGCACATGGGAGCTCTTCGACGAGGATGAGCGAAGAAGGCTCAAGGGCATCGTCGTGAATCGCTTCCGCGGCGACGTGTCGATTTTAGAGCCGGGGCTCAAAATTTTAGAAGAACGCACCGGCGTCCCCGTTCTCGGCGTCGTGCCCTACGCCGACGTGCGGTTGGAGGCGGAAGATTCCCTGGCCATGGAATTCCGCGAAACGGATCGTGCATCCGTGGACATCGCCGTGGTTCGCCTGCCACACATCTCCAATGTTACCGACGTGGCGCCCTTTCAGATGATGGCCGATGTGTCCGTCCGTGCCATTACGCGAGTGGAAGAATTCGGCAAGCCGGATCTCTTGATTATCCCCGGGACGAAAAACACCATGGCCGACTTAAAATGGCTGAAAGAAACCGGGATCTATGCCCGCATCCTGCAACACGCCGAGAGGGGCGGAAACATCTTTTCCATTTGCGGCGGCTTTCAAATGATGGGAGACACCCTTTCCGATCCGGATGCCGTGGAAAGCGGCGGCATTATGGAAGGGCTCAAGCTCTTTCCCATGGACACCGTCTTTTCGAGAGAGAAGAAACAGTGCCGCGTAGAAACGACGATTACCGCATCTGAAGGGCTGCTTAAAAATCTGGAAGGAGAAAAAGTGTCAGGCTATGAAATCCACATGGGTGAGAGCAAAATAAAAGAGGCGGACGAAATAGGAAGCCTGACGGAATCCGGCGGCATCGCAAAGAACGGCCACCTCTACGGCACCTACATCCACGGCTTTTTCGACGCACCTCACATGGCCGAGAGGATCGTCGCGGCACTAAAGAAAGAAAAAAATCTGCCGCAGCAAGAGACCATGAACTACGCCGCCTTTAAAGACAGCCAGATAGAAAAACTGGCAGCTGTGGTGGAAGAAGCCTTGGATATGAAGAAACTGGATGAAATCTTGGGCTTGTTGTAAAGGGAGGCGACCATTGAAGATACTGATGATCGAAGATGACGAGACCATCGTCTACGGCGTGAAAACTTATCTGGCTCGTTACGACATGGATGTGGTGGCGGCGAGTCGATTGGGTGATGTGGGCGAAGAGCAAATACGCTCCGCCGATCTGCTCATTCTGGATGTAAATCTTCCCGACGGATCGGGTTTCGATTTTTTAATTTGGGTCCGTTCCTTTTCCAAACTGCCCATTCTCATGCTTACGGTAAAAGGCGACGAAGACTATGTCGTGAAGGGCTTGTCTCAAGGAGCAGATGAATACGTGGCGAAGCCATTTTCCCTTCCCGTACTGAAGGCGCGAATTGACAATCTTTTCAAGCGACGCGGACCGGAAGAAGAATTGCTGGAATTTAAAGAGCTGATCTTGGACAGGCAATCGAAGATGGCAATCTTGCGGGACGATGCAGTGGACTTAAATAGACAGGAATTTGATCTGCTGGCCATGCTATTGGCACATCGGGGCAGACAATTGTTGCGAAGCCAATTAATCGACGAGGTGTGGGGCTTTGGCGGCGAAGTTAACGATAATACACTCACCGTCGCCGTGAAGCGCCTTCGCAAGAAGCTGGGACCTTACGGCCATTTTATAAAAACTGTGCGGGGCATGGGCTATTTTTGGGAGGATGGCGATGACTAAAAGACAGACTCTGTTGATCCTTTCGCTGAATCTCGTCCTTTCCATGGTTGTAGTTGCTTTCTTTCCGCGCTTCGATTGGTTGACCGTCGCGCTATTTTTCATGATTAACGCAGGGCTTTACTTTGCCATCGATCGCTTTGAAGGGAATGCTTCCATGGAAGTTGAAGAGAAGATCGACGACATGATCCGCCTCCTACATAGTTCAGATCCGGAGTCTCGAGTCGATGAGGCCGAAGAAGACGATTTTTCTAAGCTGAGAGATGAAATCGTGAAGATGACATCAGAAAATAAGCGCATCGCTCAAGAGGCTGAGAACCGTCGCGTTCAACTGACGGAGTATACGGAAGATATCGCCCATCAAATCAAGACACCAATTACAGGCACCTTGCTTATGCTGGATCTCATCGACGATGCATCGGACAAAGAGGCCCTTGAACGTATGGGCCGATCCATGGAGCGCCTCTTGGGCCTTTCCGATGCGCTACTCAAATTGGCGGCAGTGGATAGTGACGTGGTGGCGATGAAAAAAGAAACGGTAGACGGTATGGAGCTGGCGACATCCGTGGCGGAAGGATTGGAAAGTGCCTTCGGGAGAGAAAAGACCCCTTGCACTATTTATGGCGAATCAGTGGCTCTTTATTGTGATAAGAAATGGACCTACGAAGCCCTGTTTAATCTGGCGAAGAACGGCATGGAAGCGTCCAAAGAAAGAGGCATCGCCATGACTTTCCTAGAAACCAATGTCTACAAATCCATTGTCGTCGAAGATTTCGGCGAAGGCATGGATCGGGACACCTTGGAACAAGCATTTCGGCGCTTTTATAAAAAAGATCCCAACACACCCGGCTTTGGAATCGGCCTCCCCATGGCAAGGGCGATTATGAAAAGACAAGGCGGCGATCTCCTCTATACAAAAGGCAAGGAATCAAATCGATTTGAGCTGCGCTTTTACGAATAAACGAGGCATCGGTACTCGGTCACCGACCGGTCACTTTCACTTGATATCGTAGGCTCAGAAAAGGAGGAACCCTATGCCTATTGTAAAAACAGTGAATCTAACGAAAACCTACGGTCGGTCGGTGGAAGTACACGCACTGGACGGCGTGAATTTCCAGTTGGAAAAAGGAGACTTGGTGGCAATCATCGGCGACAGCGGATCGGGAAAATCCACCTTACTCCACCTTTTGGCGGGCATCGACAGGCCCACCGGCGGCGAAATTTATATTCAAGATAAAAACATTACCACCCTTAGTAACGAGGAAATGACCATTTTCCGCCGACGAAACATCGGGGTCATTTACCAATTTTTTAATCTGATCCCGAATATTACGGCGCGGAAAAATATCTTGCTCCCCTTGCTTCTCGACGGAAGAAAGGAAGATGAAGCTTATTTTAAAGAGATTATTTCGATTCTCGGGATCGAAGATAAATTGGACCGCTATCCGAAACAACTTTCCGGCGGCGAGCAGCAGCGGGTGGCCATTGCCCGAAGCTTAATCACGAGACCCGCCCTGATTTTAGCGGATGAGCCCACGGGAAACTTGGATCGGCGAAATTCCGAAGAAATCACTGCCCTTTTCCGATTGGTCAACGAGCGCACCGGCTCCACCATGGCCATCGTGACCCACGATGAAAAGGTGGCCAACAGCTGCCAAAAAGTTTTTCGCATGATCGATGGAAAACTCTTCCCTTCGGAGGTGTAGACGATGAAAATCATTGGTGAATTAGCTGCCTCCGTGGTCAACGCCGGAAAAAAAGACGCCTTGGCGGTAAAAACAAGCATACTGCTTGCCGTGATCCTGCTGGGAACCATTCTCTTCATCACTACCTCTTTAAGAAAAGCGGAAGTTGATTTTGCCATCGCCGATTCAGGCGATTACCACGCGTCCATTGCCGAGGTCGACGCCTCTTTTTACGATGAGCTAAAAAAGAATCCGGCCATCGAAAAAATTGCCTTCGATCGCATTGTAAAAACGGACCGTAACGCCGTGATTTACGAACGAGAGGATTATTTCAATCAATTAAAAAGCTTCAAACCCGTCGAGGGTAGGCGGCCGGAAAGAGACGATGAATTGTTGGTGCCCGATTCGTTTTTGAAGCGCAACCGGGATCTGCATTTAAACAGCGCATTGGAGGCGGAGGGGAAGACGTATCGGATCGTAGGCGTTTATGAAAATAACGAAATATCATTTGAAGAGTCTTATCTAATCGGACGCTTGGGAGATGTGTCGAAAGACGAGCTGTTCGAAGGATCAAGCGGAATCGAAGCCTATATTTGGTACAAAAATCCACGAGATACCTACACCCTGACTCGAGAAATATTACAGAAGCAAGGCATCGATCCAAAAGTGGCGGAAAGTCAGGGGCGATTGGGCTACAATACTCCGTTATTGAATTATAAAATGATCTATCCCAATGGAATTATTCCGCCGAGAACTGTATTATCTGAGGCATTGGACTCTTATATTCCCATAAGCATGTTGGCGCTCTTGTTTGCCTTTATTATTTACGGCGCTTTTAATGTGTGGAACAGTCGAGATCAGCGGGAGATCGCCCTGTTAAAAAGCGTGGGCATGACGGAGAAACAAGTAAAGAAAATGATACGCAGGCGTGCTTTTCTTTTGGCGAGGGGACCGATTCTGCTGGGCACGGCTCTGTCCTATGGTGTGGCCAACGGACTCTTGTATTTAATATGGCGCAACAATGCAAAGAGTATTCATGCCGTGGGTGATATATTAGGCGAGCGAATTAAGGCACCGGATTTTCAATCTGTGAGCCTTTCGCCCTATGTGGTTTTGGCCATTTTAATTTTATCTGCGGCGACGGTCTATCTATCCGCCATGGTGCCGGCGAAGCGCTGCGGGAAATTAAATATTATCGAGGGATTAAACGGCCTGTCGGAAAAAGACGGGCGGCTGGGTCCTTCGAAAGTAAGGGGAAAAATTGAAAAGACGTTGGCCAAGGATTATTACCTTTCTTACAAGAGAACTTACCGAACGATCCTTTTATCCACGGCCCTTTCGGCCGTGATTCTCACCGTGGTGATGGTCTCCGGCGCCTATGGCGAGCTCACTGAAGCCTACGACAAATTTCGCAGTCCCTATACTTTTTCATCAACTATCTTTACGCCGGGATCGATGGATCCCCAAATGACCGAAGACCTAAAGGCACTAAAAGGTGCGGATGAATGGCATTTATATCGCAAACAAGACTTTAAGTGCTTTGTCGCAGACAATGGAGCGTTCTTTTCGGCACCTATGAAAAAGGCGTTAAAAGATGGAAAGAAGTCCAAGGAATTGTATGCCAGGCTGTATGGACTTACCGACGAGGATTACGAGAAGCTTTTGGCAGCGAATGGATACGATAGCGATACGGCGTATTTGCTCTTAAATAAAACCGCCGCCGACGACGGAAGTCCCTATGCCTTTCGGAAATACATTCCCGTCACCGACGGAAGCGGCGCTGTGAATCTACGCTACAGTGCGGAGGGCAAGGTGATGGCCATCGGCATCGGTGGCGTGATCGACGAGATGCCCTTCGCCATCGAGCCCATGACGGCCCGCGAAGTCTCTCTATTTACGCGACAATCCACCATGGAGGCCTTTTTCCAAAAGGAAGGACACGATCCGGCAGATCCGGTCAATTACTACAATATAAAAATGCGTGCGGACAAAAACGTGGACAAAATATCTGAAGATTTTGAGAAAGTCATCGCATCTTATATTCCGAAAACCGACCACTCCACCATGACTCAAGCCATGAATCGGGCCTTGGATAATGAGGCGGAGAGGAATGTACGCGTACTGAACGGAGGCATTCAAGGAATTCTCATCCTCATAGCCTTGACCAATGCCTACAATAGCTTTAACGGCAACTTGCGGGCGAGGAAGAGAGAGTTTGAACTGCTTATGACGGCGGGCATGACGGAAAGGCAAATGAAATCCATGGTTTACAGAGAAGGCGGCATGCTCTTTTTGCGCTTACTTGTCCTTTACGGTATCTTGCTTCCCGTGGTCATCTTGGGGCGATCGGCGAGGAGCAAATTCGCCATTGCTTTCGCCGCGAAAAATCTTTTTCTCACGACGAACTATTTGCCTATTGTTTTGGTCTTCGTCGTCATGGGCATCGGGATCAGCTTTTCCATAAGAAAGGGTTTAGAGCAAGTATTCGTTGATGACTTAAATTGAATTGCACTCAAAAAGGACTTCCCAAGGCGGAAGTCCTTTTTCCATGAAAAAATCGGCACAAGAAGCCTTATGCCGATTCGTATTATTATTCGACGGTGACGGATTTCGCCAGGTTTCTCGGTTTGTCCACGTCGTTGCCCAAAAGGACGCTCACTTTGTAGGCGAGAATTTGTTGGGGCAAGACGGCGAGAATGGGGGCATAGAGATCGGAAATGGCGGGGATGCGAATAAGATCGTCGGCCACTTCGTCGATGTGGGCGCTGACGTCGTCGGTGATGACGATGTTGTAGGCGCCTCTGGCCTTCACTTCTTTAATATTGGAAATGCTTTTTTCCACGAGAAGGGATTGAGTGATAATGGTGACGATGGGAATTCCTTCTTCCACCAAAGCGATACTGCCGTGCTTTAATTCGCCGGCGGGCATGGATTGGGCGTGAATGTAGGAAATTTCCTTGAGCTTCAAGGCGCCTTCCTTGGCGCTTAAATAGTCGATGCCGCGGCCCAGGTAGAAGATGGCCCGGTGCGAGGCGAGGCGCTTGGCGATGGGATCCAAATCGTCCACATGGTCTAAAATGGATTCGATTTTTTCCGGAACGCCGGAGAGCTCTTCGATGGCAACTTTCACTGCTTCTTCGTCGTAGGTGCCCAGTTTGTAGCCGAAGTCCAGGGCCAAAAGATAGAGGCTCAAAAGCTGAGTGGAGTAGGCCTTGGTGCTGGCTACGGAAATTTCCGGGCCGGCGTCGCAGTAAATGACCTTGTCGCTTTCGCGGTCGATGGAAGAACCCAGCACATTGGTAATGGCGAGGACCTTCGCGCCCCGTTGTTTCGCTTCACGAAGCACGGCCAAGGTGTCGCCGGTTTCGCCGGATTGGCTCACGACGATGAGCAAACTGTTTTCGTTTAAGAAAGGCATATTGTAGCGGAATTCCGATGCGATTTCTGCGGTAATTTCTTTTTGCATGGCATCTTCCAAGGCGCGTTTGCCCACTTCGGAGGCGTGGAAGGCCGTGCCGCAGGCGGTCATAAAGACGTGGTCGAAGGCTTCGATTTCATCTTTCGTAAAGGATTGGTCGCCGAAGCTTACGAAGCCGTCTTTTACTTTGCGGCGCAAACAGTCGCGAATGGCCTTGGGCTGTTCGAAGATTTCTTTCATCATGTAGTGGTCGAAACCTTCTTTGCCGGCGCTTTCCATGCTCCATTCCACGGTTTTGATTTCCTTGTCGATGACCTTGCCGTTGTTGTAGATGGTGTAGTTTCCCCCTTCAATGACCACAAGGTCGTCGTTATCTAAATAGATGACGTCCCGCGTATAGGCCAAGAGGGCGGGGATGTCCGATGCGGCGAAAATGCCGTCGTCGGCGATACCCAAAATCAAGGGCGATTCTCTGCGGGTAACGATTAACGTTTCAGGATCGTCGGGGGAGAGGACGGCCAGGCTGAACGTGCCGCGAAGTTCTTTCGTGGCTTCTTCCACAGCGGCTTTTAAATCGCCGTGAAGCTTCGATGCGATTAAATTGGCCACCACTTCCGTATCCGTTTCGGAATAGAAGGTAAAGCCTTCTTCCATGAGGCGGTTTTTAATGGCCTGGAAGTTTTCGATGATGCCGTTGTGTACCACGGCCACTTTGTGGTCGCAGGACACGTGGGGGTGGGCATTGGTTTCGCTGGGCACGCCGTGGGTGGCCCAACGGGTATGGCCGATGCCGTTGTGCCCCTCCAGGGGATGGACGCGAAGCTTTTCTTCCAGCGCTTCCAAACGGCCGGCGGCCTTTGTTACTTTTAATAAACCGTGGTCGATCATGGCGATGCCGGCGCTGTCGTAGCCGCGGTATTCTAATTTTTCAAGTCCCTGAAGAATGCGCTCTTCAGCATTTTCCTTGCCGTTAAAGGCAACAATTCCACACATAATATCCTCCTAATCTCGGGAGCTGCCGTATTGATTTTGTGCCGAGATTGCTCCGGGTTTTGTACAATACTCAGGTTGCAGACCTATGAAGCATCCGCCGAAAATTCGATCACTTCATCCCTCGTCCACCTAAAAGGTGCTGGCGCTTAAATTCTTCTCCCGTTTAAATAAATTGCGTACGTATTTCATTATACCATAGCTTTCGCATTTAAGAGAACCGCGACAATCTTGACGGAAACACAGGGGATTGTTATGATAAAGAGCAGTAAAAGGCAAACAGCCACGATCATTAGGAGGTAATTTAATGACAGAAGCAAATAAAGTATTGGCGTCCATCGGCAATGTAGATATTCACGAATCCGATGTCGATGCCTATTTAAAGAGCATGAATCCCCAAATGGCCATCCAATTCCAAGGGGACGAAGGCAAAAAACACATTTTAGACGAATTGGTGCGTCAAGAGCTTTTGCTGTTGGATGCATTGGACAAGAAGATGGACGAAGACGAAGAATTTAAAAAGGTCTTTGCGGACACGAAGAAGTCCCTCTTAAAATCCTATAACTTCAGCAAGACCATTGAAGGTGTGGAAGCCACGGAAGAAGACATGAAGAAATTCTACGAAGAAAACAAGCAATTCTTCAAGAAGCCTGAATCCGTTCACGCCGCACACATTTTAGTCGACGAGGAAGCTAAGGCCGCCGATCTCGCCAAGCAAGCCCGCGAAGGCGCCGACTTCGGTGAACTGGCGAAAGAACATTCCACTTGCCCCTCCAATCAAAACGGCGGGGACTTAGGCTCCTTCGCCCGCGGCCAAATGGTGCCGGAATTCGACGAAAAAGTCTTCGGCATGAAAGACGGCGAAATTTCCGATCCCGTGAAGACCCAATTCGGCTACCACATCATTAAGCGCATCGAAGGCAATCCGGAAGAAGAAAAGAGCTTCGACGAAGTGCGCGGCGAAATTCAAATGGAACTGACCCGCCAAAAACAACAAGAACGCTACTTGGAAAAAGTGGCAGAACTGGAAAAGAAATACAAAGTTGAATACAAATAAAATGAGCGGCTTCGGCCGCTTTTTTGTTTACGAAGGCTGATTTTATGCGTTTTTTGCTTTTCAGATGACTTTTTCGATCCGTGAGAAGGACCGTTTTCCTTCACGATTCTGTGATATACTGGTTCTATGTCAGGGGGTAGATATGGAACTGGATTTATTCAACTTTATTGACCGCTCCATCGCGTTGTTAAACAACAAATACGACGCCATTGCTGAGCTGGAGCGAGAGCTTGAAAATTTTTTTGAAATGGAATTTAAAGACAACGACAGCTTTCTGGCGGTCAATTCACGAATCAAATCGGCAAACTCACTAAGAGAAAAAATCATTCGTAACAGCCTCTATATGCGCTACGACGACGCCGGTGAAATGCTTCGAAATATGCAGGATATTATCGGGCTCAGAATCGAATGTCGCTTTACCGACGACGAGTTGTCCATTTACCGAGCCATTAAAGATCTGTTTTACATTCCCGTGGAAAATGGCTACTATCGTTCGCCGAGCCACAAGCATATTTTGCTGGATATGGAAACGGCTCAGCCCATGATTCAAAAAAACGGCTTCGGAATTTATAAAATCGACGGCATTATAAAAAACGGCGACGAGCAGATCAATTTCGAGCTGCAGATCAAGTCCCTGGTCAATGTCTTCTGGGGCGAAATCGACCACAAGGTTCTGTACAAAAACTACAATTACATGCTCACGGAAGAATTTTTCCGAGACATTATGCATTCCATTAAGGACAATTTATCCATGATCGACCGCCAACTGCGGATCCTTTACGAGCACGTCAACGACATGGATTCTTCTGCCGTGAAAAGCAATCACAAGCAGGTGAAAAGCCTGTTGTCGAAAATCATTCACGATATTTTCGTCGGCACCATTCGCAAAGAACTGGGCTTTGTCGTGGATTTCAACGAAACGTCGGACATTATTGTGGATTACCTCGACTACAAATGCCAAGCCCTCCTGGATTACGACGAAGGGGAAAACTTTATTCGCCTCTTGAATCGAATCAATCACATCGACCAACAGGAATTTAAAGTGGCCGAAGGCGTCGAATTCGACCGGAAGCCGACCTTTACCACGGCCTTTACCGATCGCGTGGGTCGGGCGGTGTACGCCATTATGCCCAGGGAATTCGGCTGGAATTTATTTTTTAAGATCATCGCCGAAATCGAGCAATCGGAGCCGAGGATCGACTTCGAAGAATTTTTCCGCTACTTGGAAAGTCTGCTCATCGGAACGATTAAACGAGAGGTGGACAGCAAGGGCTTTACCGAAGAGGAGTACGATGCGCTCATCGACTTTATCCTCAATTGCTACGCTTCCATGGTGGAAAAAGATCCTTCCATGAACCACATGATCAGCAGTTATTACGGCATGAGCACCCATTCCATTTCACAGGTATTCAGAAACATTCGATCCTACGAGGATTTTGAGAAAAACAAGACGCGCATCCAGCGCATGTTAAACTGACAGGAGGCAGCATGGCAGAAATTATTTTGGCCGGCGGTTGCTTTTGGGGTGTGGAAGAATATTTCAGACGCACCGAGGGAATCACCGACACCGTGGTGGGCTATATTAATTCCGACATTGCCGATCCCACGTATGAAGACCTTTGCTACGGCAAGAGCAAGGCGGCGGAAGGTGTGATCATCGAATTCGATCCCGAGGTGATTTCCCGGGAAAGGATCGTGGATTTATTTTATAAAATCATCGATCCCTACAGCTATTTCCGCCAAGGCAACGACATCGGTCGCCAGTACCGCACCGGCCTCTATTATCGTCCCGGCGAGGATGCCTTAAAGGCCTTTTATGAAGAGGATAAACAGAAGCGACAAAGCGTATCGACGCGCAAGATTTGGGTGGAAGTGGCGCCTCTTGAAAACTTTACGAAGGCCGAGGAATACCACCAACACTATTTGGTAAAAAATCCCGGCGGTTATTGCCATATTCCTTTACCGAATAAAAGCGAAAAGTAATGACGAAGCGGCTTGTTTCGTGTAATATGTACTATAAAGAAGAGGTGATAGAGTGATAAAAGGTTTAACCGGCGATTCACCGGTTTTAAACTTTTTTGCTGAGATTACGGACATACCCCGTTGCAGCAAAGAAGAAGAAAAAATCAGCAATTACCTGGTCCAATGGGCAAAAGCGCGCGAGCTTGAAGTCATTCAGGACGAATGGAAAAATATCGTTATTAAAAAGCCTGCATCGAAAGGCTACGAAAATGAGCCCACCGTGATTTTGCAGGGCCATATGGATATGGTTTGCGAGGCGGTGAAAGGCTACGAACACGACTTTTCAAAGGATCCCATCGAAGCCGTCGTGGAAGGCGATCGCATCATCGCGAAAAACACCACCCTCGGCGCCGACGACGGCATCGCCGTGGCCATGATGCTTGCCATTTTAGACGGCGACTACGAGCACCCGGCGTTGGAATGCTTGGTCACCGTCGAGGAAGAAACCTCCATGGCGGGCGCCCATACCATCGACGGCAAGTATTTCGAAGGCCGCACATTAATTAATATCGACTCGGAAGATGAAGGCATTATTACCGTGGGCTGTGCCGGCGGCATGGTGTCCAACATTATCTTCAAAAAAGAATTTAAGTCCCCCGAAAAGGATGCATTCCTCGCCATTGATCTCGGCGGTTTCCGCGGCGGTCACTCCGGCTCCGACATCGACGACGAAAGAGGCAACCCCATTCTCTTGTTGGCGCGGATCTTAAGAGAAGTCTCCTATCAATATGATTTCGAGTTGGCGGATTTCTCCGGCGGTTCGAAACCCAATGCCATTCCCAGAGATGCGGAAGCCATTATCGGTGTCGACGCCAAAGATGTTGAAGGCATCAAGGCGGCATTGAATGCATCAGCCGACACGATCTTCAAAGAATTTGTCGCCACGGATCCCAATGGCGTACTCAAGATTGAAGGCGCATCCGCCGACAAAGTCCTGGCACCGAAGGTGGCCGACGGCATCATTAATTACCTGCTTGTCGCGCCCAACGGCGTCAACACCTTCAGCAAAAAAATTGAAGGTTTGGTGGAATCCTCCACCAACATCGGCGTAGCGGCCAGTGACGATGAAAAATTCGTCTTTACCATGCAAATCCGAAGCGATGTGGAAAGCAAGATTCATGAAATCGCCTTGAAAAACCGCATTGCCGGCGAATTGGGCGGCGGCACATTCGAAGAACTTTCCGCCTACGCGCCTTGGGAATACGCGGAAGAATCCCCCTTGCGGGATAAGGCCGTGAAATTATGGAAAGACATGACAGGCAACGACGCCACGGTGGAAATGATCCACGCCGGTTTGGAATGCGGCATTTTGCAAGATTCCATCGGTAAAATGGACATGATTTCCATTGGTCCCGACATGGAGGGCGTTCACGCCCCCGGCGAAAATCTATCCATCGCCTCCACCAATCGGGTCTTCGATTACCTTCTTGAACTGTTAAAGATGAAAGGATAAATATGAGCCACGAACACGATCACGATCACGAACATGAACACGAGGAAATGGACGTCATTACGTTGACCCTCGATGACGACAGCGAATTGGACTGTGCCGTTATCGGCATTTTCCCCTACGAGGAAAAAGACTACATCGCTTTATTGCCCCTGAAGGGCGATGAAGTGGACGAAGACGCCTCCGTTCTGATTTATGAATACGCCGAATTGGAAGACGGTGAATTGGAACTGATCTTCATCGAAGATGAAGACTATTTCAACCACGTCGCCGATGAATTCGAACGTCTTTACGCAGAAGACGAGGAAGACTAAGGAGTTTACCATTACGGAAACACGACCCTATCGAAGTTTCAGCGATTACGCAAAAGACACCTTCGGCATGAAAGTGTACAAGGTGCCCATCCATCTTAAAGGCAGCTGTCCAAATCGAGACGGCACCGCCGGGGTGGGCGGCTGCATTTTT
Source organism: Peptoniphilus rachelemmaiella (assembly GCF_943169845.1). GTDB lineage: Bacteria > Bacillota > Clostridia > Tissierellales > Peptoniphilaceae > Aedoeadaptatus > Aedoeadaptatus rachelemmaiella. The sequence goes on from NZ_CALPBW010000004.1 coordinate 40,661, forward strand.
TGCGGCGAAGAAGGGGGAAGCTTCGAATGGATACAAGGTAGCGTACGGGAACAATTTCAAAAAAACAAAGCGCGCATGAAAGCCCGCTACAAGGCCCAAGGCTTTATCCCGTATTTTCAAAATTTTACAGGCACCTACCTTCCCCTGGCGCAATTTAAAGAAAATTTAGAGGCGGTGGCGGAAGAAGACATCGTCGGCGTCTCCATCTCTACGCGGCCCGACTGTGTGGACGATGCGTATTTGTCGGCGGCGAAGGAAATTTTTCCGGGCAAGGCGATCACTTTTGAATTGGGCCTGCAATCGGCCAACGAAAAGACATTGAAAGTGATTAATCGCGGCCACGGCACCCGCGAATTTATTGATGCAGCGCATCGAATCAAGGGCAAGGGCCTGAGGCTTACGGTTCACATGATTTTGGATCTGCCTTGGGACAGCCGAGAGGATGTGCTTCGAGGTGCCGAACTTTTGGCCCGCGTTGGCGCCGATGAAGTGAAGATTCACAATCTTTACGTGGCGAAGCACACCAAGCTCGCCGATATGTATGAGGCCGGCACCTTCGTGCCCCTTCCCATGGAAGAATTTATGGAGCGGGTCATCTTATTTCTGGAACATCTGCCGCCTGAGACGGTGATTGGCCGCCTCTTGGGACGTGCCCCGGAAGAGGATGTCTTGTTCGCTAATTGGAACAGAAGCTGGTACTACATTCGCGACGAAATCGTGCGGCGAATGATTGAGGAAAACCGACCGCAAGGTCATTTATATAGGAAATAGAGAAAGGATGATGACAATGATTCGTTATATCTTAGGAGCAAAAGGCGCAGGCAAAACGAAATGGTTAATCGATCATGCCAATGAAGACCACGAAGGCGGCAACGGCAATATCGCATTTGTCGAAGTTGACGACGATCACATTTTCAGCTTGGACTACAATGTACGTTTAATCAATGCCACGGAATACAATCTCACCAATTTAGATGAATTCTACGGCTTCTTAAGCGGCATGTTCGCCATGGACTACGACTTGGAAAAAGTGTATGTCGACGGCATGTACAAGGTCATGGATCTTTCCATTGACGACTTAAAAGATTTGGCCGATCGCCTGGAATCTTTAGGCATGGAAAATCGTCAAATTTACATTAATGTAAACTACGTGGAAGCAGACTTCCCGGAAGAATTAAAACAATACGCACAAGAAGTTTCTTTGGAAGGCTAATAACTGACAGGGGATTGGAATGAAATCGAACAAGACATTTATTCGAATCGTGGCCGTGATCTTATGCTTAGCAATGGTGTTGCCGGTACTGATCAATGCATTCTTATGATGACGACCCGATAACCATGGAGCCGATTTGCGACAAATGGTTTGAGCACTTCATGGAAAGGCGAAGCGCCTTGATTCGCGCCTATGAGCGGGGCGACTTAAACAAAAAGGAATTTTTGCAGACGAATTTAAAGGATATGCACAACAGCAATGTGCGCCCCTTTTTTCTCATCGATCGATTGGAAAAAGGGATCTTTAATTACCAATACTACAACGCTCTGGCCAAAAGCTATCGCATGGAAGCCAGGCGTGTGAAGCGGATGCAAAAAGGCAATCGAGCCTATTGCCGCTCCCTTTCTATGGCTGAAAAGTATTACGGAAAAAAAGACGACACGATCTTGGAGATCCTTGATTTTGTCGATTATAAAAATATCTACGGTTACTTCGTCCATTGCAACGGCAAGAAATTGCAAGGCCGTCTCTTTGAGATTGTCTTTATCGAGTATCCGGAGTATATTTTGCATTCCACCTCTGAACGGGTATATCAAGCCTTGGTCGATCACGGTGTCTTTATGGAAGAAAAAAAGCGTTCCAAAATCGACACCTACATTAACGACAGGTATTAAAACTGAGAAAGGGGCAAAGATTGGATTACAAGCATTTAAAACAGACGGATCCCGCGATTTATGCGCTGGTACAAAAAGAAACCGAGCGACAACGGAGCCACATCGAGCTTATCGCTTCGGAAAACTTTGTCTCTCGCGCCGTTATGGAAGCCATGGGATCGCCCCTCACCAATAAATACGCAGAAGGTCTGCCCGGCGCCCGCTATTACGGCGGCTGCGAAGTGGTAGACGAAGTGGAACAATTGGCCATCGATCGCTTTAAAGCCCTTTACGGCGCCGATCACGCCAATGTTCAGCCCCACAGCGGTGCCAATGCCAATATGGCCGTGTACTTGGGCTTGTTAAAGCCGGGCGATCGGATTCTGGGCATGAATTTAAGTCAGGGCGGCCACTTGTCTCACGGCAGCCCGGTGAATATTTCGGGAAAATACTTCGACATCGTGGACTACGGCGTCGATGAAAAGACGGGTCGAATCGATTACGAAGCCTTCGAAGCGGCGGTTAAGAAATACAAACCGAAGCTGGTCATCGGCGGCGCATCGGCCTATCCGAGAAAAATCGATTTTAAGCGCATGAGTGATGTGGTGAAGGCGAGCGGTGCCTACTTTATGGTAGACATGGCCCACATCGCCGGCCTTGTGGCCACGGGCTATCACGAAAACCCCGTGCCCTATGCCGATGTGGTGACTACCACCACCCATAAGACCCTGCGGGGGCCCAGAGGCGGCGCCATTCTCTGCACGGAAGCATTGCACAAAACCATTGACAAGGCCGTGTTCCCCGGACTGCAAGGCGGCCCCTTGGAACACGTCATTGCGGCAAAGGCCGTGTCCTTCTACGAAGCGGCCCAACCGGATTTCAAAGTGTACTGCAAACAAATCATCGACAATGCCAAGGCCATGGAAAGAGTGTTCTTGGATCAAGGCGTGGATTTGGTCTCCGGCGGTACGGACAATCACCTACTGCTCTTAGATCTTCGTTCCCTGAAGATGACGGGTAAAGAGGCGGAAAAACTGTTAAACGACAGCGGCCTCGCCGTCAACAAAAACATGATCCCCTACGATCCCGAAACGCCCATGGTGACCAGCGGCATTCGCATCGGCACCCCGGCCATGACCACCTTAGGTGCGAAAGAAGAAGACGCAGCCTATGTGGCACAAATCATGGTGGATCTTTTGAAAAAAGACATTGCGGAAGACGAAGCAAAAGACCGCGTGCGGATTTTTTGCGAAAAATTTCCTCTGTACAAATAAAGCGGGAAGGACTCGAAAGAGTCCTTTTCTATTACGGCAACAGGAGGCGCCATGAACCCTTATGAAATCGACATCGTTCATAAAGCATTAAATACCATTCGCTCTGTCGATCCCGGGTCCATCGGCGAAGAGCTGGAAATCGAAGCCGGCGACCGCCTCATCGCCATTAACGATAACGAGGTGCGGGATGTGATCGACTACCGCTACGAATCGGCCAACGAATACATTACCCTCACCATCGAAAAGAAAGACGGCGAGCTGATCCTCTACGACATTGAAAAAGATGTGGAGGAGCCCATCGGCCTGAATTTCGTCACCCCGCTTTTGGACACCCAAAAGACCTGTTCCAATCGTTGCCTCTTTTGCTTTATCGATCAAATGCCGCCGAATATGCGCGACAGCTTATACATTAAAGACGACGATTCACGCCTTTCTTTTCTTCAGGGCAATTACATTACCCTGACCAATATAAAAAAAGAAGATTTCGACCGCATGATCGCCTACGGCCTAAGCCCCATTAATGTGTCGGTGCACACCACCAATCCCGCCCTAAGGGTGGAGTTGTTAAAAAATCCCTCGGCGGGCAAGATCATGGAGGACATGAAACGTTTGGCCCATGCGGGCATCGTCATGAACGCGCAGATCGTGTTGCTTCCCGGCGTAAACGACGGGGAGGAGTTGAAGCGCACCCTTCGGGACTTGGCCTCGCTCATGCCCCAAGTGGCCTCCGTGGCCATGGTGCCTGTGGGACTGTCAAAGTATCGCGACCATTTGCCGAAGCTTTCTCCTTACACGAAAGAAGAGGCGAAAGATGTCATCGCCATCGCCGAGGCCTTCGGAAAAGATATGCGTAAAAAATGCGGCCGCCACTGGGTCTACGCATCCGATGAATTTTACCTTATCGCGGAAAAAGATCTTCCCGAGGCGGATTTTTACGACGGCTACCCGCAGTACGAAAACGGCGTGGGCCTTATGCGCTCCTTCTACGAAGAATTTAAGGAGGCGCTGGATCGGGCGGAAGGGCAATACCGCTCGAAAATCACCTTAGCTACGGGAGAATATGCGGCGCCTCTCTTTGAGGCCTTGGCCGCCATGATTCACGAAAAATTCCCCGGCATTCAATGCGACGTGGTTACGATCAAAAACGACTTTTTCGGCGAGACGGTGAAAGTGGCGGGGCTCTTGACGGCGGAGGATGTGGTCCGTCAATTGAAAGGTAAAATCCACGATGCTATAATGTTACCAATGTCAATGTTTCGAAGCGATCACGCCATTACATTGGACGATGTCACGGTGGATGCTTTGGAAGAGATATTAGGCGCGAAGATTATTACCGTAAGCAACAATGGTGCGGAATTTTTAGAAAAATGTTTGGAGGTGCGTCCTGTTGAATAGACCGGTCGTCTGTATATTAGGTCGCCCCAATGTGGGGAAGAGTACCTTATTTAATGTGCTGACGCGCTCGAAAATATCCATTACCGAGGATACACCGGGCGTGACGCGAGACAGAATCTATGCCAAGGCCACTTGGCTCGATCATGAATTTACTTTAATCGATACGGGCGGGTTGGATCCCTCCAGCAACGAAGCCTTTATGCCTGAAATCATGGCCCAGGCGGAAGTGGCCGTTGAAAATGCAGAGATCATTTTATTTGTCGTCGACGGCAAAGAAGGCCTGACCACCGTGGACCGCGAGGTGGCATCTTATATTCGAAGAAGCGGCAAGGAAGCCCTTCTCGTCGTCAATAAAATGGATGCCAAGGAATCGGAAGACCATCGCTACGATTTCTACGAATTGGGCTTAGGCGAGCCCTATTCCATTAGCGCCGAGCAATCCCGCGGCATCGGCGATTTGCTGGATGCCACGGTGGCGTCCTTTCCCAAAGTGGAGGAGGATGACTTCCGCGACGAAATCAAAGTGGCCTTTATCGGAAAACCCAATGCGGGGAAATCCTCTTTGGTCAACCGAATTTTAGGGGAAGAGCGCTCCATCGTCACCAATATTCCCGGCACGACGCGGGATTCCATCCACTCCTTCTTCGAATACGAAGATACGGACTATGTGCTTATTGACACGGCGGGCCTTCGAAAGCGGAAAAAAATCAACGAAAAAGTGGAACGCTACTCCGTGGTGCGTACTTTAAGAAGCATCGAGTTGGCCGATGTGTGCGTGCTTTTAATCGACGCCACGGAAGGGATCAGCGAACAGGATTCGAAGATCGCAGGCTATGCCCACGACAACAACAAGGCCATGATTATCGCCGTAAACAAGTGGGATGCCATCGAAAAAGAAACCCGCACCATGAAGCAATACGAAGAAGCCATTCGCATGGAGCTGCCCTTTTTAAACTACGCACCCATGATTTTCATCTCGGCACTTACAGGTTCTCGCGTGGAAAAATTATTGAACATGATCCACGTGGTCAACAACAATTACTCCCTCAGGATTCAAACCGGGGTCTTAAACGACATTATGAACCGAGCGGTCTTAATGAATCAGCCGCCTTCGGACAAGGGCAAGCGCGGGAAGCTTTACTATGCGAGCCAAGTCTCGGCCAGACCGCCGAAAATCGTCCTCTCCGTCAATGACAAGGAGCTTTTCCACTTCACCTATTTGCGTTATTTGGAAAATCAAATTCGCGCGGCCTATCGCTTCGACGGCGTGCCCATTATTTTGGAGCTGAGGAATCGATGAATACATTTCTCGTGCTGATGGCCTGTTATATCGTAGGCTCCGTCTCCGGCGCCTATTTCCTGAGCCGCCTCTTTTTCCACAAAGACATTCGCGACGAGGGCAGCGGCAACGCCGGCACCACCAATGCCGTGCGCGTCATGGGAAAGAAACTGGGCTATACTACCTTTGCCATCGACGTATTAAAAGGCGTGGTGGCCATGGCCTTTCTCGCGCCCATGTTGGACGAATCCATTCGGCTCTTCGCCGCCCTCTTCGTCGTTTTGGGCCACGACTTTCCCTTTTACTTAGGTTTTCGCGGCGGCAAAGGCATCGCCACATCCTTCGGTTCGTGGACGACCCTTGAGCCCCTATCGGGAGGCGTAGCGGCCATAGCCGGCGTCATCGCAGCGAAGATCACGAAATACGTCAGCGTCGGATCATTGACCTTTCTTACCATTAGTTGCGGGGCCATGCTCGTCAAATACGGAGGCGTCGGCTACAATCGCTGGGCGATCCTCGCCGTGTGGCTCTTGGGGTTTATTCGTCATAAAGACAATTTGATTCGCTTGAAAGAAGGCAGAGAAAACAGAATCGGAGGTTGATTCGGTGAAGATCGGAATATTAGGTTGTGGCAGTTGGGGAAGTGCCATTGCCAATCTCTTGGCCCGCATCGGCCACGAGGTGCACATGTACACCCGCAATGAAAAGCAGTATGCGCGGATTCAATCGGTGGGAGACAATCCCGGTTACTTGGAGGACTTTGCCTTTGATCCGACGATTCAGGTGCACCTGTCTGTAAAGGAGGCCATTGAAGGGGCAGACGGCATCGTCTTGGCCGTGCCCACCGGTGCTGTGCGCACCACCATGGAAGCCGTGGCCCGCGAGGGATCGAAGGCCCCCGTCATCAATCTCGCCAAAGGGCTGGAGCAAGGAAGCCATTTGCGCCTTTCTCAAGTGGCCAAAGAGATCCTGCCCGATTCGCCCTACATCGTCTTATCCGGCCCCTCCCATGCGGAAGAAGTGGCGAAGCTTATGCCGACTACGGTGCTGGTGTGTGCCGAAGACGAAAAAGATGCCCTTTGGGCGCAAGATTTATTTACTTACGACAGCTTCCGAGTCTACGTACAAGATGATATGATCGGCGTGGAAATCGGCGGCGCGTTAAAAAATATTATCGCCCTCGGCGCCGGTCTATCCGACGGCCTGGGCTATGGCGACAATGCCAAAGCCGCCTTAATGACCCGAGGCTTAACTGAAATTCAGCGCCTGGGCATCGCCCTCGGCGCAAAGCCAATTACCTTCCAAGGCCTTTCCGGCATCGGCGATTTAATCGTCACCTGCACCAGTGTGCACAGCCGCAACTGGCGCTTCGGCAACCTCATCGGCAAGGGCAAGGCGGCGGATGCTGCCATCGAGGAAGTAGGCATGGTGGTGGAAGGGTATAAGACCACCAAGGCCTGCTACGAGCTGTCTCGGGAGCTTGGCATCGAAATGCCCATTACAGAAAAGCTCTACGATGTCTTGTACCGCGAGGCCGATCCGAGACAGGCCGTGTTGGATCTGATGCAGCGGCCCAATAAACACGAAAACGAGAAAATATTTTTATTATGAGACAAAGTTCGACTGTTCGAAAAAAAATTCGACGACGGCAAAATCACAGAAAAAAACGCAGGCGACTGCTTCTCGTACTACTTTTGCTGTTGATTATTTCAGGCGGCGTCTACTCCCTGTACGACCGCCTGGTTTCTGCGCCTAAAACGAAGCAGCCCGTGCAGGTATGCTTTCGCGACGTGGTGCGGGGCGAGGGCTACTTGCTTCTCAATGAAGAGACGATTTTTACCAAGGCAGGCGGCACCGCCGTTTATAATGTGCGAGAGGGGAAAAAAGTGCCCAAGGGCTTTCGCGTGGCGGACATTAATGTCATGAACGACAATTCAAAGGTGAAGGACCAGCTCATTCGAATTCAGGCGGCCATCGACTTTAAAAATGATCGAACATCGGAAAAATCCAAGGACAGAATGAATGAAGAAGATGAAAATGTCATTCGAAACATCCAGCGCTTTATTCGCGACGAGGATTACGAAAAGCTTATTTCATCCATTAACACCTTGGATTTAAGCACGAAACACACGGTGAATGTGTCGGAGCTCAACGAACTTTTAAAGCTTTCCATTCCGGAGCTGGAGGAGAAAAAAGACCGTCTCACCAAGCGCATCGCCTCCACCAGTGCCGATTACGTGGCACCGGAATCCGGCATCGTAAGCTACACCTTTGACGACTTTAAAAAAGCCCTTTCATTGGAAAAGGACGAGGATACATTTACCCGCGCCTACCTAAAAGGCGTGAGCACCGAGTCCCTGACCCGGGGGAAGAATCGAGTAAAAGAAGGCCAGGCCTTTTTCCGCACCATTTGCGACACGGCCTATAAAATCGCTCTGCCCATTGCCGATGCCCGTTTGGTGAAAGATGAAATGGGAAAAACAGTGACGGTGCGAATCGGAAAGGTGATGACCGAAGCTCGGGTGGAATCCATTGTCGGCGACGAGAGCGAGCCGGTGGTGATCTTGAGTCTGCAAGATAAACTACAGGAGGTTTATCGGCCGCGGAAGCAAAAGACCACCATAATTAAAAACGAATCTCGGGCGCTGAAGATTCCAAAGACAGCCATTGTTACGGGAAAACACGGCGAAAGCGGCGTCTACGTCGATGCCGTGCGCCGATTTGTCACCTTTGTGCCCGTGGATGTGTTGTCCGTTCGTGAAAAAGACGCCTACATCAGCATGGGCGACGACAAGGCCATGATCAAAAATAAGAAAGGCAAGGACGTGTCCACCTTGCGGCCGACGGATCAGGTGGTTGTTGAGCCGAAGAAAGTGCGGCGGGATAAGATTGTGTATTAATCACAGGAGGTGTTTATGTCAAGCATAGGCGACGAACTCAAGCGGGTGCGCGAAGAAATTGAAGAGGCAAGACGCCACAGCTTAACCGGGGAACCGGTGCAATTAATCGCCGTGACGAAAACCCACGGCGTGGATAAAATCGAAGAAGCCTTGAAATACGGCGTCACGGATATCGGCGAAAACAAGGTGCAGGAGCTGACAAAAAAAATTGAGGCCCTGGGACCGAAGGTTCGTTATCATATGATTGGAAACTTGCAGTCAAATAAGGTAAAATATATCTACAATGATGTGGTTTTGATCCATTCACTGGACAGACCGTCCTTGGCGAAAGAAATTCAAAAGCGGGGATGCGAAACGGATCATATCGTCCATTGTCTATTGGAAGTAAATATCGGCGACGAAGCGTCAAAAGGCGGCTTGGCCTACGATCAGGTGCTGCCCTTTTTGGAATCCATCGTCGATTACTCCCACTTGAAAGTTGACGGCTTAATGACCGTGGCGCCCAATGTAGATGACGAGGCTTATTTGAGGCAGCTGTTTCGGAAAATGGTGGCCTTGAAAGAGGACATCGCCGGACGCCATTACGAGGGCGTGGACATGACGCACTTGTCCATGGGCATGAGTCAAGACTTTCATATCGCCATTGAAGAAGGCGCAAATATGGTACGCGTAGGCAGTCGCATTTTCGGTGCAAGGCACTATTAAGGAGGAAATTATGGCAGATTTTGGTAATAAGTTAAAAAGGGCGTTCGGTTTCGGTGACGATTACGAATACGACGACGAATACGATTTTCAAGAAGACGAAAAATTTCAAACCACGGAAGTTGAACCCATCACAACGACCCATTCGCAAAAACCCGTGGCCCCTCGCAGAAAAGACAGCGGCAATGTATTAAGCATTCAAACGAAAGCCGCTATGGTCATTACGGTTCACGAACCCTTAAGCTACGACGAATCGCCGAAGATTGTCGATGACTTAAAGGAAAACAAAGCCGTCGTCTTAAACTTCGAACAATTGGATTTAGACGTGAAGCGTGAAATTTTCGACTTCGTCAACGGCGCCCTTTATGCCATCGAAGGCAAGATCCAAAAGGTGAACAAAGACATCTTTATTCTTGCGCCGGCGAATATTGCCATCGACGGGCTTAAAGAAGAATTACAAAACTCGGGCATCTTTCCTTGGTAAAGAGCCTTCGGAAGGATGAACTCCTTCGCCACATAAGAGAGCCTGAAAAAATCACTCGGTTGCGCCATGTACTCGATCTGCCTGAAATCAGTTCGAGAAATTACAGGGCCACAGCCGGTGATTTTTTAGATCCCTACGAACAGCAATTGGTGGCTTCCTGGACGCCCCACTTTCCGGAAGTGGAATTGTCTTTCGAACCGGCGGGCAATTGGGAGCGAAAAATTCCGGTCTATAAACCCTTCGACACGGAAGATAGCTTTCTCTCGGCCTTTTATTTAGAAGGCGGCCCCTTCGATCACCGGCAAATTTTAGGCTCCCTCTTGGGCATGGGCATCGAGCGGGATAAAATCGGCGACATCGCCGCCACCGACGACGGCGCCTATGTTTTCGTGAAAAAAGAGATCGCGAATTTCATCGCCGTGAACTTCAGAAAAGTGGGTGCGACACCCATTCGCCTCAAAGAAATTCCCGCCCTCTCCGTGCCGGAAATTGAAGAGGATTGGAACGAGGCCGCGGCGGTGGTGTCCTCCATGCGCCTGGACGCCGTGGTGCGGGCGGTGACCCACAAGCCCCGCGACGAAGTGAAGGGGCTCGTGGCCAAGGGCTTGGTGAAAGTAAACTTTAAGCGGGCTGAGAAGACCCACGACATGATTGTCCCCGGGGATATGATTTCCGTGCGGGGATTTGGCCGCATCAAAATTTTCGAGCCCCTTTACCGAACGAAGAAGGACAAAGTGCGCTTTCAGTACGGTACCTTAAACAGCAGATAGGAGCGCTATGGTAACATTAATTATTCTTATACTCATCGCTTTGGATCAGTTGTCCAAATTCGCAGTCGTCCGCCATTTGGCAGGCGGCGGCGAAGTGGCGATCATCCCGGGCTTTTTTCGCCTGCTCTATGTTGAAAATCGCGGCGCAGCCTTCGGTATTTTACAGGAAGGCCGGCCCCTTTTTATCGTGATTACCGTTGCGGTCATCGGCTTTTTGCTTTACGGCATTTACAGAAAGCGCGACGAGGTGAGGGGGCTTTTGCGCGTGGCACTGGTCTTAATTCTGGCGGGGGCCGTCGGCAATTTCATCGACCGATTGCGCCTCCACTTCGTCGTGGACTTTTTGTCCTTCCGCTTCTTCGGCCACGACTTTGCCGTCTTTAATCTCGCCGATTCCTTTATCGTCGTGGGCACGATTTTGCTTATGATCCACGTCTTTTTAGGAGACGAAAAGGACAGCCATGATTCATAAATTCACAGGGGTAGATGACGGCGGTCGCCTGGATCAATTTCTCGCCGAAAAACTCGAAATGAGCCGCTCCCAAGTGAAGCGGGCCGTAGACGAGGGCCGCGTCACGGTAAACGGGCAGAAGGTGAAGGCGGGCTATAAGCTTCAAGGGAGCGATGAAATCGCCTACGAAGAGGAAGCCCCCTATGTGCTGGAGGCGAAGGATGTGGCATTTAAGGTGCTTTACGAAGACGAGCATCTGGCCTGCATCGACAAGCCCTACGGCCTCGTGGTCCATCCCGGGGCGGGCAGAGAAGAAGCGACCCTGGTCCACGGGCTGATGCATCGCTTCGATCACCTGGCAAAGGGAAGCGATCCCCTTCGCCCGGGCATCGTTCATCGATTGGACAAGGATACTTCCGGCGTCATGGTGGTGGCAAAAACCGACGCCGCCTACGACGGATTGGTGGATGCCTTTCAGAACCGTCGGGTCGAGAAAATTTACTACGCCATTTGCCGCGGCGACATTCGGGAAGCGGGCATCATCGATTCGCCCATCGGGCGGGATCCGAAAAATCGCATCCGCATGGCGGCGGGGGTGTATCCCTCCAAAGAAGCCTTGACGGAATACGCGCCTGTTCTCGCTTTTCGGGATTCCACCTTGCTTCGCGTGGCCCTTCACACAGGTCGCACCCATCAAATTCGCGTACACATGGCATCAATTGGCCACGCGCTTTTAGGCGATCCCCTTTACGGGGCGAAGAACGACAAGGAGAAACAGCTCCTGCTTCACAGCTACCATCTGGCCTTCACCCACCCCATTACGGGTGATGTTGTGGCCGTGACGTCGAAACTTCCCGAGCGCATGCTCGCCTACATTCGAAAGGAGAAAGGGGACCGATGCACAAGATTTTAGATGAATTGGCCATGAAGCGGGCCACGGCGCGTATCGCCAATGAAATTATCGAGCGAAACAAAGGGCTGGACGACGTGGTTCTCATCGGCATCGTGACGCGAGGCGAATTTTTCGCCCGTCGCCTTCAAGAAAAGATGAAAGAAATCGAAGGCGTTCATGTGCCGGTGTACACCCTGGATCCCGGCTTTTTCAGAGACGATCGACGGGACGAAGCCTTTATGCCCATGGAATTTATGGGGAAAATCGACGGCAAGCGGGTGGTCTTGGTAGACGATGTGCTCTACACCGGCCGCACGGTGCGCGCCGCAATGGATGCATTGATGGTAAAAGACCGACCGAAGCTCGTGGAGCTGGTGGGCCTCGTGGATCGGGGGCACAGAGAACTGCCTATTCGCGGCGATTTTATCGGCAAGAATGTGCCCACGGCTCAGTCGGAAAAAATCATCGTACACTTTAAAGAATACGACGGCGAAGATGCCGTCTACGTGGCGGGATAAAAATAACCGGCGGCGTGATCGAAGGGATCGGCCGTCGGTTTTTTCGTGTACCATTATTCGTGTAGCATTATAAGAGATCGATGCGCGCCTCTCGCGGCCTGCGCTCGGAAGTAAAGACGGTGTCCACGGCGTGGAGGATGTTGTTCCGCACCGCTTCGGATTTTGAAATCACCATGGTGTCTTCCACGCCGGTGCAGTAGTTGATAACGTGGCAAATATTGGCGTAGTGCAGGCCCAGTTCTCTCGCGAGAACCACTTCCGGCACATTGGTCATGCCCACCACATCGCCGCCGATGGAGGCGTAGAATTTTATTTCCGCACGGGATTCAAAGCGGGGGCCTTCCGTGGCCACGTAGATGCCGCGGGGAAGCTTTTCGCCGTAGGCCGCCTCAAAGGCGTCGTTTAATTCCGAGTCGTAGGGCGCGTCCATGGCGATGTGCTTGGCTACATGGTGGTCGCCGTCGTAAAAGGTGTGGGGCCGTGTCTTCGTAAAATCTAAAAAGTCGTCGCACAAGACGATGGAATCGGGGCCGTATTCTTTTTTTAAACTGCCCACGGCGCTGATGCCGTACACTTCCGTAACGCCGATTTCTTTCAGGGCCCAGATGTTTGCCCGATAAGGCACTTTGTGCGGGGGGATGGTGTGATCCGTGCCGTGGCGCGAGACGAAAACATAGGGCTTGTTTTCGGGATAAATCAGTTTGGCATCGCCGTAGGGTGTGGAAAAAATTTCTTCTTTGGCGGCAGCGAAGGGCGCTTCGAAGCCGGTGCCGCCGATGATTCCGTAATGCATGATAACCTCGTTTCTCTTTCCTGAATATGGTACTATTATACATGGAAAGTGAGGTCTGTATGGAATTTGACGGAGATTTAGCTTACATGCTTCAGGCGGAGCACGTGGCTTATTATAAAGACGGCGTCGTATCGATTTTAGACCGACGTATTTACCCGGTGCGAGTGGAATACGTGCGTTGCAAGACCCACGTCGAGGTGCGCGACGCCTTGAAAAACATGGTGACGCAATCGGCGGGCCCTTACACGGCGGCGGCCATGGGCATGGCCCTTGCGGCACACGAATCCCGCCACTTAAAGGGAGCGGCGCGGCTTCGCTATTTGGAAGAGGCGGCGGTTGTACTGGCCAGCGGCCGCCCCACCACGGCCATGCGCATGGCCCAGGTAACGAAGGGCGCCCTTTCTGTGGCGAAGGATCATTTAGACGACGAGGATTTGGATTTAATTCTGCGGGATCACGCCCTTCATTCCATGGAAAAGCGCTACGCCACCATCCATCGGGTGGCGAAGCATTTTATGGACCTTCTGCCCGATGAGGGCACGGTCATGACCCAGTGTTTCGGCGAAACCATTATCGGCATGCTGGCGCGGGAAATTATAGCGAGCGGAAAAGATATTTCCTTTGTTTGCCCGGAGACCCGCCCTTTTTTACAGGGCGCCCGTTTTACCGCTTCGGTCTTGTCTCAAATGGGCATGGACACCACGGTGATTACAGACAACATGGTGGCGGCATACATTGAAAATCACGGCATCAGCTTATTTACCTCGGCGGCGGATTCCATTTGCATGGATGGCAGCATCGTAAACAAAGTGGGCACCCACCAAATCGCCATCGTCTCGGCGTACTTCGGCGTTCCCTATTACGCCACGGGAATTCCCGACATGGACATTCAAAGTGCAAAGGATTTGACCATCGAAATGCGGGATCCCGAGGAGAGCTTAAGCGCCCACGGCATCAAGCACACGGTGGAAGGGGTAAAGGGCTATTACCCGGCCTTCGACGTGACGCCGCCGAATTTAGTCTTCGGCGTGGTGACGGATTTAGGCATTTTTAAAGCGGATCAATTAAAGAAATACGAAAAGAAAAAAGGAGCGGGCGATTTCTATTTCGCTGTATGATTATGAGCCAACGATTAGACAAACAAATCGATTTTATTTACGCCCTGGAAAAGATGAAAAGCGTCTATCGCAGAACCCATCTTCTCCACGCCGATCGCTTTGAAAACGACGCGGAGCATAGCTTCCACATCGCCGCCATGGCCTTTATTTTAAAGGAATATGCGCCGGATGAGGTGGACATGGAGCGAGTGGTGTTTATGCTTTTGTTCCACGACGTGGTGGAAATCGAAGCGGGAGACACCTTCGCCTACGATACGGAAAACAACAAGACCAAGCGGGAAAGGGAAGTGCGTGCGGCGGAGCATTTGTACGGCATGCTTCCCGAAGAGCAGGGCAAAGAAATGCGGGCGTTGTGGGAAGAATTTGAAGCCCAAGAGACGCCGGAATCCCATTTCGCTTTGGCCATGGACCGAATCGAGCCCATTCTTCTCAATGCGGCCGGAGGCGGCGGCACCTGGACAAGCCATGGGATCAAGCAAAAAGATGTCTATGAACGCATCGAGCCGGTGCGGAAATTTCCGCCACTCTATGCCATGATAAAGGAAAAAGTAGACGCACATTTTGAAGGGAGAAGGAGCCGATGACGAAAATTCTACTGGTGGAAGATGAAGTATCCATTCGCAAGTTTATAAAAATTAATTTAGAGCGAGAAGGCTTTGAAGTCTACGAAGCGGGCAGCGGCGAAGAGGGCCTTGAAATTGCCGAAAGGGAAAAGCCCACCATCGTGCTTTTGGACATTATGCTCCCCGGCATCGACGGATTCGAAGTCTGCGATCGCCTGAGAAAGTCTTTCCCGCACCTGGGCATTATTATGCTTACGGCGAAGGCCGAGGATTACGACAAGATCATGGGCCTGCAAAGCGGCACCGACGACTACCTTACCAAGCCCTTTAACCCCACGGAGCTTACCCTGCGCATTAAATCCTTGGAGCGGCGCATCGGCAGCGAAAGCAAAGGGGAGAAAAAAGGCGAGCGTTTTTTGGAATCGGGCATATTTAAAGTGGATGTTTTCGGCCATAAATTTTACAAAAACGGCAATGAAATCGAGCTCACGCCGACGGAACACGAAATCGTGAAGTTCTTCATTACCCACGCCAATCGCGCTTTAAGTCGCGACGAGATTCTAAACGCCGTGTGGGGCGAAGAATTTTTAGGGGACAGTAAAATCGTGGACGTCAACATTCGTCGTCTGCGTTCGAAAGTGGAAGAAGACGCCGCCCACCCCGTTACCATCGAAACCGTATGGGGCGTGGGCTACCGCTGGAAAAACACGGCCGTCGACGCATGAAACATTCCATTCGAAAAACGGTGACGCGAAATTTCGTCGCCCTGATTCTTTTAACTGTGAGCCTCCTGGACCTGGCTTTGATTTTCGGCTTTCGCGAATACACCTACGGCGGGGTGAAATTTTACTTAAATCAACAATTAAACAGCGCCGTCTACACCTACGATCGTTACTTTAAAAGCCGCAGCATCGACGAACTTCTGGACAGCGACTACGATATGATCTTTAATCAATTTGGCGGCCAGGTGCAGATGATGGATAACGACGCCCAACTGGTCTACGATTCCATCGGCGCAATTAACGACCCTGTAAAAGATTATCCTGACGTCGCTCAGGCCCTTGCGGGAAAGGCCGGCTTTCGCATCGGCCCTGTGCCCTATTCCGACACGAAGGTACTGTCCGTCTCCCGCCCGATTTACTCCAACGACAACGACGTCATCGGCGTTTTGCGCTACTCCTCGTCATTGGCGCCGGCCATTCATTCGGTGTGGACGCTGATCCGGTATCTGATGATTTTAACGGCCTTTGTTATCGCCATCGCCGTGGTGGCGAGCCGCATGTTGGCGAAAAGCATTACAAGACCCATCGAAGAGATTCAGTCCACCGCCATTCAATTGGCCGACGGCCAGTACAAAAAGCATATCGTCATGAAGCGAGACGACGAATTGGGGCAATTGGCCCAATCCATTAACACGCTGGCCGCGGAAATCGTGCGAAAAGAACAGGTGAAAAACGACTTTATCTCCTCCATCTCCCACGAATTGCGCACGCCCCTTACCTCCATTAAAGGCTGGGCGGCGGTGCTCAAAGACACGGATCCGACGGAAACCGAGGTCATGAACGAAGGCTTCGATATTATCGAAAAAGAAACGGATCGACTGTCGAAAATGGTGGAAGAGCTCTTGGATTTTTCCAGATACATCTCCGGCAGAATCACATTGAAAAAAGACCGCTTCGACATTACCTCCACCTGCCAAGATGTGTGGAAGCAAATGAAGCCCAGGGCATCAAAAGAAGACATTCACTTAATTAACGAAATCAACGAAGAAGTGGTGCTTCTTACAGCCGATGAAGACCGGCTGCGGCAGGTGCTCATCAATCTCATCGACAACGCCATCAAATTCACCGATCCCGGCGGATGGGTGCTTTTTGAGGCGCGGAAAAACTACCCAAATTACGAAATGATCATCTCCGACAACGGCGTAGGCATGGACGAAAACGAATTGGCCTTGGCCAAGGAAAAATTTTACAAGGGCAAACACTCCAATTCCCACTCGGGGCTCGGCCTGTCCATTGCCGATGAAATCGTGAAACTCCACAACGGCGTCATTCAAATCGTATCGGAAAAAAGCGTGGGCACCACCATACGAATCATTATTCCCTTGGGAAGCGAGGCGGAGGCATGAAAAAATTAGTTCTCATCTTACTTCTGTTTTTAACGGCCTGCGGGCCCATGAAAGGCGATTACCGCATCATCGAAAAACCCGCCATCAATCGATCGCCCCTTCAGGGGCGCTGGGTGGTGACGAAGATTCAGGCCCTTACCGATGAGAGCGTCGATTTACGGCCCGTTATCGGATCCGATGCCATCTTCGCTCCCGACGGCGCCATCTTTAACGATCAACGCATCGATCATCCCACCTATGTCATTCGCAAAGGCAAGACTGACTATTTA
The DNA here is from genome assembly GCF_943169845.1 of Peptoniphilus rachelemmaiella. GTDB lineage: Bacteria > Bacillota > Clostridia > Tissierellales > Peptoniphilaceae > Aedoeadaptatus > Aedoeadaptatus rachelemmaiella. The sequence continues at coordinate 58,063 of NZ_CALPBW010000004.1, forward strand.
ATGAAAGTAGGGTATAATAAGACAAAAGACGACGTGGGTATCGCCGGGGACAATCTGTTTATCATCGATATATATCAAGATGAAGAAAAACTGTTTACCGTCTACCGCGAAAAAGACGATGTGGCCTACATTGACATTTACGGCAATCTCTTGCAACTGGTCAAGACCAAAGGCACCCTGGACGAGCGTCAATTACAAAATCTCATGGAACAGGCCGACCCGAAAAGGACGTATTATTCCCGGGTGCCCGGCAAGTAGGAGGATCATATGTTATCGAAAATCTCTGAAAGTTTAAACGGAAACTTACAGTATATAGGCATCTTGGTATTGGCGGTGATTATCGCTTTGATTCTTACCTTCGTCATTAACATGATGGGCAAGCAAATGAAATTTATGCGCTACTTACCCGGCTTGGCCCTGGTGTTTATCGGTATGTTTTCACTGATTATGGTACTGAACCGCCTCTTCGAGCGATCCAGCTTGATCAATATATTTATCTCCGTCGTATGCATTACGGCGGGCATTTGCTCTCTGCTTTTCGCCCTCTGCATCGGCATTTACAACAAAGACCGCTACGGGGACAATCAAAAAGATACCGAGTGGCGCCGGAGAGAAAACTAAAGAGAAGAAAATGAATTTGTCGCCACGGCGGCAAATTTTTTTATGCTAAACGCTCTAAGATTTTTGCTATAATAAGGCAAATGGACAAAAGCATGGTGCCCATCGTAAAAATTCCTTTTGGCTTTAAAATTACGGTATAAAACAATTGTGCTAAAGGGGGATTTAGTATATATTATTGAGTATAGTGGGGTGGATGTATGAACGTCGGCGGAACGGGCGAGGCGATTGCGGAGAAGTTTTTAGAAAAACAGGGCCACGAAATTTTGGAGCGAAATTTTCGTTTTAAGTATGGTGAAATCGATATCATCAGCTTTATTAAAGGCGTCGTGGTTTTTACCGAAGTGAAGACCCGGACCAATGTCTCCTACGGCGACCCGAAGGATGCCGTGGATATGTTTAAGCGCCGCCAGATCTATATGACCGCGGAGCACTACCTGGCGCACAGATCGCCTTTTTATCGGGCGGCTCGATTCGATGTCATCGAAGTGTTCTTGACGGAAAAACCGATGATTCATTACATAAAAAATGCCTTCGACGGAAATGACTTGGGGGAATAACATGTATGCGAGAGTGAAAACCTGCAGCTTAGAAGGATTAGACGGATTTGTCGTGGAAGTCGAATGCGATTTAAGTCGCGGGCTTCCGCGCTTTCTTATGGTGGGACTACCCGACGCACAAATTCGTGAATCCGGGGAAAGGGTTCATGCGGCCATTAAAAATATCGGCATGCCCTACCCACAACAGCGCATCACGGTGAATTTATCCCCCGCCAATCGACGTAAAGACGGCTCGCAAATGGATTTGGCCGTGGCCGTATCCATTTTGGCCGCCGAAGGGTTTGGCGATCCAAAGGTGATCGACGATTACATATTTTTAGGGGAGCTTCAGTTAAACGGCGAAATCTCCGCCATTCGCGGCGCCCTTCCCATGGTGATTTCGCTGAGAGAATTGGGCTACAAAAAGTTCATCGTCCCCAAGGCCAATGAAAACGAAACGGCCATTGTTCGCGATGTAAGCATTTATCCCGCTTCCAATTTAAAAGAAGTGGTTTCCCTTCTCACCGGCGAATCCACCATCGAAGAAGCCATTGTGGAAAACCCGATGGATCACATGAAGTCATTTGATGTGGACTTTGCCGATATTAAGGGCCAAAGTCAATTAAAGCGGGCCCTGGAAGTGGCGGCGGCAGGGGCCCATAATCTTTTAATGATCGGCCCGCCGGGCAGCGGAAAGAGCATGAGCGCCAAGCGGTTGCCCACGATTTTGCCCCGCATGGCCTTTGAAGAGGCCATCGAAGTGACAAAGATCTATTCCGTCTCCGGTCTTTTGACGGAAAATAGGCTGATGACGGAACGGCCTTTTCGCTCGCCCCACCATACGGCATCCGGCGTATCCTTAATCGGCGGCGGCCGCATCCCGAAGCCGGGCGAAATTTCCTTGGCCCATCGTGGCGTCTTGTTCCTCGATGAAATTCCGGAATTTCAATCCAGCGTATTGGAAGTGCTGCGCCAACCCATGGAAGACGGGAAGATCCACGTGGCGCGGGCTACGGCAAGCTTGGAATTTCCGGCGGATTTTCAGCTTATCGCCTCCATGAACCCGTGTCCCTGCGGCTACTATCAAGATCCCAATCACGAATGTAGTTGCAGCATGCAGCAGATTCAAAAGTATTTGGGGAAGATTTCCCATCCCCTTTTGGATCGCATCGATTTGCAGGTGGAAGTGAAGCCCATTAGTTACGAAGATATGAAGGAAACAGTAAAGGGCGAAGATTCGAAAACGGTGCGGGAGCGGGTGGAACGGGCCCGCGGCTATCAAAAAGCCCGCTTCGAAGGCACGGGGATTATGACCAATGCGGATATTCCCGATCGCGATGTGGAAAAATACTGTCAATTGTCTCCGAGCTCGCAAAAGCTTTTGGACATGGCGTACAAAAAATATAAATTCAGCGGACGGTCCCTACATAAAGTGCTGAAGGTGGCCCGTACCATTGCCGATTTACGAGACGGCGGGCCCATTACGGATCAGGACGTTTTGGAAGCTGTGCGCTATAAATCTGTGGAGGGAAAATATTGGTCGGAATAAGAGAAGATTTACGCGCCCTGTTCGTCCAATTGTCCCTCGCCGGCATGCCCAACGCTGAAATGATGGAACTTTACGGCTACATGACGGAAGAGGAAGGGCAATTGTCCCTTTTTGAAGACGATCGGATTCCCGAAAAGTTAAAGACCCGCACGGAGATGTTTTTGAAGCGGGATTTGAGCAAGCGGAAAAAGGTGTTGGAAACCCAGTGCATTCAGACATTGGTGGTAGGCGACGATTTTTATCCGGAAAAGCTGGCCCTGACGCCGGATCCGCCCATGGTCATCTACGCTTTAGGCAATGTGGAATTAATGGCGAAACCGGCTCTTTCAGTCGTTGGCGCGAGAAAACACACGGATTACGGCCAACGGGTCTGCAAAAAATTCGTCTCACAACTGGCATCTTCGGGTCTCGTCATCATTAGCGGCTTGGCTCTCGGCATCGACAAGCTCGCCCATCAGGCCACGTTGGACGTCGGTGGTGAAACCATTGCCGTCTTAGGAAACGGCATCGGCGACTGTTATCCGAGGAGCAACCGCGCTTGTTACGAAGCCATTCAATCGACCGGGCTGATTTTAAGCGAGTACCCGCCCTACACATCGCCGCAGCCATTTCGCTTCCCCGAGCGAAATCGCATCATCGCGGCATTAGGCGACGGGGTCTTGGTGGTGGAAGCCAAGGAAAAAAGCGGCTCATTGATTACCGCCCGTTTGGCGGCGGAATACGGCCGAGAGGTTTTTGCCGTGTGCGGCAATGTGGATTCCATTTACAGTCAAGGCACCAATCGGCTGATTTTCGACGGGGCCTCCATCGCCCTTTCGCCGGAAGACATATTGAATCATCCCGTGTATCAGATAAAAAAGAAGGAAACTTCGGCGGATCTTTCTCAACTCTCTTTGGAAGAAAAAACATTGTATGATAGTATAAAGGACGGCCATCAAAATACAGAGGCCCTCATGGAGCATATCGGTTGGGATATTACCGACGTGTTAAGCGTATTGACTATGCTGGAACTAAAAAATCTTATTACAGGTGTGGACAGCAACTGTATTGAAATACTATAACGCTGGAAAGGATATGGGATAAATTGGCAAGGAATCTGATTATCGTGGAGTCGCCCACAAAGGCTAAGACCATCCGCAAAATGGCGGGCAGCCATTATAAAGTCGTGGCCACAGTGGGGCATATTCGCGATTTGCCTAAGTCGAAGCTAGGCATCGATATAGAAGACAATTATCAACCGAAGTACATTAATATTCGGGGCAAGGGCCCGGTCATTAAAGAGCTGAAGGCGGAAGCGAAAAAAGCAAATAAAGTCCTTCTCGCAACCGACCCGGATAGGGAAGGGGAAGCCATTAGTTGGCACTTGACCCATATTTTGGACATGGACCCCAAGGACAATGTACGGATATCGTTTAACGAAATTACGAAAAATGCCGTAAAAAACGGGATTAAGAATCCCAGGCCCATTAATATGGAGCTGGTGGATGCCCAACAGGCGCGGCGGATTTTGGACCGCCTTGTGGGATATAAAATCAGCCCCCTTTTGTGGAAGAAGGTCAAGTCCGGACTCAGCGCCGGGCGGGTGCAATCGGTGGTTTTAAAGATTATTTGCGATCGTGAAGAAGAGATCAACGAATTTGAACCTTCGGAATACTGGACCATCGTTGCCAAAGCCCTGAAAAACCGAAAAACCTTCGAGGCGAAGTATTTCGGCACCCTCGTCGACGGGGAAGTTCAATCGGTGACATTAAATACCAAAGCCGATGTGGATGCCGTGATGAAGCGCATGGACGAGAAGGAATTGGTGGTCTCAGACATTCAAAAGGGATCGAGAAAGCGCCGCACCTCGGCGCCCTTTACCACCTCCACCATGCAACAGGAGGCAAATAAGCGCCTGAATTTCACCACAAGAAAGACCATGCAGGTGGCGCAAAAGCTTTATGAAGGGATCACCATCCCGGGGGAAGGCTCCGTGGGTTTGATTACTTACATGCGTACCGACTCCACGCGGATTTCCGAACAGGCCGTGGATCAAACGAAGGCCCACATTTTACAGGCCTATGGTGAAAAGTACAGCGCGCCCTCGACTTGGTCGAAGAAAAAAGAAAACACACAGGATGCCCACGAGTGTATTCGCCCGGCGGATGTGAACCGAACGCCCTTGAGCTTAAAAGACAGCCTGGGCCGCGACGAGTTTCGCCTCTATCAATTGATCTGGTCTCGTTTTGTGGCCTCGCAAATGACGGCGGCTCTTTACGATACGCAAAAAGTTAAGCTTGCGAGTCGCACGGAAATGTTCCAAGTCAACGGCAATACCCTGGTCTTCGACGGTTTCTTAAGGGTCTTTCCCTCGAAGGAGCAAAAAGACAAGGAAATTTCCGCCTTTGAAGTGGGGGAACATTTAAAAGTTAAGGAGATTTTGCCGGAACAACACTTTACCCAGCCGCCGGCCCGTTACAATGAAGCGTCTCTGATTAAACTTTTGGAAGAGCTGGGCATCGGTCGCCCCAGTACCTATGCGCCGATTATTAACACCTTGCTTTCCCGCTACTATGTGGTCAGCGAGGAGCGGCGCTTCGTGCCCACGGAGCTCGGTGAAACGGTAAATGATCTCTTGACGGATTACTTCCCCTCCTTCGTCGACGAAGATTTCACGGCGAAAATGGAACACAGTTTGGATGCCGTGGCCGACGGGGAGCTTGCCTGGCAAAAGGCCGTGGATCCCGTCTATAAGCAATTGGCCCAATACCTGGAGCGGGCAGAAAAAGAAATCGAGAAAGTTGAAATTCGCGACGAGCCCACCGATGTTATCTGCGAAAAATGCGGACGCAACATGGTGATCAAAATGGGGCGCTACGGCAAATTTCTCGCCTGTCCCGGTTTTCCCGAATGCCGCAACACCAAAGCCTTGGTTGAAAAAATCGGCGTCAAGTGTCCGAAATGCGGCGAAGGTGAAATCGTCATTAAAAGAAGCAAACGGGGACGGAAATTTTTCGGTTGCGACAAGTATCCCGATTGCGATTTCGTTTCGTGGGATGAGCCCATCGACGAGCGTTGCCCGAAATGCGGCGACATTTTGACGAAAAAGGCGACAAAGCGGGGCACGCGCATCCAGTGCCATAATCCGGATTGCGATTACACGCGCACGGATGTGGACAAATCGAAAGAATCCCAGTAAAGACGGGCAGCTCATGGCCCGCAGTATTTGGAGGCAGTGATGGATAAGAAATTTCCCTTTTCCACAACGAAAGACAAAGCCCCTCGAAAGAGTCAGGATACTGTTTCGACGGGCCTTGTCAGTGCCGTCCGATTAAGCGAAACAATTTTAAACGATGCCGCCGAAGCGCGCTGTTCCGACGTGCATATTGAACCTGCCGGTGAAGACTGGCGTGTTCGAATGCGGCGAAACGGCACGCTTTTTTTGTACGGCACCTATCCGAAGCGGTTGTATTCGGAATTTGTGACGCGAATAAAATTTCTCTCGTCAATGGATATCGGCGAAAAAAGAAAGCCGCAAGATGGGCGCTTTACTTTTCAATACGGCGGTCGCGACGTGGATGTGCGGGCTTCGGCCATTCCCGTGAAAGGCGAGGAAAAGCTGGTCCTTCGCTTATTGGACCGAAGGGGCTTAAACTATACGCCTCAAGGTATCGGCCTGGACGGTGAAAATTTGGCTTTAGTGGAAAAATTATTGCGTCAGCCCTTGGGCTTGGTTTTGATCTGCGGCCCCACGGGCTCCGGGAAGACCTCCACCCTCTATACCTTTATTCAACTCTTAAACAGCGTGGAGCGCAACATTCTCACCATTGAAGACCCTGTGGAATTTGCCATCGACGGGATCAATCAAATGCAGGTGAATCCCAAGGCGAACATTACCTTTTCGACGGGGCTTGAAGCCATGTTGCGTCAGGATCCGGAAGTCATGATGGTGGGGGAAATCCGCTCCATGGAAACAGCGGAGATCGCCTTAAGGTCTTCTATAACCGGCCACTTGATTTTTTCCACCCTACATACCACAGACTCGCCCTCGGCCATGATTCGCCTCATGGACATGGGCATCGAGCCCTACATGTTGTCGGCGGGCATCATTGGCGTGATCTCTCAACGCCTTGTGCGAAAGCTTTGCGATCACTGCAAGAGAGAAGTTGTACGAAAAGACGATTACTTCCATATCGACGGGCCGACTTATGAAGCGGTGGGCTGTGAACATTGCTACGACGGCTACACCGGTCGAGAAGCTGTCTTTGAAATTATGGTCATGGATGAAAGGATGCGGAATCTGATTAAGCCGGGCGTCAGCTTGGATGTTTTGCGTGCTGCGGCCGCGGCCTCGGGGATGATTCCTTTAAAGGATGCCCTGCGAGAGAAGATTCTTGCGGGCACCATTAGCCTTGAGGAAGGTTATCGCACCATTATGACCCTGTAGGTGAGCCATGAAGTTTAAATATAAAATTATTGACAGAGAATCAAACCTGCTGACCGACGAAATGGAGGCCGAAAATTTACAGGCGGCGCGGGAAAAGCTTCATCATGCAGGCTATCGCATCGTCTCCCTGGAACGGGCGGGCGATAAGATTCAGCTCATTAAGTCCAGATCGACGATCCCGAAAGGGCAATTGGCCCTTCTGTTTTCCCAACTGGCCCTAATGTCTTCAGGCGGTTTGGATTTGGTTACGGTCATGGAATTAATGGCGCGAGAATCCAAAGGCCTTCGAAAGAAAAAGCTGGATTTCATCGTGGAATCCGTGAGACAGGGGAAGTTGCTATCCGAGGCATTTGATGAAGCCGACTGTTTTCCTCAATTTGTTCCGGGCATGATCAAAAGCGGCGAGTCGGCCGGCACTTTAGGCGATATCTTCCATCAATTGGCGGTTTTTTTCGACGAGGAACAACAAATGCACAGAAAGCTTGCCAATGCCCTGGCCTATCCCATTATCCTCATGATTACGTCTCTTTTTGTCTTACAGGTGGTGCTCCATTCGGTGCTTCCTGTATTTACCGACGTCTTCGAGTCCCAACAAGTGCCCCTGCCCCTCATGACTCGCATGCTCATGGCCATTGCCGATCACGTCAATCGTTTCGGCATGATCTATCTTGCGGCGCTGCTTATCCTAGTTTTGGTGATTCTGCTTTTAAAGAATCATCCGAAAACCGCCGAAGGTTTTTATCGCCGGTGGTATCATCTGCCCATTGGTGCGCCATTTTACCGTGACCCCTTTGAGTTGAGGCAACTGAGAACCATGAAGATGCAAATGGACAATGGGGTGGATCTGTTGCGGATTATGGAGAATTTAAACGAAGGGGCGGAAAATCCCTATATTAAGAGAAAAGCGTCGGAGATGATTCAGGGCCTCATGAAAGGTGAGGCGTTGTCCGCAGCCATGGAGGAAAGCGAGCTATTTAAGGCGCAAAACTGCTCCTTCGTCGCCTTAGGTGAAGCCTCTTCCGCCGTAAGCGAGATGCTTGCCGTGGCCATTCACTTGGAGGAAGGACGCCAAAAAAATCGTGCCGAGCGCATCAGCATCTATATGGAACCGGCCTTGATTCTTCTCATGGCCATCGTCGTCGGATTTATTATTTTTTCCATCGCCATTCCCATGTTTGATATGGTAAACAGTTTTTAGGAGGAAATTATGAAAAAGAAAAAGGGGTTTACCCTCATCGAGCTTATTATTGTCATCGCTATTTTGGCCCTGCTTATCGCCATCGCCATTCCACGGTATCAACGGTCAAATTTAAGTGCCCAAGTCACGGCCCATAATGCCAATGTACGGGTCATCAAAAATGCGGCCATTCTTTATTCTATGGATCATCCTGAAGAAACGGCAATCGATATGAGCAAGATCAAACCTTATCTGGAATCCGAAGAAGTCCCGAAGCCGGCGAAGGCATTAAAGGTACCTAATTTCACCGTAACGATGGACAAAGGGAACGTGATCGTCTCACCCGGCATGGTAAAAATAGATAAAGATAATAACTTGGTGCCTGATACGGCGAAGTCCGATCAAGCGAAACAAAAATGATACTGATCTATTCGGCCGCCTTTTTTCTCGCCGCTTCCATTGTCTCCTTTTTCAATCTTTACGATGACAGGCGCCGGCGCGGCGAAAATTGGATCAAGGGAAGAAGCCGCTGCGAATCCTGCGGCCACACCATACCCTGGCTTTATTTAATTCCCGTTATCGGCTACGGCCTCTGTCGGGGAAGATGTACTTGCGGCGTAAAAATTGCCCCTTTCCATCCGCTGAGCGAGGGGATCGGGGGTGCGCTTGTCGTCTTTTTCATGCACCACATGGGGGTGGCGACAGATTCTATTTCATTTGTCGTCGCCCTATTTGCCATGTACCTTTTGGCGCTGGAAGACATTCGTCACCGGGATGTGTTTACAAAAGACCTCGTTGCCTGCGGCATGATTTTTGTTTCGGTTCTGATTTTCAACGGATCCATTTATCCCTTAAGCGGCGCATTTATGCTTTGCCTCATAGGGGCTCTTTATTTTCTTTTTCCCAAGGCGGTGGGGGAGGGGGACATCTATTACGCCGCCATGCTCGCCTCGGGCATCCAAGGAATTTGGAGAAGCTATTTATTTTTTACCGCAAGCTTCGTCTCAGCCGCCCTCATCGGCGGCGGACTCTATTTTTTAAATATCTGCAGGCAAAAGGCCGTGCCCATGTTTCCCTTTTTCCTATGGGCTTTTTTACTTGTCGTACTGTTTTTGTAAAGAAAAAACTTTAAATTACATAAAAATTACGCATTCGTGGGATATAATGCCGTTAGGAGGGCGAAATGAATTTATTTAATAAGCGCGAAACGATAATTTACTTCGAAGATCGACGCTGCTATATAGCAAATTTAGACGAAAACAAAACAATAAGCGAGCTTCATTCTTTTGACATTCCGATGAATGTCGTAAGCAATGGCGAGATTTTAGACAGTGCACAATTACATTATCTCTTAAAAAAGACCTTGGAAGAAAATGAGCTGACCAAGAGCCACGCTTTGTTTGTCATTAATTCCGATTTGGCAGTTAATCGCACCATGCACGTGCCGTCGATGACGGACAAGGAAAGGGCGTCGCTCATCGAGAACGAATGCCCGTCTCTTTTTCCCCAGGATTTAGAGGAATACGCCTTGGACTCGGTGGATTTAAAAACCGACGATGACATCCATCATTTACTGATTACCATATGTCCCGACGAAATCCTGGACAGCTACAGGGATTTGGCGAAAAAATGCGAGATTAAGCTTCGTGGCATCATTCCCTTTTCCACCCTTTGTTTGGAATACGCCCATTGGTTAGGCGGTGCAAGGGTGAATTTTATCGGCACCGGTCATTTGGGCTTTTATTACGGCCATGAAAATCGCTTCTTTGACCGCACGGAGATCAATGATTCCGTCTTGGATTTCATGAACAGAAATGAATTGGAAGCGGAAGATGTTTTGCGGATTAACGACGATCATTTTGACGAGCGCATGAGCGATGTGGATCCCGCCACCATCAAGAGAGAAATGCAATCGGCCTATTACGAAGCCTTGGGCCATGTAGAACACATGGGCGGTGATTTCGCTCTGGAGGATAGGCAATTAATTGCAGGTTCCTTTGTAGAAAGCGGCCTTTTCGGCGAGCTCATGGACGAAGAAGTCTATAAGCCCTTGGCTTTAAGTGATCTCTTCACCGCTGCAGCGGAACACGACGATGTCACCGCCCTGTTTGCAAAAGGCAATCGCAAAGGAGGTATCGACAAAAATTACTATCTGCCCATTGGAGCCGTTGTGGCGGCCTTTGCCATTCTCATCGGATCCTTCGCCTACGGTGAAAAAATAAAACAACAAAACCGCGATCTCATCGTCAAGACCCACGAACAGGAAATGGCGCAAGAGGACTCGAATACCTCCGATGACAGCAGTGGGGCACAAGTGAGCGCCGACATTGCCGATGCCATTACGAAAGTGAAATCTTCGGCCCCCGACACCTTGACGGTAACGGGAATAGACTATCAAGGCGGCACCTTATCCATTCGCGGGGAAACGAAAGATGCCGAGGTGGTAAAAACCTGGTGTAGTCAATTGGAAGATGTTTTGAAAGTGAAAGTTGAAGAAGAGCCCACGGCAACGGTGGCCGATGTGGTTTACTTCCAATTAACGGCTCACTTAACCGGCGAGGATACAAGCGACGATGCTTCCGCATCCGGCGAAACCGAAGGGGCTACAAACGCCACGGAAAGCGACAACGCAGCCAACACCACCACTGGCAACGGCGCCAGCATATAGGAGTCATTCATGAAAGTTTACAAGGATGTAGGAAAACTATCCAACGAAGAATTAGATGCATTGATTCTTTCTAAAATAAAATCGAAGCGAAAAGAAGTCCTGGGTGCCTCTTCCATCGGCGAAGACACGGCCATGCTGGACTTCGGCGGAGATTTAATCGTCTTAAGCAGCGATCCCATTACCGGTGCGGCGGAAAACTTAGGTGCACTGGCCATTCATATCAGCGTCAACGATGTGGCCACGAAATCCGCCGATGCCGTAGGGGTTTTGCTCACGCTGCTTCTTCCCGTCAACACCACGTCGGAAGACATTGAAACCATTATGGCCGATGCGCAAAAGGCCGCCGATGCAGTCAATATGGATATTATTGGCGGCCACACGGAGATTACCGACACGGTGTCAAAACCCATTATGATTTCCACCGTCGTCGGGCGCGTCAGCAAAGACAAAGTGCCCGATCCGTCGAAAGTGCGTATCGGCGATGTGGTAGCCATGAGCAAGTATGCCGGGCTGGAAGGCACGGCGATCATCACCACGGATTGTGCCGACGCCCTGAAAGACATCGGTGAGGCGCTGCTTCGAGAAGGGCAGGGGCTGGTGGATCAACTCAGTGTTCAGGCGGAAGGCGAAGTGGCAGCGGATTTTTCCATTCGCGCCATGCACGATGTCACTGAAGGCGGGGTAGAAGGTGCGATTTGGGAAATGGCACAGGCCCTGAAGGTGGGCATGGCCATCGACAAAGAAGCGATTCCCGTATTAGAATCCACAAAAGCCGTGGCCAAAAAGGCCGAAGTGGATTTGTACCGGCTTATTTCCAGCGGATCCATGTTGGTTGTCTTAGCCAAAGACGACTTTGAAGCCATGGAAAAGAAATTGCATGATCGAGGCATTTTATTTACGAAAATCGGCGAAGTCACGGAAGGTGACAGAGTGGTTTATAAAAACAGCCGCGGAGGCGAAGAAGAAATTGCCGCACCCGGGCCCGATGCCCTTTACGGCGCCTTGGTAAAATTACAGTAAAATTACAAAGACGCTGGAGCGTTTGACTTTTAAGAGGTCGGGAACCATAATATTAGTGACAAAGTGTTACCAATTTGAAGGAGGTTCCCTTGAAACGTTTATTACAAAGTTTCGCCCTATGCTTTTCATTCCTTTTCATACTTACAGGTTATTCGGAAGCGGCCGGCGCGACGATGCGCGTAAAGACCAACGGAAGTAATCGAAATGTCAGTGTCGCCAATGTAAAAGTAAATGGCTTTGACTTATACAGTGACTATAAACCCTATGTGGACAACGGCCGCACCTTCGTTCCCATTCGAGAACTCACGGAGCTTATGGGCGCCAATGTCGCATGGAATCAAAAGACCCAATCGGTAAGCATCTCCATGATGGACAAAGACGTGAAGCTGAAGATTAACAGCTCCGTCGTCTATGTGAACGGAAAGAAAATGCGAATCGACGCGGCCTCCGTTCCCAGATTGACCCAATACGTGGCTCAAAACAACGACAGCAAGACCATGGTACCCCTTCGTTTTTTGTCGGAGTCCTTGGGATTCAGTGTGAAATGGGAACAAGATAAGCGACTGGCCATGATCGACAACGGCCTGGCACGGGCACCGCAACCCTCGGAAAAGGCAAAGCCTGTTCAAGAAGCGAAAAAGCCCGCGGAAAAAACGAAAGCGCCCATGCCTTTACCGAAAGTCAATGAAGCGAAGCCCCAGCCCATGGAGCCGGGTCAAAAGAAAAACCTGACCATCGTTTTAGACCCCGGTCACGGCGGTAAAGATTCCGGTGCCGTCGCCGAAGATAAAACCACGGAAAAATCACTGACACTTCGCTTGGCACCCAGAGTAGAAGCCATGCTTAGGGCGAAAGGTTATAATGTCATTATGACCCGCACCACCGATGAATTTATCGCATTAAGTGAGCGGGCGGACATTGCCAATCGTAACAATGCGGATCTGTTCGTGAGCATGCATTTTAACTCTGCAGGCGGCCCTTCGGCCTACGGTATCGAAGTGCTTTATGCATCGGAAAATGATGTCGCGCTGAAAAAAGATTGCGGCGATCAAACGAAACTGGCTAGAGAAATTTTAAACGCCGTGCTGAAGGAAACCGGTGCAAACAGTCGCGGCATTAAAAATCGTCCCGAACTGGCCGTGCTTCGTCGCACGAATATGACAGCCTGCTTAATCGAAGGCGGTTTTATGTCCAATCCCGACGAGCTCGAACAAATAAAAAGCGACAGCTATTTGGACAAATTGGCCAATGGCATCGTCAAGGGAATCGAAAACTACAATCGCAAATACATGTAAGGAAGGCGGGAGCCTTCCTTTTTTAAAGGAGAACGCATGAACATCATCCTATCCACAGACAACGCACACAAGCTAAAAGAAATCCGCGAATTGGTCGACGGGAAGTTTCGCGTTTTAACAAAGACCGAGGCCGGGTACGGCGACATTCATCCCGTGGAAGACGGCGATACCCTGGAAGTCAATGCCATGAAAAAAATTGAGCCCTTGGAAGGTGAAATCGTCATTGGCGACGACACGGGCCTATTCGTGAGCGCTCTTCAAGGGCGCCCCGGCGTCTATTCCGCCCGCTACGCCGGTGAAGAGGGAAATGACGAAAAAAATCGCGAGAAACTCTTGCGGGAAATGGAAGGAAAAATCGATCGCAGCGCTTATTTTAAAACCGTTATCGCCGTAAAAAGAGGCGATGAAATCTATACGGTGGAAGGAATCTGTCCGGGACATATTACCGAGTCGCCTCGAGGCGAGGGCGGATTCGGCTACGATCCCCTCTTTATTCCCGAAGGTTACGACAAAACCTTCGCCGAAATGACCGACGACGAGAAGAATGCCGTCAGTCACCGCGGTCGGGCTTTGCGGGCATTTGTCGAATCCTTAAAAAGCTAAAAAATATTTGACATGGATATAAAATGATGTTAATATATATCCATCGTCAAATTTTGTGGTGGGTATGGCCTAGTCGGTTAAGGCGCCAGATTGTGGTCCTGGAGATCGTGGGTTCGATTCCCACTATCCACCCCATAATCCTTCGGGATTTCAACTCGCATTGCGAGTATGCGGGAATGGCGGAATTGGCAGACGCGCTAGACTTAGGATCTAGTGTCAACGACGTGGGGGTTCAAGTCCTCTTTCCCGCACCATTTAGACTTCCCATATCGAGTTCATCGGGACTCGATGGCGGGATGTCCTATTGACGAGATTAACCTTACAGCTTTCAGTTGTAGGGTTATTTTTTTGCGAAAAATACATATTCGTCCAAATAGTTGAATGACGGGAAGGGTTTATATTACAATAGGTTGGATCGAACAGAGCAATTATTTAGATTGATATAAAGGGGAATTCTATGAAAATAGCATTTGATTGTCAGGGCGGCGATCACGCGCCTCAGGCGATTGTAGAAGGTGCACTGAAGGCGAAGGACGTCTTAGGTATTGAACCGGTATTTTTCGGCGACAAAACGCTTTTAGCGTCCTTCGAAGGCGTGGACGAAGACCATATTGTCCATTGCGCCTCGGCCATTGAGCAGGAAGACAGTCCGGCCTTGGCCATTCGCAAAAAGAAAGACAGCGCCGTCGTTCAGGGGCTGGCTGCATTAAAAGAAGGACTGGTTGACGGCATGATCAGCGCAGGCAGCACTGGCGCTTTATTGGCTGGCGGTATGTTTATCGTGAAGCGCAAAGAAGGCGTGGAACGGGCGGCCCTTCCTGTTTACTTGGAGATCAGCGGCCAAAAGAAATTGATTTTAGACGTAGGTGCCAATATGGATGCCACACCGGAGATGCTTTTGAGCTTTGCAAAAATGGGCCAAAGCTATTTGCAGGATGCGGAAGGCGTGGAAGCGCCGACGGTGGCTTTATTAAACGTGGGTACGGAAGAAGGCAAGGGCAATCAACAGGTGAAGGCGGCCTATGAATTAATGGCCCAAGAGCTGGAGCACTTCGCCGGGAACATGGAGGCCCGTGACGTTTTGTTTAATAATGTCAATGTCATTGTAGCCGACGGATTTGCCGGAAATATTTTGCTGAAGACCATCGAGGGCACGGTAGGCTACATTCAACGGACCATGGTTTCTTTGGCGAAGGGAAGTGAAAAGGGCGGCGAGCTCAAGATGCTTGCAAAGAAAATTTTAAGTGATCTGGACTACAGCCGCTACGGCGGCGTGCCCCTATTGGGCTTGGAAAAACCTGTGTTTAAAGCACACGGTGCATCCAATGCCGAGGCCATTTTATCGGCGA
This sequence comes from Peptoniphilus rachelemmaiella, assembly GCF_943169845.1. Taxonomy (GTDB): domain Bacteria; phylum Bacillota; class Clostridia; order Tissierellales; family Peptoniphilaceae; genus Aedoeadaptatus; species Aedoeadaptatus rachelemmaiella. Next base: position 73,307 of record NZ_CALPBW010000004.1, read on the forward strand.
CGGAGGCATTGGTACGCATGGTAGGCGGAGAAGAAAATAGTGAAGGAGACGTACGATGAGAGAAAGAATTTTAGAAATTATTGCCGAGCAAGTGAATCGTCCCGTGGAGGATTTGGATCCTTCCTTGGATTTTATCGACGACTTAAATATGGACTCCATCGAGTTGGTGGAGACGATTATGACCGTTGAAGATGAATTCGATATTGAAATTGACGAAGATCGCCTGGAAAAAGTCCGCACCATCGGCGATGTCTTGGATTTGTTGGAGGAGTTTGATCTGGATTGACGTCCTTTCACGAATTGGAGGCGCGAATCGGCATTCGATTTAAGCATCCGCGTCTGTTGATCGAGGCTTTTTCTCATAAGACCTATAGCAAAGAGAGAAACACACCATCCTACGAGCGTTTGGAATTTTTAGGCGACAGTCTGCTGAATTTTATCGTCGGCGATTATCTTTTTGCGCAATCAGATCAAGAAGAGGGCGCGCTGACAAAAATGCGGGCAGACTTGGTTTGCGAAGGATCATTAAAAGCGGCGGCAGAAGCGCTGGGCTTAGGGGAATTTCTGCTCATGGGTGAGGAGCTGAAAAAGGACGAAAAGTTTAACGTCCACAGCGACGACTTATATGAAGCCCTCGTCGGTGCTATTTACCTCGACGACGGCTTGGATGCGGCCCGCGCTTTTGTGGAAGACACCCTATTAAACCGCCACATAGGCCCGAAAGTCGATTACAAATCCCGTCTGCAGGAAGCGGTTCAAAAGAAGTATCGAAAAAACGGCGTGACTTATGAGTTAAAAGAAATCGATCCATCGGCACTGGGCGATGAAGATCGCTTTGAAGCTACGGTATTTGTTTTAGACAGGGCCCTTGCCACCGGACGTGGCCGTAATAAAAAGACGGCGGAGAGCCATGCGGCGAAAGAGGCACTGAGAAAGATGAATCATGGCGAAGTGTAAGATAATTCCGATATTCATTCCCTTTGCCGGATGCCCGGTGAAGTGCATCTACTGCGATCAAAATCAAATCACCGGGGCGGCGGGTGCGATCACGGAAGATGACGTGCGCCGTGAAGTCGCCGAGGGGCTGGAGAAAAACAGTTCTACGCCGATGGAGGTGGCTTTTTACGGCGGCACCTTCACCATGCTAAGTGTGGAAAAACAAACGTCCCTTCTGCGTGGCGTGCGACCCTTTTTACAATCAGGGGAAGTTTCCGGCATACGTCTGTCTACGCGGCCGGAGAAATTATTCGCGGAGGACTTTTCGCGCCTGAAATCTGCCGGCGTCAACACCGTGGAATTCGGCATACAGTCGGTGGACGACGAGGTATTAAGTGCGTCCAATCGAGGCGTCGCGTTGGCGGAGATGGACCGCACCGTCACCCTGGCAAAAGGGGCGGGATTGAAGGTGGGCCTGCAACAAATGATCGGTCTTCCGGAAGATTCTTTGGAAAAAGACATAATGACGGCCCGCTGGATCGCATCGCGAGGCGATTTCACGCGGATCTATCCCACCGTGGTCTTTCAAAACACGGTCCTTTATGCCCTGTACAAAGAAGGCAAATACAAGCCTCTATCTTTAAAAGAGGCCATCGACACCGTGGCGCAGCTTTTGGATCTATACGACGCCGCGAAAATAACGGTGATACGTGCCGGCCTGCCGCAAATGGCGCGCAGTAGCTATGTAGCGGGGCCGTATCACGATAATTTCAGGGAATTTGCCGAATCCCATCGACGGTTGGCGAAGATTTTCAGGACGTATAAGACCGTGGCGTCTGTAGAAGGAAGCCCAAAGGCCATTAATTATTTGGTGGGCCCCTTCGGCTACGGAAGAAAACAACTGGAGGCCGTGTACGGGCCAGTCACTTTTCGAAGTATAAAAGGGCAGGCGGAAGAACTTCAGATCAAGGGAGAGGAATATACCCATGCATTTAATTGAAATGGAGCTTTACGGCTTTAAATCTTTTGCCAAGCGAACGCGAATTCGCTTTTCCGAAGACATTACGGCCATTGTCGGCCCAAACGGCAGCGGCAAGAGCAATATCGTCGACGGCATTATGTGGGCTTTGGGCGAATCCAGTGTAAAACAACTTCGCGGAAATAAAATGGAAGATGTTATTTTCAGCGGCACCGATCGCCATCAAGGCGTGAATTTTGCGGAAGTCGTTCTCACATTCGATAACAAGGACGGCTTTTTTGATTTGCCCTACGAAGAGCTTTCCGTCTCCAGAAAATATTTCCGCTCCGGCGAAAGCCAATACACCATTAATAAAAAGCGGGTGCGGCAAAAAGACATACGGGAAATTTTTCTCGACACGGGTATCGGAAAGAACGGCTATTCCTTTATCGGCCAAGGCCAGATCGAAGAGATTTTAAGTACGCGGCCTCAAGACCGCAGGAATGCCTTCGAAGAAGCGGCCGGCATCAGCAAATTCAAATTACGCAAAGAAGAAACCCTGCGAAATCTAAATAAAACCACGGATCACATTGAGCGTATCGACGATATTTTTTCCGAACTGAAGAGTCGCACCGGCGAAATGGAGGAGAAGCGGGAAAAGGCCCTGCGCCTCAATGAATTGGACGGGGAAAAGAAAAAATACAGCTTTGCCCTGCTGAGTCGGGAAGTGGCCTCGGCAAAGGAAAAGCAAGAAAAGATTCGGGCGCGCTACAAGGAATCGGAAGCTGCGTGGCAGGAAGAAAAAGAAGCGAACCGCTTGCTCGAGGCGGCGATTCAAGAAAAAGAATTGAAAATTGAATCCGACGGCGACAGCGAAGGCGCCTTAAACGACGAAATCCTGGCCCTCATTCGTGACAAGGAACAGGCGTTGGGGGATCTGCGCTCGAAAACGGAACGCAGCGATTACTTAAATAAAGAGAAAGCACAAAAAGAAGCTGTCGCCGAAAAACTGCGGGAAGAACTGGAAGAAATGGCCCGCGTCGCCGAAAAGCAAGAAAAAGATGTCCTCGGCCTGAAAGAGGGCGTTGATAAAAAAGCCGCCGCCCTTGAATCGATGAATGAAGCGTACGAGCGTCTTCGGGAAAAGGTGGCCGTGGTGGATTCAGGAGAAAAATCCCGCCGCGAAGCGCTGGAACAATTGGCCGATCAACGTCACTCTCTGGAATCGCGTCTGCAGGCTTTGGATTACCTTTTAAAGGAACGTACCGAGCGTTTGTCTCAGTTAAAAAAGCGACGAGAGGAATGGCAAGGGGAAAGAGACACCCTCCTGGAAAGCGTCGAGGAATACAAAGAAAAAACGGAAGGTTTAACGAAGGCATCGGAGGATTTAGAAGTTGGCCTTAAAGATAAACAGAAACGCCAGGCCGAAATAAAAATACAAATCGACGGATGGGATAGTAAAATCAAGAGCCTGAGCATGAGTGCCGAAGGCATTGAGCGTGAAAAACGGTACTTAGAGCGTCTTCGCGACAATCACGAAGGCTTTCAACATGGCGTGAAGCAGTTTTTAAAAGCCGCCCACACAGAATCTTTTTATGCAGATGTCATCGGCCCTGTGGCGGAGCATCTTCATGTAGAGGAGGCCGACGCCCTGGCCATCTCCACCGCCTTAGGCTACGGCGGTCAAAACATTATTTTAAAAGACGACCGCAAAATCAGCGCCGTTTTGTCGTACTTAAAGAGCAGGAAAATGGGTCGCTTAACCTTCCTTCCCCTGAACAGCCTAACCCCGCGGCCCTTGCCCGATGATTTAGAACGACAAACGAGGGTATCTTTTCGCGTCGCATCGAGCTGCGTCAGCTGCTCAGGGGATTTGCGCCCTGTTGCCGACTTTCTTTTGGGGCGCATCCTCTTAGTCGAAACGGTGGCTGAGGCAAAGGAACTGGCGAAGGATTTGAAACACCGCTATCGCATCGTCACCAAAGGCGGCGATGTCTTTCAGGTCGGCGGTGCCATTACCGGCGGCCAGGCGAAAAGCGGGTCCACGGAGCTCTATACGAGAGACAGCGAAATAGCCAAGAAAGCGGCGGAGCTCGCTTCAGTTTCGAAACAGCTGAAGGATGCGAAAATAGAATTAGAGGCCCTGCTTCGCGATTACAGCGACGGCGAAGCGGAAGGAAAGGCCCTGGCGGAGGCGTGGGAGAAGAAAAAAGAAAGCTGCCGCAAGGCGGAAGAACAACTTTACCGCCTTCGCTCCACCCTGGAGCAAAGTGAGGCGCAGCTCGCTTCTTTAGATGGAGAGATTCAAAAAGAATCGGACGCCATGGGCCGCGACGAAGACGAACGAGGGGCGCAGGAAAAGGCGTTGGATGAGATCGACGAATCGCAAAAGCAGTTGGCATTAAATGACGACGACGATAGCGGCCACTGGCACCGAAGCCTCGATGAAAAGCGGGAAGAATTAAATAGAGAGAAAATCGAAAATCAAAAAATCATTTCCGCCTACAGAGAGCAAAACCTGCGTTACGAACAGCTTCTGAGGGACATAGAAGGGGCGAAAGAACGCCTTCAAGCCACGGAAGACGAGGCACAGGCCATGGCCGATGAAATGGAAAAGTTGAAGGCCCATGTAGACGAAGCGCAACCGAAACAAGCCGCCATGGAAGAGCGGGTGGTGGTGCTTCAGGAAGCCCTGTCTGCGCTGAAAGAACAGGTATCCGCCGAGCGACAAAAGCTTCGGGAAGAAAAATCGGCTCTGGAAGAAAAGAAAGAGCGCGCCTTTTCCTTGGAGAAGGATTTGGTTCGCCTACAAAATCAATTGGAAGAAGCGGATCGCGCCGCCGTTATTTTCACCGACGCCTTGGAGCAAAGCGAAAATCCCGGTGACATCGATGACCTTTTGAGTTTATCCATCAGCGCCCTCAGGAATAAAGAAAGCGCCATTGAACGAGAAATGCTTCAAATCGGACCGGTTGACGGAGACGCTTTGGAGCAATACGGTCTTTGGAAAGAGCGCGTAGACTTTTTATCCGAGCAGCGGGAAGACCTGGTGCTTTCCAAAGAAAAACTGGAAAAAATGATCAAGCGCCTGGACAAAGATATGCGCAAGCAATTGGAAGAAGCCCTTATTTTAATTAATGGCTACTTTAACGATATTTTCCGCGAACTTTTCCAAGGCGGAAAAGCCTCCCTTGCCTGGGACGAGGGGGACATTTTAGAGGCGGGAATTTTAATTTCCGCCCAACCGCCGGGCAAAAAGCTTCAATCCCTTTCATTATTATCCGGCGGCGAGCGATCCATGACGGCGGTGGCCCTTTTATTTGCGCTTCTGCGTATGCGCCAGTCACCGTTTTGCATTGTCGATGAGATCGACGCAGCCTTAGACGACGCCAATATCCGTCGTTATTCCAATTACGTGAAACAAATCGAAGATATGCAATTTATCATGATTACCCACCGGAAGCAGACCATGGAAATGGCCAACGAGATTTACGGTGTGACCATGGAAGAGAAGGGAATTTCCCGCTTGTTATTTTTAGAATTAGAGGAGGTCGAGTCCCATGTTGGAGTGGATCAAACGAAAGATCGGTATACAGGAAACCAATGAAGAAACGGAAGAAAAACAAGACATAGATACCGCCGTAGCTGAAGAGGCCGAAGAGGCTCAGGATGAGGCGGCTGAAAATGTTCAAGAGGCGGCAGACAGTGTCGAAGAGGCTGCGGACAACGAAGCGGCGGATCTTATAAAGCACAAGGCCTACGATTTTTCCAATGCGGCGGATGAGGAAGCTGGTAATGTAGAGCCTGCCGAAGAATCGGATGAGGCGCCGACAGAAGGTATGCCTGAGGAAGAGCCTGAAGAGGAAGAGCCGATAGAAGAAACGATCCTTCCTGAAGAAGAATATGACGTCGTAGCAGCCGAAACGGATTCGACGGCAGAACCTGAAACAGACGCTGAAGAAGATCGCATGGAAGCATCGGAAGCGTCCCCCGAAAACGGTGTGGATGAGGATAAAGCAGAAGATGTCGTTGCCGCAGAATCTGAAGCCTCCTCGGAGGAAGTTTCAGAACCTGAGGATGCGGAACCCGCGGAAGAGGCATCTGAAGCGCCTGAGGAAAAAGTCGGCTGGTTTGCGCGGCTAAAACAAGGCCTTGAAAAAACCCGCGACGACATGAACTATAAAATCAATGACATACTGGGCAATTATGTCAAAATTGACGACGACATGATGGAAGACTTGGAAGATCTTTTAATCTCTTCGGACATGGGCATGGAAACCACCATGACCTTAATCGACCGCTTAAAAGACAGCATTCGAGAAAAACAAATCCAAGACCCGAAAGAAGTAAAAGGCCTGCTGGCGGAAGAAATCCGCGCCATTTTAGAAGGCGATCCGGAAAAAAATCGCTTAAAAGTGGATCCCTCACCTGCCATCATCTTAATCGTCGGTGTCAATGGCGTCGGCAAAACCACGACCATCGGCAAACTCGCCTACCGCTTTAAGAGCGAGGGAAAATCCGTTTTAATTGCAGCGGCCGATACATTCCGTGCGGCCGCCATCGAACAAATTGAAACCTGGGGCGAACGCTCAGGCACGCCGGTCATCAGCCATAAAGAGGGTGCCGACCCTGCGGCGGTGGTTTACGATGCCATTCAGGCGCAAAAATCCCGAAACATCGATGTATTAATTTGCGACACGGCGGGACGTCTTCACAATAAAAAGAATTTAATGAACGAGCTGGAGAAAATTCATCGCATCATCGAAAAAGAAGCGCCGGATGCGCAAAAAGAATCCCTCTTGGTTCTCGACGCTACCACCGGACAAAATGCCATTCTCCAGGCCAAGACCTTTAACGAAGTCACCGATCTCAGCGGCCTGATTCTCACAAAACTTGACGGCACGGCGAAAGGCGGCGTGGTCCTGCCTTTGGTGAAGGAACTGGAAATTCCCATTAAACTCATCGGCGTCGGCGAAGGCATGCTGGATCTGCAGGACTTCTCCGGAAAAGATTTTGCGAATGCGTTGATAAATGCGGAATAATATGTATCTTTTCAACTAACTATTGCAATTTCTTAATGAAAGTTGGATAATAGAGAAAAGAAATTATACCAACGCGCGATAGGAGGAGGTATTTATGAAAATTACACGTCCCGCTTGGCTGGAAATTGATCTCGATCAAGTAAAGAAAAACATGCAGGAAATTCAGCGGCATTTGAAGGAAGGGACCGAAGTAATATCCATTGTTAAAGCAGATGCCTATTCCTTCGGCGCCATAGAAGTGGCAAAGACCATGAAAGAATGCGGCGTAACACATTTTGCCGTCGCCTCCGGAAACGAAGGGATCGCCCTGCGCCGTGCTTTGCCTAAAGTAGAAATTTTAGTTTTAGGTTATACGCCGGAAGAAGTTTCCGATATGATGATCGAAAATTCCATCGACATGGCCCTGTATCGCCTGGATGTCGCCGAAAAGCTGAACGCCTTGGCCGGCCGCATGGGCAAAAAAGCCGGCGTACACATTGCCATCGACTCGGGGATGAACCGTATCGGCTTTAAACCGACAGAAGAAAGCGTCGATATCATCGAAAAGATTGTTCGTATGGACAATATCGAAGTGAAAGGCATGTTTACACACTTTGCCCTCGCCGATGAAGACCGCGACTTTACCTTAAAACAATACGAACGCTACGACTGGGTTTACCAACAATTGAAAAAACGTGGCATCACGCTAAATCGCCACGTCGCCAATTCCCACGCGTTAATGAATTTTAGGGAATTCGACTTAGAATATGTTCGTCCCGGTATCATTCAATACGGTACGAGAGAAGGCGATCCCGGCGGAAGAGATTTTGACGTTCGCTTTGTTGCACAATTAAAAGCCGAAATCGGTCACGTCAAAACCGTCGGAGCCGGCGAAGGCGTCAGCTACGGTCAAATATACGTCACCGAAGGGGAAACCAAAATTGCCACGATTCCCATCGGCTATGCCGACGGCATGGAACGCAGTATGTCTGAAAAATTCGATGTTCTTGTTGGTGGCAAGCGCTGCCCGCAAATCGGCCGCATTTGTATGGACCAAATGATGATCGATGCAACAGGCGTCGATTGCAAAGTAGGCGATGAAGTCGTTATTATCGGCAGACAAGGCAATGAAGAAATCACCATCGAAGAAATCGCCAAGGCCAACAACGAAATCCCCACCTCCTTCGTCACCCACTTTAAACAACGGTTGCCGAAGGTATATATGAAAGGCGGCGTTCGCTACAAGACAGTCGATGAAATTTTAGACATTGAATATTGACAATCGCCGCAAGGGATAGTATAATCCACAGGGTCAAGGAATTTACCTGACCCTGTTTTTTTATGGGAGTGATCATGGATAAGACAGTACACGTCAATGTTTTGTTAGACTTATACGATGAATTACTAAGCGACAGGCAAAGGCAAGTAATGGATCTCTATTACAAGGAAGATTATTCCTTAAACGAGATTTCCGATCTGTTAAGTATTTCGAAGCAGGCCATTTCCGAGCACATAAAGCGCGCGGAATCGGCGCTGAAAAATTACGAGTCGAACCTGAAACTCGCCGAAAAAACGAAGCGATGGAAAGAAGACGGCGAGGCGATTGTAGCCTCCTTGGAAGCCCTTAGGCCTTTCTCGACGGATACCCGTTTTCATGAAATCATCGATTCGATTGAAACTCGTATAGATAAGGAGGGATACTATGATATTTGAATCCCTGGCCGATAAATTGCAAGACACCATCGGCAAATTGCGCGGCAAAGGCAAAGTTACCGAGCAAGATGTCGATGAGGCGATGCGCGAAGTCAAATTGGCACTGCTGGAGGCCGATGTCAATTTTAAAGTCGTCAAATCCTTTGTAAAAAAAGTGAAGGAACGCTCCTTGGGCAGCGACGTCATGGAAAGTTTGACGCCGGGCCAACAGGTCATCAAAATCGTCATGGAAGAGCTGTCGGCTTTAATGGGCGACAGTGCTGAAAAAATCGATTTTTCTAAAAGTCCGACGGTGATCTTAATGACCGGTCTGCAAGGGGCCGGTAAGACCACCACCACGGCAAAGCTTGCGCGCTTGCTTAAGAAGCAAAACAAGCGGCCCCTGCTCGTGGCCTGCGACGTTTATCGGCCGGCTGCCATCAAGCAGTTGGAAGTATTGGCATCGCAAGTGCAGGTTCCTGTATTTGCTCAGGGAACCGATGAAGATCCTGTGGTCATCGCCAAACGGGGTGTGGAACACGCCAAGGCCAACGGCAACGACGTCGTCATCATCGATACGGCAGGCCGTCTTCACGTCGATGAAGCCCTCATGGACGAAATCAAAGGGATTAAAGAGGCCACGTCGCCGACGGAAATCCTATTGGTATTGGATGCAATGACCGGTCAAGATGCGGTAAAAGTAGCCCAAGCCTTCAACGACGCCCTGTCCATTACCGGCGTCGTACTCACGAAGCTGGACGGCGACGCCCGAGGCGGTGCGGCCCTTTCGATTCGCTCGGTGACCGAGGTGCCCATTAAATATATCGCCCTAGGCGAAAAATTGGACGCACTGGAAGTATTCCACCCGGATCGCATGGCGAAGCGTATTTTAGGCATGGGCGATGTGGTAGGCCTCATCGAAAAGGCGGAAGCCTTTGTGGACGAGAAAAAAGCCAAGGAATTGGAAGAAAAAATTCGTTCACAAACCTTCACCTTCGACGACTTTCTGGATCAAATGGAGCAAATGCGAAATCTCGGTCCCTTGGAAGATTTGCTGGGCATGCTTCCGGGCATGAACAACAAGGCCATGAAAAATTTAAAGATCGACGAGAAAGAGTTTGCTCGCGTGGAGGCGATTATCCGCTCCATGACGAAAAAAGAGCGCACCCATCCGGAGATCATCGACAGTTCGAGGAAAAAGCGCATTGCCCAAGGATCGGGTACCGATGTAAGACAGGTGAACGGGCTTTTAAAGCAATTTAAAGAATTGCGAAAAATGATGAAGAAGCTCGGCGCAATGAGTGGCGGAAAAGGTAAACGCAAAATGAAAATGCCTTTTCCATTTTAAATGAGAAATATGGGAGGAAATAATGGCAGTAAAAATTAGATTAAAGAGAATGGGTTCCAAGAAGAATCCTTTTTACAGAATTGTTGTAGCAGACTCCAGAAAACCGAGAGACGGTCGCTTCATTGAAGAAATCGGCTACTACAATCCCCTGACGGAACCGAAGATCCTGCGCGTCGATGCCGACAAGGCGAACACCTGGATCAAAAACGGTGCAAAACCCACGGACACGGTAGACCGCCTCTTTAAAGAAAATGCCGTTTACGACGCAACGGGCAGCTACGACAACTCCGACGTTCAAAAAGCTAAACGGGAAGAAAAAAAGGCCGCTGAACGCAAAGCCTTGGCTGAAAGAGAAGCCGAATTAGATCGCTTAGACGAAGAAGCAAAAGAACGCAAGGCAAAAGAAGCGGAAGAAGCAAAAGCAGCCGCAGCCAAAGCTGCTGAAGAAGCCGCCGCAGCTGAAGAAACTGAAGAAGCTGAAGGGGAAGAAGTAGCTGAAGAAGCCCCGGAAGCGGAAGAAGTAGCTGAAGAAGCATAAGTTTCAAACCAGGAGGTGAGACATGGAAGCGTTAATTCACTACATCGTCTCGAAGCTCGTTAAGGATCCCGAGTCCGTTGAAGTTATTAAAACCGTCGACGGCGACGAGGTCCACATCCAAGTGTATCTGAATCCCGACGATATGGGGCGCGTCATCGGACGTCAGGGAAAAATTGCCCGCTCCATTCGAAGCATCGCAAAAGCGGTGGGGACGAAGGAACAAGTGATGGTCTCGGTGGATTTCGATGCCAAAGAAGGATAAAGTACTCGTCGGAGAAATTACATCGGCCCACGGCATTCGCGGCATGATCAAGGTTTATCCCTACACGGATTCGCCGGAGCGATTCAAAACCATTCAGCGCGTCTTCATCGAAGGTGAAGATACCCTGCGCGAGATTGAATCGGCGTCGGTTCAAAAAAACATGGCGCTTATAAAAATTCAGGGCGTGGACACGCGAAATGCCTCGGAGGGAATCGTCAAGAAGAAACTGTATATTCCCTTCGAAGATCGCAAGCCCCTTGAAAAAGATCAGTACTTTATCGACGACCTGATCGGTCTTCGTGTATCTACTGTGGCAGGGGATGTGATCGGCGAGCTGACCGATGTTCTGACGCAGCACGGCAACGACATATTGGTCATATCCACGGAAACAGGCCAAGTGCTTATTCCGTTTGTAAAAGCCTTTGTTCGCTCCGTGGACGATGAAGGCATCGTCATCGAACCCATCGAGGGGATGCTTTCATGAGGTTTACCGTACTGACTTTATTTCCTGAATTTGTCGACTCGATGAAGAGCTATTCCGTCATCGGACGGGCCGTGGATAAAGGCATCATCCGATTAGACAGCGTCAACATTCGGGATTACACCACAGACAAACACAACAATGTAGACGACTACAGCTACGGCGGCGGTCCGGGCATGGTTTTGCAGGCACAGCCGGTTACCGATGCCATATTAAAAAATCGCGGATGGGACGGTTACGTCATTCATTTATCGCCGCGTGGCAAGGTATTAACCCAGTCGAAGTTGGAAGCATTGGCAAAGAAAGAACACATCGTCCTGGTCAACGGTCACTACGAAGGCATCGATCAGCGTGTGTTGGACCACTATATCGACGAAGAAATTTCAGTCGGTGATTACGTACTTTCCGGCGGGGAGCTGGGCTCTATGATCTTAATCGACGGCGTGAGTCGCTTGATTGACGGCGTCCTGAGCAACGAGGATTCGGCTGTGGAAGAATCCCATAGTCAAGGCCTTCTAGAGCATAGCCACTACACCAGGCCCTATAATTTCCGAGGCTATTGTGTACCCGATGTGCTGTTAAGCGGCAATCACCGAAAGATCGAAGAATATAGAAGAAGAGAAGCTCTGAAAGTAACCTACGAACGTAGGCCCGATCTCTTAGAGACAGCACCACTTTCGGAGTCGGATAAGAGTTATTTAAAGACTCTCAAAGAAAAACAAGAGGGGGAAAAGCATGGACATCATTAAATCCATTGAACAAGCGCAATTAAAAGACAATGTGCCTGAATTTAAAGTAGGCGACACCGTACAAGTAAACTACCGTATCATCGAAGGTTCCAGAGAAAGAATCCAAGCATTCGAAGGTACCGTCATCAAACGTCAAGGCGGCAGCATCAACGAAACCTTTACCGTCAGACGTCTTTCCTATGGTGTCGGCGTCGAAAGAACCTTCCCGGTTCACTCTCCGAGAATTGCTGAAATCAAGGTATTAAAGCGCGGTAAAGTTCGTCGTGCAAAACTTTACTACTTACGCGATCGTCAAGGTAAAGCGGCCAAAGTTAAAGAAAAGAAGTTTTAATTGTTTAGGCATTGCTTTTGCAGTGCCTATTCTTTTAAATTCCTTTTAAATCAAAGAAAGTAGCAGGTGCCATGAAAAAACTACTTATTTTGCTCTTGGTTCTCGCCGGCGTGTTATTTGGCGGTTACACCGTATTAAATAAAGTGGGCGGCAACAATCAATATTCCGAAGTTTATAAATCCTTTCACGTCATCTACGAAGACCAGCTCGTGCCGAAAAAATACGCCATGCGCGAAGACGGCCAGTACTTTATGTCCTTGGAAGGCGTGCAAAAATACATCGACAAAACGGCTCGCTTCGACGATTCGAAAGGTGCCGTCGTCTTTAACAATCGTTGCGGCGAAAAAGTGTTGCCCTTAGACAGCAATGAAGCCACGGTCAACGGCGGAAAGATCGGTTTAAGAGATCCCCTCGTTAAAAAAGGCGATCAAATCTTTATTCCGGTGGAAGCATTCATCCACGATTACCCCATTGCCATGAATTACGAAAAGGACAAAAATGTCCTGATTATGGATAATCGCATGAAGAAACACGCCGTCGGCACATTGGCCGGCGACGGCGTCAACTTACGCGAATCCGACACCACAGATTCACCCATTGTCGCCACCTTAAAAGCGGACACAAAGCTTTGGGTGTATGGCAAAAAAGGCAATTGGTATCACGTCAGGGAACAAAACGGCTTTCTGGGTTGGATTCGTGAGGACAATCTAAACGTCGAGACCTTGGAAGGTGGCGAGTATACGGCAGACAGCGGCCTTGTGCAGCAATCGGCCGTCAAGAAGCCTTTAAACATCACCTACGACTACACCTACGCGCAGGTCAAGGACGAAGTCATTGCCGGCATCAAGAAAATCGACGGTTTGGACGTGGTGATCCCCACGTGGTTTTCCATGGAAAATGCTCAAGGGGATATTCGCGACCGCGGCGACATTCGCTACGTCGAAAATTATGCCAAATTAGGCGTAGCTACATGGGCCTATTTGGACAACAGTTTCGATCCCGATTTAACCCATCAATTCCTGCAAAACGAAGAGGCACGCAAAAAAGCCGTGTCCACCTTTGTAAACTTTGCCAAAGCCTACGGCATGAAGGGCGTAAACATCGACTTTGAAAACATCAAAGTGGAAGATCGCGACGCCTTAACCGCCTTCGTAAGGGAAGTGGCAGAGGAGGCAAGAGCGGCGGATCTGTTGGTTTCTGTTTGCGTGACGCCGCAAATTTCCAAGAACGTGAAGAACGAACTTTACGACAGAAAGGCCTTGGCCGAGATCTGTGACTATGTGGTTTTAATGGCCTATGACCAACACTGGGGCAGCTCCGAAAAAGCAGGCTCCGTCGCCGAATACAAATGGGTGGAAGGCAATGTGAACGTCAGTCTCAAGGACATTCCGCCGGAAAAATTCATTCTTTCCGTGCCCTTCTATGCCCGCTTGTGGAAAGAAGGCGACAAGGGACTGACATCCAGTGCCGTGGGCATGAAGACCACAGCCGATTATGTGAAGGCTCGCGGATTAAATCCTGTCTGGGACGACGAGGCGAAACAGTATACCATTGAACAAAGCGTGAACGGAAAGAGCGAAAAGATCTGGATCGAAAACGCGGAGTCTGTGGCGTGGAAAGTTTCGCTGATGCGCAAATACAATTTGGCAGGCATTTCGTCCTGGCGACTGGGATTTGAGACGCCGGACGTATGGACGGCCATGGCGGATCAATTCAGCAAATACCGCTATCCCTACCAATAGAAATTGCATATTTCGGAAATTTTGATATAATGTCATAGGTAGACGGAACAAAGAAAAAGGAGCGTTCATGGTACCTGAAACACATCGTATAATCGCCGGTGAAGTGCGAAATCGCATCATAAAGGATTACGGCATTGTTTTAGACGAATCCAAAATGTTGCGTGGATCCATTGCGCCGGACGTCTATCCGAAGTATAAATTTATTCCCCATTACTATGACGAAAGCATCGATTATATCGTCGAGAAAATCGTCGCCTTGGTTCCCTATATGTCGGAGCTGGCCAACGATACGGCGTGGAAAGGTTTGTTAAATCTTCCCGTCAGCTATATGATCGGCGTCATCAGTCACTATTTATGCGACTACATGACCCATCCCCACGCTCGGCGCATTCGCTGCACGTCTATGAAAGACTTAAAATCCCATTTGCTTTACGAAAAGGATTTGAATCGCTTTGTTAAAAAACAAGGCGTCGATAAGGATTTTATTTCCAATATGGAAATGGGGAGCTTTCATGGCGAAAAAGAGGATCTGCGCGTCTATGTAAAAGAGCAAATCACGAATTTAATCGAGCTTTATAAAAAAGAACCCATCACATTCAGAAACGATGCGAATTTCGCATTTTTGATTAATGTGTTTATATCGAACGTTGTTTGTGAAGCGGCCTTCAGCTATCAAAAGGCCGGACAAGTTCAAATGGCATAACCTTTGAAGAGAAGGGAAGTAGGACAGCTTATATTTAGCGAGGCATGTCGGTGAAAGATGCTTATGGGCCCCTATGGAAAACATCTCGGAGGATCTGCTCTCAAAAGGGCAGACGGTTTTACCCGTTATTTTGTAATAGAGTATGAAGTACTCGAAAAGGTGGCATAGCGAATTTTTCGTCCGTTTGATGAAGAATTCGCTTTTTTAATGAAGGAGATAACATGAGAAACAATTCTGAAGCAACAAAATTTACAATTAAAGAAACGCAAATCGCCATTAAAAGTTTAAAGGATTACTTTGAAAGGGATTTGGCCAATACATTAAACTTAACCCGCGTCTCGGCGCCCTTATTCGTGCGTCCGGAGACGGGCTTAAACGACAATTTAAGCGGCGTGGAAAAAGCCGTGTCGTTTAAAATGCGTAAATACGATATCAATGTAGAAATCGTGCAATCTTTGGCGAAGTGGAAGCGTAACGCCTTAAAGGTCTACGGTTTTGATTATTACGAAGGTCTTTACACGGACATGAACGCCATTCGTCCCGACGAAGAATTAGACAGCATCCACTCCATTTACGTGGATCAGTGGGATTGGGAAAAAGTGATTCGAAAAGAAGACCGCACCGATGCCTACTTGCATTTTATTGTTTCGGAAATTTATTCGGTTTTCCTTCGCACGGAAACCTATATTAACAGCGTGTACCCCCATATTCTTTCGAGAAAATTGCCCTCCTCCATTTATTTTATGACCTCGCAGGAACTGGAGGATAAGTATCCGGACTTGAGCCCGAAAGACAGAGAGTACGCTATCTGCCGCGAGAAAAAAGCCGTATTTTTACAAGGCATCGGAAAAGAACTTGCAGGCGGCGCGCCTCACGACGGCCGAAGCCCTGACTATGACGATTGGGATTTAAACGGAGACATTCTCTTCTACAACCCGACTACGGATTCGGTGATCGAGCTTTCCTCCATGGGGATACGGGTGGATGAAGATAGCTTAATGCGTCAATTAGAAATAGCCGGTGCGACGGATCGCCTAGAGATGAAGTATCACAAGGATCTTTTAGAAGGCAATCTGCCCTACACCGTCGGCGGCGGCATCGGCCAATCCCGAATTTGCATGTTCTTTTTAGAAAAGAAATCCATTGCCGAGGTGCAAGCCTCCGTTTGGCCCGATGATTTTCTCTTGGAATCGAAACTTCGCGGGGAAGACGTGTTGTAAAAACCGTGAATTCTTTCGTGCTTTATGGTAAAATAAAGCACAATAAGGAGGAAAAGCATGTCCGTACAAAATGCGCAACTAAATGACAAGACGTTGAATTTCGTCGACATGAAAGCGAAACTGACGCAGAAGTTTTTGTATGGAGCGGATAGCTCGGCCATGCAACTCCTTTTAAATCTCTACGATCTGGAAGAGAAAATTCACAATATTTTCCCCTCCTACGTATCGATGAAAAATCTGAAGAAGGACATTCTGTCTTTTCTTCGGCGAAAAGATAATCGCGCCGTCTTTGCAAACAGCTTGACCGATGCCATTTATGACGACATCAATCGTTTTGAGCTGGTGATGTACTTGGCCGGCTATAAATGCGGTTACAGCGCGGCATCGGAAGCCAACGATCTGGAGATCATCGCCCTGCGCCACATCGATCTGTGTCATCTTTTCGAACGCAAGGTGCTGTTTCACTACGATGCGGAATACGACGATGTGCGGCGTTTTCGTAAAGAAGCCTTGGAGCGGCACATTCGCGCAATCGGCGGCGGAGAAGCCATTGGCGAAGAGGCACGTCGTTTTTCAAAATCGGTGTTGAAGCGCAAAGTATTAACCTTAAATCATTATGTGGACCGGCAATTGCAAGTCGATTTTCAAAGCCCGAAAAAGTTATATCGCGAGTCGGACTATGTTCTGACGCGGGAAGAGCTGGTCGGTTTAAATCGTAAATTAAAGAATTTTCTATATAGAGACGGATTACGAATCTATTTGTCTGCCTATTGGTGCGGCATCAACGATTCGGTCTTAAAAAGATACCGTCCGTAACCGAAGGGCTCGAAGGAGCCCTTTTTTTAAGGAGTTTTATGAGAGTTTTGGGAATCGACCCGGGCCTTGCCATTATGGGCTATGGGATTATCGACGTGGAGGGCAATCGCCTGCGACCCGTGGAATACGGCGTCATCGAAACGACAAGTAAGACGGATTATCCGAAACGCTTGTTTCAACTTCATGTGGAGCTGAAAAAAATTATCGAATCCTCAAAGCCCGACGAGGTGGCCATGGAAGAGCTGTTTTTCAACAAAAACATTACCACGGCCATATCCGTGGCCCAAGCCCGCGGCGTGGAGATCTTGACCTGCATGGAAATGGGCCTGCCCATTTATGAATACACGCCCCTTCAGATCAAACAGGCCGTGGTGGGTTATGGCCGGGCGGAGAAGCATCAGGTACAGGAAATGGTGAAGATGTTTTTGCATTTAAAGGAGATTCCCAAACCAGACGATGCCGCCGACGGGTTGGCCATCGCCATAACCCATATCCATTCGGCGAAAAGCAAAGCACATTTTGAATTGAAGTAGGTGAACTATGATTGATCGCTTGCGCGGCACAGTTTTAGAAAAAAAATTAGACGGCGTCGTCGTGGAGACCGGCGGTTTCGGGCTTATGGTCTATCTTCCCGGATCCAATCTTGGCGGAATCGAAGAAGGGGACCTTACGACCATTTACACTTATTTACAGGTAAAGGACGACGGTTTTTCTCTCTTCGGCTTTTTAGACGAGAAGGATCGGGAATTATTTCTCCTGCTAATTGGCGTTACCGGCGTAGGCCCGAAAGTGGCCATGGGCATTTTCGGTCGATTTGCTGCCGACGATGTGATTTATTTTATTCAAAACGGTGATTCGAAATCCTTGACGGAAGCGCCGGGCATCGGAAAAAAGACCGCCGAGCGGTTGATTCTGGAATTAAAAGATAAAGTGAAGGGGCTGGGCGTGACGTCGCCTCAGGGAGCGGCCCTTTCGCCTGCACCTCAGGGACCGAAGCAAGAAGCCGTCGATGCCCTGGAAGGGCTGGGCTACGGCACCAACGAGGCGAAGGCGGCGGTAAAAGGAATCGACAGCGACGATGTGGAAGTTATTTTAAAGGCGGCGCTGAAGCGTCTCGCCATGAAAGGGTAAGGAGGGCCTATGGAAGATCAACGACTGGTATCGAAAACCGTGCTGCCTCAGGAAGAGCGCATGGAATTGGCCCTTCGCCCGAAGTTTTTGTCGGAATACATCGGCCAGGACAAGGCGAAAGAAAAGCTGGAAATTTTCATCGAAGCAGCCAGACGACGCGACGAATCTTTGGATCACGCCTTACTTAGCGGCCCGCCGGGCTTGGGAAAAACCACCCTCGCCAATATTATCGCCAACGAAATGCACGTGAATATGCGGGTCACCTCAGGGCCTGCCATCGAGCGCCCCGGAGATCTGGCCAGCATTTTGACCAATTTAGATGAAAACGACGTGCTCTTCATCGACGAGATCCACCGGATTCCCCGCACGGTGGAAGAAATTCTTTACCCGGCCATGGAAGATTTTGCGTTGGATATTATCGTGGGCAAAGGCCCGTCGGCAAGGTCTCTTCGTTTGGACCTAAACCACTTCACCTTAATCGGCGCCACCACCCGCTCCGGTCAATTGGCATCGCCTCTTAGGGATCGCTTCGGCGTGCTTTTAAATCTGGAGCTCTACGATGCGGAAAGTTTAAAGACCATTTTGCTTCGGTCTTCAGAAATTTTAAACATTCCCCTAAGCACCTCCGGCGCCTTGGAAATCGCAAAGAGGAGCCGGGGTACGCCGCGTATCGCCAATCGCCTTTTAAAACGGATTCGCGACTTTGCCGAAGTGAAGCGAAACGGATTGATTGACGAAGAGGTAGCCAAAGAAGGCTTGCGCCTTTTAGATGTAGACGATTATGGCCTCGATGATTTGGACCGTAGAATACTCAGGACCATGATTTTAGACTACGAGGGTCGGCCCGTGGGAATCGACACCATCGCCGCCACCATCGGCGAGGAGCGCATTACCATCGAAGACGTCTACGAGCCTTATTTGCTGCAGATTAATTTTATTCAACGAACGCCTCGGGGCCGCGTAGCCACGAAACGGGCGTACGATCACTTAGGCATTCCCTACAGAAAGGACGAGTCATGAAAAAAATAGTAAGTTTGCTGGCTTTTGTCGCCATACTCGTATTGGGTGCACCGGTATTTGCGCAGTCGGAGCCGATTCACGTTAAAGTCGGCCCCACTTCCTCCTCGATTACCTTGTCGACAGAGGGCAGTTTGATGAAAAACGGCAGCCCCGTCGGAAGCAGCTTTAATGCCACAGCGTCCAATGTATCGGAATCGGATGTATTTTCTTCCTCCGCCGGCTACATTGCTATCGGCGGGAAGCCATACAGGGGAAGTGTGCGCTTTATTATTTCCGGCAATCAACTGAAATCGGTTAATATTGTGGATGTGGACGATTACATTCGCGGCGTACTCCCGAAGGAAATCGGCACGACCACGCCCATGGAAGCGCTGAAGGTGCAAGCCGTGGTCTCCAGAAGCTTCGCCTATGCCAATTGGAACAAATTTGCGAAGTACGGCTATAATTTAGACGACTCCAGCGCCTCGCAAGCCTACGCCGGCATGAGCGTCGAGTCACCGATGACCGACCGGGCCGTAGCGGAGACGAGAGGCCAAATTCTTTACTACAAGGGCGAAGTGGCCAATACGATTTTTAACGCCACCAGCGGCGGCGAAACGGAAGCCATCGAAGAGGTATGGGGCGGCAACCCCTCACCTTACTTAATCGCTTTAAAAGACCCCTATTCATTGAATACCCGTCACGCCACCTGGCAAGCCACACTCGCCTCCGCCGACATTCGCAAGGCCTTCCCCTCCGTAGGACAACCCACGGCCTTGGAAGTGCTCGAGCGCTCTTCCACGGGGCGGATTAAATCCATGGCCGTTGTAGGCACGTCGGGAAGAGAAGTGATGACGGGCAATCAATTCCGAATGAAAATGGGCTCCATTAAGGTAAAGAGCACAAACTTCGGCACCGAAGCAGGCGTCCGCCCGGTTCAAGCAACTATGGCGGTCATGACTGCCACGTGCATACGGCCCTATGTCAATGACCGAATTATTTCCGCAGGTGGCATCCGCACGGGAAGCGTCGATGCGGTGATTCGGGCGCAGGGTATTGAAAAGGCAAATGCTCAAAAGGCGACGTACAACGACACCATGCCCATCGGAGAAGCCATTACCTTAAAGGGCACGGGCTATGGCCACGGCGTGGGCCTGAGCCAATACGGCGCCATTGAAATGGCCAAGGCAGGCAAGGATTACAAAGCAATTCTGAGCTTCTACTATCCAGGCACGGAATTGCGCTAGAAAGGACAGCATGAAAACAAGCGAGTTTTACTACGATCTTCCTGAGGAATTAATCGCACAACATCCGGCGGACAAGCGGGATGAATCCAGGCTTTTACACGCCATGGCAAATGGCGAGGTGGAGGATTTAACCTTTAAAGACATTATTCGATTTATTCGTCCCGAAGATGTATTGGTCATTAACAATACGAAAGTTCTGCCGGCGCGAATCTACGGCCATCGTCCGGAAAAAGAGGAGCACATCGAAGTGCTTCTCGTCAAAGAAATCGAAAAGAACCTTTGGCAGTGCATGGTTCGTCCGGGAAAAAAGATGAAAGTCGGCGGCACCATTGAATTCGGCGAGGGCCTCACGGGAAAAGTGGAAGCGGTCACCGAAGACGGCCTGCGGCACATTCGATTCGCCTATGAAGGCGTGTTTATCGAAATTTTAGAGCGCCTCGGTGAGATGCCCCTGCCGCCCTACATTCACGAAAAACTAAAGGACAAGGACCGCTACCAAACGGTCTACGCCAAGTACGAAGGCTCCGCTGCGGCGCCGACGGCAGGTCTGCATTTTACAGAGGAGCTTTTAGACGCCATTCGCGCACAGGGCACGGAAATTGCAGAAATCACCCTTCACGTTGGCCTCGGAACCTTTCGTCCCGTAAAGACCGACGAGGTGGAAGCCCACGAAATGCACAGCGAGTATTATAAAATCGACGAGAAGGCGGCGGAGGCCATCAATCGCGCCAAGAAAAACGGCGGCAGGGTCATCGCCGTAGGCACCACCTCCATCCGCACCTTGGAAAGTTGCATGGTAAAAAACGGCAAAATCTGTGCCGATTCCGACAACACGTCGATTTTCATTTATCCGGGCTACGAATTTAAAATCGTGGATGCCATCGTGACGAATTTCCATTTGCCGGAATCCACCTTGATTATGTTGGTCTCTGCTTTTTACGGAAAAGACGCCATACTGAAAGCCTATCGCCATGCCGTGAAGGAACGCTATCGGTTTTTCAGCTTCGGCGATGCCATGTTTATAGAAAAGAGGGAATCGTGAAATTTACACTAACCCATGAATCTTCGAACACGAAAGCGCGGCGGGGCGTCATCGAAACGGATCACGGCACCATCCAAACGCCGATTTTCATGCCCGTCGGCACCCAGGCCACGGTAAAGACCATGACGCCGGAGGATTTGCGGGCCATTCAGGCGCAAATCATTTTGTCGAACACCTACCACTTATTCCTACGTCCGGGCACGGAAATCATCGAAGCGGCAGGGGGCTTACACCGATTTATGCATTGGGACGGGCCGATTTTAACGGATAGCGGCGGCTTTCAGGTATTTAGTTTGTCTCACCGAAGAAAAATCACCGAAGAGGGCGTCACTTTCCGTAGCCATATCGACGGCTCGAAACAGTTTCTTTCGCCGGAAAAATCCATCGAAATCCAGCATATCCTTGGCTCAGACATTATCATGGCCTTTGACGAGTGCGCGCCCTATCCCGCTTCGAGAGAATACATCATGCACTCCGCCGAGCGAACCAGTCGCTGGGCTGAACGCTGTAAGATTTATCACAACGACAAGCCGGGGCAAAACCTCTTCGGCATCATTCAAGGCGGTATGTATAAGGACCTTCGCAGAAGAAGCGCCGAGCAACTGGTGGCCATGGACTTTCCCGGCTATGCCGTAGGCGGCTTATCCGTCGGCGAGCCCATCGAGGTTATGTGCGACGTCCTGGACCATACAACGGACTTTATGCCGAAAGAACAGCCCCGCTACCTAATGGGCGTCGGAACGCCGGATTTCCTCTTTGAGGCCGTTGAAAGAGGCATCGACATGGCAGACTGTGTCCTTCCGACGAGAAACGCGCGAAAAGGCAGCTGCTTGACAAGTCACGGCAAGCTCGTCATCAAAAACGCCCAATACGCCCGCGATTTCAGACCCTTGGACGAGGAATGCGACTGCTACGTGTGCCGAAACTACTCCAGAGCCTACATTCGCCATTTGTTTAAAGCCAATGAAATCCTGGGGATGCACCTGGCCAGTTACCACAATTTATATTTTCTGTTAAATCTCATGGACAACATAAGAAAGTCCATAGAAGAGGACAACTTCCTTCAATATAAAGATGACTTTTACGGGAAATATGGTTATAATAATAAGAAATAGTTAGGAGGTTTGCATGGAATTTGGAGATGGTCTTTTCCCGCTGGGAGCGCTCGGTGGAGAGAACTCAATGATCCCTACCATCATCTCTGTCGTTTTAATGATCGCCATCTTTTACTTCGGCATTATGCGTCCGAATAAAAAGAAGGAAAGAGAAGCGGCGGAAATGATGAAAAACCTGACCGTCGGTGATGTCATCAATACCTATGGCGGCATCGTCGGAAAAATCGTTCAGGTCAAAGCCGACGTCATCATCATCGAATCTTCGGGAATGAAGACGCGTTTGGAAATCATGAAGTGGGCGGTAAAGAGTGTAATGAAGCCGTCCGGACGTAAAGCTGAAAAAGAAGATAAAGCTGAGGATGAAGAATAGGAGTATTTTATGAAATACATAAAAACATTGACGAAACGTTCACTGCGTAAAGGTTTAGAAAAAGCCGGTTGCGGCGAATGCCAAACCTCTTGCCAATCGGCCTGCAAGACTTCTTGCACCGTCGGCAATCAAAAGTGCGAAAATAAGGATAGATAAGGTTGTGGGCTTCCCACACCTTTTTCTTTTAGAAGGGGAAATTTGTGCGTAAAATTCATCGTTTTCAAGGAAATGGCAAGCATATTTTACTGGATGTGGCCTCCGGCTCGGTGCACGTCGTAGATCCTATGATTTTCGATATGGCAGGGGATATGTTGGATCTGTCGAAGGAAGCCATGGTAGAAAAATACACAGGTCGCTACGATCCCGACGACGTGGCACAGGGCTACGACGAGCTGGATTATCTCATGGAGGAAGGTCTTCTCTATTCCGAGGACACACCTGTGGATTTAAGCGGTTTTAATCCCCATTGCCATATTAAAGCCATGTGTCTGCACGTCTCCCACGACTGCAATCTTCGCTGCGCCTATTGCTTCGCTTCGCAAGGGGATTTTCACGGCGAGCGCATGGTCATGGATCTCGAAACCGGTAAAAAGGCACTGGATTTTCTTTTAGAAAACAGCGGAAACCGCCGCAATTTAGAAGTAGACTTTTTCGGCGGCGAGCCCATGATGAATTTTGAGGTGGTAAAAGAGCTGGTCAGCTACGGCAGAGAGAGGGAGAAGGCCTACGGGAAACACTTCCGCTTTACCATGACTACCAACGGCCTCTTGTTAAATGATGAAAACATCGCCTATTTGAACCGGGAAATGGCCAATGTGGTTCTGTCTATTGACGGCCGCAAAGAAATCAACGACACCATGCGCCCCACGGTCAATAAAAAAGGCAGCTTTGATACCATCGTGCCGAAGTTTCAGAAACTCATCGCTTCTCGAGGGGACAAGGACTATTACATTCGCGGCACCTTTACCAATCACAATTTAGATTTTTCAAAAGACGTCATGTTGTTCCATGAGCTGGGCTTTGAAAAGACCTCCATGGAACCGGTGGTCACCGATCCCAATGAGGAATACGCCATTCGTGAAGAGCATTTGGATCAAATTTTAAACGAATACGAAAAACTCAGTGAGGACTATTTGAAGATTCGCAAAGAGGACCCCGACTTTCTCTTTTTCCACTACATGATCGATCTCTCCGGCGGCCCCTGCGCCTATAAAAAAAGCATCGGTTGCGGCGCCGGCAGCGAATACGTGGCTGTGACGCCGACGGGGGACATTTATCCCTGCCATCAATTTGTCGGCGAAGAAGATTTCCTTCTGGGCAATGTGGATGAAGGCGTTGTGAACAAAGATCTGCAGGATCATTTCCAAATGGCCGACGTCTTCCACAAGGATGCCTGCACCGAGTGTTGGGCCAAGTATTTTTGCAGCGGCGGTTGCCACGCCAATGCCTACCACAACAACGGCGATATTTACGAGCCCTTCGACATCGGCTGTGAAATGGAGAAAAAGCGCTTGGAATGCGCATTGAGTGTCTACGCCAACGAGCAGAGTGAAGAATGAAATATTGGTCTATTAAAAACGAACAACCGAAGGAATCCATCGATTTCCGCGCCTTCGGACTGCAGGAATGGGAGTATCGCATTCTTCTAAATCGGGGCTTGGACACGAAGGAGAAAATACAGCGCTACCTCCATCCTTCCATGGAACACATTCATTCGCCAATTGCGATGAAGGACATGGTCAAAGCGGGCAATCTCATTCAAAACGTCAAGGGGAAAGTCCGCATTATCGGCGATTACGACTGTGACGGCGTCATGAGTACGACCATTCTTATAAAAGGGCTGCGTGGCCTCGGCTACGATGTAGATTACCGCCTGCCCCATCGCCGGGAAGACGGCTACGGCATGAAGCCCTATATGGCCGATGAAGCCGCCCATGACGGCGTAGAGGCGATCATCACCTGCGACAACGGCATCGCCCAATTCGACGCCATTAAACAAGCAAAAGCCCTGGGATTAAAGGTCATCGTCATCGACCATCACCAAGTGGTGCGTCGGGAAGGCGAGGAAGTACTGCCCGAAGCGGACGCCATTATTAACCCCCATCAAGAGGCTTGCAATTATCCCTTTAAAGGCTTGTGCGGCGGCGCCTTGTCTTTTTATTTCATCAATTATCTTTACACCATTGCAGGGAAAATCGAGACCATGGACGAGGATTTAATCGGTTTTGCGGCCTTGGCCACGGTTTGCGATGTCATGGAGCTTATGGGCGAAAACAGAGATCTCGTAACCTCCGGCCTGGAGCAATTGAACCGCACCCAAAACATCGGCTTAAACGCCCTGAGAGACGCAGCCGGGATAAAAGGCGACATCGACGCCTACCACTTAGGCTTTATCTTAGGTCCTACCATTAATGCGGCGGGGCGATTGGATACAGCATCAGGCGGGGTGGAGTTGTTTTTAACGGAAGACGAAGATGCGGCCAAAAAGACTGCCGCTTACTTGCGGGAATTAAACAAAAAGCGTCAAGACTTAACCACCGAAGGGCTCGCCCGTTTGGAAAAACAACTGGCCAGCCCAAAAGAAAATGTGCAGCCCATTTACATCTTAAAAGATGAAACCATTGACGAGTCCATCGCCGGCATTATCGCAGGGCGCATTAAGGGCAAGTACAATCGCCCCTGTATTGTGCTCACCTCGGGCAAAGACGGGCTAAAGGGATCGGGCAGAAGCATCGAAGCCTATAATATGGTGGAGCAAATTCGAAAAAGCGAAAAATACCTCTCATCTTTCGGCGGCCATGCCATGGCCTGCGGTTTAAGTTTGAGAAAAGATCAATTTATCGCCTTTAAGCTGGATGCCATTGAAAAAAGCGAGTTGGATCCCCGCGATCTGATTCCTCGCGTGCGACTCGACGTGATTATGCAGCCGGACAAGGTAAGCTTTGAGACAGTGGAGCGCATCAATCGCCTGAAACCTTTCGGAAACGGAAATCCCAAACCCCTTTTCGGCGCCACGGGCATCTATGTTTCACAGTACCGAATTTTAGGTAAGAATAGAAATGTAATTAAACTGGAGCTATTCTACAATCAGATGCGCTACGACGGCATTCTTTTCATGCCGGCAGACGAGTTTCTGGCCTTTGCCAACGAGGCAAAGGGCCCGGGCGGCAGTTTGTGCGTCGATATGGCCTATATGCCCGCCATCGATACCTTTAACAATAGAAATACGCTTCAATTTCGAATCGAAGACTTAAGACGATCAAAACGGTGATTATATGATTGAACAATTGATTGAAAAAATCTTGTCCTACAACCCGGACGCAGATGTGGAAAAGGTCCGCGAAGCCTACGACTATGCCGAAGCCCATCACGAAGGCCAAAAGCGCAATTCAGGGGAGGATTATATTGTCCATCCCTTCAATGTTGCGCTTATTTTGGCTGAAATGAATATGGATGTATCGACAATTATCGCCGGTCTTTTACACGACACCATTGAAGATACGGACGTTACCTACGATGATGTGAAAGAGCGTTTCGGAGAAGAAGCCGCCATTTTGGTCGAAGGCGTCACGAAGTTAAAAATGCTTACCTACCAGACCAAACAAGAGAAACAGGCGGAAAATATTCGCAAAATGGTTCTGGCCATGGCAAAAGACATTCGCGTAGTCATCGTAAAATTTGCCGACCGCCTGCACAACATGCGTACTCTGGAGTATATGACCCCGGAAAAGAAGCACGACAAGGCCCTTGAAACCATCGAAATCTATGCGCCCCTCGCCGATCGCCTGGGGATGAGTCGAGTGAAAAGCGAATTGGAAGATTTGTCTCTTCGCTACTTGGATCCGGAAAACTACTACAATTTAGTGGACATGGTAAGCCGCCGCAGGAGCGAGCGAGAAGCTTTGATTCAATCCTTAATCGACGATATTTCCAAGCAGTTGAAGCGCATGGGCATCGCCGCGGATATTAACGGGCGACCGAAAAACTTTTACAGCATCTACAAAAAGATGATGAAAAAAGGCAAAACCTTCGAAGAAATCTACGACCTGCAGGCGATTCGTATTCTCGTCGACGATGTCAAGGATTGCTACGGGGCCCTAGGTGTAGTTCACACCATGTACAAGCCCATTCCCGGTCGCTTCAAAGACTATATCTCCATGCCGAAGCAGAACAAGTATCAATCCCTGCACACGACGGTTATCGACGACAACGGCGAAACCTTCGAGGTGCAAATTCGTACCTGGGAAATGCACAAGACGGCGGAATACGGGATCGCCGCCCACTGGAAGTATAAAGAAGGGGCGAAGAAATCTACCTCCTTCGACGAAAATTTAACCTGGCTGAGACAGCTTCTGGAATGGCAAAAGGATTTAAAAGATCCGAACGAGTTTATGGAAACGCTGAAGGTCGACTTTTTTGCCGACGAAGTCTTCGTCTTTACGCCTAATGGCGACGTCATTAACCTGCCCGACAACTCCACGCCCATCGACTTTGCTTATCGGGTGCACACGGCAGTGGGAAACACCTGTGTCGGCGCGAAAATCAACGGTCGCATCGTTTCCTTAAGTCACAAATTGAAAAACGGCGAAATCGTCGAGGTCATTACCAATAAAAACTCCGAGCCTTCCTTGGATTGGCTTTCTATCGTCGCCAGTCCCCAGGCTCGAACAAAAATAAAGCAGTACTTTAAAGTCAAAGACCGGGATAAAAACATCGAAAAAGGTCAGACCATGATCGAACAAGAGGCGAAGCGCCTTGGTTACAGGCCCTCGGAATTCATTCGCGACGAATGGATGGAAGAGGTGCGCCAACGGTTGAAGTTTGACAATTTAAACGACCTGTATTCCCAAGTCGGCTACGGAAGCATGAGCGTTCGCCAAGTAACGGCGAAGCTTGAAGAATACGTTAAGGAAGAAAAGCGCAAGACCACGGCGGAAAATATGACCGTGGAAGACATTGAACTGGATGGGTCGAAGAGCCATCGAAATGCCGGCGGCATCGTGGTCAAAGGCATCGACAATGTGAAGGTGCGCATCGCCAAGTGCTGTACGCCGGTCCCCGGCGATGAAATCGTGGGATTCATTACCATGGGCCGTGGTGTGAGCATTCACCGATCGGATTGCATTAATTTAAAAAATAATATGAACGAGGATCGGCTCATTCCCGTGCGTTGGGAAATCGACGAAAAGGAAATGTACAGCGCGGAAATCGAAGTGCGCGCCTCAAACAAGAACAATGTCTTGGCCGACATTGCCAATCGAATCCACGACGCCCGATTGGATATTCAAAATCTCTCTGCCAGAGAGGACAAGGATCACAATTTGATTATCCGTACCGTGGTGCGGATTCACCACATCGACGAATTGGCGCGATTGTTGAAGAAATTGGAACGCGTAGAAAATGTTTATGAAGCCTATCGAGTCAGCGGTTAAGGAGGAAATATGCGAGCAGTTGTTCAACGAGTAAAACGGGCCGCGCTGTCTGTAGACGGAAAGGAAGTCTCCTCCATCGGCGGGGGCCTGATGGTGTTGGTCGGCGTCACGGATACCGACACGAAAAAAGACATGGAATACATCGGAAACAAAATCATGGGCCTGCGCGTCTTCAACGACGAAAACGGCGTGATGAATGTGAATGTCGGCGACAGCCAAAAGGAAATCATGGTAGTCAGCCAATTTACCCTTTACGGCGACGCGAGAAAGGGCAATCGACCCAGCTACATTCGCGCAGCCAAAGGCGAAGTATCGGAACCCATGTATGAAGATCTGATAGCCTACATCGAATCTAAGGGACACGACGTGGCTCGCGGCGTTTTTGGCGCGGACATGGCCATCGACATGGTGGCAGACGGGCCGGTTACGATTTTAATCGACAGTGAAAGGAGCTTTTAATGGCAGTAGATACACTTTTAGTCGGCGGTACGACGAATTGTTATATTGTTTATGACGACGATAAAAACGGCTTTATCATCGATCCCGGTGCGGAAGCGGAAAAGATCCTTGCCTACGTGAAAGATCAGGGCTTAACCATCGAAGGGATTTTACTCACCCACGGCCACGGGGATCATATTTCCGCATTAAATAAAGTCCGTGACGGCCTGGGCGTGAAAGTCTATATGCATAAAAGCGAATTGGAAAACTTTCTAAGTCAATCGCCTGAATTCGTGGCCATGCTCGGCGGCGAACTGCCCGACAAAAATCCGGACGTCTTTGTAAAAGACGGCGACGTTATCCACTTTAAAGCGGGGGATGTAAAGGTAATCTTTACGCCGGGACACACCCCGGGAGGCGTTTGTTATCTGTACGGGGATACACTTTTCACCGGAGACACCTTATTCCAAGGCTCCATCGGCCGGACGGATTTTCCCGGCGGCGACGTGGCGGCCATTATGTCTTCCCTTATAAGACTCTCTAAATTAGATGAAGATCTAAAGGTGCTGTCCGGTCACGGATTCCCCACGACCATCGGCGCAGAAAAGCGCATGAATCCCTTTATGCGGCAAATATTATGATTCGAATAGTTAATGGCACAGATTCGGAGTGGCACACCTTTTATGAGCTGCTTCGGATCTATTTTCCTGCTTACGAGACATCCGGCGAATTGTTTTTAATTGTTGACACGAAACCGAACAGCAAACACGTAACCTTACTCATCGACGATGATCGCTACGACAAAACCTTTTTGGGTGAGGACGAATTTGAATTGAAGCGAAAAATAAGTGCGTGGATTGCCGCCGAAGTGGAGCATCCGCGCAAAGAGCCCTCCTTGTGGGGAAGTTTAACGGGGACTCGCCCCATTAAATTTTTACAAAAGCATCGCCGAGAATTAGGGGATGCCGGGGTTATGGAGCTCTTAAAAAAGGACTATTTACTGGATCCGGAAGTAGCGGGCCTTTTGATGGATATTGCGAAACGGGAAAGTGCCGTGATCGGAGACAATTGGGGCCGCGGGTATTCCTTGTACATCCACATTCCTTTTTGTCCCACGCGGTGCGAATACTGCAGCTATCCCACCATCGGAAGCGACAACAAAGAAGCCGTCAGATTGTATATGGATTACCTCGTAAGGGAACTTTCATTTGTGCTTCAAAAAATGGACAGCGCCCCGGAGACCATCTACATCGGCGGCGGTACGCCAACCTCCATTCCCGTGGAGGAATTGAAGAAAATCTTTGAGCTGCTCCGCGATTTAAAGCCCAAGGAATTTACCCTTGAAGCCGGCAGGCCCAAGACCATTACGCCGGAATTGGTGGAGATGATTCGCAACTACCCTGTGAGCAGAATCAGCATTAATCCGCAAACCATGGTGGACCGCACCTTGAAAGCGGTGAAGCGGCCACATAGCGCCGAGGATATATTAAAGGCCTACCGCCTGGTCCGTGAAAAAACGAATCTTGCAGTGAATATGGACATGATCTTAGGTCTCGGCGATGAGACCGTGGACGATGTGAATTATACGCTGAATCAACTTTGCGAACTGGAACCTGAAAACATCACGGTCCATATGCTGTCTTTAAAAAACGGCTCAAAGCTTTTTGAAAACAAAAGCGTTTTTGTAAAAAATACCCGTGCCATGGAGAACTTCGCCATGAATTTCTTAAAGGACAGGGGCTACCATCCTTACTACCTCTATCGGCAGAAGCGTATTTTAGGCAATGGCGCCAATATCGGCTATGCGAAGGAAGGGAAAGAATCCATCTACAATATGATTATGATGGAAGAAATTCACACGGTTATCGGCGTAGGCATGTCCGCTACGACGAAATTAGTGGATAGCGAGGGAAACACCATTCGAAAGTTTTCAAATTTCAGAAATTTGCGGGACTACACGGACCGTTTCAGCGAAGTGCTTAAGAAGAAGGCGACGTATTTGGGAGACGTACTATGATTTTAAAAAAACTCTTAGATGCCATAGAAATAAAAGATCGAAAAGGCGCCATCGATGCGGATCACAGTGTCGACGGCATCTCCAATGACTCCAGGGAGATCGGCGAAGGAGATATCTTTGTCGCCATGAAAGGCGTCTTGGCCGACGGTCACGATTACATTCAAAAAGCCAAAGAAAAGGGTGCCGCCCTGGCTGTGGTGGATCATTTTACGGAGGACGACATTCCACAAATCTTGGTCGATAATCCTCGAATGGCCCTGGCCGACTTGGCCTGCACGTTCTACAATCATCCGTCGAAAGAGATGAAAGTGTTCGGCGTGACGGCCACCAACGGCAAGACATCCACGGCCTATATGATTCGCGATCTATTTAAAGAAGCGGGCTATGAGGTCGGCGTCGTGGGCACAGTGGAAGTGCAGTACAAAGATGTGTCCATTCCGTCGATTTTAACGACGCCGGAGAGCATCCATCTGCAAAAGCATTTGCGGGACATGGCGGATGCCGGCGTGGACGTGGTGGTTATGGAAGTGTCCTCCTCAGCTCAGGAATTATACAGAAGCAGAGGCATCGATTATGACATCGTAAGCTTTAACAATATTTCCGTGGAGCATTTAGAGCAACACGGTACCTTCGAAAACTACTTTCACTACAAGAGCCGCTTGATTCGCCACGCCGAGAAAAAGACGGCGGTGATTTTAAACATCGATGCGCCCTTAATCGAAGGCCTGGTCGATAAGACCAAGGGCGATGTGTTTACGGCGGGTATCGAAAAAGATGCATCCATCGGAATCGATGCCATCGACCTGTCCTCAGGTTTTGCGAAATTTAATTACGTGGTGCGGCAGGGGCATCATACGGATTATTGGTCCCTGGAGCCCACGGTTTTTCCCATTCAACTGAAAGTGGCCGGCTATCATTCCGTGTTAAACGCCATGATCGCCATAACTTACGGCTTGCTGGAAGGAATAGAGGGAGAAGTCATTCAAAAGGCCATGGAAAATTTTTCTGGGGTCGAAAGACGCTTCGAATTGATCTATAATAAAGAATATATGATCCTGGACGATCACTTTGCCAACGAAAAAAACATCGCCGTTACCTTGGAAACCCTGTGCCACATGGAATACAAGAACCTTCACCTGCTTTATGCCATTCGCGGCGGAAGAGGCGCCGAGTTAAATCGCGACAACGCCCTTGAAATGGTGAAGTGGATGCACAAACTGCCCTTAAAGACATTTGTGGCCACCAGGAGTGAAGAAGTGGTCACGAAAAAGGACGTGGTATCGGAAAGCGAATTGGCCGCGTTTAAAGAAGTCATGGCCGATGCAGGCTACGATGTGCCCGTGGTAGACGATTTAAAAAGCGCCATCGACAAGGTATGGGGCGAGGTCGGCGAAGGGGATGTCTTTTTACTGGCCGGTTGCCAAGGCATGGACCACGGCGCCAAATACGTGTGGGAAAGCTTGGCGGAAAAAGCAACAGGCGATGAGAGATCTGATTGGATGAAGAAAATAGAAAACAGAATTTGCTAGGAGGCATCATGGGAGAAGCATTAGGCGCTTTAAAACGCAGTCATTTTTGTGGAACATTAAGAGAAGAACAGATCGGTGAATCCGTCACCGTCATGGGCTGGGTACAAAAATCCAGAAACCTCGGGGCCATTGTTTTTGCCGATCTTCGCGATTACACGGGGATTGTGCAAGTGGTATTTGACGGGGATACGGATGAAGCTATTTTTGAAAAAGCGACGCGACTCCGCTCGGAATTCTGCGTCGCCGTCGTGGGCACGGTCCGCATGCGAAGCGCTGTAAACGAAAACATTCCCACGGGCAAAATCGAAGTGTTGGCCACGGAATTGAAGATTTTATCTGAATCCGACGTGCCGCCCATTTATGTCAAAGACGACGACGATGTGTCCGACGACTTGCGTTTAAAATATCGGACGCTGGACTTGAGAAAGCCCCGCAGTCAGGCGATTTTACGCACCCGTTCTCGGGTATATAAATTAACACGGGATTTCTTCGACAGCGAAGGTTTCGTGGAAGTGGAAACGCCGATGCTGAACAAGCCGACGCCGGAAGGCGCGCGGGATTACTTGGTGCCCAGTCGTATTCACGAAGGGGAATTTTACGCCCTGCCCCAATCGCCGCAGCTGATGAAGCAAATGCTCATGGTGGCTGGGTTTGATCGCTACATTCAAATCGCCCGCTGCTTCAGAGACGAAGATTTGCGCTTCAACCGTCAACCGGAATTTACGCAAATCGACATGGAGTTGAGCTTTGTAGAAGCGGAAGATGTTATCGAAGTGAACGAACGTTACTTAAAAATGCTTTTTAAGGAAGTTCTGAACAAAGATTTAGCCATTCCCTTCCATCGCATGACCTATCAAGAAGCCATGGATCGCTACGGCGTCGACAAGCCCGACGTGCGCTTCGGCATGGAATTAAAAGACGTTTCCGATTTAGTGAAAGACTGCGACTTTAAAGTATTCACCTCCGCCGTGGAAAGCGGCGGCAGCGTACGGGCCATCGTCGTCGAAGACGGCGCCGATTTCTTTTCGCGGAAGAAAATCGACAAGCTGGAAGCCTTCGTCAAAGACTTTAAGGCCAAGGGTCTTGCATGGGCCAAGGTGAAGGATGACGAAATTCAATCGCCTATTTTAAAATTCATCGGCGACGACACCATGGGCAAAATCCTGGCAAAACTCGAAGCCAAATCCGGTGATTTGGTGCTCTTTGTAGCCGATAAAAACGACACGGTCTATGCGGCGCTGGGTAATTTGAGAAACCACATTGCCGATGAAATGGGCATGATCCCTGAAGATGTCATCGCGCCTTTGTGGATCGTGGAATTCCCCTTGTTCGAATACGACGAGGAAGAAGGACGCTATGTGGCCAAACACCACCCCTTCACATCGCCCATGGATGAAGACTTGGATAAACTGGAATCCGATCCCGGCGCCTGCCGCGCAAAAGCCTATGACATCGTCATTAACGGCGACGAAATGGGCGGCGGATCCATTCGTATCCACGACAGCGAGATTCAGTCCCGCATGTTTAAAGCCTTGGGATTCACCAAGGAAGAAACAGAAGAAAAATTCGGCTTCCTCATCGAGGCCTTCCGCTATGGGGCACCGCCGCATGGTGGCTTGGCCTACGGGCTGGATCGCCTGATTATGCTTTTAACCGGCGAAAAGAATATGCGCCATGTCATCGCCTTCCCGAAAACCCAATCGGCCAGCGATTTGCTTACCGGCGCGCCGGTATCTCTCTCGGAAAAGCAATTAGAGGAAGTTCACATTCGCGTTATTGAGGAGTGATCTTATGATCCAAATTGGACACATTTTATCTGTTAAAAACGGATTAGCCTATATGGAAGTCAGCAGAAAAGGCGCTTGCGGCTCCGCCTGTGCCGTCTGCGAGAGCACGGCCTGTGAGTCGAAATCGGAATTTATTACCGTTCCAAACGAACTGAATGCCGAAGAAGGGGATCGCGTGGAATTGTTTGTTAACGATCATTTCGTGCTCCACTCCATTTACAAAGTCTACGGCATTCCCTTGATCGCTTTTTTACTGGCCGTCGGTCTGGGGCAGTTAATTCTGCCGGATGCCATGGCGAGAAAAGACTTGTATATCTTTATTTTCGGCGCCTTGTCTCTGGTCATCAGCTACTTTATTTTGCGTTCGGTAGACAAGAAACACGCCGATCAGGCGAAACTGAAAATGGTCCGTATTTTGTAAATAGAAAATCCATGCCCCGTGGCATGGATTTTTTGTGTTTCTATGGAGTTAAAAGGTTTTAAATTTGTGGAAAATAGGATGGGTATTTCTCAATGAGCGTTTTCTGAAAGCACGAAGGGATTGGGAAAACAAACTGGACGCTACAATGCCCATGGAAAGCGCCACGGCAATGGAAAAGGTGTTTGCCCCTTCCCGTACGAAAAATTCCATATTGTCCTGAATTAAATAGCTCATGGTGTAATACATGCCGCCGCCGGGGACCAGCGTAATCAATTGAGGCAGAACAAAAATCGTCGCCGGCATTTTGTAATGGCGAGATAAAAATTCGCTGAGAATACCCATGATTAATGCGGCAACAAACGCGCCGAAAAAGGCGCTGCCTTCCAGTTCCAAAATTTTTAAATAAACCAAATAAGAGAAACCGCTGCTCAATGCGGCGGGGATCAACGCTCTTTTCGGTAGTTCAATGGGAATGGAGTAACCGATGGTCGCTGCAGTTGAGACTACAAACATGATAAAAAGTTTTGAAACGGGCATATCAGCCTCCTATAATCTTTTGAATGTTCAGAATAAATCCGACGCCCAGAGCAATGGCGAGGGCGACGAAAATGCCCTTTGTAATGCCGATCATGCCGGAGACAAAGTCCCCGCTCATAATATCCCGAAGGGCGTTTGTAACCTGCAAACCGGGTACCAGCGGCATAATGGAGCCAATAATAATCATATCCATATGCAATCGCGACGATGCGGAAGCGCCGATAAAAGCGAGAATTGAAATGACCATGGTGCCGATGAAAGTTTCAGGGAAGAAAGACATATCGTAATGGGAAGTGATGCGCATGCTCAAGCCCAAAACGGAACCGACGAAAAAAGTGTAGGCAAAATCGAACCAATCGCCGCCGAACATAATGGCGAAAGAAGCACTACACAAGCCGGTAAAGAGGATAGCTAATGGCAAGGAACATTTTTCCATGGTTGAGATGGAATAGAGCTCTTTTTTTGCATCTTTCAGAGAAATTTGTCCGGCGACAAATTTTCTGGAAAAGGAATTTATGGCGTCGATGCGCGTCAGATGAATCCCCTGGGATTCGATATCTTTAAACATGGTTATGGTTTCGCCTTCGTATTGTGCGGAGACAAAAATCGCCGAACTCAGACCGAAGACCTCCACCTCGTGAATTTCTTCCACGCAGGCACACATACGCTCGATGGTATCCTCGGCACGGTAGATTTCCGCGCCGTTTTTTATAAGCATTTGGCCGGTAATCATGGCCAGATTAATGACATTTTTGGCTTCATTTAAATCATTTACGTGAAGTTTTTCCATGCCAATCACCTGCTTTCTTTATTAATTCTAATTTAGCCTTGCGGCTCAGTTTTTTTATGGCCGCCTCCCGCTTAAGTCCCCACGATTTGTCTGCGCCTTCTTCGACATAAACGAGGGATACGGGCAGGCGAGCGCGGGTGTATTTGGCACCGACACCTAAATTGTGTTCCTCAAGGCGCCTGGCTGGATCCGTGGTGTAGCCCGTGTAAAGGGTGTCGTCTGCACAGCAGAGGATATAGACGTAATGTTTTTTTAATTTTTCCATTGGCTTAACACTTCTTTTATGGCGTCGTAATGAAAGCCACGGGATAGAAGAAAGCGAACAATCTTTTCCCACGACTTATTTAATTCACCGCCACGAAGGTATTTCTTTTCCACCACAGACTGAATCATGTCCTTTTCCAAATCCGTCGTGTATTCCTCCAGAACGCGGTCAATGGTGTCGTCGTCGATGCCTTTTCTGCGAAGGGCGTAGGCAATTTTCATCGGCCCGTAACCGTTAATGTTTCGCTTGTCCCGACAATACAAAAGGGCATAGGCCTCGTCGTCCAGAAAATCGTAGTCGACTAAGTAGTTTACCACTTCGTCGATGACTTCGCCACATAATTCCTCCGAAAGAAGAAGTGTGCGAATTTCCTGCTCCGTTTTTCTGTTTCTCAGCTTTTTCAGGGCCAAATCGATTCCCTCTTGTCGGGCACTGTCGAAACGAATGGCGGCGACATCTTTCTCGTCCACCTCTTTGCCCTTATATAAATTGTGGCGCACGAATACCGCCTCTTTAAGGGCAAGGGTCTCGTCATTGGAGAGGCAGATTAAATAGCGGGAACCGTCTTTTTTTATTTTTAAAATCTTCATAGGCATCACTGACTTATTTTAACATATATTAGAATTTTCTTCTCGATGATGCGGATCATTGAAGGGGCGGAAACGTTGAAAATGTACCGTTGCTGTGATAGTATTTATGTAAAATTGAGATGAGGTGCAGGATGATTGCAATACTTTCACAGATATTTAAATACATTTTCATTCTAATCATTTACCTGTTTATTTTTACGATTATTCGTATGATTTATTTGGATATTCGCTCCATGCAATCCATGGAAGTCGGTAAAGATGAAGCGTATTTAAAAGTTGTGAATCGACTGGATTCACTGAATTTTAAAATGCAAGAATACTACGTGCTCAGAGGCGCGACGAAATTAGGGCGAAGCAGTAAAAACGATATCGTCATCAAAGACAGTTTTGTTTCAAAAAACCATTTGATGATTGAAAAAGAAAACGGCCATTACTATATTCGCGACTTAAACAGCGCCAACGGCACGTTTTTAAATGGTCAAACCCTTTACGAGAAAACGGAATTGAAAAACGGCGACCGCATCGGCGTTGGTTTTATTCAATTTTTATTTGTCGATCAAAGTAGGTGATTCTGTGGATAATAAACTGTTCAGACGACCGCGAGACATACTGCTCGTTTTTGAAATCTTGGCCATCGCTTTGGTTTTTTATACCTACGAAGGGCATCTGGATCGCCAATTGTTATTCCTGACAGGTGGTCTTGTTTTTGTTATCTACATTTCAAATTTTATCCTCGGCAAAATTACTACCGGCGATAATTATATATTTTTAATCGTATCCCTTCTTCTGACCATTGGTGTCATCACGATTTTCCGCATAAAACCGGAAACGGGCATCAAGCAACTTCAATGGGCATTTATAGGGGTATTGTTTTTTTATGCCACCTATTTCATCGTCCGCGTCGTGCCCCATGTGGAACGCTACGGCTCTTTGGCCTTGATCATCAGCGTCCTGCTCTTCTTATCGACGATTCTGTTTGGTAAAACCGCCCACGGAGCGAGAAACTGGCTCAACCTCGGCTTTATTATTATTCAGCCTACGGAATTTATTAAAATTCTGCTCATGTTTATCCTAGGCAGCTTTTACTATAATTACGAAAAATACAAAAAGTATCCCTACACCAGCTATATTATTATGGCGATCATTTACTTTTTCGTCTTGCTCTTATTTATTCAACGGGATTTGGGAACAGCGGTACTGTTTATGGCTATGTACATCGCCATTCAATTTGTTTACGATCCGGATATTAAGGCGTTTTTCATCAACCTCGGTCTTTTGGCCCTGGGAAGCGTCTTGGGCTACTTTCTCTTCGGCCACGTGCGTACCCGTATCGACATATGGCTCGACCCATGGAGTTCCGCTTACGGCACGGGCATACAGATCGTGCAATCCCTTTTTGCTATTGCCGAAGGCGGCTTCTTCGGTGCCGGCATCGGCTTCGGCCATCCGGAGCTGATTCCCGTCGCCGTATCCGACTTTATTTTCCCGGTTATTTGCGAGGAAATGGGTTTGTTTGCAGGCTTTGCCATCATTCTACTGTACATCCTCTTAATTTATCGGGGCATTAAAATTGCTTTGGAACAAGAGTATAAATTTTATCGCATGCTGGCCATTTCAGCGACGGTACTGATTTCTGTTCAGGCCTTTTTGAATATCGGCGGCGTGACGAAGTTGATTCCCATGACCGGGATCACCCTTCCCTTTATGTCTTATGGCGGCAGCTCCATTTTATCCAGCTTCATAGCCCTGGGCATTTTGCAGGTAGCCTCGGAGGATTTGTCGTGGAAGTATGAGAGGGAAATTATGAAAGATGAGGTGAGCGATGAAGCAATCGGAAAATAAACGCATCATTATTTTGCTCGCCGGCCTGATCGTTTTGTTCTTAAGTTGCATTGTCTATTTAAGCTACTTTTATATTTTCCAAGCCGAAGAAGTGAAGCGTAATCCTGCCAATCGCCGCGGCTACATCGAAGAAGCGCAGATTAAGCGCGGCGACATTTACGATCGAAACGGGGAAGTCTTGGCCACCTCGAAGGGCGCG
Organism: Peptoniphilus rachelemmaiella; assembly: GCF_943169845.1. Classification (GTDB taxonomy): domain Bacteria; phylum Bacillota; class Clostridia; order Tissierellales; family Peptoniphilaceae; genus Aedoeadaptatus; species Aedoeadaptatus rachelemmaiella. The sequence goes on from NZ_CALPBW010000004.1 coordinate 111,855, forward strand.
CCCGGCAATTACCGAAGAGAATACACCTATCCCACGTTGTATTCCCATATTATCGGCTATTGCCATCCCTCGCTGGGAAAAAGCGGTTTGGAATCGTCTTATAATGATTACCTTCTGAATCGCAACGGCAATCGCACCCTCAAGGCCATATCGGATATGATTCGCTCGAAAAAACAAGACGGCAATTCTTTGGTGCTCACCATCGATACCCAAGTGCAATCCAAAGCCCGCGAGCTTTTGGAGGAAAATACCGAAAAGGGAAGCGTCGTGGTCATGAATCCCAAGACAGGGGAAGTTTATGCCATGGTGTCTCTGCCTGACTTTAATTCCTCGACCATTGCCGAAGATTGGAATGCGTTACAGAAGAATGAATCCGGCGCATTGCTTAATCGCTCCATTAACGGGCGTTACCCGCCGGGCTCCACATTTAAAGTTATTACGGCGGCCTCTCTTTTGGGGCAAGATCGCATCGGTTTAAACTACGAGGACACGGGGTCCCAAGTTGTCGACGGGCGGGAATTTAAAAATGCCGAAGGGGCACAATACGGCAGTGTCGATCTCAGGGAAGCTTTGGCGAAATCCATTAATACCTATTTCGTGGAAAAAGGTTCTAAACTCGGTAAAGAAACCCTCGGCGGCACGGCGGACAAGTTCTATTTCAATTCGAAGATTCCCTTCGATCTTCCCGTGTCCGTATCCGTTTTCGACTATAAGAAAAATTTGCCGAAAACAACCTTGGCCGCCTCAGCCATCGGCCAGGGGGATGTATTGGCGACACCCCTGCACATGGCCCTGGTGGCCTCCGCCGTGGCTAACGACGGCAAAATGATGCAGCCGATTTTAGTGAAAGAAGTGGAAGATGCGAAGGGCTCGGCCATTGAAGAGCATAAGCCGAAAGTACTTGCCGAATCCACCTCGTCGGATATTGCGAAGACATTGACCAAATACATGGTCTCCGTCGTTCAAGACGGTACCGGCAGGCGCGCTTCTTTGCGGTCAACGCAAGTTGCGGGCAAAACCGGTTCCGCCGAAAATGCTTCGGGCGAAAACCACGCGTGGTTTATCGGATTCGCACCGGCCAAGGATCCGCAAATCGCCGTGGCCGTCATTTTGGAACAAGCGGGCAAATCCGGGGGCAGTGTGGCCGCCCCCATTGCCCGGGACATTATCGTCTATGCATTAAACAACATCGACTTTAATCAAGGCCGTGAGCTGCCGGAGTCCGACGATGATTGATCGAGAGGTCTGCGTCATGATCGCTGCCGCCGGCATGGGAAAGCGCATGAATATAAAACAAAACAAGCAATATTTGCCCATTCACGGCAAGCCCATGGTTCGCCATACCATTGAAATTTTCGACGGCATGGAGGAAATTTCATTCATCGTCCTTTTGATTCGAGAAGGGGAAGAATCGATGATGGGAGAAATTCTGGCGTCTATGGATTTAAGTCACAGTATTTACCTGGTGGTCGGCGGTGACGAGCGCCAGGATACCATTTGGAAAGGCCTTCAATTTCTAAAGAATTGGGACGGCATTATCCTTACCCATGACGGGGCCAGGCCCTTTGTCACAAAAGAGGAAGTGCGTGCCGTCATTGAAGGAGCCCGTGAAAGCGGGGCCTGTTGTTTGATGACGCCGATGAAGGACACGGTGAAGATTAGTGAAGATGGCCTGTGGAGCGGTGTTACACCGGATCGCTCGAAGCTTTTCGCCATTCAAACGCCACAAGGCTTTCAAAAAGAGATTTTGGTTCGCGCCTATAAGCAGGCATATGACGAAGGCTACTACGGAACCGACGATTGCTCCCTTGTGGAAAAGACCGGTCGTAAAGTAAAATTAATACGCGGTTCCTACAACAACATTAAAATCACGACACCGGAAGATTTAATCTTTGCCGATGCCATTTATTCAGATAGGAAGAGCCCATGAGAATCGGAATCGGATACGACGTCCATCAATTAGTCGAAGGAAGAAAACTTATTCTCGGCGGTGTGGAAATACCCTATGGTCGCGGCCTTTTAGGCCACAGCGATGCCGACGTACTCATTCACGCCATCGAAGATGCCATATTGGGCGCCTTGGCCCTGGGTGATATCGGGAAGCTCTTTCCCGACACGGATCCCGCCTATAAAGACGCCTCCAGTATGGGAATGTTTGAAAAAGTCATGGCCATCGTGAAGGAAAAGGGTTATGCTATCGGCAACATTGATGCGACAGTTATTGCTCAAGCGCCGAAGCTGGCGCCCCATATACTCGCCATGCGGGAAAATATTGCTTCGGTTTGCGAAAAAGATCTCGGTGCAATTTCCATAAAAGCGACAACCAGTGAGAAAATGGGGTATGAAGGAAGAGGAGAAGGCATGACAGCCATGGCGGTTGTGCTGTTAGAACCTGCAGAAAAGAAAGGACAATAAAATGTTAGTTACGGGAAAACAAATTTTACAACATGCAGACGAACACGGCTATGCAGTGGGCGCCTTTAACGTGAACAATATGGAAATCATTCAAGCCATTGCTCAAGCGGCAGACGAGCTGCGTGCGCCGGTTATTTTGCAAGCGTCTCAAGGGGCGATCAAATACGCCGGCGTAGACTACATTACTTCGCTCGTAAAAACCACAGCCGAAAAGCTCGACGTTCCCATGACCTTGCATTTGGATCACGGTACGGATTTTGATGAAATCATGAAATGCATTCGCAGCGGCTTCACCTCCGTCATGATCGATGCATCGAAACATGAGCTGGAAGAAAACATTCGTCTTACCAAAGACATTGTGCGAATCGCTCACTCCGTCGGCGTATCCGTAGAAGCTGAAATCGGTAAAATCGGCGGTACGGAAGACCAAATCGTCGTCTCCGATGCAGAAGCGACCTACACGGATCCGGAAGAAGCACGGATTTTCGTAGAAGAAACAGGCGTAGATTCTTTGGCCATTGCCGTCGGCACGGCACACGGCGTCTACAAGGGCGAACCGAAGGTAGACATCGAGCGAATCAAAGAAATTGATCGCATCGTAAGCGTTCCCTTGGTCCTTCACGGCTCCAGCGGCGTGCCATACGACACCCTGGAAAAGGCCGTAGCAGCAGGTATCCGTAAGATCAACATCGACACGGACATTCGCGCCAGCTTTGCCGGTGCGGTAAAGGCCTTTGTCACAGAAAATCCCGACGAAATCGACCCGAGAAAGATTTTAAAACCGGCTCGTTCGGCAATGACTGAAACGGTGAAGGAAAAAATTAAAGTCTTCGGCAGCGACGGCAAGGCTTGGAAGTAATGAAGTTTTTCATCGATACGGCGAATATTTCCGAAATTAAGGAAATCGAGGCCTGGGGGATTTTAGACGGCGTCACCACAAATCCGTCGTTAATTGCAAAGGAAAAAGATGTTGTCTTTGAAGATGTTGTGAAAGAGATCGCATCCATCGTCGACGGCCCGATTAGCGCCGAAGTGACGGTAGAGGGCGCCGAGGACATGATTGCGGAAGGCAAGATGCTCGCCGCCATTCACGAAAACATTGTCGTGAAAGTGCCCATGAACGAAGAAGGCTTAAAGGCCATTCGCGCCCTGGAAGGGGAGGGGATTTCCACGAACTGTACCTTGATTTTTTCTGAAAATCAGGCGCTTTTGGCCTTGGCTGCCGGTGCTTCATTCATCAGCCCCTTTGTCGGACGATTGGACGACATCGGCCACGAGGGCATGGCGCTGGTGCGAAACATCGTTTCGATCATCGATTTTTACGGTTACGAAGCGGAGGTTATCGCCGCCAGCATACGCAATCCGCTCCACGTAAAAGAAGCGGCACAAGCCGGGGCCCATATTGCCACGGTCCCCTACAAGGTGTTTCATCAAATGCTTAAACATCCGCTGACAGACAAGGGAATTGAACAATTCAACAAAGATTTTGAAGGGACGAAGAGAGCCAATGGATAGAGATCTCAGTTTAAACTTAGCACGGGTTACGGAAGCGGCGGCTTTAAGTGGTGCACGCTTCTTGGGAAAAGGCGATAAAAACGGCGCAGACGGTGCGGCAGTCGATGCCATGCGCCGCATGTTCGATACGGTGCACATTAAAGGCAAGGTTGTTATCGGCGAAGGAGAAATCGACGAAGCACCCATGCTTTATATCGGTGAAGAAATCGGCATGGGGGGTCGTAGCGATGAAGCCGTTGATATTGCCGTGGATCCCATAGACGGCACAACGGCCATTGCAAACGGCATGAACAACGCCATTGCCGTCGTTGCCGTAGCGCCGGAGGGTTGCTTATTGCACGCGCCGGATGTCTACATGAAAAAAATCGCCGCAGGCCCCAAGGCAAAAGGTGCCATTCGCCTGGATGATACCGTGGAAAATAATATTCGCAGGGTTTCCGAAGCCATCGGAAAGGCACCGGAAGAGATGACTGTCTCCGTACTGGATCGCCCCCGCCACGACGAATTAATCAAAGAAATTCGCGCCACCGGTGCCCGCATTAAGAAAATTAAAGACGGCGACATCGTTACGGCAATTTATACTTGCTTTGAAGAGAGCGGAATTGATATGATTATGGGCATAGGCGGCGCGCCGGAAGGCGTCATCGCAGCAGCGGCCTTAAAATGTTTAGGCGGCGATCTTCAAGGAAAGCTCGTTATGTACGACGATGCACAAAAAGAGCGTGTGGCAAAAAGCCCGGCCGATCCCGAAAAGATCTACACCATCGAAGATCTCGTCAAGGGCGACGATGTGATCTTTGCCGCAACCGGCGTATCCAACGGCGATTTACTGAAAGGCGTGCGCTACATGAAAGGCAACAAGGCGACTACCCAATCCTTGGTTCTGCGCTTGCCCTCGAAGACCGTTCGTTTTATCGACAGCGTCCACGACTTAAATCACAAGCCGGAGTATGCGAAGTAAATTGACAAAAAGAAGAAAGTATGCTATCCTATAAAAGTTAGTAATAGAGATGAATTTTTAAAGAAAGGAGTGTGGACAGATGAAAAAAGGTATCCATCCCGAATATAAAGAAGCTACAGTCACTTGTGCTTGTGGTAACACCTTTACGACGGGCTCTGTAAAAGAGGATTTAAAAGTGGAAGTTTGTTCCGAATGTCATCCTTTCTTCACAGGACGTCAAAAGTTTACTGATACGGGCGGACGTATTGATAAATTCAACAAAAAGTACAAAAGATCATAAGAAGACGGCCCGTGAAAGCGGGCCCTTTTTTTTAAGGAGTTTCTCTGTCTATGAATGAATCCTTTAAGACGACCATCGGCGGTCAGGCCCTGATCGAAGGGGTGATGATGCGCGGTCCTTCGAAAACAGCTTATGCCGTAAGAAAACCCGACGGCGACATTGCCCTACGCATCGATAAAAATAAGCAAATCGCCGATCAATACCCCTTTTTAAATTGGCCGATTATTCGCGGCGCAGTCAAGCTAATCGAGGCCATGGTCATCGGCGTCGACGCCATTATGTATTCCGCCTCATTTTGGGAAGAAGCGGAAGGCGAGAAAGACAGCTTTTTTAGCAAGCACTTCCCGGAACAGGGAGAAAAGATCGAGCAGATTTTTACCGTGAGCTTCTCTATTCTCTTAGCCGTTTTATTTTTCATGGTACTACCCAATGTATTGGCCACGTATTTTGAGCGCCACATTGCAAGCTCCGTCTTGCTGAATCTCGTGGAAGGCGTCTTTCGAATCGGGATTTTCTTCGCCTACATGGCGTTGATCTCGAAACAAAAAGACATCGGCCGCGTCTTTGAATACCACGGCGCAGAACACAAATCCATCGCCTGCTATGAAGCCGGGGCGCCTCTTGAGGTAGAGGAAGTAAGAAAATATTCTCGCCTTCACCCGCGCTGCGGCACGAGCTTTCTCTTTATGGTTTTGATCCTTTCGGTGATTATTTTATCCTTCTTTGGATGGCCCTCATTCTTAGGTCGCATCCTCGTGCGTCTATTGGTCTTTCCCCTTATTGCCGGGGTGAGTTACGAGGTCAACCGTCTGGTGGGAAAATATGACACGCCGCTCACCATGGCTCTGCGCTATCCCGGACTGATGATTCAAAAGCATTTTACCGTGAGAGAACCCGACGACAGCCAAATCGAAGTGGGCATCGCCTCTTTAAAGGCGGTTTTGCCTGCCGAAGGGGAAAGTGATCTATGGAAGTAAAGGCGGCCTTTGAAGAGGCTTGTGGGGCCTTAAACGGCGATCGGCGCCGCGCCTATGAGGTCTTTGACGGCCTCTTTCAAATGGATCGTAAAGCCCTTTTAATGAATCCTGAAAAAAATCTTTCCGAGGCGGACGTTTCACGCCTTCGCCATGTTATTGAAAAAATGGCCGGGGGCATGCCCATGGCCTACGCTTTGAAAAAAGCCTATTTTTACGGCGAGGCCTTTTATGTAGACGAGCGGGTATTAATTCCTCGCTACGATACGGAAAGAAGCGTGGACGCTATTTTGCGCCTTTCGACGAAAGCGAAGCGCATTTTGGAAATCGGCGCGGGCTCCGGTTGTGTGGCGATTACCTTAGGGCGGCTTATTCCCGAAGCAATAATCAATGCGGCAGATATTTCCGGGGACGCGTTGGACGTGGCAAAGATAAATAAAAAAATGCACGGCGCCTCGAATGTGCATTTCATTCACTCCGATCTTTTTTCATCGATAGAAGGCACTTACGATGTGATCTATTCCAACCCGCCATACATTACCGCAGATGAGATGAAGGCATTGGATGATAGTGTCGCCCGTTACGAGCCCCACTTGGCCCTTGAAGGCGGCGAAGACGGATTGGATTTTTACCGCAGAATCATCGAGGCGGCGCCACGATTTTTAAACACAGGGGGCTATTTGGTGTTTGAAATCGGGGCAAAACAGAGAAAAGATGTGGAAGATTTACTCCATGGCCATGGTTTTTCGGCCATCGGGTCTGAAAAAGATTTCGGCGGCTTGGATCGCGTCGTTTTTGGGAGGTTAGACAATGTTTGAAAATTTATCCGTATATGAAGATCGCTACAATGAATTAAACGAGATGATGATGGATCCGAAGGTTCAAAGCGACAGTAAACTGCTGCAAAAAACGGCCATCGAACACGCAGAGATCGAACCCATCGTAAAAAAATACAGAGAGTATGTGGAAACGACGGAGGCCATTGCCGATAACAAGTCCATGTTCGATGAAAAGCTCGACGACGACATGCGTGAGCTTGTCAAAGAAGAGCTGAAGATGGAGGAAGAGCATCTGGCGGAAATCACGGAGGAATTAAAAATTCTCTTGATTCCCAAAGATGAAAACGACGACAAAAATGTCATCGTGGAAGTGCGCGGCGGTGCCGGCGGCGACGAAGCGGCCCTTTTCGCCGGCGTCCTCGTGCGTCAATACATTCACTACGCCGACAATCACAACTGGAAGACTGAAATCATGTCCAGTAATGAAAACGGCATCGGCGGTTACAAAGAAGCGATTCTTTTGATTCAGGGAAAGGGCGCATTTTCTCGCTTGAAGTACGAATCCGGCGTCCATCGGGTGCAACGGGTGCCCGAAACGGAATCTTCCGGCCGCATTCATACTTCCACGGCCACGGTCATTGTCATGCCCGAAATCGACGATGTGGAAGTAGAAATTGACCCCAACGACGTGCGGGTGGATGTGTTCCGCTCCTCAGGCAACGGCGGTCAATCGGTTAACACTACCGACTCCGCCGTCCGGTTGACCCACGAGCCCACGGGAATCGTCGTCAGCTGTCAAGATGAAAAGAGTCAGTTGAAGAATAAAGACAAGGCTTTTAAGATCTTAAAGGCGAAGCTTTACGATATCGAAATGCAGAAACAAGAAGATGCATTGAGCAAAGAAAAGAAGTCACAAATTGGATCAGGCGATCGCTCCGAACGCATTCGCACCTATAATTATCCTCAAGGCCGCGTCACCGATCACCGCATCAATTACACGAGCCACCGCATTGACGACATTAATAACGGCGATCTCGACGATTTAATTGACGCTTTGACGGCGGCGGATCAAGCGGCAAAAATTGAAAATGTCGACTAATATGTCTCAGATTACCCCCGAAAGCTTGTTTTATTATCATTTATCAGATATAATGGAGAAGCAAAGAAACAACATGATATAAGGAGGCATTATTATGCACGCAATGACACAAGACAACTTAAGAAGCGCCTTCGGTGGCGAAAGCCAAGCCCACGTCCGCTACGGCATTTGGGCAAAAGCTGCCGGAAAAGAAGGTTTCCCCAATGTTGAAAGACTCTTCAACTGCACCGCTGAAGCTGAAAGAGTTCATGGCAATCTGCACTTTAAAGCCATGAAAGACATCCACGGCGACTTCGCAGTAACCAGCATGGCAGGCTTCGGAATCGGCACCACCTCCGAAAACCTCCAAAAGGGTATCGACGGCGAAACCTTCGAATTTACCGAAATGTACCCCGCATTTATCGAAGTAGCTAAGATGCAAGGGGAAGACGACGCTGTAAAGGCTATGCGTTTTGCTATCGAAGCTGAAAAGATTCACGCCGTTCGCTACGAAGAAGCGAAAAAAGCAGTTGACGCCGGCAAGGACTTAGACGCAAAAGACATTCTTCTCTGCCCCGTATGCGGCTACATCACCTTTGATGCAAGCGAAGAAGAATGCCCCATCTGCCACACCAAATCCAAAGCATTTGTCGCTTACTAAGACTAAAAAAGACATCTTCGGATGTCTTTTTTCAGGTTCTATGTCAACCATTGGGGAGTCTAGTAAAAACTAGGCTCCTTTTTGTTTTCCTACACACCCTCACTCACTTATCTTTTGAACAAACAAAAAGCAGTTTCGTGCGGAAATGATGAAAGTTACGCATTCCAAAGGCCACGCGCTTCACCGTCTTGATCTTGTTGTGCGTTCCTTCCACGTAGCCGTTACTCCACGGGTAATCAAAGCTGTTGGTGATCTCCTCGAACCAGTTGTTGTAGGCACGTAAGCAGTGGCGCCACTCCTTTAGCCCGCTTTTCTTTGCCTCTTCCATCC